>CAZPHD010000008.1:47772-62619 GCA_964586225.1 uncultured Fimbriimonadaceae bacterium
CTGCCCCGACGAGCCGACATACCAACCCACGACCGGGTGAGCCAGCGAGATCGCCGCCGACGCCCGGGTTGCGGCGCGCGCCCGGAGGATGGCTGGTTGATCGCCCGCGGCCACCACGATGAGGTGGCTTCCGTGCGCGGTGTCCGTGGGTTCGCCATGCCAAAAGCGCGAGATCTGCGTGTTCTGCGCAACCTCGCCGCCCGGAATCGGCGCGGGCATATGGGCAACGATCAGGTCGATCCCGTCAACAGCGATTTCAACCCCCGAGTGGGACGAGTCAGTCGACTTCACCCGGAGGTTGGAGAACTTGCTGCGGGCCGCATCCTGGATTTTCGCGGCATCCAGTGGCGATGTGTCCGGCATGAGCACGAACAGCATCATCGGCCCGCCCGATTCCTTGGGTTTCCTTCCGAAAAGCCGCCCCAGCATCGTGTTACATCCTCGCAAAACTGACTTTCATGAACTCGTACCAGTTGCCGTCGTCATCCTGGCCAAGTGAGGTCATCGTGCGATTGTTTTCATCGATGATCTCGTGCACGTCGCGGTAGTTGGCGGTTTCGCCGTCCTTCATCATGTGCGGGCCGACGCAATCGAGCGTCATCACGCGGCCATCCGCGCTAAGAGTTCCGGTCTGCTTCCATAGGTGTGATGACATGTCGGCAATCCAGAATCCGCGATACTCCTTGAAGGAGACATCATAACCCAGGCCGTTCTTGTAGTGCATCTGTCCGCCGCCCGGCATCTCGGCGGTGCCCTCGCCAAATGCCCAGAGACCACCCAGGTTCTGAACGACTTCGGTGCCTTCCGAGCTCGACTCGGACCCATCCGGCATGATCATCACGCTTGAGGTTTTCCAGTTGCCCACGAGTTTGTTGAGCCACTCGTGCTCGGGTAGCGGCTTCGTGCCGCTCATGTCCATCTCTTCCATTTCGTTGCTCATTTCAAGTTCCTCCCGTGAATGCACTATTCTATCTGAGGCATCATGGGAGTTAACACGCTTTTCACAGGCATTTTGCGACTGCCGGAGATGGTCCCCATCTGCGGGATTGCGCTCGTTGGGTCTCACGCTCGTGGAGACGCGCGGCCAGGTTCTGATGTCGACTTGGTGATCCTGGTCGAGGATCCTCAATCCATGCTGACAGGGTCGTGGGTGGGGGCGTTCGGTGAGGTGGTGTCTTCGGAAGTCGAAGACTACGGTGCGCTCATTTCGCGCCGGGTGTTGTATTCCGATGGAGTGGAAGTGGAGTTCGGCTTTGCTCGGCCGAGTTGGGCAGATGTGCCGCTGGATGAAGGGACGCGGACCGTGCTCGCGGGTGGTGTACGAGTGCTGTACGATCCGCACGGTTTGTTCGCGCAGGCGATGCTTCACGCCGGTACGAACAAAACCGGCGTGAAGCCGTAAGCGAGGCACGAGGCATCCCCGCCCTACGTGAACCTCCGACAATCCAAAATCCAAAATCACAAATCCAAAATGTTAACGCGGGATCGGATGCGCCTTCACACCTTCGAAGGTCTGCTTCACCGGCAAGATATTGCCATCCTTGTCGAACACTAGCTTATCGAGGCAGACGACTCGCGCGTTGGCGTCCGTCTCCTCAAGAGGCCGTCGGTGATAACAAATCACATACTCTTCCGTGCCCGGTAGCTTCAACACCGAGTGGTGCCCCGAGCCCTTGCCCACTGTGGGGTCCGTGCCCAGGATCTGGCCGATGCGCACAAACGGACCGGTCGGCGACTTCGAGCGAGCGTACGCAACACCGTAAGTCGAGTTCGTCCAGCCACCCTCCGACCACATGAACACATACTCGCCGTTGCGCTTCAGCATGAAGCTACCTTCGACATACCCCTCGGGCGTGATCTCCTTGAACTCGCCCTCGGTGCTCAGCATGTCCTTTGAGAGCTTCACCACGTTTGCGTGCTTCCAGCCGCCGTAGTAGAGATAGGCTTGGCCGTCGTCGTCCAGGAACGCCATCGCATCAATCGGTTGGGCGCCGTTGATGTATTCCTTGATCAGCGGCCGACCGAGCGCATCCTTAAAGGGCCCGCCCGGCGACTTGCTGGTCGCGACGCCGATGCCGGCCCCATCGCCCGCGCTGAAGTACATGAAGTAGGTGCCATCGCGCTCGATCACGGTCGGCGCCCAAGCCGCCCGGTTTGTGCTCCAAGGCACGTCCTTGAAGTCGAGAATGCGCCCCTCGCGACGCCAATGCACCAGGTCGGGCGAACTGAACGCCTCGAAAAAGGTCTGCTTCTCGTAGGGCGCGGAATAGGTCGGATAAACGTAATAGCGCCCTTCAAAGACGTGAATCTCCGGGTCGGCATACCAGCCCGAGAAGATCGGGTTTTTCGAAGTCATCGGTGCTTGAGGCATCATGGCGGCGGTGAGAGCGAGGGTGAGGAGCACGCTTGGAATGTTGGCATGTTGGCGGGTTGGCATGTTGGTGTGTAGCGCTTCGGGGTCCCGGCGAGGTTTCCGGTGTGATCCGAGACGCTAACAGACCAACAAGCTTAAAGGCCAACATGATCACAGGCCAACAAGCCAACGTGCCAACGTGCCAACAAGCCAACTCCTTCACGCCTTCAAATGCCGCTCCCACCACGCGATGATCTCGCCGAGGCGATGCAATCTCATATCCGGCGGACCGTTGCGGCTCATGCCGTGGGAGGTGTTCGCCGGGTAGCGGACAAACCGGCATTCGATGCCTTGGTGCCACAGTGCGGCGTGGACTTGCTCCGATTGCTCGATGTTGCACCGCAGGTCGCCTTCGCTATGGATGATCAGCGTCGGCGTCTTGGCGTTGCGGAAATAGGCGATCGGCGAGCTCTTCCAAAGCTGTTCGATGTTGTCGAAGAACACGCCCGGCCAGTAGTGGTCCTCGCCCTGGAGGAAGTCGCTGCTGCCCGAAAACGACACCATGTTCGAGACACACCGGTCGGTGATAGCGGCCTTGAAGTCGTTCGTGTGGCCGATGGCCCAGTTCGTCATGTAGCCGCCGTAGCTACCCCCCATGACGCCCATTTGACCGGGGTGGATGTAGGGTTGATGCTGCATCCAGCGCATGACGGTCTCGATGTCTTGCCAGTCCTTGTTGCCCCAATCGCCCTTGATGGCCATCGTGTGGGCTTCGCCGTAGCCTTTGGAGCCGCGGGGGTTGCTGTAAA
Source organism: uncultured Fimbriimonadaceae bacterium (assembly GCA_964586225.1). Classification (GTDB taxonomy): domain Bacteria; phylum Armatimonadota; class Fimbriimonadia; order Fimbriimonadales; family Fimbriimonadaceae; genus JANJUB01. The sequence continues at coordinate 50,935 of CAZPHD010000008.1, forward strand.
CGACCACATAACCGCTGGCGGCGAGGAGTTGGAACTCGTGGAAGAACGACCAGCCGTACTGCGTGTGCGGTCCGCCGTGAATCTCCAACACTGCGGGGTAGCGCTTCGGCGCGAGGTAGTCGACCGGGAGCATCACCCACGCGTGAACTTGGGTGCCATCCGGCGTCTCGAGCCACAGCTCCTCCGGCTCGCTGAGCTTGACTTCTTCCAACCAGGCCTTATTGAAGGCGGTCAAGACACGCGGTTCTTCAGGGTGCTGGCTGAGGTCGTAGACCGCGACTTCGTTGGGTTTCGTGGCGGTGCCAAACACACAAGCGACGCGCTCGCCATCGCGGCTGAGGTTGCCGACTTGTAGCGCGTGGTGGCCCTTCGTGAGGAGTTGGACGCCGCCCTGGGCAAGGGTTACGTAGCCAAGTTGGACCTCGCCGTGGTGGCCCACCGACACATAGATCGCTTGACTGTCGGGGGACCACTCGACCACGCCGTCGCCGGAGACTTCGCGCGTGTCGGATAGGGTGGCTGTGGAGAGGCAGTAGTCGTCGTTCTCGGTTAGGCATCGGCCGCCATTGCCGTCGGCCGGGACGATGTACAGCCGGTCGTTCCGTACGCCCCAGCCGTCGTCGGCCGTGTTGCCGAGGTAAGCCAGCCACTTGCCGTCAGGCGACCAGCGAAGGTTGGACTTCGATCCGCTCGCGATGCCCTCGAGTCGCCACACCTGGCCTTCGAGGTCGACGCGCACAATGCCGTCATTGGCAGCATCAAACATTGGCCGGGCCGCGAACGAGTGGCAGATGGCGAGTTCCTTCGAGTCGGGCGACCAGTCGAAGCTGTAATAGCCGAGCCGGTCGCCACTGTAAAGCTTCCTATACTCGCCGGTGCCAGTGTCCACCACATAGACCGCATAGCGATCATCGAGGAAGTAGCCGTCGCCATCAAGGCGGTACGACTCGGTAGTGATCACGCGGGCCGGGGTGCTGAGGTTCTTGGATTTTCGGGCCTCAAGGGCTTCGGTGGTCCATTCGGCGTCGGTCTCTCGGAAGGTGAAGGCGATGTGCTTGCCGTCGGGAGACCAGCGGAATCCGCCGAGCGAGCCTTCGGGGAGGTTGGTGAGCTTGGTAGCTTCGCCGCCGTCAGCGGGAATGATGAAGAGCTGCGGCCGCTTGCCCTCGCGCCCGCTGATGAAGGCGATCTTCCGGCCGCAGGGGCTCCAGCGCCCATGCCCGGCCCCGGCTTCGCCCGTCGTCCACGACTTGGCATGGCCTTCGAGGTCCACCGTCCAGAGCTGGGTGACGTAAGCGTTGCGGTCGTTGACGGTCTTCTTGGCGAAGAGAATGTGCTGTCCGTCGGGGGAGATTTGGGGATCACCGACGAAGGTGAGTTTGAGCAGATCGTCGGCAGTCACGGAGCGCTTCGGCATGGGTGGGATGTTACCGCTTGGGAGAGTTGGCAGTCAGCAGTTGGCAGTTAGCAGTTGGCAGCGAGCGCTTGTTACTTCCGGGAACTGCTCACTGCCTACTGCTCACTGCAAACTTCCCCTCACCCCAACTGATACTCAGGTGCAGCGCTGATCAACCTCGAGAGGGTCGCGAGCAGATTTGCGGCACGGTCCTTATGCTCCAAAGCCGCCAATCCGCCCAGTTTCTCGCAACGGTCCACCAGGACGGCCCGCTGGTCCACCGCAAGTTGTGCGTCGATCAGCGCCAGAAAGCCATCTACGAGCGAGCTGGAATCGGTGACTTTGAACTTCGATTTCAAGAGCGCGGCCGTGTGTACGGCGATCGGCCGCCCATCGCCGCCGCCCCAATAGATGGGATCAGCCGAACGGATGCGCTTGGCCGACGTGTCCGCAGACAGCCAACCGCGGCCCCAGTTCCAACCCGCGACATCGGGCGGGAACAACAACTGCAACCCCTGCTGCTGCATCAGGTAGTAGGCGGCATTGGCGGAGTCGCGGAGCTCTTTACGGATCGGAGTGACTTCGTCTTTTGGAGCCTCATACAGGGCGTGCATCACTTTCGGGAGATCGAGGCTGCGGAACATGCCAACTACCCAATCGGCCGGGCTCTTGGGCAAAGTCCGAATACACCGAGGTCCCCAGAACTCGGGGGCGTCGGCAATGGCCTTCAGCACGGCGCGAATCTCCCCGTCCGACTTCCGCCAAGCGTCCGTCAGCCTCACAAGAACCGCGTCCTCAGGGTCCGGATAGGCGAAGAAGGACCAGAGCTTCGCGCAGATGTACTTCGCGGTTGCCGGGTGGCCGGCGATCAAGTCAAGCGCCTCGTCCCAGTTGAAGCGCTGGCTCTTGCCGAGGATCGTCTTAACGCCATCGTCGTGCAGCGCAGGAACATAGCAGACATTGTTGATGGCCATACGCGCGCCGTCTGCCCGCTCCTTCACCTTCTCGTAGGGCATCTCCATGTAGCTCCCCATGTAGTGCATCGACCACCCGGTGATTGCGCGGGCGAGCTCGCGGACATCGTTCTCGGTGTAGCCCGCGCCTTCTCCCATCGTGAAGAGTTCGAAGATTTCGCGGGCTAGGTTCTCGTTCGGCTTGGTCTTGTGGCTGACGTGGCCATCAAGGTACCAGAGCATCGCGCCCTGACTCATCACCGCCTTCAGCAAGTCGCGAAACTTGCCTTGGCCCCTCGTGCGGAGGACGTCGAGGTAGGCGGCCATCGTCGGCGCCTCGCCGACCTTCTCGGCCTCGATCGCGAAGTGGTCGTGCCAGAACAGGGTCAGCTTTTCGGTGAGCGGGCGGCTCGTCATGACCATACGCAGTGCCCACCAGGGTCCGATATGGTAGCTGTTCGTATCGATCTTTCCGTCGGCCTGGGCAAGAAACTGCCAGGGGCTGATCATGAAGGTGTCGGGCGCTGTATGTTCCGACAGCAGCTTCTGCAGCGTGGCGGCGTTGGTGGCGGGATATCGATCCAGCTCACAGATCCCTGCTCCGAAGGAGAACCGGCGAAGGAGATGCGCTTTGCGTTCGCGCTCGGTCATGGGGGGAGAATAGCGCGGGTTGGCTCGGTTTTGCTGGCTTGGTTCGGGTGGGTTCGGGTTGGCTCGGTTTTGCACGGGTTGGCTCGGATTTGTCGAGTACGTAGACGCGGGTTCTGAGCGAAGCTAAGCCTGGAACGCTCGTGACTCGAAACCCGCGCCTACACCTCCGAGAGCCAACCCGTGCAAACCCGAACCAACCCGAGCAAATCCGAGCCAACCCGCGCTATCCTCCCCCATGATCGGCCAAACCACCCTGGGCAGCCTGCCCTACCTGCGCGACTACCGCTCCAAGCGCGCATCCAGCTATGACCCCGCTGGCAATAACTCGGACTGGTGGACCGTGCAACCCGGCGAGACCAAGACCCTCCTCGACACCGACAAACCCGGCTGCATCAAGCACATCTGGATGACCGTCGGCAACGACGACACCTTCCCGCGCAAGCTCGTTCTCCGCATGTTCTGGGACGGTGAGGACCACCCCAGCGTCGAGGTCCCGCTCGGCGATTTCTTCGGCATGGGACACGGCATCTTCCGGGACCTCACTTCCCTGCCTCTCCAAATGAGCCCAGAGGATGGGCGCGGCATGAACTGCTGGTTCCCGATGCCCTTCGACGCCGCCCGTATCGAAATCACCAGCGAGACCGACGTCGCCGTCAATGTCTACTTCTACATCGACTACGAAGAGTACGACCAGCCCCACGGTCCCGGCGTCGCCCGCTTCCACGCCCAGTGGCGGCGCGAGGCCCACACCGAAGGCTGGTGCTCCGAGAAGCTCAACAACGACAACCTCTTCGACATCTGGAACCGCCGACCGAACGTCACCGGAGACGACAACTACGTCATCCTCGAAGCCACCGGCGACGGCATCTACGTCGGATGCAATCTGAACATCGACGTCTTCGAGCCCCAAGCCAACGACTGGTACGGCGAGGGCGACGACATGATCTTCATCGACGGCGAGGCGTGGCCGCCGTCGCTCCACGGCACCGGCACCGAGGACTACATCTGCACCGCGTTCGGTCCGCGCACGGTGTTCTCCGCGCCGTATCACGGCATCACGCTGTATTCCGGCACGCCGGAGTGGCCCTGGAGCGGCAAGAACTCGATGTACCGGTTCCACATCGAGGATCCGATTCGGTTCCGCAAGTCCATCCGGGTAACGATCGAGCACGGCCACGCGAACAAGCTGTCGAACGACTACTCGTCGACGGCGTATTGGTATCAGATCGAGCCGCACGCGCCGTTTCCGGCGTTGTTGCCGGTATCGGAGCGGTTGCCGCGGGCGTAGCGTCGCTACGGGGTGAAGTTGCGATCCAGTCCAAACTCCCGACTCGGGAACAGGCCAATCCGATACTCGATGACGGGGCCGAAGACGACTGGCGTGGGCACCTCGACATCCCAGGAGCGCAACAGTCGATAGGCCGCATCGCGAACCCAGAAGTGCATCTTGATCGGCTCTCCATACTCGCCGGCCATTGCGATCAGGGGATCATTCAGATAGCGCTGGGCAAGGCGAATGTTGGCGGGTGACTTGAAGTGGCGAAGCAACATGAGGCCTTGCACGCGGAGCATCCCATCCTTGCTTTGCTTCCACGTTTCTGGCGTAGCCGCATCGTCGGGATTGCCTTTCTGCGGCCCGAAGAGGAACGAGTCGGGCTTCGTAATCATCCGAATCGCCAAGGTCTCGGTCCACGGGCATAGGGGAATGTTGAAGTCAACAAATGCGGTCAAGGGCTGTCCGGGAAGTGGCGCAAGCAACGACTCGCCGCCTTTCGAATCTGGATTCTCTTTCAAGAACCTCCTCAGCCTATTGAGCAGTTCATTGCGAGTCTTGATCACCGTGAAATCAATGCTCACGGCAAGTCCGTTGAAGAATTTGTGATCCGAGTAGGCTGGCTCTAGGCAGTAGTCAACCCGCGCTGTGTCCTTAGGGACAAACCAGACAAAGGCAGCTCCGGCCCGCATTGCGCTGTCGTAGTGCGTCTTGCTGTCCCTGCCCACCCGAAGTGCCGTGACTGTTGCCACAGGGTCGCCCTTGAGCATTTCGGTCACCGCGACCGTCATCTTGATCGCCGCATGACCGTCAACGACGGCGTCCTCAATCTTGGAGATCGTGCCAACGCAAATGACTTGGGCGTTGCTGACGTGGCTCTCGATGGCCGTGTAGACCGGGCGGACTTGGGCGCCCACATAAGCGACCCCGAGGAACCCCACCAAACAAGCAAGTGCGCGCATACACTTGCTAGACGTGCAGCATTCGATGACGTTCCCGCGACGGTGGCGACTTTCTAGGCGAGCCCGAGGCGCCGACGGAGCGGGGCCCTCCCAGGAAAAGAGTCCCTTTCGAGTGGGGTACCGTCTTTGCGAACTCATGACACGAACCCTCGCCAAATGGCGCGCGGTGTTCTCCATCTACTTCCAAGATGGCATCGCGTACCGCGCCAGCGGCCTCATCTGGATCATGACCGACCTCGTGACGGCGGTCACGATGCCGCTTGTGTGGACCAAGGCGAGCGCGATGGCTCAGGGTCCGATCGCGGGCTACAGCAGCGGCGACTTCGTGATTTACTACCTGACGATGCTGCTCCTTGGCAGCTTTATCACCAGCCACATCATGTGGGACGTCGCCACCGAGATCAAGGAGGGCAACTTCTCGGCGATGCTGATGCGCCCGATCAGCTTCCACCAGTTCCTGTTCTTTCGGAACCTCGCGTGGCGGTTCATCCGGCCGATGCTGTTCGCCCCGTTCTTCGTGCTACTGTTGTATCTCTACCGCGGCTATCTCGGGGATGTTCAGCTGTTTATGGGCTGGGAGTTTTGGGCCGCGGTGATCTTGGGGCACTTGGTGAGCTTCACGTTCGTGACGATGATGGCGATGGTGGCGCTGTTCGTCCAGGAGGCCTATTCGATCTTCGAGCTGTACTACGTGCCGATGCTGTTCCTGTCGGGGCAGTTGTTCCCGGTGTCGGTGCTCCCCGAATGGGCGCAGCGCCTGGCGTTGCTTTTCCCGTTCTACTTCACGACCGGCGCGCCGACGGAGATTCTGATTGGCCGCGTCTCCGGCGGGCGGGTGTACGAGGTCCTGCTGATCCAGGTGGCGTGGGTGATCGTGGCGTATGGCCTGTCGAAGGTGCTCTGGCGCAAAGGGCTGCGGTATTACACGGGCGTGGGCATGTAGGGATTTTGGATTTGGACTGCGGGATAGGGGCTCGTGTCAATACTGCCATCTTCCAACTGCCAACGAGAAACCCTGAAGGACTCGCCCAGCTGAAGTGTCTTTTTCCTCGCTGACCTTCAGCGCAAACCCGCAGCGGGTCCTCAGCCCGTGGCTCGCTGCTCAGAGCACGAGCTTGCCCCGAAATCCGCGCGACGCATAATAGGAATCCGCGCCGTTGTGATACATGAACACGGTGCCGTAGCGGTGATCGCCGAAGATAGCGCCGCCGAGGGCGCGGATGTCATCAGGCGTGCGCAGCCAGCTTGACGTTTTCGTATCGAAGGGGCCAAGGGCCTGCAGTTCGCGATACTCGGCCTCATCCAGCATGACGATGCCGACTTGCTTGGCGAGGTCCATCGCGTTCGTCTTGGGTGGGTGTTCTTTCCGCGCGATGTGAGCCGCCTGATCGTAGCAGCAGCTCCGGCGACCCTTGGGGCTCTCGGGAGCGCAATCAACAAAGCAAAGCTTTCCGGCCAAAGTCACCACGTCGGGCTCACCACCGGTCTCTTCCATGGCCTCAAGGGCGGCCAGCTTCGCGGGTTCGAGCTTGGCTTGGACGTGTTCCCAAGTGATGCCGGGATGCCGATGGGGGTGCTGGTCGAAGCGTTGCCGGAGCGTGGCAAGTAGGTCGCGGTGAGGCATGCTGTGAAGGTACCCCGTAAAACGCAGCGGCCTAACATTGCCGTATCGGCTCCTATGAACGAGCAAGACGAGGTGACTTCCTCCAGCGACCCGGTCCCAGAACGGCCAGCGCGTAACGCGTTCAAGACCTATCCGCTCGGGTTGCGTCTGAGTTTGCCGGTAGGAGCCTCAACGAGTTGCTTTACGAGCTTGAGGTTGAGGAAGGCGCTTATCCTCCGATTACGACAACGGATCCTGACCCTTCGTCAAGTAGATAAGCTTGATCACAGCGTCAAAGAGATGTCGTTTCTCGTCGGCCGAGCGAGATGCAACATGGTTCATCAGCCTACCGATATTATGGCCAAGGCCTTTGTAGTTCAGTGCGTGGCCCTCGACGCTGTAGCCTCCGCGATCGGCATCGCGCTGGATCGCCTCCGATTGGCCGAGGTGATACGCGGCAGTGTCCTTGTAGGTTCGCCACACGTCGGTTTGCGTCACCGCGGAAGCGCATGGTAAACGCCGCACAACCGCATCCATCGTCAGGACCATCAGCGTTGATGCTTTCGCGTTGATCAGGAGCCCTTCGGGTCGCTGAGCGAGTTGGTAGTCGGCCAGACGGCAAGCCCCCTTGGTGATGTTCGCCATGTCGATATCGATGTCGTTCAGGAGCTTGGCGTCGGCTGATCGCTGAATCGCTGCTTCCTTGCGCAGCCCCACCGCGAGCGCGAAGCGCCGCTCGGCACTTCGAAGCTGATCGAGGTCGGCACCTTGGTGTCGGGCAATCCAAGCGTCGCGACCCATCGCGATGATCTGGTCATCGGATACATCCTGACCAGCCCATCCCAGGGCAACAAGCGCAATCAATCCGGTCATGTTGGCTGTCTGACGAGCCTTTGCGGAGGACCGTTTCGCCTAGTTCCGACTATCATAGGTTCATGAACGCCGACGTTGCCCACTACCACGCTAGCCTCTCGGAGCAAGACCGCGCGATCTGCGAGATGCTTCACGCTGAGATTTCCGCCGCGTTGCCCGACGCCGAAAGCAAGATATGGCATGCCCATCCGGTGTGGTTCCTCGACGGCAATCCGCTCGTCGGCTACCATCCGCTCAAGAGGTGCGTCCGGCTGTTGTTCTGGAGCGGCCAGTCGTTCGACGAACCGGGGCTGACCGCGAGCGGCACGTTCAAAGCGGCCGAGGCGAGGTACACGCACGCCTCCGAGGTGGATCTCGCCGCCGTCCGCGGATGGCTGGTCAAGAGTCGCGCGATCCAGTGGGACTACAAGAACATCCGCAAGCGACGCGGCGTGCTAGCACTGCTGGAGGCTCCATGAACCTCGGGCGGCACTGGCAGGGCTACTTCGTCTACGGCGAGGACGAGACCGATCTGTATCCCATCGAGGCCACACTGGAGCTCGTGAACGGTCGTCTCACGGGGACCATGATTGACCTGCGGCTGGAGGTCGTGGCCACGGTCGCGGACATTATGCGTAAGGTGCCCGTAGGAACGGCCCTCTATCGGGAATGGCAGCAGACCGCAGAGCGCTACCCTGACATGATCATCACAACGAGAGGCCCACAGGATGCAACGATTCGCGGGAGCCTATCCGGCCACCGCGTGACATTCACGAAGACCTACTTGACGAAATTCGTGCGGACTACGACGGTCACCGGTTGGGAACCCATTGTCGAAGAGGATCCGTCTCGCCCCGTAGAATATCGAGGAGAGATAGACTCTATTGGGCGCGAGATCGCGGGAACGTGGACGATCTCACTGCCGACCATGTTCGGGTTCCGCCGCCAGGTCGTCGCCACGGGTCGCTTCCGACTCGTCTGCCGGGACGAGCACTCATCCCGCGAGCCAGACCGCGGATAGAGGGAGAGCGCGCTTAAGCTGGTAAGTTCATAGGCATGGGCCTACGGACTCGAAAGGTCTTGTCCGGCGCAGCGATGGGTATTGGCATTGCGGGATCTGTGGCACTCCTAGTCGTTGGGCCTCGGCGGATTCAGCGGCAATGATGAAGCCCTTGGCTCGCTGTTTCTTGCCTTCTTGTTTGGGCTGATTGGCGGGCTCGTCGGCGCACTAATTCAAGACCACCGATTCCCGCCAGACTAGACACCGATATGAGTGCCGAGCCATTCATCATCCGCGATATCAACCCGGAGCATCCCGAGGAGGTTCACATCGTGGCGGCAAGGATGCGCCTCACCCTGCAAGAGGTCGTCGGATCCGAAGAAGGCGAAGCGATGTACACAATGGACTGGTTGGTTCAGCGCGTGCGGTTCCACCTCGATCCCGCATCTTGCCGAGGGCGGGTGATGGTGGTCGAACTCCCGACCGGCGAGATCGTGGCTCACTGCATCCTCCGTATCGAGTCCGACGAAGCGACCGAGTTTGGCTTGTTCTCGACGTTCTATGTCAAGCCATCTGCTCGGCGCCTGGGGATTGCGAGCCGGCTCGTCCAGGAAGGTGAAGCGTGGTTCCAAGAGCACGGCATGCGCGAGTTTCGCACGTACACGGCCGAGACGAACGAGCCACTCCACCGCCTCATGCGCCGGCATGGTTACGAAGTCGCGCTGCGCAAGAACGACATGGTTTCGCTAGTCAAGATACTTCCAAGTATCCTCTAGCGCGTGTCCGGACCCATCAAGCTGACCCAAGCCGACGCGCGACGCGCGCTCGTACGCCACCACTTCGCGCCCTGCGCGAGCCAGGTTGAGGTGTTCGAACGCCTCCGCAGCATCCAGTTCGACCCAATTGCGCCCGTCGGATGCAATCACGACTTGGTCCTCCAGGCGCGCCTCCCCGGATACAAAATCGGAGACTGGGAAAAGCTCGCCTACGAGGACCGGCACGTCTACGATGGCTGGGACAAGCAGGCCTCCCTGGTGCCCTTCGAAGGCTGGCCCGTGCGGCGCTACTTCTACCGCGACGCTCTCAGAGGCCGCTCTGGAAAGCTGCTCGCCGACCAGCCCGAGGCCGTCGCGGCGATCCTGAACGAGATCGACCAACGCGGCCCTATGATGCCCAAAGACTTCGACTTCCAAGCCCGAAACGACGAGTGGAAGGGCTCGTGGTATGGCCCGAGCGTCACCAAGCAAGTGCTCCGCGCCCTGTGGCACACCGGCCGCATCATGACGGCCGGTCGCCGGCGGGGGCAGCATCTCTACGACCTCACGGAACGTGTCGTCCCCGCCGACATCTACGCTCAGCCGCTCCCCTCCGATAGCGTTCTTTCGCAGCAAATCGCGATGGAGCGGCACCGAGCGATGGGCATCCTCAGACCGCAAGCGGGCTATGAAACGTGGTCTTACATGATGGCGCCCGAGCGAAGTGCGGCCCTTCAAGCGCTGACCGATGCCGGCCAGATCATTCCCATAAACGTCGAGGGTATGAAAGCGAATGCCACTCCCGAGTTTCTGAGCCTGCTCGATCAGCCGCCGCTTGAGCCGCGCGTCATCTTCCTCGCTCCGCTCGATCAGCTCATGTGGGACCGCGGCATGATCGCCAAGCTGTTCGGCTTCGACTACATTTGGGAAATCTACACGCCCGAGGCCAAGCGCAAATGGGGCTACTACGTGCTGCCGATCCTATTCGGCGATGCGCTGGTTGCGCGGATCGAGTTCTTCTGCCGGGCCGGTGTCCTTGAGGTGAGACAGTGGCACACCGAGGCTGCAGGGTTGCCCGCCGGATTCTGGGAGGCGTTCGAGCCCGCCTTCCGCGAGTTTATGCGCTATTGCTCAGCAACCACCGTCACGGTCGCCGAGCATATCGATGCACCCACCAGGAAGCTCCTAGCCAAGCGCCGCGCGTAGAATCTCGACGTCGCCCTCGAAGCTCTCCGCCGGCAACGGGCCAAAGGAGAAGCGCACGAAGTTCGCCAGCGGCGAGCTTGCGCCCCGGCGGAACATGTCGCACAGCGTGCCCGGTAGGATTGCCGCTTCGTGCCGGAACAGCCGCTCGTTGAACTCGTCCGCGGTTAGCCCACCCGGTAGCCGACCCCAGTGATAGAAGCCGCCGTCGCCGGTGAACAGCTCGAATCCCAGCGACTCCAACGCGGCGCGGTAGCGATCGCGCTGCATGCCGTAGAAGTTCTGGACGGTCTCCCGCGCGTGACCCACCCGGTCCAGCGAAAGGAGGTTCGACGCGCAGATTTGTGACGGTCTTGCTACGCCGCCCATCGCGATGCTACTGAAGTTGCGGAAGAGCTCGATGTTCGTCTTCGAGCCGACAACCCAGCCCACACGCAGACCGGGTGCCTGCAGACCCTTCGTGGCCGCGCTGACCACGAACACGTTGGTCTCGTCGATATCGCCCACGTAGCGCATCGCGCTCTCGATCTCGCCGGTCTGAAAGAACTCGTAGGCCTCGTCGAACAGCCCCGCCCGCCCCGGCTGCTTGCAGAACTCAACCATGCTCTTCAGTTGCTCGCCGCGCCAAGTGACGCCCGTCGGGTTGCAGGGGTTGCTCTTGACCACGAAGACTCCCCCTCTACCTTCGGGAGAGGGGGTTGGGGGGTGAGGGGTGCCCGCCGCCGCTTCGTAATCCGCCAGCGTCGGCCGGAAGTGGTTGTCGACATTGCTCGGAATCAGCGTGTGGGCACGTCCCAGGAGCTGTAGCGCATCCCAATAGGGTGTGTATTCGGTCTCCTCGATGAGCACGCGATACTCTGGCTTGAGGAACGACAGAATCGCGTAGATGCCCGGCCGTCCACCGGCGAAGATGGCGACGTTGTCGGTGGTGATGCTCGTGCCGTAGAAGTGGTTGTAGTAGTCGCGGATGGCGGTCAGGAGTTCGATGCCGCCGGTCGCCTGCGGATACTTGAGGTCGGCGTGGGTGAAGCTGATGC
>CAZPHD010000008.1:62629-74560 GCA_964586225.1 uncultured Fimbriimonadaceae bacterium
GCCCTGCGCCCACGGGTGCGTGCCTTCGGTGCCCATGTACTTCCCGGTGGCGTCGAGGAACTTGAAGAGCGTCTCGTAAACGCCCATCGGCGGGAAGTGAATGAGTGCGGAGTCCATGGGGTGAGATTGTATCGCGTGGTTGGGGCGGGGTGCCCAGCCGAAATGTGCCGTACAATACAACCATGATCTACACGGTCCAACTCATCCCCGAGGAAGAAGGGGGCTTCTCGGTGATGGTGCCGGGATTGCCGGGGTGCTACTCCCAAGGCGAAACCCGCGAGGAAGCTCTCGAGAATGTGAAGGAAGCTATCCAACTCTATCTCGAAGTAGCCCGCGAGATCGCCGAGGAAGGCGAGGCGGCCCAAGTTCAGGTCGATCTCAACGTTGCCTAAGCTCTCGGGTGTCAGTCATCAAGCGGCGATCAAGGCCTTTGGGAAGGCCGGGTTTGTCGTTGCGAGGCAATCTGGACACGTGGTGATGAAGCGTCAGCAGACGATCTTGGTGATCCCAAGGCACAATCCGATCAAGCCCGCCGTAATGGGTCAGCTTATCAAGACGGCCGGACTCACGATCGAAGAGTTCAAGGCACTTCTTTAGGCGCTGTTTCCATCCTCCTGAGCGTGTTCGTCGCGTAGAATGCGACCATGGACTACGCGGTCGTCACAAAGCAGACTGAGGAAGGCTTCTCGGTGTGGGTCCCTGGCTTGCCGGGGTGCTGGTCAGAGGGTGCCACCGAAGAGGAGGCTCTTGAGAGCATCCAGGATGCCATCCGCGATTACCTCGCCGTGACGAAGAACTAGCTCCGCAACCACTTCGCTGTTTATCGGCCAGCGAAGGACTCGATCCGGATGAGGGTGCCGGTGGGCTCGTCCGAGCGCAACATCCGCAGGCACAACCCATCCTGCGGCTACAACGGAACCAAGACCTTATTGATACGGCGGCAACATCCGCCGGAAGCCGTGAGCCAACACAACCGGCAAACCCACCGCATGCGCCACGTGCACCCGTCCCCAGGGCACGTCATCCGCGAGCAACTCATCCGCCTGCGGCCAGCCGAACCAGCGCGTCAAGTCCGAGCCAACCACCACCTCCGAAGAAGCTCCGACCAAGCCACCCACAATCGCCGCCACCGAATCCGTATCTCCGCCCAAACGAATCGCGGCCTCCAGAGCCCCCAACAAATCACAAGGATGCGCACGCCAAACCGACAGCGCCGCTTGGACACTCTCAACCACGTATCCAGTCGGTCCGGTTGCCCGAAACGTCGCCGAGAAGTCCCACCCTGGATAGCGCGCTGGCGCCAGTTCATCAAACACCTCGGGATCGCCGCACGCCGCCGCAAACGCCACAACCTGTGCGCCAAGAATCGCAAGCTCATGCGTATGCGTCACCCGGCTTAGCGCCGCCACCATCGCATCGCGTGCGTCGGCATCCTCAATCATCACCCCGGCGACCGCCGAGCGCATCGCCGACCCATTCCCCGCCGACGGCACCCCAGACGGCCGCATCCCGAGCGTCAGCCGCAAGCATGCCTTCGCCGTCGATAGCCCAATCCCCGGCGGCAACGTCCAGAACCAACGCCGCACCCGCCGCCCAAAGAACGTCGCCGCAGCCAAAGGGTCATCAGGATGCCGCCGGATCGCCTGCGCCACAAACACCGATTGGAGCGTATCGTCGCTCAGCATCCCCCGCCCAAGGAACAACCGCTGACGCATCGGCGACGGCGAAAACTTCGCCACTCGAGAAGCTGAGAGCCCCTCGAAAACGAGCCCCAAGCTATCGCCAACTGCCGTCCCCAGCAGCACCCGCTCGACCGCCGTCATTTCCTCATCAATCGCGCCACCCGCTGGCGGTGGTACAGCATGTGATCCGCCAAGAACTCCAGCGACTCCTCTGCATTCAGCGGCCCCGCGACCGGATGGGGAAAGACCACCACATCAGGCGCGGGGGCTTTCTCCAGCCGCCCCGCGAACTTCGTGCGTAGCTTGTCCCAGTCGGCAATCAGCGCAGAGACGTCCGGTTGAGCGCTCGGCTCGGCCTCCTTGGTGGGCACGGGCACCTTGATCGCACGCCGCATGATTGACTTCACCATTCTCCGCTTGAGGTGTTGCACAGGTGTGCGCTTGGGCATGGGCTCGGAGGCCCGAGTCCAGAGCATCAGCGTTGCCCGCTCCACGATGATCAGGTGCTCGACATGCTGGGCCAGCGACCACTCATCCGCCGCCAGCGGTCGCATTGCCGCCTCTGCTGGCATCGCCGTCAGTTCGCCCACAAACCAGTCCTTCCCTTCCGCAAGCCTCGCGATCAGAGGTTCAAAGTTCGCCATCTCTCGCTACGCTACCGCGAATCGAGCGCAAGTGTCTATAATCCGCACTATGAAGCGCTGGTTGTGGTTCGTTCCGCTGGTCATCGTCGTTCTCGCGTGTGGAGGCAGCGGCAATCCCGTCGGTGGCAGCGGCACCAGCTTGACCATGGATCCAGCCGTGCGGGGGGCCGCCATCACCAAGGTCGAAGATCGACAGGAGTTCTTGCTCGACCAAAACCTCACGATGCCGCAACGCGTGCAGCAGATGGCCGATTATATGCGGTCGCTCCCCGAGTTCAAAGCGGCCGGCATCTCGCCTGACCTCTGCGCCTGGGGGCGCTTTACCGACGGCGGCCATCTTGTCGTTAGCTTCAACCGAATGCCGGACTGGCGTGGACCGAATACCCCTCACCGTGAGTTCGTGCCCAGCAGCCGCGCGGCCACCGTGGCCAAAGGCACGTTCGGGCGTGTGCTGCACTCCTTCGGCGCGGCCTTCAGCGACGGCGAAACGGCAACGGCCAGCCTCAAGAACATCCTCACGAGGGGCGGCTACCAGGTTCGCCCGTCCATCGACAGCGAAGCGTCCGTCCAAACCCTCCGAGGCGTCAAGGGGGATGGCTACTTCTACTTCAACACTCACGGCGGAAGCTTCGAAGACACCTTCATCAGCAAGCGCTTCTGCATGCAGACGTCGACCATTCGAACCAATGCACTAGACGCCCAATTCGACATCGCGGGCGATCTGAACAACTTGAACTTGGTCTGGATGACCGCCCCCAATGGGCTCAAGGATGGCGCAGGCAAGCCCATCAGCGACACGCGCTATGCCATTACGGCGGAGTTCGTCAAGGCTTACTGGCAGTTCGAGCCCAACGCGGTGGTGTACTTCAACGTTTGCTACAGCTCGTACATCGCCGCTCCCAACGGCGCCCAGAACTTCATCAAGGCCTGCCAAGACCAAGGTGCCGCCGTACACCTCGGCTGGAGTGAGGCCGTCCAGGTTGCGGGCTCGCTCCAGGCGGGTCAATACTTCTTGGATCGCCTCCTGGCCGCCGAGGCGATTACGCCCGAGTCGCCCAAGCAGCGCCCCTTCCACGTTCGGGAGGTGCTTGAAGATATGACAACCAAGGGGCTGGTCCCCGTAGCCGGTGTGAACCTGGTCGCCTCCTACAAGGCCAGCACCACGAACGCGGGCCTCAAGCCGACCATCCAGTTCCTGACCATGCTCGAACCCGCCGGTGAACTCCACATCCACGGCGACTTCGGCAACGAGCCTGGCGAGGTGTTCGTCGAAGGCACTGCCGCGGCGAACATCAAGTGGAACGAGACCCTCATCACCTGCGAAATCCCCGCCACGGGACCTGGATCGGCGGGCAACGTGTGGGTCAAGGTTCACGGCAAGGAAAGCAACCGACGCCCGCTCACGATGTACACGGGCACGTTCTCCTACACGCAGACCGGTGAAGGCAGCCTCAAGACCACGATCACTGGCGAACTCAAGTTCCGCCAAGACTTCGCCAAGCGACGTCAAAAGGCAGGCGGCCCGCTCGTCCTCGTCGATCCGATTCCCTTCTTTGCCGCGCCGGGGTCAACCGCTTCTTCTAACTCTTCGGGTGAACATCGAAATGGAACGATCCTCGTTGAGAGATGGACCGGAGGCGGGGCCATGACGCTCAGTAACAGTCCAGTAACCGCGCCTGGACTCCAATGGTCGGCGAACGGAGCCTATGATCCAACCACCGGAGAGATCTATATCGGCGTGGTCGCGGGAGGGCCGAAGCATATCTCCGGTCAGGTTGGAAACTCAACCGTCCTCGCCGGAAGTTTCCCGAGAATCTCGCTCCTCGACCCTCAGTCGTTTGTGATCGCGCCCTTTAATCAAACCGGGAATCCGGCTTGGAACTTCACGGCGATGACGCCCCAGTTCCCGCCGACGTCGGATACGCAATATCGCCCAGGCGCGAAGGAATGAAGCGAGCAGTACGGCTCACCATCCGGATCAAGGACCCGATTCCCGGAGTCGCCTATGCGCTCCAGCGGGGCAAACTCGAACACGTCGGGCCGGTAAGGGAGGGCGTGTTCGAGTTCGAAGCGCATTGCACGGACGATGGCCGCTGGAGCGGGGCCTTTGTGCAAGGTCCGTCCGGGGGCAAGTTCATCTATATCGGTTCGGGAACGCATGCCGGCGACCGCCTTTCGACCTGGACGCGGCGCGCCAAGATTCCCCTCGCGGGCATCACCGAGGACCTCATCCAAGCGCACCTCGCGACGCCGGGTAGCCGCATCGAGTGCACCATCGCAGGTCGCGCCAAAGACGGGGGCCCGTGTTGCGCGACGGTGCCGCTCCTCGGAAACGGCTGGGAAACGCGCCTCATCTGACGTTGGTGGAGGGGTCGTGGAAGGGTCGTGGTAGGGTCGTGGAGGGGTCACGACCCCTCCACGACCCCTCCAAGTCTCCAGAATCCTCCCTCCACAACCGATAGATAAAGGGATGGCAACGCTCACTACAGGCGCGGGATTTGGGCCGATGTCGGGGCGACTCGGCAATGTGGTGCTGGCCCATGCGCCCGGTGGGGTCATCATGCGGGGTCGCCCTGACCGCTTTGATTCAAGCACACCTGCGCAAAGCCAGATCGAGCGGTACATGACGCTCGCGAACCAGTTCTGGCGTGAGCTGACGACGCCGCAGTTTGAAGCATGGCAAGCCTATGCGCAAACCTTGGCCACGCGCGATCCCGTGACCGCCCAAATGCGAGCGCCCAAAGCCGTCAACGTGTTTACGGGCTTGACGATCAAGTATCTGCAACTGCACGGCGGGTTTACAGCGCCGCTCGATCCGCCGGAAGGGGTGTTCCTGGGCGACGTCGTGAAGCTGGCGCTGACCGGGTCGGGTTCGATTCTGACCTTCACACCAAGCCAAGCAAACCAGCCGGGAGTGGTGACGGAGATTCTGGTGCAAGCCGTGCCCGGTCCCCACAATATGCCGCGCCCAAGGAGCTACAAGAGCCTGGGGTTTGCCGAGTTCGCCGATCCGTTGACGCCGTTTGAAGCGGAAGGAAGGCCGGATACGTGGGTGTGTGCGTATCGCTTCGTGGAAAGCTCATCGGGGCGGGCGACGGGTTTGATCGACGCGGGCCGCGTGACGATCACGGAATGGTGACGGTCTCTTCACAAGCTCAGCAACCGGGTTAGAATGCTCAGGTGGAGCATCGTTACACCTACTCCTTTGATCGTGATGCCCATCGAAGGTTCGGTCGGGCTTGGGCTAAACATGCGATGGGCACGCGGGTCTCGCATTGGCTCAACAGATCGCTCTTCTATGCGATCGGCATGGTCGTGCTGATCTCGGTGGCCGACTTGATTCCGGACGGGAACCCGAACCTCAAGTACGTGGCGTTCCCGCTTGCTTGTGCATTCCTTGGCTACGGTGTGTACCTGGGGTCGCACTATCGAAACTCTCAAGTCGAGCAAGAGGTTGACTGCGCAGACGAGCAATGGACGTGCGTCTTGACTGACGAGAGCTTCACCTCGTTCGACCGCAAAGGCATCGGTTATACGGTTCCGTGGCGCGAGATGGAGGTGGAGTTTGAGACCGACGACATCTGGGTCATCAGGTTTGATCACCGCCACATGTACGTTGAGCGGGAGCCTCTGCGACAGGCCGGGCTCGAGGACGAGTTCCGCTCGCGGGTGCGTGTTCGTTAACGCGGCAGGGGTATTGTAGGTTCACATGGACGTGATTGAGTTCAACGGATGGCGGTGCGCGGTGGTGCGCGCCGGCGGCTTGGAGGCGCTCGTGACCCTTGACGTCGGACCGCGAATCGTGCGCCTGACGCGAGACGGCGGTGCGAACCTGATGCACGAGTCGCCTGAACAACGCGGAGTAACCGGAGGCACCGAATACCGCAGCTATGGTGGGCATCGACTCTGGATCGCGCCGGAGTCGAAGGAGGTCACCTACTTCCCGGAGAATGAACCAGTTGAGGCGTCGGAAGAAGGCCGGTGGCTGTCCTTGCGGTCCGCAGTAGACCCGCATGGCCTGCAACGCGAGCTTCGCATCCGCGCCGGCGAGGGCGATTGTATTGACCTTGAACACCGCATTCACAACCTCGGGACGCTCGGGTTTGAGCTTGCGCCGTGGGCGTTGACGGTGATGGCGGCGGGCGGCGAGTGCATCTTCCCGCAGGATCCGCTGGTGCCGCACACGGAGAACTTCTTGCCCGTGCGCCCGCTCGTGCTGTGGTCTTACACGGACATGAGCGACCCGCGATGGACGTGGGGGCGGCGGCTGATCCGATTGCGCCATGATGCCGATCGCGGTCCGCAGAAAGTGGGCGCGTTTGTTCGGCAGGGCTGGGCGGCGTATCGCCTGGGCGCAGATCTGTTTATGAAGCGCTTCCCGGCGATCGACGGTGGGCACTATCCCGACTTCGGGTGCAACTTCGAGACGTTCACGCGCCACGACATGCTTGAAGTCGAGTCGGTTGGATTGCTGGAGACGGTGGCTCCGGGCGATTACGCCTCGATGCGCGAATCGTGGACGGTGGTGTCCTCGCAAGATGCTCCTTCCGGCGAAGATGCTTTGGAGGCCCACCTGCAGGCCATCGCCTCGCGCCTGGATGGCTAGTCAGTTGACTGATTCTTCACAATGGTGTCGTGAGCGACGTCAAGGCAGGGCAACTCAATCACCATGTGTCTCGAATGGCGGGGCGTGATCAGCACGAGCTTCACCGGTCGGCGACCCCGCTCGAGCTTCTGTTCGACCTCACGTTTGTGGCCGCCTTCGCGGTGGCGGCCAACCAGCTTGCCCATGCCATGGCTGAGGATCACCTCGCTGCCGGTGTCGCCGGCTTCATGTTTGCGAGTTTCGGGATCTGTTGGGCGTGGATCAACTTTTCTTGGTTTGCGTCGGCCTACGACACGGATGATTGGGTCTACCGACTCACGACGATGGTGCAGATGGGCGGAGTGCTCGTTCTCGCAATTGGGCTTCCGGCAATGTTTGGATCGATCGGGCGAGGCGAGGGATTCGACAATCGCGTTCTTGTGTTGGGATACGTCATCATGCGAGTCGCGATGGTCTTCCAGTGGATTCGAGCATCGAGACAAGATCCCGCGCGAAGGCGAACGTGCCTCATCTACGCGGGCGCTATCTCAATCGCACAGCTAGGATGGATCGCCCAGATGTTCACGTCGTTCTCCATCGCGCTTTCCGTTGCCGTCGCTCTCGTGTTGATTCTTGTCGAGTTGGTCGTGCCAATGATTGCGGAACGTCGCGAGGGTGGTACTCCGTGGCATGCCCATCACATTGCAGAACGCTACGGCTTGTTGGTGATTATCGCTTTGGGCGAAGGAATCATCGGCACCGTGGCCGCGCTGTCCGCAGTAGTCGAGTCTGTTGGGTGGTCACCTTCTGCGGGCATGGTATGTTTCGCTGGCTTAGCCCTGACCCTGGGAATGTGGTGGATCTACTTCATGCTCCCATCGGCAGAAGTGCTGCATCGTCATCGTGATCGCTCGTTTGTGTGGGGCTACGGTCAAATGATCTTGGTTGCGGCGATTGTCGCGACGGGTGCGGGACTCCACGCTGCTGCCTACTTGATCGAGGGCAAGTCCAAAGCGGGATCACTGGCCACGGCGCTGTATGTCATCGTGCCATTTTCGATCTTCCTGATCGGCACTTATCTGCTCTACAGCTACCTAGCCCGCGGATTTGACAAGTTGCACGGCTGGCTTATTGGGGGCACTTGCCTGGTCATTGGGGCGGCCCTTGCGGCCGTCCTGATGGGAGCCAGCATGCCGGCATGCTTGCTCATCTTGACCCTTGCGCCAGCCGTGTCGATCATTGGATACGAGTGGGTGGGGCACCGTCACCAAGCGGACA
This sequence comes from uncultured Fimbriimonadaceae bacterium, assembly GCA_964586225.1. Lineage (GTDB taxonomy): Bacteria > Armatimonadota > Fimbriimonadia > Fimbriimonadales > Fimbriimonadaceae > JANJUB01. The sequence continues at coordinate 70,819 of CAZPHD010000008.1, forward strand.
TGCTTGCCGCAGACGCGGCAAGCCTTTCGCGCACAATGGACTCGTGATCCAGCTCTCCGGATTGGACTTTGCAATCATTGCCGCGTTCTTAACGGCGTTGCTGGGGCTGGGGCTCTCGGCGAAGCTACGGAGCAGCGATGCGATGGGCTTCATCGCCGCAGGTCGGGCGCTCACGCTCCCGATGTTTGTGGTCACGCTCGTGTGTACGTGGTACGGCGGCATCCTCGGCATCGGCGAATCGGTGAGTTACTACGGCGTGGGCACGTGGTTGCTGCTCGGACTTCCCTACTACGTGTTCGCGGCCGTGTATGCGTGGCGCTTGGCCGACCAAGTTCGCGAATCGGAGTCGCTGTCGATTCCTGATCAGCTTCGAATGCGATACGGCGACGGCACCGCGCGGGCAGGCGCCACGCTTCTGTTTGCGCTCGGGGCGCCTTCGTTTCACTTAGTTATGGTGGGCACGCTGGTGCAGGTGCTGACGGGGTGGCCGCTGGCGGTGTGCTTTGGAGTTGGCTTGCTGTTTGGCCTGGCGTTCGTGTTGAAGGGCGGCCTCTTGGCCGACGTGCGGGTGTCCATGCTGTCATTTGTGGCCATGTACGTCGGGTTCGCGGCGATCTTGGTGTTCTGCATGACGAGGGTGCCCCTTTCGGAAGCGATTGCGAAGCTACCGGCGGACTCGATGCGCACGTTTACGGGCGGCGAAGGCTGGATCTCCATCTTGAGCTTCTTTCTTTTGGGTGCGTGGACGCTGATTGACCCCGCATTTCATCAACGCGTCGCGAGCGTGGCCACGCCTGAGGTTGGGCGGCGGGGCCTCGCCATCAGCATCGTTTGCTGGTTCGTGTTTGACGTGCTGTGCATGGGGAGCGGGCTTTACGCGGTGGCGCTGATCCAGAATCCGCCTGCGAATCCGGTCGCGATGTTCCCCGTCTTTGGCTACCAGATGCTTCCGGCGGGGTTGTTCGGCTTGTTCCTGTGCGGCATGGCGGGCACGATTGTGTCGGCGATGGTGGGCTATGCCCTAGTGAGCGGCTCGACATTTGGACGTGACCTTTGGGCCGATGGACGCGAGGATGCGGCCACGACGAAGCGCATTCGAATTGGGATTGTGGTGTCGGCGGTGTTCGCGTTTGGGGTGGCGATGCTGATTCCGAGCGTGCGCATGATCTGGTACAGCTGGGGTGGCGTCACGGTGGGCGCGTTGTTGCTACCCACGCTGTTGGCGTATGGGCGGCTGTGGCAAAGCCAACTGGATGCGCGATGGATGCTGGCGGTGCTGGTGGTGTCTTCGCTGGTGGGCTTGAGCCTGCTGGGCTATGGGATCGCGACGGACAATGCGTATCTGATGGTGACTTGGCGGGGGAGCACCTTTAGTGTGGGAACGCTGGTGCCAACGTTGTTAACGAGCGTGGTGCTGGTGGGCTTGGGAGAGGCCATGTTACGACCTCGGCGGGTATCTTGAACCGTGAAGTTCTGCCGATTTGAGTTGCTCGAAGACCCAGGCACGGTGCGTACGGGCATCGCCTATGAGGGGCGAATCTTCGAGACCGACGGCACCCAGTCAATCGGTGTCCACGAAGCACAAGAGATTCGACTGCTGCCCCCGATTGGTCGACCGGGCACGGTGCGCCTGTATCGTCCGGGCGAACTGGCTTTCGATTACATTAACCCGCAGGTGGTCTTCGGGCCCAACGAGGCGCTACTCATGCCGCCCCACGCAGAGCGGATCGGGTTGTTGCCCGCTTTGGCGGTCGTGATCGGCGGCGCGGGGGCTCAGATCGAGGTGACGGCGGCCGACGATGTCGTGCTGGGCGTGTGCTTGGCGAGTGTGTTTACGACCCTACGCGACCACGGCGGACGGGCGTTTGACGTAGGGACGGCGATCGGCCCCGCCATAACGACGCCGGACGAGTTCGCCGAGATCAGCATTCGCCCCTCGACGGGCATGGCCTATGACGACGAGGTTACAGTGGTGCGGAATGGGCACCCCGTGGCGACCTTCCAAGTGAGTGAGTCGGGGATCAATCCCGCGCGGGCGATTGCCCACGCAAGCGAGTCGTGCGTAGTGAGCGAGGGCGACTTGCTGTTGCTTGCGTTGGGTGATCCGGTGATGGCGCTTGAGCCTGGCGAAGAGATTCGGCTGGCGAGCGCAAAGATCGGCGTTCTGGCGACGCGGCTTGTGGCACCAGACCCAATCTAGACCGAGCCAACCCGCGCCGAACCCAGCCAAGCCGAGCAATAAGGAAGCCCCGCCGAAGCGAGGCTTTCATGACTGGAGGGTGACACTCAATGGCGCTAACCACGCAGGAGGTTCAGGACGCTTTGAGGGCCCTGATTGGCCTGCGCAAGAACGGACATTCCGCTCTCGCGAAGGATCTGCAGGCGCGTGAGTGCCGTGATTTCGGTCGCCATATCCGCATCTCGAATCTGACTCTCTGAACTCGTGAGGTTCTCATTGGCGATCTCCAGGGAGCGCGCGGTTGATTCGAGGAAGTTCTTTTGGAAGGAGCCCAGTTCGCCGCGCATCTTGGCCAGCTGAGTGATCGCGTCGTCGATGATCTTCATCGCGTCGGCAGCACCTTGAGGCGAGGTCACATCAAGGTCGGCCAAAGAAACCCCGGTGATGGCGCTCGTGCCTAGCCGTGACGCGAAGACCACAGGCATTGAATAAGTCGTGCTCTGGTCTCCGTTCGGGCCAATCTGGAACCGCACCGAACCGGCGGTCATTGCACCGAGCTGACGGGCCGTGGCCGTGATGTTTGCGTTTCCGTTCTCGCTGAGGACGATCGAGTTTCCTTGACCATCGCTTAGGAGGAGACCGGATTGATTGGCGCTGCGTCCGCCCGTGAATGGCACGGTCTGCAGGCCAGCCTCGGTCGTCATCGAAACATTGAAGACGCCATCGGTGCCGGTCGCGGTTGCCGATGACGCATTGTGAATCAGGTTGGTCGTATCGAACAGACTGACGTTGTATTGGGCGCCGTATTCGTTCTGAGTCAGCACGACGGTGACGGGGCCTGTGCCGCTGAGCTGAGCGGTAACCCCCGTGGTGCCGGAGACGGCGTTGATCTTGTTCACCAGGCTCGAGATGGTCTCCGTGCCGTCGGTCGTGATCGCGTAACCGTTGATCACAAAGGAACCCGGTGTGGTCACGATGGCACTCGAGCTGGCAAAACCCTTGCCAAGTGTCACGGCCGCCTTAGCCGCCTGGGTGACACGGGAGATTGTGATCGGGCCATTTGCAACGGTCTCACCGTTGAAGGTGCTTCCCATGTAGATCGAGTTCGCCAAGGAGTTGGCCGTGATGTTAGCGACCGCACCCGAGGTGCCGTCGAGCAGCTTCTTTTGGCCGAAGGTCGTGTCCTTGGCAATACGGTCGATGCTCTGCAGCGTGGAGCGAATCTGCGTCTGGTTGGCCTGCAGGGTCGCGGCGTCGACCACGGCCGTGTTCGCCGAGTGCACGGCGAGAGCGCGCATGTCACGCAAGAGCCGCTGGACTTCGTCGAGGGCACCCTCGGCAGTCTTTGCCATATTGATGGCGTCCTGCGAGTTACGAATCGCTTGCCCAATGCCGCGCAGTTGCGAGCGCATGTTTTCGCTGACGATCAAACCAGCCGGGTCATCCGCAGCGGTATTGATGCGCAACCCCGTGCTCAAGCGGGTAATCGTGGTGCCAAGTTGGCCGTCCACGTTGCCCAGATTGCGCAGGGCATTCATTGCCGATACATTTGTGTTGATCTTG
>CAZPHD010000009.1:0-13115 GCA_964586225.1 uncultured Fimbriimonadaceae bacterium
AGAATATCTTGTTGCCGTCAATCTGCATGAGCATGGACTGGAAGGTCTTCATCAGAATGCCGCCGTGGGTTTGGTCGGGGGTCCAGTCGTAGTTCGGGCCCCAGAAGGCGGGGAAGCGCTTGCTGCGATCTGAGTTCCTTGCGCGGGCCACGAGGCTTTGGCGGGCGTCTTCAGCGAGGCCGAGGTAGGCCATGAAGATGTCGTCTTGCCGCCACCCCGAGTTGCCGCGATCCCAGCGGTGTTCGAGCGCGAGCCGACCGAGCTCGGCGTTGGACTTTTCGAAGCTGACCAGCCGGAACGGGAATACGGCGTAAAGCTCGCCGTTTTCGACATTGCTTTTCTGCGCGAATCGTGTGGCGGGGGCGAGGGCGGGCTTACCATCGATGAGTCGCGTCGGCAGTTCGGGGAGGCGACGCTTGAAAGCCGTCCAGTGCGTTCGCAGCGGCTCGGGGACTTTGCCGGGCGGCAGGGCGAGAAGCTTGTCGAGGATGGCGTGGAGGCCAGCGACCTCGGGCATCGGGTTATCGCAGTCCCACCACGTTTCGAGAGATTGAGAGGGATGCATCAGAAGCTTGCCGTCGGGACCCGGTTTGTAGTACTGGTCGAAGAAATTGACGATGGCGGCAGTAGTGGGCAGAATGCGCTTCTGGAGCAGGGATTCGCCTCCGATGTGCTCGTACGCTTCGAGCATCATCCAGACGAGTTCGGGCCCGGCGACCCATTCCCACTTGTGCCAGCCGCTTTCTTGCAGGGGATCTTTGCGCTTGTCCCATGGCGTCCAGCCGTAAGACTCGTTGAACACATCGCCCCAGAAGTGGATGCACTCCGGGAAGTAGGCGGCGTTTTCGAAGCCGAAGTAGCGTTTCGTTCGGTACAGATTCAGCGGCAGAATCTCGTCTACATACATCCGGAAAAGCGGTTCGAGAATCTCGGTATCGCCACTTGCGGCGGCGGCGAGGTAGGCGATGCGCGTGTTCTGCCACCAATATCCCGGCCCCCAGCGGCGGTAGTCGGCATCGCCGGGCGCACCGGGATGGGGAACGGTGAAGATGGAGCCGTTAAACTTGATCGGATACGCGCCGCGGCCCGCGCAGGCGGTGATGAACCGCTGGAGCGCATACATCCGGCTGACGTGAGTGGCCTCGTCTTCGCCGGAAAGCTTGGGCGTGGTGATGACGGCCCGGCCATTCACGCTGACCGTCCAACCTTCGGCGCTGGCGCTGACCTCGATCGTGGACCACGTGCCAATCGGGACCGCGTTCGGGACGGTGTAGATGTCGGGGCCCACGATGAGGCGGAAGGTGTTGTTGGGTTGGATGTCGAGCAGGAAGCCGTCGCTTTGGCCGGGGGTGACCTTGTCGAAGATACGCCCGGTGCCGCCGGGGTTGGGCTTGACTTCGGCTTTGAGTTGGAAAGGCCGGGTGACGTCTTCGGCGAGGACGACATTGCGGATCTCACCAGCGAAGATGTTGCCGCCGCCTTGGTCCGCACCTGACTTCAGCTTGTGACTATTAAGCGGCGCGGGGGCGGGGCGGGCGTCAGACGTGGCTTGAATCCAACTGCGACTCCAGAACTGGCGCCACCAGGCTTCGTGAGTTTGGCGAGCGACGCTTAGCGACCGACGCTCGGACCGAGTGATCTGGGCGCTCATGGCGCGTCCCCACTCGGCGGGGGTCGAAGGGTGGAGAGTGAGAACATGGATGTCGAAGCGATGCTTGGTGGCGCGCTCGGATTCCAGCACTCGGTTGTTGATCGCTCGGCCCCCGGTGATCACGGCGCCGAACGTGCGGTACAGAAGCGGATCGCGACGCGGGAAGTCGGCCACGCCTTGCACCTCGGCGTGCTCCTTGGGGCCGAGGGAGCGCCCGTTGTGGTGGAACCAGCCGATCCGATCGTCGTAACCACGGAGCAGGGTGTCGGCCTCGACGACGGTCGGCTGACGTTGGTCGCCCGGCGAGCTGCGGTCGTACATGACGTCGCTGATCTCAATCGTCGGGAGGACGCTGGGCTGGTTGCGCCAGAGCTCGATACTGGCGACGGCGCGCGTGCGGACGGGGCCATCGACTTCAACGCGAATGGTCGGCCGCTCGGCCTCGACCCAAACGTTGAGGCGGGTGCCATTGCCGTAGCGGACCTTGAGCGTGCCGTCGGCGAGTGAGAGCTCCTGCCGGTAGGGGCTGGTCGGCGGGGCGGGGTCGAGCTTGACGCGGACCTTGCCCAGCTTGAGCAGACGGCCGTTGTCGTCCCAGCTGTCTGACTTGCCGATGTAGAAGCAGAGGTCGCCTTGCGGTTCGATCCAAGCGTTGAGACTGATGTCGCCGTTGCCGAGCGGCATGCTGCCGTGGTGGTCTTGGCTGGGTGACTCCCAGACCACATGGTAGCGGTGGGGATGTTCGACCGTAGCGACGGCAAGTGGCAAGATGCTGAGCACGCCTTAGCGTAGCTCAAGAGAATCATGGCCCACCCAGGGGAGTGGGCCATGACTGTGAGCGGGTTAGGCTCGTCGTCGTCGGCGGGCGAGAGCGGCGAGGCCCAGACCCATGACCGCCATGGTGGCGGGCTCGGGAACGACGTTGTAGTACACGTTGCCGGTAAGGGCACGCGGCGTGAACATCGTGCCGGCGAAGGCGACTGCGCCGGTTCGCGAGTGGGCCGTCGTGAGCTCCATGTCGCTGTTGCTGAAGAACGTGTTCGACGTGGTGCCCGTGCCGAAGTAGCGGATTCCGCCGCCGGTGGTGATGCTGTGCAGATACACACCCATCGTCTGTCCGGCACCCACATTGATCATGCTCGTGAGATTCACGGCCGCCATGGTGGTCGTGCCCGCTGACACGGCATTCACGGTTTCGGTCAGGGTCCAGCCCACGTTGCTTCCTTGGAAGCCAACGTAGGTTCCGGGGCGCGTCCAGACTTGAACCTGAACAGCGTTCCCCGACGCGCTACCAAACATCGTGTCGAACTTAAAGATCTCAAGCGGGTTCGCCAGAGCCTTGACGTCCATAAAGATGCCGCCCGTACCGTTGTTCGAGGTTTGGTTGGCGTTGAGCACGAGAGCTTGGCTGGCCACGGGAATGGCGAGCAAAGCGAGTGCGATGAATCTCCTCATTTCGATTGATCTCCTACGTTGCCTCGTTGGACAACATGTTAACAGAGTAGCCGATGTTTGCGAAACCAGCAAGAACAGCAGGCAATTTCCAGCAAAATTGCGGGCAAATCAAGCGAACGATTTGCGTGCCACCGTAAGATGACGGGCATGTTGAACTGGGGCATTCTCACGGCGGGGCGGATTTCAGGGGCATTTGCGTCGGGGCTGGCGGCCTCGAAGACGGGGCGATTGGTGGCGACCGGCGCGCGGGACCTGGATCGAGCTTCGGAGTTTGCCGGGCGCTGGGGCGGACGGGCGTACGAGGGGTATCAGGCCGTTCTGGATGATCCCGAGGTTGAGGCCGTTTACATCGCGACGCCGCATCATCTGCATGCCGAGTGGACGATGGCGGCCGCGCGGGCGGGCAAGGCGATCCTGTGCGAGAAGCCGTTCACGCTGGATGCGGCCGAGGCGGAGCGTGCGATTGCCGTGGTTCGCGAGTGCGGCGTGTTCTTCATGGAGGCGTTCATGTATCGGTGCTCGCCGCAGATGCGGCGGTTGGTTGGGTTGCTTGAGGAGGGCGCGATCGGCACCGTGCGGGCGGCGCGTGCCGAGTTCAGCTACATGTCCGATCCTTTGGCGGGGAACTTCCGCAACGTGGTCTCTGAGGGGGGCGGGGGGATTATGGATGTGGGGTCGTATTGCGTGTCGTTTGCGCGGATGGTGGCGGGATGCGAGCCCGACCGGGTGGAGTATGCGGCAGATTTGTCGCGGGGATATGACTCCTATGGCGCGGGATTGTTGTCGTTTCCGAACGGGGTGGTGGCGACGATCGCCTCCGGGATGCACCTTCAGATGCGGAATGAGGCGGTGGTTTATGGGGATGCGGGGTGTATCGTGGTGGACGATCCGTGGAAGTCATCGGTGGGTTGTGTGATGACGTTGATGTGCGGCGACTCGCGGGAGGAGATTTCGCTGGGGGTAACGACGGCGGAGTTGTACGCGCACGAGGCCGACGCGGTGGCGACGTTCTTGGCGGATGGGGAGTGCCCGTGGATGTCGATTGAGGACACGCTGGGGAACATGCGGACGCTGGACCGCGTGCGGGCGAGTTGTGGGTTGGTGTTTTAGATTTAGGCGGGATGCCGCTGGCGGTCGTGGCTGCTTCGTCAAGATTATGGCAAGCGATCTTCGGAGAACGTAGAGCTGCGGGGCACATTCGCCGCGCTTCCATCGTCTACCATTAGAACAGCGATGGCAAGGGCTCCGCGTAAACCAAAAATGACAAGGCTGAGCGCGAGGAACTACAGTTCGTGAATCAGGCGAAGCGTCAGTCGTGTTTATCTGATCACGGTCTTCGAGGGAAGCTCCCAGACGACATCTTGCGAATGTATGAGGTGCACGAGTGGAAGCATGCGGCTGCTATCCTCGCCCAGGATTTCCCCGAAGAGCTCGACGATATACTGGCGATCCTTCGGGGGTTCCGCATCAAGCATGCGGACATTGTCGTGGGTGGGGGTGGAAAGTCGCCGGTAGCAAAGTCAATGGACGCCGCTTTCGTTGCCAAGGGTTGGAACAAGAAGCGCTGGGAAACGGCCATTCACCTGGATGGAGTCCCCCGAGAGTCCCCCACGCACGAAGTAGATTCCGTAAAGGGGCGTGTCGCGCTGAGCTTGAGTGGAGCAACAAGGACCCGTTCTACGACCGAGATCTGAACAACTTCCGCTTGCTCTTCGACCTCCGGGCGATCAGCGTCGGTGTGATCATCACGAAGGCGAACGAACTCGCTGCTCTGTTTGATGAACTCGGAATTTGGAAGAAGTATGGGACGACTACTACATGGATGTCAAAGCTTCTTCCTCGCATTGAAGGAGGTGGTGGTGGGGGATGTCCGATCTTAGTCTTCGGGCTTCGTCGCCAGCTATATCTGCCCCCCGACCCTGCTGACCCTCCTGAGCCGCCTGACCCGCCTGACACTCCCGACCTTCCTGTACCCCCTGCAAAGGCTCAAACTGCTGAACAATCATGAACATCCGAGATGCAACACAAGCTGAAATTGAGGAGTGCTTCGCAAAATTTGCGGCGCAAGACCTGCTGGAGCAATCACCTGCGGCGTTTGGAACAATATACGCGGATCCTCCCTGGCGCTTCACTAATCGAACCGGCAAGATGGCGCCAGAACATAAGCGATTGCTACGCTACCCGACCATGTCATTCGACGAAATTGGCGAGTTGCCGGTCGCGAGGATCGCAAAGCCACAATCTCACCTCTATTTATGGGTTCCCAATGCCCTCATCGCGGAAGGGCTCGAAGTTATGCGCCGCTGGGGATTCGTTTACAAGTCCAACATTGTTTGGTACAAAGTGCGAAAGGATGGCGGCCCAGATCGCAGAGGCGTTGGATTCTACTTTCGCAATGTCACTGAGCTTTGCCTGTTTGGAGTTCGAGGAACCAACATCCGGACGCGTGAACGGGGCAGGACACAGCCGAACATCGTGATCAGCCAGAAAACCATGCACAGCCGCAAGCCGGCTGAAATGTACGAGATTATCGAAGGGTGTTCGCATGGACCGTTCATCGAGCTGTTCTCACGAACGCAACGTGAAGGATGGACGATGTGGGGGAATCAAGCGGGCCTGCTCGACGCGGATGATGTTGCTCACAGATATGGAGAAAGCCCGAACCGGATGGCATGCTCGTCAGAAGGTCAAATGCGGCTTCTGAACGAGACCGAGCAGTACAGGGTGGCCCACGAACTATCCAGCGGCGAGGACCTCCTACTTCCCACGGAACTCCACCATCCACGGAAACCCTAAACCGGGCGTAGGGCAGGGAGGTTTCGACCTGTGATCGTGTCCCTTCGACACCCCAGCAAGCTGTTTCGGCCAACGAGAATGAGTCTTCGACGCCCTCGGGAGGCATTTCGGCCGTCGAAATCCCACAACACGCCGTCGAAACATAAAATCTTTGCATCGAAGGAGCTCCTTGGGGCGTCGAAATGATATATTGGGTTGTCGAAGGACCGTACTGGGCCGTCGAAATGGTAGCACTGGCGCCGAAAGGGTAGAAATGGCCGTCGAAGAGCCTCACCGGGCCGTCGAAGGCACGCAAAGTCCCGTCGAAATAGGATAAAGCTATGCCGATCACCAATATCCCTTCGTATCTGGCCACCGCGGACCTGTTCCTCGCCCACTGGGCGCAGGTCGAGGATGAGCTTGGCGCGGTCTTCACCCTGCAGGGTGGGCAGACGATCGCCAGCCTCACCGCGCTACGCCTGGCCACATTCAATGCGATGACGGCGGTCGAAGCCCCTGCCAACGATCGCGAGGCCGCTAGCAATGATCTGCTGATCAAGCGTGCGGCCATGAATGCGACGATCACCGAGTTCAACCGCGTCGTGCGCTACCGTTTCCGAACAACCCACTACCCGAGCCAGCTTCGGCAAGCTCCTGCCAAGGCCGCGGGTCTTGGCGTGATGCTCGGAGCCACGACCGACGTAGCGAACCTGTGGGCGAAGATCAATACGAACGTGCCGCCGATCCTGGGCTTCACGCCTCCATTCCTGCTCGGCACGCTGACGCTGGCTCAGTTCAACACGGCGGCGACCGCGTTGCAAACCGCGTTTACGACGTTGAAGACGGCCGAGTTGAACTTGAGCGTGAGCCGGGAAGCCCGAAATGCGACGCTCCCGCCGCTTCGCGCGATCATGGTGCTCTACCGTCAGGCGGTTGCCGCCACGTTCCCGCCGAGCCATCCGCTGGTGCTGAGCTGCCCTGCCGTCACGCCGCCGCCAGGCTCGACCCCCGCGGCCGTGAACATCGGCGCGGCTTGGAATCCGAGCACGGGCAAGGCGAGCATCGTGTGGACATCGTCTTCCGATCCGAATCTGCAGCAATATCAGATCCGCGCCTGCGACCCGCCGAAGTATAAGGGCGAGGACGAGGAAGTTGTGGAGACGATCCTGCCAGGGACGAACTCCTTCGAGACGGACTTCGGCCTCCTCGTGTCGGGTGCCTCGAAGATCTTCGCGGTGTACGTGATGACGTCGATGGGGAACGAGAAGCGAAGCAACACGGTCAAGGTGACGCGGCCGTAGGCGCTTTCGGAAATGTTTGTGTCACGATAAACCATGTTTACACTCGATGAGGGATACGTGGAGGCACGCTTCTTCATGCTCATGTCATTCCTCGGCTCTCCTTGCGTGCCCCGCACCATTGAACAAGGACAAGAAGTAGTATTCGCGACGTTCGAGGATCTTGAAAACTGGGAGCACGATGAGAATCTGGCGAAACAACTGTTGGTCGGTAGAGAGAGTAGGGACGCCGTAGAGCTTTTGGAAGAAGCGAAGCCCCAATTCCAGAGCGCCATTTTGCGAAACTCGAAGCGCGAAGAGCTTGAGAGATTTTTTGGCTGAAACAAGGAGTTATTCTTGGCCTCCGCAGCACATGCATCTTTTCAACAGAATCGACAGGACGTTGATCGTCTGATCGCCATTCACACGTCGATTGGTGGACCGCGACCCGGTCGAAGGGCTGGTGTGCAGTGCTTGAATAAGGCAGCCATCGTTCTAACTTCGGCAATCTGGGAGGCGTATGTGGAAGATGTTTGCGGAAATGCCATTGATCACATGGCAGATCACCTCGCTGATTCGACTCGCCTGCCTGAAGCGCTGAAGCTTGAGATTGCAGCTGACATACATCGCCGCTGGGACGATAACGTCAAGAAGGTAAAGGACCGAAACGCTGCCTGGGAGCTCGCAGATAACGGCTGGAAGATCGTTCTTCGCAACAACCTCAGCAGGATAAAGAGGAAGATGCTCATGGGCAATTCTTTCAACACTTGCAAGTCTGACAACGTTAAGGATCTCTTCTCTCGAACTACTGGGCTCCAGGACGTTTCCCTCGCCTGGCGTTGGCAGCATACAACCGCACAGCATAACTGCGAACGACTCGATCGGTATATAACTTTACGCGGCGACATTGCTCACAGGGGCGCATCGGCAAACTCCGTCATGCTGACTCAGTGCACTGCCTTCTTGGATCTTGTGGACCGGCTTGTTAACGCTACGGACGCCAGTGTGGATCAGCACCTCTATGTAATGACGGGTATGCGGTTCTAGCCTGGCTGGGCCACCGCCTGGTGTCCCCTACCTGGCATAACATCTGCATCTCACGGGATCGGTTGGCCTGGCAGCTGCCCATTCGGCGAGTCCTCACCCCCGCGTTGTCCATCTCGCCGTCAGCACCACCGCCAGCGTCAACACCGCCACCCCGACCATCGCCGTCGGCAGCGACGTCGCCCGCGCGAAGAACCCGATCAGCGCCGGGCCGACGAGAATCCCCGCGTAGCCCATCGTCGTCACCCCCGCCATCGCCAGATTCTCGGGCATGTCCTTCTGCCGGCCGGAGGCCGAAAACAACACCGGCACCACGTTCGCCGCCCCTGCGCCCACCAACAAGAACCCCACCAGCGCAATCTCCCACCTCGGCGCGAGCGCGCCGACCAAGAAACCCACCGAGGTCAGCACGCCCCCCAGCACCAGCGTTCGAAGTGGCCCAAGAAGCGACACGATCCAGTCCCCACTGAACCGGCCGATCACCATCGTCAGCGAGAACGCCACGTAGCCCAGCCCGGCGAGCTCCAAGCTCAGGCCGCGCCACTCGTGCAGCAGAATGCCGCTCCAATCCGCCACGCTCGCCTCGGCGAGGAACATCACAAAGCACATCGCGCCAATCAGCAACACCCGCCCGCGGGGAATCGCAATCACCGGCGCGCCCGATTCGCCACCCACCGAGAGCAGCCCCCGATTGCAAGCCGCGATCACCGCCACCACGGGCGCGAGGATCACGAGCACCGCCGTTAACGGCGCGACCCCAAGCGCGCGCAATCCCGTCATCGCTCCGGCGCCGCACACACCGCCGACGCTGAACAGCGCGTGAAAGCCCGACATCATCGCGCGCCCGGCCATGCGCTCGACGAGGATGGCGTTGATGTTCATCACGACGTCGACGGTGCCGATCCCTGCCCCAAGCAGGAACAACGCAACGCCAAACGCCAGCGGACTGGGGGCGATGACCACCAGCGGCAGAGCTACCGAACCCAGCGACGCCGCGACCAAGATCACGCGTCGGCAACCAAACCGGGCGGCGAGTCCGCCGGCAAAGGGCATGGTCAGGATCGAGCCGAGGCCGAGACACAGCAGCAGGCCGCCGAGCTGGGCTTCATCAAGGCCGAGGCGAACGCGAATGCCGGGGATGAGCGGCACCCAGCAGGCGAGCGCAAGTCCGGCAAAGAAAAACACCGCCCGGGTGGCGAGCGGTGCGCGAGCGTCTGGCATGGACGGAGGCTAGCCCGTGTACGGCTTACCCTGGAGGGCCTTCCAAGCCGCATTTTGGGTGGCGTTGAGAATGGCGAGGGCCTTCTTGATCGTGTTGTCGCGAATCTTTTGGAGTTGCGGCTGGATCTTCTTTTGCTCGGCTTCCATGCGGGTGTTGTAGGTGGCCTCGGCTTTTTTGAACTCGGCTTCGGTCTTGGGCTCCTTGATTCCCTTGCGCGCGTTGGCGTCGGCTTGGCCGAGAAGCTTGTTGGCGGCATCGAGGCCTTCCTTGACGACCGCTCGCACCTTCGTTTTCTGGTCACCAGTGAGGCCGACACGGGCGGCAACCAGATCGTCTCCGAGGGCGGTGACGCCGACAGCCTGGAGGCTAAGTTCGCGAAGTCGCTTAAGCTGGGCCGCACTGAGTTCCTTGAGCACCTTGGACTTGAGCTCCGCCATCATGGCTTCGATGCGCTTGGGGTCAGGCTGAACCTGCGTCTTGGAGTTCTTCTGCTTGGCTTCGAGCTCTTTCTGATAGGCCTGTGACTTCTTGTTGAAGGCGTCGGCATGGGCATTCATTTTCTTTCGCTGCGCCTCGGTGATCTTGAGTTCGGTCTGGACCTTCTTGTCTTGGAGCAAGGGCATCCCGGCGATCTTCTTATCGAAATCGTCGGCCATGGCGGTTGCGATGGCGATCAAGCCCAGAAGCGAAGCGAGTGTGCGTTTCATAGATGGTGTTCTTATTCTGACGGCTGAAGAGGCAAGGGCGTGTCATCCGGCAAGCGCGAGATCGGGTGCGGGCTCTTCGGGATCATCGGCATGGATGGTCACTCGGGCTCCCGGAACCTTTGCTTGGATCTGCTGGACGAGTTCGCCGTTGGGCTCGACGGTGGTCGGCACAAAGATGGGCAAGTGGATATCGCGAGGCAAGATTTGAATCTGAACTTCGAAGGCGCCGGGGTGTTTTCTGAAGACGCCCATGAGGTCGCGGAGTTGAGGGCGGGTGGCGCGGTCGAGTTCGATTTCGATGATGCCCGGCGATTCGGAGGTCATGCCGTCGAGGCTGAGCTGATCCATCAGCGTGACGTCTTCCAGGCGGACTTCGATGGTTTTCTCGCCGCCGCCGGGTCGCTCACGGTGAGTGACCACGCCGCTGACCTTCACCACGGTATCGCGAACGAGGCGTTCTCCTAGCCGCTCGTAGGTGGCGGCAAACGCGGTGAGCGTGACTTGACCAGTGAAGTCTTCGAGGATGAGCGTCGCCCAGCGCTTGCCGCTCTGCTTGGAGATGGCCGTGCGCAGTCCCGCGATGACGCCCGCCATGCGAACGGTCGTGCCTTCCTCGAGCTCGGCCACCGAGGCGCACGTGTGGGTGGCCGAGAGTTGGATCGCGCGCTCGTAGCCGCGCAGAGGGTGGTCTGAGACGTAGATGCCCATGACCTCCTTCTCCATCGCGAGCAACTCGCTGCGTCCATAGGGCTCCATATCGGGCAGGGAAGGATACTGCGGGGCGTCATCCGATTCGCCGCCGAAAAGCGAGTCTTGACCGGCGAGACGGTTGCGGTTGGCGGCATCGGCAAAGGCCATCGCGCCATCGACCACGTCGAGGAGCTTGCGGCGGTTGCGGTCGACCGAATCGAGGGCTCCGGCGCGGATGAGGGCTTCGATAACGGAGCGATTGATGCCGCTGGGCTTGAGCCGTTCGGCGAACTCGAAGAGGTGCGTAAAGGGCCCGTTCTCCGAGCGTTCGCTGATGGCGGACTTCGCGATGTTCTCGCCCACGCCCTTGATCGCGGCGAGTCCGAACCGGATAGCCCCGGTGGGGTCGATGGAGAAGTCGAGATCGGACGAGTTGACATCGGGCGAGAGGACGGCGATCTTCATCCTCCGGCACTCTTCGATGCAGGAAACGACACGGTCTTCTTTGTCGCGATACACGGCAAGGAGGGCAGCCATGTATTCGGTAGGGAAGTTCGCCTTGAGGAACGCCGTCTGGTAGGCGATCATGGCGTAGCAGACCGCATGGGCCTTGTTGAAGGCGTATCCAGCGAAGGGTAGGAGGAGTTCCCAGACCTTATCGGCGACGGCTTCGCTGACTTGGTTGGCGTCGCAGCCCACCTTGAACTCACCCTGCAGCGAGTCCATCTGTTTCTTGTCTTTCTTGCCCATCGCGCGCCGGAGGACGTCGGCCTTGCCGAGGCTGAAGCCGGCGAGGGCTTGGACCAGCTTGAGGACCTGGTCCTGGTAGACGATGACGCCGTAGGTCTCTTCGAGGATGGGGCGCATCTTCTCGTCGAGGAACTCAGGTTCTTGGCGGCCGTGCTTGAGGTTGACGTAGCGTGGGATGTGCTCCATCGGGCCGGGCCGATAGAGCGCGACAAGGGCGGCAAGCTCGCGGACGGATTGCGGCTTGAGGTCTTTCACGCACCGCGTCATGCCCCCGGATTCGAGCTGGAAGACGCCGACGGTTTCGCCGCGCCCGAGCATTTCGTAGGTGGGTTGATCATCGAGCGGGATTTCGAGGATGCCGCGGTCGAGGAGTTGGTCGGCTTTGGCGCGGAGGTCGGCGGTCCACTTCGCCCCCCGGTCGCGGGATTGGCGAATGTTCTCGACGGCGCGGGAGAGCACGGTGAGGTTGCTCAGGCCCAAAAAGTCCATCTTGAGCAGGCCAATCTTCTCCAGAATGCCCATCTCGAAGGCGGTGATGGGTTGGCCCTCGTTTCCGCGGTAGAGGGGGATGTGCTCGACGAGGGGCTCCTTGGAGATGACGACGCCCGCAGCATGGACGCCGCAGTTGCGGGCGATGCCCTCGACGGTCTTGGCGGTTTCGACGAGCGTGCGAACGCGCTCCTCGTTCTCGTACATCTGTCGGAACTCGGCGCTTTCTTTGAGGGCTTTGGCGAGCGTCATGCCGGGCACGTTCGGGATGGTCTTGCAGATCCGATCGGTCTCTTGAGGCGTGTAGCCTTGAACTCGACCGCAGTCCTTGACGGCGGCTTTCGCGCCGAGGGTGCCGAACGTGACGATCTGGGCGACGTGGTCGGTGCCGTATTTCTGCGTCACATACTTGATGATCTCATCGCGGCGGGCGTCCTCGAAGTCCATGTCGATATCCGGCATGGAGAGTCGCTCGGGGTTGAGGAAGCGCTCGAAGGTGAGGTCGTATTCGACGGGGTCGATGTCGGTGATACCGATGCTGTAGCTCGTGAGGGACGCGGCCGCGGAGCCGCGAACGCCGTAAGCGATGCCTTGGTTGCGGGCGAACTCGGCGAACTCCTTGACCAGCAAAAAGTAGCTTTCGAAGCCCGTTTCCTCGATGACGCTGAGCTCATACTCGAGGCGTTTGAGGTAGACGTCTTCGTTTGCGTTGGGCACGCGTTTGAATAACTTCTCGGTCGCGAGCTTGCGCAAATAGGAGCGCGGAGTCTCGCCTTCGGGGAGATCGGGGTCGGGCATGTTCGCGTGCTGCTTCCCGAGTTGAACGTCGCACATCTCGGCGACCATCATCGTGTTCTCGATGGCTTCCGGAGTGTCATTAAACAGCTCCGCCATCTCGTCGGCCGACTTTAAGTAGAACTCATCGGTCGAGAACCTGAACCGTTTCTCTTCGGCGACCTGGGCGCCGGTTTGGATGCAGAGGAGCACGTCGTGCGGCTGGGCGTCGGTTTTGCACAAGTAGTGTGAATCGTTCGTGCAGACGAGGGGCAGTTTGA
>CAZPHD010000009.1:13125-72035 GCA_964586225.1 uncultured Fimbriimonadaceae bacterium
ATCCGGATCAGGCCGTCGCGAATCTCAGCTTGCTCCTTGAGCCGGTGGTCCTGGAGCTCGACAAAGTAGTTGCCTTCGCCGAAGATTTCGGCGTACATGCCGGCGAGGTATTGCGCGCGGTCGTATTCGCCCTTGAGGAGCGCCTGATTGACTTCGCTGCCGAGACACGTTGTGGTGGCCACGAGGCCCTTGGCGTGTTGCTTGAGCAGGTCGTGATCGATCCGCGGGCGGTAGTAGTAGCCTTCGAGCGCCGAGATGGTGGCGAGCTTGCAGAGGTTGCGGTAGCCCTCAAGGTCTTTGGCGAGGAGGAGCAGGTGGAAGCTGTCCTTTTCTTCGCCCTTGCCTCGCGCCTTCATACCGCCGGGGGCGACGTAGGCTTCGAGCCCAATGAGCGGCTTGATGCCCTGGGCGGTGCAGGCCATGTGGAACTCCATGACCCCAAACATGACGCCGTGATCGGTGATCGCGAGCGCCTCCATGCCCATCTCTTTGGCATGGGCCACCATGTCGGGAATGCGGTTTGCACCGTCGAGAAGACTGTATTCGGTGTGGTTATGGAGGTGACAGAAAGGGCGAGCCATAACGACCGTCGGGGGATGTGGACGGTGACGCCCACGCTTGAATTCTGACGAGTGAGGGGTTGATTTTGGATTTTAGATTTTGGATTTTGGATCGACGTCGGCCAATCCAAAACCCAAAATCAAGAAAATCCAAATGGGGCTAGCCGATCTGCGCGCGAACGGCCCGGAGGGCTTCGGCAGACTTGCCGAGGGCTTCGCGCTCCGCGTCTGAGACGACCGGCTCGAGCACTTCAACCACACCGCGACGGCCGACGCGCGTCGGCAGCGACAGCGACACGCCTTCGATGCCGAGCTTGCCCTTTTGCATTGACGACACAGGGAGCAGCGCACCGTTATCAAGCGCCATGGCTTCGACAACTTCCTTGATCGAGACGCCCACCGCTCGGCCCGCGCCACCCTTCAGTCGGATGACCTCGGCGCCCGACTTCTTCGTAAACTCGAAGATGCCCTGGGCGACTTCCTGCGTGTACCCGTTCACCGACGCCAGCGAAACGCCGTTGACCGTCGCGGACGACCAGATCGGCACCATCGTGTCACCATGCTCACCCAGGATCAGCGCGTGCACGTCGCGGGCGCCGACCTTGAAGTGGTCTGCGAGGAGCGAGCGGAAGCGGCAAGTGTCGAGCACGGTGCCCAGGCCGATGACTTGATCGACCGGAAGCAAACCGGCTTCGGCGGCGAGCTGTGTAAGGATGTCGACCGGGTTCGAAACAACGAGGATGGTCGAGGAATCGTTGAGCTTCACGCCCTTGAGCGAGTCGAGAATCTGGTTGAACAGGCTGACATTTCGGTTGATCAACTCGAGTCGGCTCTCGTCCGGCTTGCGGCGCAGACCGGCGGTGATGACCACGCAGTCACTGCCGCTCACGGCGTCGTAGTCGCCGCTGACAATGGTCTGGCTACAGGTCAGCGCGGAGCCGTGGCGCAGGTCAAGCGCCTCGCCCGCAGCCATGTCCGCATTTGCATCCACCAGCACGATTTCCTTGACAATGCCACCCAACTGAAGAGCAAAAGCGGCGTCCGAACCAACTCGTCCGCCGCCTCCGATGATCGAAACCTTCATGGTTAGATTATGGCCGTTTTGACCCCCTCGGGGCTTGACGCGCTATGCTAGCGGAATGCGAATCGTCATCGGTTTTGGGTTGTGGGCGGTGGCCGCGATTGGAGCGGCCCAGTCGTCGGGAGTCGCGATCGAGCTTCAGAGCGTGGAGGCGGCAAATCGGTCGGTGATTCCCGTTGTTGAGGCGGCGAGGAAGTCGGGCCAGTTGCCCACGGACGCCGTCGTGAAGGGCTGGATCGCGAAGCCGACGCCGATGTCTTCGAGTCTGCCCACGCCCTCCGTAACGCCGCTCAAGCCGTCGGAGGTCCTCGCCCGGGCGCGCAAGGCGATGGTTCGGATCGGCTGGCATTATCTCTGCAAGAACTGCGACAACTGGCACACGAGTCTCGCCGGTGGCTATGCGATTGCGCCCGACCTGATCGCAACTTGCGAGCATGTGATCAAGCCGCCGGATACGCTGCGCGAAGGGGTGCTCGTCTGTGTGGGACCGGATGGCAAGCTGGTCCCGCTTCTTGGCGTCGTGGGCTTGCATGCGCGGCTCGATGCGGCGGTGTTGCGGATTGGTGGATCGGGATTGACGCCGTTGCCGCTTCAACCGGATGGCGCGCCGGGCGATTCAGCGTTTTTGTATAGCGATCCGATCAACGTGCGCGGCTATTTCTCAACCGGGATCATCAACCGCTACTTCTGGCAAGGCGATCGGCCCGGTAATCTGACGACGCTTGAGGGGATTGCTTCGCTAAGGATCAACCTCAGCACGGACTGGGCGCCGGGCAGCAGCGGCGCACCGCTGCTCGATGCGTTTGGGAACGTGTTCGGGCACGTGACCACGATTTCGCCGGTGTCTCAGGGGCAGCATCCGATGTTCTGGACGCACGAGGCCGTGCCGGCGCGGGGGATTTTGAGACTATTGGGAAAGTAGGTGGGGTTAGCAGTTGGCAGTTGGCAGTTTGCAGTTAGCAGTTTGCAGTTGGCAGTTGGCAGTTGGCGGTCCGGAAGCGGTTTCTTCATTCGAGGTGCTGCCAACTGCTTACTGCTTACTGTGAACTGCCCACTGCAAACGGCTAACTCTCACGGCATCGGCAACACTTGCTTCGGCGCGTGGAACGGCGGCTCTAGCCAGCCCATCCAGTAGACGTCGGTTGGCCCAATGACGAAGTCGACGACCGTCCATTTCTTGTTCTTGAGTTTGAGGAGTGCGAAGGTGGTGTCACCGTCGAAGGTGCCATCCTGGATGCGCTCCTTGTACTTGGTCTTCTTAAAGTCGATCGCCTTGGAATTGGGCTGAACGGGGCGACACTGGACGAACGCCCAGCCGTCGTAGACCCGGATCTTTTGGACCACGAAGATGACCTTCTGCTTGAGGTCCCTTTCGATGCTGGGGCGAAGCCCGTCGAGCACTTCTTTGCGTAGCTTGGTGCCCGCGGCGGGCTGCTCGACCTTCTTGGTTTGGGCGAAAGCGGCCGCGAAAAGCACGAAGGCGAGGGTGACCGAGAGGATGCGGTTCATGGTCTCATTGTAGCGGGGTGGTGTGATTTGGGAGGGCGTGCTCCGTCATCGCCAAGACATGATTGCGACGGAGCTCAACCCTCCCGAGCAGTGTTAGGGTGTGAGCGGCTCCGGTTCTGTCAGCCCGAGCCCGTCGATGAGCGTACGGCGGACGCGTTCAGGGTCGCGTTTGGTTTCGTCGAGTCCATGCTTCTTAGGGTCCATGTTGCCGAAGAAGTAGCCGTCGTGGGTCGAGATCAGATAGTTCAATTCATCGACTTCGGCGGTGATGGTGGCGATCGCTTTCCGCGTGCGCAGGTCGTAGAGGATGCCATCTGCGTAGAGCCCATGCTCTCCATGGAAGCTAAAGTAGAAGGACATCGTCTTACCAGGCGGGGCCTCTATCTCGCCCAGCTTTTCCCCCGAATTTGCATCTTCGACGATGTAGCGGCGCTTGTCGTCTGACCGATAGACCACGTAGTTCCCGTGTCCATAGCCCCGCTCTGAAGCCATGAACTTGCCGTCCGAGCACCATACGAAGTGCTCTGGACTGGTCTTGATTGGGTCGGCGATCGGTCGATCGGCAATCGGGTCCCACCAGCGCGTGGTCGCAACCTCACCCTCGGAGTAGCTTCTGGTGAAGACTCTTGCGTACCTCCCTTCGCCACCTGGGGGCAGTTTCAGCCAAGACTGGGTTGCGTCAAGTCCTCTGGTGCCAAAGCGTCGGGAGCGAACGATCTTGCCGGTCTCGCAGTCCACAACGTCAAGTTGATCATAACTGACCACGACAAGCTGCTTACCATCACGAGTGAACTGAAAGTCAGACTGATCTTGGCCAGGAATCACAGCGATGAGGCGACCATAGCTGTATAGATAGTTTCGGATCTCCTCCGATCCATTCACCTCGCCCATAGCCTCCAAGTTGTCATGGACCCGCACCAGGTCGAGGGAGTCGGAGGAGACCCGCCGATAGAATGCGTCGTTCCCTTGGCTCCCTTCCTTCAAGTCAATCCGCAGCACACCATTGCCGAGCAGATACATGCGGTCAGCATCGATCCAGTCGCCGCTCCGAGACACGAGCGGTCCTTGGTGAATCTTGGACTTCTCTGGAGTGACGACGTCCGTAGGTGTCGTGGAGGTCTTTGCCGAAGGCAACTGTCGAGAGGGCTGACATCCGGCAATCCCGAGGATCAACGCCGAGACGAGCACGATCCGGAACATGCCCCATTGTAGTTGAACCAGCACGTCCATGACCAGAATTTCAGGTTGCGACGGAGCGCAACCCTCCCATAAAGACGAACGCTCCCCTGAATCAGGAGAGCGTTCATCTCAACCGCAAACGCCTTATCGGCGCGGGCGGAAGCGGGCGTTCACGTCGTCGTCGTCACCCTTCTTCTTCGGGAACTCATCCGGAACGACGGGAGCGTCGTCACGCGGTCGCTCTTCGCGAGGACGATCCTCGCGCGGGCGATCTTCGTTCCGCGGGCGGTCGTCTCGGCCACCACGGTCGCGATCTCGATCTCGATCTCGGCCACCGTAGCCGCCACGATCTCCGCGTCCGCCACGGTCTCGATCTCCACCGCGACCACCACGATCTCCACCACGTCCGCCGCGATCGCGGCCACCGCGGTCACCTTGTCCAGGAGGGGGCGGCACGCCGTTCTCGTTCTCGGCGAGCGAAGGCAGCGTCTGCTTCAGGCCGATGGCCGTGAAGTTCACGCGACCTTGACCGTCGATCTCGTGGACCTTGACATTGAGTTCATCACCGATGTTGACGGCGTCTTCGATTCGGCCAAGCGGTTGAACCGAGAGCTGGTCCTTCGGAACCATGCCTTCGCGTCCGGGCATGTACTCGACGAACGCACCGCGACCGATGATTCGCGTGACCGGGCCACGGAACTCGGCACCCATTGCGACTTCGTCGGTGAGGCCCTTGATCATCGAGATCGCGCCTTCGATCATCTCCGAGCTGGTGCCGCCGATGAGCACGGTGCCATCTTGCTGAATGTCCACGCTCGCGCCGGTCGTGCCGGTGATCTTCTTGATCGTCGCACCGCCTGGGCCGATGACCGCACCAATCTTCTCGGGGTTGATCTTGATCGTCACGACCTGCGGTGCCGAAGGGGCAACGCTGTCGCGCGGAGCTGGAATCTCAGCTTCGATGACATCGAGAATCTGGAAGCGAGCCGTCTTCGCTTGGTTCAGCGCCTGGGCCAACACGTCGTCGGGGATCCCGTCAAGCTTGGTGTCAAGCTGAAGGGCGGTGATGCCATCGCGGGTTCCGGCAACCTTGAAGTCCATGTCGCCACAGAAGTCTTCCATGCCCTGGATGTCCGTGAGCACCTTGAAGACCTTGCCATCCGACATCAGGCCCATGGCGATACCGGCGACCGGCGCCTTGATCTTGATGCCCGCATCCATCAGCGCGAGGGTGGAGCCGCAGACCGACGCCATCGACGTCGAACCGTTAGACTCAAGCACTTCGCTGATGAGCAGCAGGGTGTAGGGGAAGTCGGGGTCTTCGAGCGGGATCACACTTCGCAGAGCTCGCTCGGCGAGGGCGCCGTGGCCGATTTCTCGGCGACCGGGGCCGCGCATCGGGCGAACTTCACCAACCGAGTAGGCGGGGAAGTTGTAGAAGTGCATGTACCGGTTGTTCTCAACATCTTCGAGGCCGTCCATCGTCTGCGCCTCGCCCGGTAGGCCGAGGGTGGCGACGGTCATGACCTGAGTTTGGCCACGCGAGAACAGGCCCGAACCATGGACGCGCGGCAAAATGCCGGCGATCGCTTCGAGCGGACGGATCTCGTCGAGCTTTCGACCGTCGGGGCGGGTGTCCTTCTTCAGGATGTTCTCGCGAACGACGCCCTTGACGACATAGTCGGCGGCTTCGAAAAGCTGCTTCTGGAGTTCCGGCTGGCCTTCGTACTCCGGCTTGAGCTGCTCGACAACGTCCTTGATGATGTCGTTGAGCGCGGACTCGCGCATCGCCTTGTCCTTCGCGCCCAGCATGGCCTTGGAGATTTCCTTGCCAAACTTCTTCTGGATTGTGGCGACGAGGCCCTCGTCAACCGTGTAGAGGGTCACGTCACGCTTGGCCTTTCCAGCCGTTTTTGCGAACGTCTCGAATTCGGCCACGATGATCTTGATCGCGTCGTGGGCGAACTTGAGCGCCTTCTGCATGACGTCCTCGGTAACCTGGTTCGCGCCGGCTTCCACCATAGAGATCGCGTACTTGTGACCGGCGACCACGAGGTCGAGGTCCGAAGCCTTGATTTGCTCAATGCTGGGGAACAGGATGAACTCGCCGTCGATCAGGCCGACACGTACGCCGGCGACCGGGTACTTGAAGGGAATATCGCTAACGGCCAGGGCACAGCCGGCGGCGCAGATGGCGAGCACGTCGGGCGGACACTCTTGATCCACCGCGAACGGCATGCTGATGACCTGGACGTCGTTGCGCAGTCCCTTGGGGAACAGCGGTCGCAGGGGTCGGTCCATGAGTCGGCTCGTGAGAACCGCCTTTTCAGACGGGCGACCGCCTCGCTTAATGAAACCGCCGGGAATCTTGCCGACCGAATACTTACGCTCTTCGTAGTCGCAGACCAGCGGGAGAAAGTCGATGCCTTCACGGGCATTCTCGGACATCGTGGCGACGCCCAAAATGACGGTCTCGCCCATGCCGAGGAGAACTGCGCCACCGGCTTGCTTAGCCACGCGCCCAGATTCGATGCTGAGGGTCTTGCCCCCAACTTCGAAGGAGTGGGAATGAATCAATGTTGCCTCCGTGTTTAACGGGGCTTAACTTCGCGGATGCCGAGTCGACCAATCAACTCGCGATACTTGACGACGTCCCTGTTGCGCAAATAGGCTTCCAGCCGTCGCCGCTTACCCACCAGAAGCATGAGGCCACGACGCGAGTGGAAATCCTTCTTATTGCGTCGCAGATGATCGGTGATTTGCTCAATACGAGCTTGCAAGACGGCGATTTGCACCTCCGTCGATCCCGTATCACCCTCTTGGGTCGCGTAGTCCGCGATCACCGTTGCCTTCTTTTGCTTGTCCAGCGGCATTCTTAGAAATCAGCTCCGTTCCTTTGGTTTCGGCGAAAGATTTGCCTGCCGCTCTACGCAAACTCCCCGTGCGGTGAGTTCACCGGCGGTGGAGAGGCTCCGTACAACGGCACACAAGCACTCTCGCCGATTCAGGAATGATACCCGAATCGTCCGCCGGTGTCAAGGGTTTACGTCGCGATCAGTCCAAGGGGGCGGTGTTTGAGGTTGGGAAACACCGGGGCAAGGTCTTCCAGCCCCATGCGGCGACGGATCACTTCGCCCAGAACGTCTCGGTAATCGGTGGTGACTCGCAGGTCGCCCGTGCCTTCCAACGCTTCGTCGGCGAGGGTTGGCCAGTTGCCGTAAACCTTGCCGCCTTGGGTGGCGCCGCCCATCACAAACATGAAGCTGGCCCGACCATGGTCGGTTCCAAGACCGCTGTTCTCATAGACACGCCGACCGAACTCGGTCATCACGACGACCGTGGTGCGCTCGAACCTTGGACCCATGTCTTTGGCGAATGCGGCGAGCGATTGGCCAACGTCCTCGAGAAGGGAAGCCAACCAGCCAGTGGTGGAACCCTGAGCAACATGGGTGTCCCATCCACCTTTGTCAAGGAACGCGACTTCGAGGCCGACTTCCGCCTTCTGTAGGAAGGCCACCTGTTTGAGTGCCCGCCCAAGATCAGTGCTGGGATACTCGCTACGGTAAGAGCCGTAGTCAAGCCGATTCAACGTATCAAGCACACGCAGGGTCTCTCGACCGGCGGTGGCGATGGCGTCGTCGCCGTCTTGATAGGACCTCGTCAGCGCATTGCGAAACCCCTCTTCGCCTCGGAGCTCAAAGGCGGCGAGATCGGGCAACGCCATGGCGCTCAGGCCACCCCTGAGAGAATCGGGCATCAGATCGCCGATTGCGACCGCACGGAGCGGGGAGTCTTCCTCCGACGCGGTGTGATTCAAATAGCGCGCGAGCCATCCATTTGAGGTGGCTGCGCCGGGGCCAAGTTTGGGGAGGCCACGCTCCATGGCGGACATCGCTTCGAAGTGAGAGCGGGTCTGGTCGTTCGATCCCACCGCTTGAACCACCGCCATCTTGCCATCGCGATACATTGGATAGATCGGGGCCAGCGCCGGATGAAGACCGAAGTAGCCGTCGAGGTCTAGCGTCTTCAGCGCGCCGCTACTTTCCTTGGGTGTTCGAAGTCGAAGCGACGGTCGGCGGCGGTGATAATCGTCGTCTGCGTAAGGAGGAACGACATTCAGACCATCTGCCCCTCCTCGGAGAAACACAACGACCAGCGTGTCTCGGTCGCCGGGAAGTGTTCGAAAGCCGAGGTTGGCAAGTGCGCTCGGCACCATCCACGCTACGCCACCGATGGCGGCGCCTCGCAGCACCGCACGACGTGACCAGGAACGATAGGAATCACAGCCTTCTTGCATGGTTATCTCCACTGGAAGTCGGGCGAGGCGAGTAGGGCCGCCGCCTCATCAGGATCGCGGCCTTCGTTGCCGTGGCCGAGGATTAGCGGTTGGAGGGGATCGAGGCCCTTTAGGTCGACGGGTGAGCCCGCGATCTCGCCGTGGGCCAGTTGATGGGCAAAGTTCCATCGGGCGAGCAGTGTGCCGGTCCACGCCCCGGTTCGGTCGGGGTAGCCATCGGGCATCGGCCAACCATAGAGCGGTTGCCCCATCGCGTCGAGATGCTGCTGGATAGGTTCGCCGCCGTCAGTTTGGGCGTCGATGGCTCTGAGCGAGGACACGAGATAGTCGTAGGGCCGCTTGAGCACGGGCGGACCGTCAAGCATGGCGTCGCTCGTGAGAATCGGCATGAGCATGGCGACGATATCGCCCTTCGTTTTTAGATAAGCGTCTTCAACCTTGGGCTGGATAGCGTCTCCACCCTCGCCCAGGAAGAACCTCGTTAACTTGGTCGAAATGAACTTGGCGCAAGATGGATGTTGGGTGACAATCTCGATCACGCGCTCGCCGTCTTCGGTTCCTCTTCCGGCGGGGATGCGGTGCCCGAGCACGATTTTCTCGCCCTTGTCGTGGACGTCGGGGTCGAACCGGAACTGGTCTTTCGGTCGCATGAAGCGTTGTTCGATGGTCCAGCCGGTAAAGCATCGGGCGACTTCGGCCACGTCGCGCTGGCTATAGCCCCCGTACACGCCGAGCGTGTGGAGCTCCAGTAGCTCGCGGGCGTAGTTTTCGTTGGGGACGCCAGCCCGGTTGACTTGGGCATCGAGATAGCCCAGCATCGCGGCGGATGTGGCGGAAGCCCGTACCATATCTGGAAACTTGCCGAGAGCGTGCTTACGCACGACCTGCAGGTCGTCCACGTTCTTGCGGTAGGCGTTGTCGCCTTTGAACGCGAAGATGTTGAAGTGATTCGTCCAGAAGTCGGTCAGTCGCTCGCGGACTTGCCAGCGGCTGTACACCGCTCTCAGGATGGCGGCCTGACGCAGTTGCCGCATGACGTGTCCCTCGGGTAGATCACGCAGTTCCGCCGAACTGACCCGCATCACATCGAGGCGGCTGAGCAAGAACTTCAGCATCGGTACGTCATCGTTCGTGGGTGCGAGTTGTTCGGCGAGGAACGCGTCGCGACCCATTGCGACGAACTGCTGGTGGTCGCCGGGGATGGGGCCGAAAGCCACGCGATGCAGGTAGCGGTGGGCCTCGTTTCCGCCGCGCTTGGGCACGGAGACATCGGCGGCACGCCGTCTTCCGGCGACGCGTTGGGCGATCGGGGCACAGCCCGCTACCGCTAAGGTGGAGGCCGCGCCCGCCGCAATCAGGAACTGACGACGATCCATGGCTTTAACTCACCTCGAACGACGGGGCACTGCGAGCGAACAAGGCCATCGTGCCCACGCCGAGGCTAGTCACGAACAGGATCGGCGCAATGAAGAACCAACCGACGAACGGGAAGAAGCTCGCCACGACGATCAGCATGGCGGCGCGCGTGAGTCCCTGGTAGATCGACAGCTCGGGATCCATCGCGCGGATTCGGTCGCTCAGGTGCAGGCTGAGGCCAGCGCCTCCGAGGGCGGAGAGCGCGATCAGGGCGAACACGCCGCCGAGGCCAATGATCTTCACGGGCGGGACCGGATTGGCGGCCATCGCCACAAACACGACACCCACGGTCAGGGTCACGACCAACCCGATAACGAACGAGACGACTGGCCGTCGCGTGATTCGATCGCGGGCGACATCGGCTCGAGTTCGAAACGTCAGAGCGGTGGCCAGGTAGAGGGCCCATGTGGTGAGGCCAATGCCCATCAGCAGGGCGACGATTGCAAAGCTGTCTCCGATTGTTGTCATAACGATCCTCCGATGAAGTCACTATAGGTAGCATCTTGGCGCGTGTGGGCCTGAAGCCCCACAACGAAACGCCCTTTGCAAGCGTAGATAGGACCATATGCCCGACCCCTCCTCTCTTCGCGACCTCGTTGGCCGGCTGCGTGAATCGGCGAACGAAGATATCCGCCTGCTGAGCTACCTCGACGCTATGGAAGAGTCGCTGGACGAGCAGGAGCGGCGCGAACACGAGAACCACCAGCTCCTTGAAGAGTACAAGCAGGCTTACGACAAGCTAACCGCACCCGCCAATCGAATCGGGGTGTTCATTCGATGGCTGGAAGATGGGCACGCTTTGGTTGCGCTCGGCGATGGCGAGTATGTGGCTGAAGTCGATCCAACGACCGATCGGCAGTTGTTGGTGCCGGGAGTTCGGATTAAGGTCAATGACGCCTACGCGGTGCTCGGCATCTTGGACCCGTCGGAAGGCGGAACGCTTTACCCGGTGGCCGAGGTCACGGCGGATGGTCGAGTTCGATTGGGAAGTCATGAGCCGGGTCGCGAAGCGCGCTTGGTGGGTATTGCCGAGTCGCTGAAAGCAACGCCGATCAAGGCGGGAGACGAGGTTCGGCTAGATGCGTCGGGCCGATTTGTGATCGAGCATTTTGGTCGCCGCGAGACGCGCGACTACTTCTTTGAGGAGGTCCCCGACCTGACATGGGACGACGTCGGGGGGCAGGACGAGGCGATTGATTTGATCCGCGAGACGATCGAGTTGCCGCTCATCCACCCCGAGATCTTCGCTCAATACGAGAAGAAGCCGGTGAAGGGCATCTTGCTCTACGGACCTCCGGGATGTGGCAAGACGTTGATCGGCAAGGCGGCAGCGGCGAACCTGACCAAGGCGTATTCGGAGCGCGTTGGCCATCCCGTCAAGGAAGTTTTTCTCTCGATCAGTGGGCCGAAGATTCTCAACATGTGGCTGGGTGAGACTGAGCGCATGGTGCGCGAGATCTTTGCGACGGCGAGGGAAAAGGCTAAGGAAGGGAACCTGGTCTTTATCTTTATGGATGAGGCGGAGTCGGTGCTCAGGACTCGGTCGGCGGGCCGCTGGCTCAACATCAGCAACACGGTCGTGCCGCAGTTCTGCGCAGAACTCGACGGCCTGGTAAGCCTGGAAAACGTGGTGTTGATTCTCACGTCGAACCGGCCGGACTACATCGATCCAGCCGTACTGCGCCCGGAACGGATCGACCGCAAGGTGAAGGTGCGGCGACCGGATCGCGACGCTTCGCTCCAGATTTTGGGGATCTACTTGAAATCGAGCTTGCCGCTCGACCCCGACCTCTTGGCCAAGTATCACGGGGAGGCCGATTGTGCGCGGCGTGAGCTGGTCGAGGGGGCGATCGATTATCTGTGGCGGACTGAGCGTGCGACCGAGTTCCTCAAGGTGCAGTTCCGCACGGGTTCGGCTGAGACCTTGTATTGGAAGGATTTGGTGAGCGGCGCGCTTCTGAAGTCCGTGGTGGATCGCGCGAAGGACCTTGCCATAAAGCGGGTGATTCAGCGGCCGGATGCCGCGCACGGGATCATGCTGTCCGACCTCCAGGCGGGAATCGACGCCGAATATCGAGAGAATGAGATTTTCCCGAAAACCGACGTTCAGGAGGACTGGCTGAAGCTGCTGGACGTTGAACCTGAAAACGTGGCGTCCGTGCGTCCGGTGGGCGAGTCACGGGGCGAGAAGTGGGCCCGAAAAGGCGTTGTTTGAGTTTCTTCTAAAAGGAATCTTAACGAAAACCCTTTAACAATTCACGGTTCCCGTGATACAATAGAACCTGAAGCGACGGCTCATCCCCGTTTATTTGCCGGGTCGTTGCTTTGGGGAGTGCAAAAATCTACATATGAGCTCTATCCAAGTCCTCGTCCAAGCGCTTAGGAGGCCGGTTTACGGCTGGCGGAGGTTGGGTCGGGACATTGCGGTGGATGTGCTCATCTTGGTTGCGGCCCTCATGGCCGCGCATTGGTTGACATTTCCCAGGTCGAGGCCCTTTGAGTTTGGGATTGTGCTGGGGGTTGAAGCCCCGGTGTTGGCACTCACGTGCGTCGTGCTGTTGCTTTGGCGCGGTGCTTACAGCGTCAATCCGCGCTACTTTGGATTGGGAGACTTCCTTGGCATCAGCTTGTCGGTCACGATCCTGACGGTCTTCCAGTTTTGTCTTCCGGTTACTCCCGATGCCGATCCAAAGCGGATGATCGCGCGCGGGCTGCTGTTTGCTGGCTTGCTGACGGCGGGCCTGTCGGCCGTGCGGATTGTGCAGAGACTCCGCTCTTGGCAGCGTAACCGCCAGAGCGAGGTTAAGGTTCGCCGAACGCTGATTGTTGGTGCGGGTGACGCCGCCGAGATGATCATGCGCGAGATCAAGCGGAGTTCGCATCCCGTTCAGCGGGTGGTAGGTTTCGTGGATGATTCACCGGAGAAGCAGGCGCTTCTGATCCACCAAGTACCCGTGTTGGGAACGACGGAGCAGATTCCCGACTTGGTCAAGGACCACGATATCGAGGAACTTCTGATCGCGCTTCCCAGTGCGACGGGAGAGGACATGCGCCGCATCACTCAGCTTTGCCAAAGCACCGATGCTCGGGTCAGAACGTTGCCGCCGGTAAAGACGTTGCTGACGGGCGGTCCACAGATCTTCTCGCACCTTCGTGAAGTCGATATCGAAGACTTGCTCCGGAGAGAACCTGTACAAACCGACCTCGAGTCGATTGCGAAGTACATCTCGGGCGAGCGCGTGCTGATCACGGGCGGCGGCGGCTCGATCGGCTCGGAGCTCGCGCGGCAGATCGCTAGCCTATCGCCGGCAAATCTGGTCCTGCTCGGCAAAGGCGAGAACAGCATTTACGAGATTGAGCAAGAGCTGTTGCAGACGAATCGGTTCCAGCCGAGCTGCATGATCGCGGATGTTCGCGACAAGGCTTCGATGGAGGCGGCTTTCGAGAAGTTTCGACCAACCGTCGTGTTTCACGCGGCCGCTCACAAGCATGTGCCGCTGATGCAGGGCAACCCGATTGAGGCGATCCGCAACAACATTTTGGGCACATGGCAGACCGCTGACCTGGCGATCAAGTACGGCGCGAAGCGATTCATCAACGTGTCGACCGACAAAGCGGTCAAGCCGTCCAGCGTCATGGGTGCCACGAAACGTGTGGGCGAGATGATTGTCACGTCGCTCGGACATCGGTCGGAGACGGAGTTCGCGATTGTCCGATTTGGCAACGTCATGGGTAGCCGCGGTTCGCTGATTCCGTTGCTGAAGGCGCAGATCAAGCGTGGCGGCCCCGTGAGGGTGACCCACCCTGAGATGACGCGCTACTTCATGACGATCCCCGAGGCTGTCCAGTTGATTCTACAGGCCGGGGCGATCGGTGAGCATGGCGAGATCTTCATCCTCGACATGGGCGATCCGATCAAGATTCTTGATCTAGCCATGGACTTAATCCGACTTCACGGCCTCGTGCCGGGCGAAGACATCGAGGTGCAGTTCACGGGCGTGCGACCGGGCGAGAAGCTCTATGAGGAGTTGCTCTACGACACCGAGAGCCTTTCGCAGACGAGCCATCCGAAGATTCGCATGGTTGAAGAGCCATTCACGCTTCAGTGGGATCTGCTGAAGATGGAGATTCAGAACCTGCTCGAATTGTGCGCTGAAGGTAAGGCTGAAGAGGCGCGCCATTCGCTCATGGAACTTGCCTGGGGCAAGAGTGTATTGACCTCGTTCCCGATGAGCAGTTCGAAGCGCGGCGTGGTTGAGGGATAGCGCAGGTTAGTTCGGGTTGGCCCGGATTGGTTTGGATTTGCCAGGTTTCATTGCACGCCGGTCCTATCCAACTGGCGACTACGGCCTCCGAACGAAGCCGAGCCAATCCGGGCCAACCCGAACCAATCCGCGCTAAATCTCCATCAACTCGGCGTCTTTCTTTTTCTGGAGCGTGTGGGCGTCTTCGACGTACTTGTCGGTGAGTTTCTGCACCTTGGTCTCAAAACCCTTCAGGTCGTCCTCGCTAATCTCCTTTTTCTTCTCAAGCGCTTTGAGGTGCTCATTAGCGTCCCGCCGAACGTTGCGGATTGCGACGACAGCGTGCTCGGCGCGTGTGTTGACCTGCTTGACCATGTCCTTGCGGCGCTCTTCCGTCATCTGGGGGAAGATCAGGCGAATGCCGGTGCCGTCGTTCATGGGGTTGATCCCGAGGTCGCTCTTAAGGATTGCTCGCTCGATGAGAGGGATCGTGGCTTTGTCGTACGGCTGAATCAGCAACTGTCGCGGCTCCGGAATGCTGACGTTGGCCATCTGCGAGATCGGCGTTTCCACGCCATAGTATTCGCAGTGGACGCGCTCAAGCACGGCGGGACTGGCACGGCCGGTCCGGTAGGTTGAGAAGTCATGGACCATCGCCTCGACGGCGTGCTTCATGCGTCGGTCGGCATCTTGTAGGATTTCTTCGGCGGTTGTGGGTGTCATGGTTTAGTCTCCTGTCGTGTGGGCCGTGCCGGGCGGTGCGGTGACTCGCATCTGCCAACTCTTCCAGTATTCCGGGTCTTCGATCTCGAGCGCCTGTTTAGTGAGCATCAGGGGTCGGTAGGTGTCGAGCATGACGGCAAGCTCTTCGGTGCGCGTAGCGCCGATCGAGGCTTCGACTGCTCCGGGCTGGGGGCCGTGGGGCAGGCCGAGCGGGTGAACTGTGATGGATCCTTCTTCGATGCCCTTACGCGACCCGAACTTGTCGTTGCAGTAATACAGCACCTCATCCGAGTCGACGTTCGAGTGGTTGTAAGGGACAACGATCGCCTCTGGGTGATAGTCGAGCATCCGCGGGCAGAACGAGCAGATAACGAAGCCGCCCGATGCAAACGTTTGGTGGATCGGCGGCGGCATGTGCAGCTTGCCCGTGATCGGCGCGAAGTCGTGAATGCTGAATGCGTAGGGGAACTCGTAGCCATCCCACCCGACGATGTCAAACGGATGGTAGGGGTAGGTGTACATCGTGTACCGCTCGCGAGCCTTGATCAAGACCAGCGTGTCTTCGCGCTGATCAATCGTGACGAGCTCGCTCGGCGGCCGGATATCGCGCTCTTGGAACGGTGCGTGCTCAAGCAACTGACCGACTTCGTTGCGATAGCGGCGGGGAATCTCGATCGGGCTAAAGCTCTCAATGACGATCATGCGCACCGGAAGCGTGTTGAACTGGATCCGGTAGATGATGCCTTTCGGAATGACCAGGTAGTCGCCCGGTCGGAAGTGGATCGTGCCAAACATGGACTGCAGTTCGCCTTCACCGTCGTGGATGAAGAGGCACTCGTCGGCGTCCGCGTTCTTGTAGTAGTAGTCCATCTGCTCGCCGACGAGCACCTGGTGCCAGTAGACGTCACTGTTGCCCATAAGGCACACTCGTCCAGTGACGGCGTCTCCGCTCGGAGTCATTTTTGCGGTGCGCAGGTGGCGGTGGCGAAGCGGCTCGTCGGGGATGAACTCGGGCTTGCATGATCCGCGGTCTTCCCAGGACTTCACCTCGGTGGGAAGGTTGATGTGATACATGAGCGACATCGGCCCGCTGAACCCGCGGGTGCCGAAGAGCTGCTCGGCATAGAGTCCGCCATCGGGCTTGCGAAACTGGATATGGCGTTGCTTCGGGAGTTGTCCCAGACTGACGTATCGCGGCATGACTCTATTCTACTGAGCCACGGCGACGGCGTGTGAGATTGGCGCGGTCGAGAGGACTCGAACCTCCGACCTTCTGCTCCGGAGGCAGACGCTCTATCCGCTGAGCTACGACCGCGCGAGGAACCCTATCCTACCACCGTTGCGACGACCCAACGTCAAACGTCTTAGAATAGAGGATGAAGAACATGAAGTACGCAGTGATCCTTCTGACGATGGTGGCGGGTGCCGCTCTGAGTTCGGCCCAGGCCATCACGGGAACCTACAGCGGGTTTAGCCAGGCCATGAACTCGGACATCACGATGAGGTTTGGTGACCGGGGGCAAGTTGAGGCTCGCTTCATGAGCCGGCGAACCCGTGACATCAAGTTTCAGCGCGGGACGTTCGACGGCGGGCGGATCTCCATGGAGGGCACGATTTACCTGGTGACGCGCCGCGGCGAAAACCTAGAGCTCCGCGAATCGAAGAACTCGACGAACTTGTTTGAGCTCAGGCCGGGTGGTGTCAATGTCAACTGGCCCAACTGGGGTAGCGGCAACAATCAGGGCTCCGGTTGGGGCAACTCGAATATTGGTCAGCGACCGCCTGACTGGGCGGTGGGCGAGTTCGATGGCTATAACCGGCGGCTCGACGCCGACATCAACCTCAAAGTGACTCCGGCGGGCATCACGACGGCCACGTTCCGCTATGCCAATGGCCGTCGACAGACGCAGGTCGGCATCTACCGTGACAACCAGTTCTCCCTTGGGAACACGTGGTATGCCATGAGGCGCACCGACTCGGGCTTTTCGGCCGAGCAAACCAACGACAAGAACAACTGGATGGAGTATCGACGCCACGGGAGCAACTCGGGCGGCGGCTGGGGTTCCGGCGGCAATAACTCGGGAACACGACCGCCAGATGCGCCGCCGAGCTGGGCGCGCGGAGTGTTTGAAGGCTACAACGCAAAGCTAAGGGCGAACATCGAGGTTAACCTCGACAATCGGGGTTACTTGAAGGCCACGTTCCGCTATCGAGATGGCCGCCGCGAAACCAAGGATGGCTGGTATCGAGGTGGGAAGATCGTGATCGGTGGGGTGACCTACACCGCGACGCAGACCCGTGAGGGGTACCGTCTGAACAACGTATCCGATGCGTCGGATGGCACGATCTATCGTAAGGTGAAGTAGATGGCGCGAGAGCACCGCGGGGCGACGTGGCTTGAGTGGATGGTAATAGCCGCCATTGTCGGGCTGGTCGGCGCGGTGTTCTTGGCTCCCGTCGTGGCCGGCCCCAAGGAGGAGTCTAAGGGCGTCAGTTGCACCGGTCAGCTCGTGCAAATGGCTATAGCCATGCAGGTGTACTTGGCCGACTCAAACGACGTCTTTCCTCCAGCCGGCGATCCTCGATTCGCCTTGCGCCCGTATTTGAAGCACTGGGACATATGGCTGTGCCCTGACACGGGTGACCCTTACGCGTTCAATCTCCGGCTTCGTGGCATCTCAGCAGGAAGGGTGCGCCAGCCTGAACGGACCATCATGTTTTACGAAGGCAGGAATGAGCAGTTGACCAAGGCCGCGAATCACGGCCCAAACGTGGCCTTTGTCGATGGGCACGCGAGGGCCATCGCACGGCAGTCCGCCTTCCAGTTTGCGCCCTAGCCGGCCATCGCTTATACTGATCCCAGAAAATGGCGAACTTCCCGTGCCCCCATTGCGGCCAGCCTGTTGAGGCCGAGCATCTCTATTGCCCGCATTGCACGCGATCGCTCCGGCTGAGTCCGGAGGAGCCGTCGGTGGTGAGCCAAATTCGCCAACCCAACACGGCGCGCATCGTCGGTTGGGCGGTCGGATTTCTGATCATCGGGATTGCCTTCGTCTTGGCGCTGCCTTTGGTGCTGGTGCCTAAGATGAACTCGGGCTCGCGGACTCACTGCCTTTCGAACATCAAGCAACTGATGACAGCAACACTGATCTACTCTTCCGACTACGATGACCGGATGATCGCGGGGCCGGATGTGTCGGTGGCCCTGATGCCATACATCAAGAACGCCGATGTGTTCCGATGTGCAAACACAGGAATGCCCTTTGCCCTGAACTCCAAGGTGCTTGGCGTGGAGATCGGTTTGGTGGTGGACCCCGCAAAGACGGTTGTGTTTTACGAGGGGGTCAATGAGGTCCTCGAGTTTCGGCATGGCGGAGCCGCGAACGTTGCTTTTCTCGACGGCCACGCCCGCGGGGTCAAGCCCTCTGACTCGATCTCGTTCGAGGTGAAGGTGACGCCGCCGCCGAAGGGTCCTGAACGCTCGATTTCTCAGTGAACCGATCGCGCCAGCAGGTAACCCGTGCTCGGCCCGCGGCCAGCGTCACGATTCAGGATGCCCTGACCCTATTCGCCGCAAAAATGCGGCGAATAGAGGTTACCAATCACCGCATCGCTGCTCGCAAACGCTCCGCATCCAGCCACGGCGAGCCTTCATCCTCGTGCTTCATAAACACGTAAACATCCTGCTCGCTACGTAAGCCACCCTGAACCCAGCCCGCCCACGAGGCGATCTCCTCATCGGTGTACGCCTCTTTGCGCAGGCGGGCATAGTGGGCGAGACCCGTGTCTCGGCGCACGCCCTTGCGGTCGTCACTATCCGAAGCCACGAATGCCACCTGGTGCGCTCGCAAGATGTCCGCGACCTCGTCGGTGTCCCACGATTCATGCCGGAACTCGACGCCATAACGCGGCCCCGGCGGCAGCAACGGGAGGAACTTCTCCAGCCGGTCATCCGTGCGGCGGAGGTTTGGGGGAAGCTGGAGATACACCATTCCGACCACGCCGGCGTCAATCGCCGGGCGCAAGCGCTTGATGAAGAAGTCGAGCGCGTCGGCGCCTTCCTCCTTCAGCCGCGCCATGTGCGTGACCTTGCGATGCACTTTGAACGTATAGCGAAAGCCCGGCGGGGCTTGTTCGATCCACGCCGCGACGCCCGCCTCGGTCGGCATGCGATACCACGTCGAGTCCATCTCGACGGCGTTGAACCGCTCGGCGTAATAGCCGAAGAACTCCTTGGCTTTCAGCTCCGGCGGATAGAAGCGGCCCTCACCCTGCCACGGCTTGTAGGAGTAGCCCGACAAGCCCAGGAACAACTCAGCCACGCTTTAACCCCGCGACCTTGTAGGTGTGTGTTCCCGATTCGACCATGTGCCGCTGCCCATTGGGCAACACGACTTCGGCCTGGGAGTTCGCGGGCACAGTCACGGATAGGTGCCACTCCTCACCCACAAAGCGCCACTCCACCCCAATGCGCCCGACCGGCGAGTCGTAGTGACCCTTGGCGAACTCCAGCCCACCGCCGGGGACCGCCGAGATGCGGAACTTCGACCATCCAACGCCCGAGCGCTGGATTCCCAGAACCGTCTCCATCATCCACTGGCCCACCGAGCCAAGCGCCCAGTGGTTGAACGAGTTCATCCCGGGATCTTGGAAGCCGCGACCTTTTACGAAGCCATCCCAGCGCTCCCAGATCGTCGTCGCGCCGTTCTCAATGGTGTAGCCCCAGCTTGGGAAGGTGTTGTTCGTGAGGATCTTGTAAGCGAGGTCGGGCCGGCCTCGCTCAGTCAGCACGGTCATCAGCGGCTCGGTGCTGTGGAAGCCGGTCGACAGATGATCATTCCGGGCATTCACAGCTTTGACCAGATGCGCAAACGCACGATCCTGATCGGCGGGGGCGAGGATGTCCCACGCCAATGCCATCGCGTAGCCAGCTTGCGTATCGCCTTTGATCTTGCCTTCCGCGTCGATGTAGGCGGTTTTGAACGCACTCGCAACCTTGGCGGCCTCATTCGCCCACCGCGTGTGCGGCTGCCCGATAGTCTGCGAAAGCTCGGCCATCTGCGCAAGCGAGCGATAGAGACAGAGCGTGGCGAACACGTCCTTCGGACACTCGGCGCCGGTGCGCGGATAGCCCTCGCGGACGAGGGTATCGCCGTTCAGCCAGTCGCCGTAGTCGTTGCGGCGATCCTTCAGCCACAGGCCGTCGGGATTGCGCGACAGCACGTAATCGAGGTACTTCGCCATCGAGGCGTGATGCTCGCGGATCAGCCGGGTGTCGCCGTAGAACCGGTAATGCGTGTGCGGCACGCCGACGCCTGCATCGCCCCAACCGGGCGCGCTCGTGAAGTGGCGATCCTTGCCGTAGGGGTGCGGAGCGAAGTCGGGATACGCACCATAGGTTGCCTGGGCGTCACGCATGTCGGGCATCCACTTCGTGTAGAACGCGGCCATGTCCATGAAGTAGCTGGCGGTGGGCGCGTAGGCGATGATATCACCCGTCCAGCCCAGCCGCTCGTCGCGCTGGGGGCAGTCGGTCGGGACCGACATCAGGTTCGCGCGTTGCGTCCAGTGGATGTTGTGCCAGAGGCGGTTGACCATCGGGTTCGAGGTCTCAAAGCTGGCCGCATCCGGGCTCGATGAGCAGAACACCTGCGCTTCTACCTCGGAGATCTCGGCGATGCCGTCGACCTCGGCGTAGCGGAAGCCGTGATACGTGAAGTGCGGGCGATACCATCGCTCCGTGCCATCGAGCACGTAGCGGTCAATCTGAGGGGCGCCGCGCAGGTTGGTGACGTAGATCGTCGTGTCGTTCTCCAGCATCTCCGCGTGCCGCACGGTGACCTTGTCGCCGCGATTGCCTTTCATCTTCAGGGCCACCCATCCGGGCAGGTTCTGGCCGAAGTCGATGAGGTGTTTCTTATCGCCGATGCGGGTCACGCTGACGGGTTTGAGATGCTCGATGATGCGGATCGGTTCGTTGGTCTGCGGCACGCGGAGCGGCTTTGGATCGGGCGCGACTTCGCGGGCCGGACCCCAAGCGGTGGGCTGGTGGGTCGCATCGTAAACCTCACCATCAAGCAAGTCTGATGAGCGGATCGGCCCTTCGCGGGTGGCGAGCCAGGTGCGATCCGTCACGATTCGCTCGCGGCGACCATCGCGATACACGATTTCGAGTTGCGCACAGAAGGCCGGGTGGCGACCGTACACCGCGCGGGGCAAGCCCGCCTCGCCGAGAGCCTGGGCCATGCCGAGGCGACCGGCATACCAGCCGTCACCGAGGCTGACTTCGAGCGCATTCGCGCCAGACTTGACGAGCTTCGTCACGTCGTAGGTTTGCACCTGAACGCGCGTGTGATAATCCGTCCACTCGGGCGCGAGCACACGATCGTCAGGTTTCTGGCCGTTGATGCGAACCTCGTAAGCACCAAGCGCGGTGGCATGGAGGATCGCTTCGCGGATCGGGGATCGGGTGGCGAACTCGCGGCGCAGCTCGGTTGCCGGAAGCGCGTCGATGTTCTCGGCGCGGTGCGAGCGGGTGTCGCCATCGGTGAGTCGTCGTCGGCCCCAGGCGTTGTTCTCAATCGAGTCCTTGGCGGTGACCACCGCGCCCTTGGAGACCACTTGGTTGCCGTTGCGGGCTTCGAGCTCGGCCAGACACACGCCGTAGGGCGGCTTGCCGTCGCCCCGATCGCGAAGCCGAGTAGCGATCAATCGCAGCTTGCGACCGGAGACGGGTTTGTCCAAGCGCATCTCCACTGCGGTCTGAGCTTGCGGATGGTTGGTCGCCGAGGCGATGATCTTACCGTCGAGCTCGAATCGGAAATCAAGTGGGAACAGGAAGCCGGGCTCGTCGCGCTCGAAGTCGAACGGGCGGGCGGGGTGCAACACCAACCGGTCGAACGTGGTGGACTTGCCGAGGTCAATCTCGACCCACTTCTCCTCGTTCGGGTTATTGGTCATCTCGGTGTGGTAGCCGTTGTGCGGCGGGGCGGGCGGGCCGCCGATTTCGGGTCCGGCGATCCACTTCGCGCGCCAGTCCGATTCCCGCAGCAATCCAATCCGGAAAGGCTCCCAAGACGACCAGTGCCCGGCGGCGTTCTGCGCATTCCAAAGCCGGACCCGCCACTCCAGCGCTTGCCCGGAATCGAGCTTGCTCCCCGCGTACTCGATCAGCTGCGAGTTGCGCGACGCCGTCCGACCCGAGTCCCAAACCTGGGTGTCGCCCGAGCGCACTTGAACTTGATACGCCGATTGGTTATCCCCGCCGACCCACCACGAAAACCGGGGCTTGGTCGTGGCGACGCCAAGCGGCCGCTCAAGGAACTCGACGCGAAGACGATCGGCAGAAACAGGAACGGTTTGCAGCATAGGAACAGCCACCAAGAGGGCCAACATGCGCGAACCTTACCCGGCATAAACGAGTGCCGGTATGCTCGGCAACCATGTCATTCGCCCACCATCAAGACATCCGCATCGGCACCCTGGCCCCGCTGGGAAAGGGAGCCCGTTATCTCAGCCAGATCATTGACCACGGCTTTGAGTCCTTTGAACTCACGCTCTGGCGGGCGATTGACGATGTGAACCTGGCCGAGATCGCCAAGGAAGTCAACGAGCTGCTCGATGGCCGCGCGGTGGTGTCGAGCCTGGGCATCTATGGCAACCCGCTCCAAGATGAAGAAACCGCGCGCGATTGGGAGACCGTGATCAAGGCCTGCCGGATGTTTAACTGCAACGTCGTGTGCGGCTTTGCCGGCGCAGTGGAAGACAAACCGATCGACCAGAACATGCCGAGATTCAAGGAAGTGTTTGGACACTTGGCCAAGGTGGCGGACGGAGAGGGTGTCAAGATTGCGTTTGAAAATTGCGACATGGGCGGAACTTGGGACGCGCCGAAGTGGAACATCGCCCACTCGCCGCGGGCTTGGGAGATGATGTTCAACGAGGTTCCGGGCGACACGCTCGGGCTGGAGTGGGAGCCGTGCCACCAGATGGTGTCGCTGATTGATCCGATTGCGCAGCTTCGGCAGTGGGTCGGCCGGGTGTATCACGTGCACGGCAAGGATGCGACGGTGGCGTTGGACGTGCTGGAGCGCGAGGGCCTGCGCTCGGGCAAGCCGTGGGTGTGGCATCGCACGCCAGGCTTTGGCGACTGCAACTGGACGGACATCATCACGATCTTGCGCCAGGGCGGCTTCCGCGGGGCGATTGATATCGAGGGCTGGCACGACCCGATCTACCGCGACGAGCTTGAGATGACGGGGCAGGTGTATGGATTGCAGTATTTGCAGGCGTGCCGCGGCGGCGACTTCATTCCGAACCCGGTGGATTGACGACGGGAGGGCGATGCTCGCCCCGGTCCGAGCAG
Source organism: uncultured Fimbriimonadaceae bacterium (assembly GCA_964586225.1). Classification (GTDB taxonomy): domain Bacteria; phylum Armatimonadota; class Fimbriimonadia; order Fimbriimonadales; family Fimbriimonadaceae; genus JANJUB01. The sequence goes on from CAZPHD010000009.1 coordinate 36,500, forward strand.
GTTCGAGAGCAGTGTCCGGAAGCGACCGGGACGGTCGCGGTACGCATGGGCGAGACGCCCATGCCATGCAATGCCACAGCCTCGATGCCACTGGCGACTACGGTGTGCCTACTGCGCCGGGGCCAAGCCTGAAACGCTGGCAGAAAACCAGCCAGCGTCCTCGTGGTTTGAATTCGCAGTTATCTCACGAGGTCGCCGGGTGGCTTTTCCCGGCGCTCAGTAGGCTTCATGCAACAGCCTCGAACCCGCCGACGCCCTCATTTTGGGCTAGCCGACCACGGGAATCCGCAATCCGTCGTACGCTAGCGCAATCCCCGGCGGGAGGGTGGCATTCACCACATCGTGGTCGTAGTCGTGGCTCAGGTGCGTGAAAAAGGTCTGGCGCGCGCCCAGCTCCAGCGCCATCTCCACCGCGGCGTCGAAGTGGAGGTGGTTCGGGTGGGGGCGGTAGCGCACGGCGTCGAGGATTAGCGTGTCGAGTCCGCGAAGCTCCTCGAAGACTTCGGAGGAGATCGTCTTCACATCCGTCACATAAGCGAAGCGGCCGACGAGCACGGCCAGCACCGGCCACGGCCCATGCTCGACGATTCGCAGCTTCAGCTCTAGCCCGGCCACAGGGAGCGTCTCCGGCGCATCCCGCAGGTCGTAGCGCGGGACCTCGATCCCCGGCGGAAACTCGCCGAACGCGTAGTTGAACACCCGGCGGATGTCTTCTTGGTAGCGCGGCAGGGTGTACACCGGCATGTCGCGCTTCATGCGCAGGCAGAACGAGCGCAGATCGTCCATCCCCATGATGTGGTCGGCGTGGGTGTGGGTGATGATAACGGCTTCGACTTCTTTGATGTCTTCGCGGATGAGCTGGAGGCGCATCTCGGGGGCGCAGTCGATGAGCACGTTTCCGGTCGGACCTTTCAGCAAGAGCGACGGGCGGGTGCGATGGTTCTTGGAATTGGCGAGGAACTCGGGCGGATAGTCGATGCCGAGCGTGGGAACGCCGTTGCTGGTGCCGGAACCGAGGACAATCGCCTCCGCGATCATAGTTCGCCGGCGGCTTTCAGCGTGTAGTGGGCGACGAGGGCACTGGGCAACTCGGTGTATTGGGCCACGCGCTCGATACAGCGCGCGAAGTTGCGCTCGGCAAGGTCGTCGTGGTTTTCCTGATTGCGGCGGGCCTCGGCGAGGATGGCGATGGCTTCGTCGAAGAACCGGGCGCGGTTGGTGGGCAGCGATTTGTTGCTGATCGCGGCGTAGCGGCGGCTGAGTTGCTCGTAGACGGATTCCCAGTTCGTGCGGGCGCTGATTTCTGCGCGGAGTTTGGCTTGGGCGGCATCTTGCAGCCGGCGGGCTTCTTCGTCGCGCCGCTGAGCGCGCTCCCACGCTTCGGCGGTCGTGCCTTCGACGATCCTCAGGAGGACGGGCTGGCCGACCTTCTGGCTGATCTCGGCTTCGATGAGCTTCTTCGTTTGCGGAATCCGCAGATGCCCGGCGAGTTCGAACTCCTGTGAGCCGAGGCCGAGGACAACAAACCCGTTTTCGATGGCGAGGGGTACGCAACTGTTGAGCGCGGTCCAGACGCCGACACCGGTCACGCCATTTCGAATCGTTGGCAGCACTTCTGCCCAAATCTCCGCCACTTGCGCCATCCGTTAGATTATGGTGGTTTTGCGGGGATTCGGTCAGGGTGCATCGCGGACTTCGTCGTCTTCTTGGCCGAGCGCGAGCCTCGCCGCCTCTTCTCCGAGCCTTCTGCCCAAGAGCTCTTCTTCACCGATGACGAGCGTAGCACCGGCGGCTTGCAACTCTTCGGCGTAGGGATGGTTCCGCGATCGAACGACGATGGGCAGTTCGGGCGCAATCTGGCGGGCGTGGGCGATGACGAGGACGGCGGTTCGATAGTCGGGTATGGCGAGGATCAGTCCGCGGGCGTTGTTGAGATCGAGTTCGTGCAGGAGTTCGGGTTGGGTCGCGTCGCCAACTTTGGCAAGCGCTCCATGCTCGGGGGCCACGCGGACGATCTTGGGATCGAGGTCGACGATGAGGACCGGGTATTGCGCCTCGCTGAGGATGCGCGTTGCGGTTCGGCCCGCCGTGCCGAATCCCGCGACCACGAAGTGTCCTTGCAACGGCTGATGCCGAGATTCCATTTCCTCACGGGCCAGTTTTCGAGGGGGGACCAGCCAGCGGGCGAGCTTACGCGCGAACCTTGAGGAGTTAGCGACCAACAGCGGCGAAAGGAGCATTGAAAACACGACCACGGACGTGAGCAATTGGGCCGTATCGCGATCAAGCAGGTTTCCGCGATCGGCCACCTGGAGCAGGATGAACCCAAGCTCTCCAACCTGGCCGAGCGACAACGCCGCCGCGATTGAAACGGTGGTGGTGAAGCGCCACGGGCGGACGGCGATGAAGTTGCACAGGGTCTTCGCCGTGATCAAGAGAACGACCGCCGTAGCGACCAGCCAGACGTGGCCTTTGATCCAACTCAAGTCGGCGAGCATGCCCACCGATGCAAAGAACACGGTGCCAAATAGCGCTCGGAGCGGAGCGATGTCGGAGCGAATCTGATGTTCAAAGGACGTTTCGGCTAAGAGCATGCCCGCGATGAACGCGCCGAGTGAGGGTGATATGCCCATCCAGTGAGCCGCGTATGCGGCGCCCGCGCACGTCACCACGCCGAGCAGGATGGGAAGTTCGCGGTTCGTGGTCATCGCCTTCGAGCGCAGGACCCGCGGCAAGAATCGCGTGAACAGAACGGCCAGCACGATGATCATTCCAGCAATGGCGACTGGCGTTGGCCGCAATGACGCGCTGGTGTCCGGTCGGCTGGCGAGCGCGGTCATGCCTAAGACCAGCGGGATAAGCGCGACATCTTGGATCAACAGCACGCCGAGCGAGAGCTTGCCGTGGGCGGCGTCAAGGTCTCCACGCTCGCGAAGTTGCCGGATGACGATGGCCGTGCTGCTGACGCTTACGATCATGCCGACGGCCAAGGCCTGCTTGAGCTCAAGGCCGCTCGCCCGGGCTATGAGAGTGAACCCGGCCGTAGTTACGACCAGCTGTGCAATTCCCGCTTTGAGGGTTGAGCGTCCAAGCTTCCTTAGACGTTGAGGCGAGAACTCAAGCCCCGTCGAGAAGAGCAGGAGCGCTACGCCCAACTCGGCGAGCCCCAAGACCACGTCCATTGACTGAACCACGGCAAGTGCAGATGGACCAACGACAACGCCCGCGAAGAGGTAGCCGACGACCGCGCCGAGCCGAATCCGCTCAAACACGGCACCAAAGAGGAACGCGGCGGCAAGGACGGCGACGAGTTCAAGGAGCAACGACCAGCCGTCCATGGCTGACGATACCCCGCTTACTGGTTCGCTAGGCTTCGCGTCGCGTGGTGATTCCAGCCTCGGAGCGTGAGGCGCTCGTTCGGGTGCTGGTTGCCCGGTTCAACATCATCGTCGCCCGCGTGCAATTGCACAAGGACGGTCTTGCGAACGTGGTCAGATCGGTTGGGCATTGACCCGTGGATGGTCAAGTAGTGAAAGAAGACGACGTCTCCCGGCTCGGCTTCGAGAGGGGTGGCGTCCTGAATCGGGTAGCGCTGGAGCATTTCATGCTCGGATTGGCCGTGGCTGTCCTTGATTCGTCCAAGTTTGTGTGATCCGGGATAGACGCGCAGACAGCCCATTTCTTCGGTCGCCGCCGAAACGTGGATGAATGCCGCCATCATGGTGTCCTTGAGGGTCGGGAAATAGGACCAGTCTTGGTGCATCGGGAACGGGGCGCCCTTCTCGGCAGGCTTTTGAAACAGCTTGGTGTGGTGGAGGACGATGTCGGGGCCGAGGATGGCCTCGGCGGCGTCGAGGAAGCGGTCGCTCAGGAGGGCTTGGAGCCAAACCGCGCTGTATTGCTGCACGTTGTGGGTGTGGAGCACCGAGGTCTGCTGATGGGCTTCCATCTCCGGCCCGGTCCACCGGGCTTCGATGTTCTCGCCCGACGCAATGAGCTGGTGGACGATGCGATCGAAATCGCGCTGCAGCTCGGCGAGTTGTTCGTCGAGGAAGACGCCCCTCGCGACGGCGTATCCGTGCTCTTGGAAGAAGGAACCGAGGGAAGTCATCGGTGGATTATGGCTTGCCCTGAGGAACCGTCTGCTACAAGCCGAAGTCTAGAGGTAGAATATCCGGCACGCTGCCGCATAGCTCAGTCGGTAGAGCAGCTGACTGTTAATCAGCGGGTCCTAGGTTCGAGTCCTAGTGCGGCAGCCACGATTTAGGTTCAAAAAGCCCCCTTCGAGGGGCTTTTTTGTTGTCAGGTGGGTGGTTTGACAGCAGAGCACCGATGCCCTCAATGCTCCCTTCCTTCCTTGCCGCTATAGTCGCACTATGGCGGCAGGCTACTCTTTGCTCGGCGGTTTGGAATTTCCGTCGGAAGCGGTGTATCCTGCTAGATCACTGGGGTCGCGCGTGGCGCGAAACGCAGGTTGTCGAAGTCATGAGAATGCGAGCACGGCCCGAGTGTTTCCGCGGGCACGTGTCATCCCGCGGCTACCCGAGAAAAGACGGCCGCACCCTTCAGGGTGAACCAGTGCGAAACGCGTCCATCACCCGCCCACCGCCGTCAACGCGGATGCACACCAGACCGACGCCGCCCGAGTACATATACACCGCCAGGTCTGGGGAGTAGGGAATGCGGTAGCGGTCATGGGCTTCGCGAGTCACCAACGTCCCCGACGGCTTGCCCAGGCGGTCGAAGGCGACGGTGACGGGCATGCCGCGGCATTCGAGCGCGGTCGCGAGCATTTGGCGATCTTTGGCGCCGGCGATGTAAGACATGAGCGCAAGCAGTCCCAGGAGGAAGGCCGCCAACGCGGCGGAGTAGCCTGCCCAGCGAAGCGTGTTGTTCATGCCGATATCATTATAGGGCGGTTCCGCAGGCACAATGGCATCGAGAGAGTATCCCTGAGGAGGCGGGCGGGTACACTTGGAGGATGAAGGCACTTCCGCTCTTGCTCGCTGTCCTCGTCTTGGCCGGATGCCAGGGGGCGGCTGAGGAAAGTTCCGCGACCCCTCCGTCGACCACCACCTCGGAACCGGCGAAGCCGACCGATGCGGCCATGCCGTCAGCGGACGCCAAGATCACGCCGGGCATGTCGATGGCGGACGTGAAGAAGATCAAGGGTGCGCCAAACGAGACCAAGCACGAGCACGGCGCGGCGGGCGAAGAAGTTGATCTCTGGATCTACCCGGATCAGACCGTGCGTTTCTCGAATGGTAAAGTAGCCGAGTAATCGCGTTTCGATGATGGTTCACCGTCTCCTCGCACTGGTTTCGTTGCTGTGCCTGCTGGTTCCGAAGGCCCATTGGCTTGTGCCGCACCACCATCACGAGGATTCGACGGTGTCCGTCCACAGCGGCAGTTTGCACAGCAATGCCCATCGACACGTGCATTGCGCCATCGCTGAGCCAGGCGAGTCCATTTCTCAGGACCACATCGTGGTTGCTCACGATGACGTGGTGTCTGAAGATGGTCGGCTGACCTTTGCCAAGGTCTGCTGGGCTGTCCTCCCCTTGGACCTTGACTACACGCCAGCTATCGCACTTGATCGCTCAAATCAGCCCATTTTGCTGGACCACGTTTCCTGCGGTTGCGACCCTCCACGGACCACCTCTGGCCTCAGTCCGCCCGTTGCGTGAATCACTCGCTGATTCGTCGTCTCGGCGTTTTCGCCGAATGTCCTAGCGCAGCAGGAACACGTGAACAGAACACTCTCTATCGCACTCATGGTTGCAGGTTGGGCTCATTTTGGGTCGGCCGCACAACTCACCCTTGAACAATATGTCCAGTCCGCGCTTCGCAGCAGCGGGGCGGTGCGGGCTGGGCAGCACGACACGACGGCCTCTCGCCGAACAGCCGATGCGTTGCGAGCCGGAGCCAACCCCAAACTTGAGCTCGCCCCCGGAATCGGATTTACGAACGGCAACTTCTCGCTATCGCAAGAGATCGATCTGTTCGGTCGCCGGGGCGCGATGGCGGCCGAAGCCACGGCAGAACTTGATCGCCAGCGGCTGTTGGCTTGGGGCATCGAGTTTGAAGTGGCGAGCCGGGCCCTGGTGGCCCTGATTCGCTTGCGGACGGCAAACGCCCAAGTCGCGTTGGCGTCGGAAACTCAAACGGCGGCTGAGGCACTCCTCGCTGCCGTCCGACGTCGGTTTGAGCTTGGTGAAGCGCCGCAGGTCCACGTGACCCGCGCCGAAGTCGAGGCGTTGCGGAGTCAACAGGCAGCCACGCAAGCAAAGGCTCGGCAGACGCAGGCTCAGCTCGAAGTTGAGTCCTTGCTGGGGGAGGAGGTGGAAATGGATGAACTTCCTCAAGCTTCGATGGACGCCTATATTGGGGGTCCCATGCAAAGCGTGGACCAACTGATCGCTAAAGCGGAACTCGGCTTGGCCACAGCGATCGTGCGCGCAGCGCGGGCCGAGGGACGGCCCACGTTTTCGGCCGGGCTCGCGACCGACGCTTGGAGCTTGGATCGACGGCCGTCGCTTTCGCGCAGTACCCTGGGGTTCCAAATCACCCTGAGTACGGCGCTCTTTGATCGGGGCGAGAACCGCTTCCGGGTTAGAGCTGCCGAGGCGTTGTTGCAGGCGGCCGAGGCGCGGCTAGAGGAGGCGAATCGCCAAGCGACGTTACGGTTCTCGCAGGCGCGCACGGGACTCACGGTCAGTCAGACCGTCGTTCAGGCGTTCGAGGGTGAACTGCTGCCCAAGGGTGAAGGCATGCTCAAAGCGATGCGTGAAGGTTACGCGGCTGGTTTGATCAACCTAGTTGACGTGCTCGAGGCTCAGCAGGCGCTGTACCGACTCCGACAAGAGCAAGTGCAAGCCGTGTCCGAACTTCATTTGGCTCAGCTCGATGTGATGAGGGCCACGCTGACGCTTCCCGGATTGGAGATTCCGCGATGAGAAACACTTTAGGATTCATCATTTGTCTTGCCCTCAGCGGCATCGTATCCGCGAGCGGTGAAGACGACGGCCATCAGCACGGTCCGGACGGGCGACACATCGTCACGACGGGTGCCGCTGGGGGTCAATCATCGTTCATTCTGAGCCACCACGATATGCGGGTCGAAGGCCCGGACGGGAAGTCGATTCTCAACGTGGTCGTGAACTCCACGATCAGTCAGAAGGATCGACCCAACGTTTCGATCCACACGGAGAAGAACGTTTATGAACCGGAGAACGAGGTGTATGGCTCGCATCTGACCTACTCCGAGCCCGGCGAGTATGTCCTCAAGCAGGATGTCGAGATGCCGGACGGCAAGAAGCTCGTGGTCGCGTTCCCGGTCTACGTTCCGGCGATCGCGGCCCCTGGCGAGGCGGCCGACGAGCACGCCCACGGCCCGAACTACATCGTGATCGGCGGGGGAATCCTTGCGGGCATCGTTGCACTGTTCTTGGCTTTCCGAATGGGTAAGAAGAGCGCAGCGGGCGCGCTGGCGCTGGTGTTAGTGGCGTCCTTGCTTCCGGCACCGGTGTTTGCCCAGGAAGACGAGGAGGGACACTTGCATGGCCCGGATGGTCGCCACATCGTGACGGAGACGACGGCGAAGGCGGCCGCAGGCTCCCAACTCCGCGCATACCCGACGCCCGATCGGGGCGAGACCGCTACGCAAACGGTGGACGGAATCAAGTTCGTGTTATCGATCGAGAACGAAGAGATGCTTCCTGACCCGGGCCTGATTTCGGTTAGCGCTACTCAGGCGGACATCATCGGTCTGCAAACGGCGAAGGCGGAACTGTCGGCAAGTGCAACTGGTCTCCAAACGACCGGGCGGGTGAGCGCTAATCCGAACGGCGTCGTGAAGGTCAATGCCCGCGCGGGTGGGCGGATCACTCGGCTGGGTGCGCTACCCGGAACGGAGGTTCGAAAGGGACAGTTGCTCGCCGTGATCGAGAGTCCGGAACTAGCGGACGCGCAAGCGGCGATCCGCACGGCGACGGCGGAGTTGGCTCACGCGAAGGCGGGTGTTCAAGTCGCGCAAGCGGGAGTTTCGGCGGCGCGAGCCGAGACGGACATTGCCCAGCGCGAGCTGGCGCGGCAGAAGCGACTAGCGGCAGCCGGCGAGTTTGCCTCACCAACGCTCGAAGCGGCAAAGAACGCAGTCTCGGAAGCCGAGGCCAGGGCCAAGACCGTTCAAGCGGAAGTCGAGCGGCTGAAGTCGCTCTTAGCCCGACAGCAAGCCGGCGTCGCCAGCGGAGTCGTGGCCCAGAGAGAAGCGGATCTCACCGCGTCCGAACTGGTGGCGGCGCAAGCCGACCTTGCCGATCATACGGCGCAACTGCAGAATGCACGGACGGCGCTTGTGCGTGAAGAGTCGATCGCGCGGCAAGGACTGCGAAACGCAAAGGAAATCGATGCTGCGCAGGCCCGACTCGACTTGGCGACTAGCGCGATGCGGACCGCCCGAAGTCGGCATACGCAAGCGCTGGCCGATATTGCGCGGCTCAACAGTGCCATCCGGGTCGCTTTGGATCAAGTGAGGCTGTTGGGCGGCGGGCCTGGCGGCGGGAACCAGATCACACTGACCGCACCGATTGACGCCGAGGTCGAGCATCGCTTTGTTACGCTCGGGCAAACGGTGGCGACGGGCGAGTTGCTCTATGACTTGTTGAACGCCGATCTGGTGTGGATCATGGCTGAAGTCTACGAGAAGGACATACCCATGGTTCGAGTCGGACAGCGCATGGAGGTCGTCGCGGATGCATATCCCGATCGGGTCTACGAGGGTCGGGTTGCGTTTATTCACAACGAAGTCAATCCGCAGTCGCGCACGACGCAAGTGCGGGTGGTCATCGAGAACGCGGGCGAGCGACTCAAGCAAGACATGTTTGTGCGGGTCGTGTTGGGCACGGGAGACGAGCAACTTGTCACTGTGCCGACCTCGGCCGTTCAGCGCAAGGAGGGCCTCGACTACGTCTTCGTTCAAGAAAAGGAAGGCGTGTATCGTCAGACGCTCGTGCACGTGCTGAAGGCGGTGGGTAACCGCTCGGTGGTGAAGGGAGTCGAGGCTGGTCGCGTGGTCGCGACGAGTGGATCGTATCAACTTCTGAGCTTGGGAGGTGGGCAATGACCACGCTCGCTCTCATTTGCCTTTGCATGACGGCAATGCCGGACACGCAAGCTGAGCTCCGCACGCGCTATGCCGAGTGGGATCACGCTTACTTTGCGCGGGATGTCAAGCGCTTGGCCGGCATGCTTGACGCGGAGTTTCGACTGGTCGGCCACAGCGGTCGCGTCACTTCGCGCAAGGACTACGTGGCTTCGCTTTGGAAGGGAGAGTTGACGCTCCGCTACGAGACGACGTTGCTGAAGGTTGAGCCTCGGGCGGGCCAGGCGATTGCGTGGACGCGCGAGGTGAGTCAGGTCTCTGGTCAGCCGGCCCACACACACCGCTACCGTGACACGTGGGTGCGGCGTGAGGGCCATTGGAAGCTCCTTGAGAGCAAGACGGTTGGAGAAGACTGATGCTCAACCGCCTAATTCAAGCTAGCCTCCACAATCGGTGGCTCGTGGTGACCCTGACCGCGATGCTCATCGTTTTCGGTATCGCAACCATTCCGCGGATGGACGTGGACGTGTTGCCTAACCTCAACCGGCCGGTCGTGACGATCATGACCGAGGCCCACGGCATGGCACCGGAGGAGACCGAGTCCCTCGTCAGCTTCCCCATCGAAACGATGATGAATGGTGCGACCGGCGTCCAACGGGTACGGTCGGCTTCAAGCGCGGGCTTCAGCATCGTGTTCGTTGAGTTCGACTGGAACACGGACATCTATCGGGCGCGGCAGATCGTGAACGAAAAGCTCCAGTTGGCGCAAGCTCGATTGCCGGAGGGCTCAGTGGCGTCGCTTGCGCCCATCAGCTCAATCATGGGCGAGATCATGCTGGTCGCGGTGAGCAGCAAGTCGGGTGAAACCGAGCCGATCGAGGTGCGCTCGATCGCTGATTTCGTGATTCGGCCGCGGCTTCTTGCCGTGCCGGGAGTATCGCAGGTCGTGCCGATTGGCGGGGGCACCAAGCAGTATCAAGTGCTCACCGACCCGGCCCGGCTAAAACAGTACGGGGTGACGCTCGACGAGCTACTTGAGGCCGCCCGGGAGAGCAACACGAACGCGGGCGGTGGATTCTTCCAGGAACCCAATCGCGAGGCCGTCATCCGCATTTTGGGTCGTGTTCGTGACCTCGAGGACATCGAGAATACGCCGATCAAGTCGGTCAACGGCGTTCCGCTCACGATAGGTCAGGTCGCCGAAGTTGTGTTTGCAAAGGGTGCGCCTCGGGGAGATGGCAGCGTCAACGGTGATCCCGCCGTGATTCTCTCGATTCAGAAGCAGCCTGATGCCAACACGCTCGAACTCACCCGACAAATCGACCGCGCCTTGGACGAGATCACGGCGACTTTGCCCGATGACGTCGTGCTCAACCGGGACCTGTTCCAGCAAAAGCACTTCATCGAAACATCGGTCACGAACGTTGAGAAGGCACTGGTGGAAGCGGGTGTGATCGTGCTGATCGTGATCCTCGCGTTCCTCATGAACGTGAGGGCAACTTTCATCTCACTGATCTCGATCCCGGTTTCCTTCATTCTCACGCTCTTGTTGCTCAATCGGTTTGGCATCAGCATCAATACGATGACCTTGGGCGGCCTGGCGATTGCGATTGGGTTGGTCGTCGATGACAGCATCGTTGATGTTGAGAACGTGTTCCGGAGATTGCGCGAGAATGCGGCGCGGGCCGTGCCAGAGCCGATGCTCCGGGTCGTCTATGGGGCGAGCGCGGAGATCCGAAACAGCATCGTCTACGCAACCCTGATCATCGTGCTCGTGTTCGTTCCGTTGCTGTCTCTGGAAGGCATGGAAGGCCGCGTGTTCTTGCCGCTCGGGCTGGCGTTCATCTTCTCGATGATCGCGTCGCTGCTCGTGTCCTTGACGTTGACGCCCGCCCTTTGCGCCTTGCTCTTGGGGCGGATCTCGTCGAAGCAACACGGGGACTCAAAGCTCGTCACGCTCTTGAAGCGACTGAACGCGCCGGCGGTGACCTTCTCGATGCGCCATCCGTGGCTCATCATCGGGGCCACCCTCGCGATGTCCTTGGTGGCGGTCGCGGTGTTGCCTCTGCTGGGGCGGGAGTTCTTGCCCAAGTTCAACGAGGGGTCGCTCGCCCTCAGCGTCATTCTGCCCCCCGGCACCAGCCTGGAAGAGAGCAATCGCATCGGCAGGATCATCGAGCAGACCGCGCTGTCGGTGCCCGAGGTCACGCATATTGGGCGCCGCACGGGCCGGGCGGAGATGGACGAGCACGCCGAGGGCGTGAACTACTCCGAAGTCGACGTCGGCCTCAAGGTCGGAAAGCGGGGAATGGACGGGGCGACGGAAGAGCTCCGCGCCAAGATCGGCAACATTCCCGGTGTCTATGTGGCGTTCGGGCAGCCGATCTCGCACCGACTGGACCATCTCTCGTCGGGCGTACGAGCGGCGCTTGCCGTCAAGGTGTTTGGCCCCGATTTGCATGAACTGCGACGGATGGCGCAACAAATTGAGCGAGAGATGACCGCGGTCGGTGGAATTGTCGATCTGCAGGTCGAGCCTCAAGTTGAAGTCCCGCAAATCAACATCGAGATCGACCGCGTGGCGGCAGCTCGGTACGGCTTGACTCCCTACGAGCTCGCTGAGAACCTCGAAGTCGGACTGGGCGGGCACACCGTATCGCAAGTCTTGCAGGGTCAACAGACGTTCGACCTCGTCGTGTGGTTCACGCCGGAGGCGCGAAACAACCTCGATGTGATCGGTTCAACACTCGTGAATACGCCGAGCGGCCACCGCATCCCGCTGTCCCAGTTGGCCAAGGTCAAGCGCGACTCAGGTCCTAACACGATCAACCGCGAGAATGTCTCGCGGCGAATCGTGGTCCAGGCCAACGTCGAGGGTCGTGACCTGAACAGCGTGGTCACCGAGGTGCAGCAACGACTGCGCCCCGTTAAGGCGGAGTGGCCTCGTGGCTACTATGTGGAGTTCGGTGGGCAGTTCCAGAGTCAGCAAAGTGCGATGTCGCGGATCCTCGTGATCGGGATGTTCACGGTCGTAGGCATCTTCATGGTGCTCAATCAGGCGCTGAAGTCATGGCGTATGGCGCTGCAGGTGATGGTCAACCTACCCTTGGCCCTTGTGGGCGGTGTACTTGCGGTTTATCTGACGGGAGGCGTGTTGTCGGTGGCGTCGATGGTCGGCTTCATTACGCTGTTCGGGATTGCCACGCGGAACGGCATAATGATGCTTTCGCACTACGTGCATCTGATGTCGGTTGAAGGGATGCCGTTTGGCAAGGAGATAATTCTGCGAGGCACGCTCGAACGGCTCTCGCCGGTGCTCATGACGGCACTTGCAGCGGCCCTCGGGTTGTTGCCGCTGGCGATTTCGCAGGGCGAACCCGGCAAGGAACTGCTTCAGCCGATTGCGGTCGTGATCTTGGGTGGGCTGGTTTCAAGCACGTTGCTTGACCAGATCGTCACGCCGGCCTTGTTCTGGCTGGTGGGTCGACGGGAGTTTGAATCGGCTCCTGCTGAACTGTAAGTCGGCCGTAGAACGGTCTCGCCGAATGCTCGGCGGGACCGTACTGGCCGCCGGTAACCTCAGGGACCATGCCTCACTTGAAGCTCGATGCCACCCGCAACGTCCTCGAACTTGATGAGGTGCCGCAGATCCTTGGCGAGTTGGTGGTGGAGTTGTGTCGGCATGAGACGATGGACGCCGCCAGCGTGAAGGCGTACTTCCGCGAGCATAGCGTGTGGGCGATGGGGGAAGGGGCGCGCAGGGGTTTTGTCCACCTGGAGGTAGCGCTGCTTGATGGGCGACCGGTGGAGTTGAAGCGGGCGATCGCCGAGGGGATTCGCGGCGTGATTGAGCGGTGCTTTGCTCGGTCTCTGGCGGCGGGGCTAGTCGGGGTTACCATCGAGGTCCGCGACATGGACCGGGCGACGTACGTGAAGTTCTGAGCTTGTCCGCGGGCACGATACATCCCGCGGCTACAGGGAGTAATGCGTCCCGTGGCGGAGGAAGTATGGTGTATCGACGCGCGGGATAGAATGAGCCCATGTCGCTCGACACGTCGTACGTGCTCTCTCCGGATGCGATCCAGACCTACCAATCCAACGGCCATATTCTCCTTCGCGGGTTGGCGAGTCCCGATGAGCTCGCCCCCTATCGCGAGTTGATCCGGGCCGAGACGAATGAGGCGGCCAAGAACTATGCTCCGCTCGCCGAACGCGGCACCTATGGCAAGGCGTTCATCCAGCACTGCAACCTGTGGGTGCGCGACCCCCGCATCGCCGAGTTTGTCCTCGCCAAGCGGTTCGCCAAGGTAGCGGCCGACCTGATGGGCGTGCCCGGCGTGCGCCTCTACCACGACCAAGCCCTCTACAAGGAACCGGGCGGCGGGCCGACGCCGTGGCATCAGGACCAGCAGTATTGGCCGCTCGACGGCGTGAAGTGCGTGACGATGTGGATGCCGCTGGTGGATGTGTCGGCAGACATGGGCACGATGCGGTTCGCCTCGGGGTCGCAGGGGCTGGGCTACCTCGGGCCGATGGATATCTCGGACGACTCGGAAGTGCATCTGGCGCGGCTGGTCGAAGAGAAGGGATACGTGGTGACGCCTTCGCCGGATATGAGCGCGGGGGATGCGACGTTCCACGACGGCTGGTGCATCCACGGCGCGCCGGGCAACTCGAGCGCGGATCAAATGCGCGAGGTCATGACGATCATCTACTTCGAGGACGGCGCGGTGATCTCCGAACCGGACAGCGACTCGCGCCGGAATGACTTGGCGTCGTGGTTCCCCGGACAGCACCCCGGCGAGTTGGCGGCGTCGGAGATCAACCCGGTGGTTTGGCCCTAAGAACGCCTGTAATGCCCATGTAATGGTCGCCTCGTAGACTCAACGCATGAGAATGCGAGTTCAGTGGCTGGTTGGGGCGGTCGGCGCCCTCGTGATTGCGGCGTGTGGTGGCTCCGGCGGAGTTGCCTCAAGCAATAGCGGCGGCGGGGGAGGCGGCGGGGGCGGAGCGGCCTCGGCCAACGTCAATGTCGTCTTGCCAGCGGGCGTGGGTGCTTCGACAGCGACCCTCGTCACGGGAATCGCCGACGTTCCTGTGGGAACTTCAACCCAAACCGTCCAAATCAACTCCGGCGGCCCCACCCTGGCCACCGTGATTGATACCGCGACGGGCAAGCTCCTGTCGCTTGGCGTGATCAGTCCGGACGGGACTACACAAACGCTGGACGCCGAGAACGCCGCCACTGCGCTCCTCATGATCGCGACCGGCGTCGCGAGCGAACACGGCACAAGACGCGCCGACGTGGTCGCTCAGATCAAAGCCGCCCCCGCGACCAAGACCTTGGCCACAAAGCTGACTGAAGCGTGGACCAGCAACAAGTTCGCCCTCGAAGAGCCGACACCTGATCTGAAGACCGCAATCGAAACGGCCGCCGGAAGCGTTTCGGCCAGCATGCGGCGTCCTTCGAGGCCCGGCGACACCATCCAGACCAACGAGTTCACGACCAAGCTCAACCTCACCGTGCGCAACGTCGACGGCGACCAAAGCCAGTTCCGCATGTTCGTGGCCAACAACAACCCGGCCCCGAATGGCGCCTACGGCCTATCGAGCTTCACCACGAAGCCGGCGATCGCATTTCAGTACAAGACCAGCGTCAATGGCGATGTCTTGCCCACCCCCGAACCGCTTGGCGGTCCGACTGACGTGCCGTTTCTGACGCAATACACTCTCGGCGGGAGCGTTCGTGCGAAGGACTTCACCCACGACGTGCCTGCGGATGTCGAGAGCATCAAGTATTGGACCGTATTGCTCAGCCCGACTTTCGATGTTCAAGACCACCCGGACATGAACAGCCCGTATTGGGCATCGGAGGTTGGCAAGTGGCGGACGGCGCTCGCCGATCTGCGCCAACTTGCCCTGCTTCGCGTGTTCGGCGAGATCATGCTTGACCTCACCGGCGCGGGTGGGCAACCCTTCACGTTAGATCAGCTCAAACAGACGATTCCCGGCCTCACCGCCGCGTCGGCAGACATGGCGACCGCGGTCGGCTACGGCAAGCTTGAGACCGGCGCGCTTTCAACACTCGACGTTCTGCTGAGTGGAGCCGCCGGAAACGACGCAACGGCGGCTAAGGTGCTGGATGCCCTGCGCCCCATTGCCGGGTTCAACGCCCAGTATCTGACCCTTCAAAATCTGAGCCCGAACCGCGTCAAGGCGCTCCGTGCGGCCCTCCGAATCTACGCGACCCTCGGGCTGAGCAAGCCACTCGGCCAGTACGGTGTCACCGTTCGCGAACTCGTGACCGGCGCGCGTATGACCAACTTCGAGGCCACCTACTCGAGAGGCAAGCTCACCCTGACCCCCAATGCTGGCCAGTTCATCCGGGGCGGCACGATTGGCGTCGCCGCGCTCCTACGCGGCATCACGCCCGCCGATGAGCCGTCTTTCGTCTGGCGAGTCAAGGGCTCGAACGGCCCCGTCACCTTAAAAACGAGCGATGGCCAATCGGGCACGGAGATCACGACCACGGTGGATCGCGTCAACGTCCACACGACCGGCAGCACGCAAGAGTTCATCGACATCGAATGCGAACTGTGGGCCAAGAATGCCCAGGGACAACGCGTCAAGATGGCGACCGAGACCGCGAACTTCGACGAGACGGGGACGCTCACGCAACAGAAGCTGTTTTACGCCGTGCGCGCGAACAATCACACCTACTACTGGGTTGCCGTTCTTCCCAAGGAGCAGATTGGCAAGAACCGGTGGAAGGGAGGCCAATACCGAGCGCGCATCTTCAAGAACGGCGATCCGAAGTATCTCTTCTACTTCACCGTGCCGGAGTTTGTTGGGCTGCCCAACAACCTGTCCACCGATCCGCGATCCACCATCGCGTGGCTCCAGCCGGACAACATTTCAAACCCCGTCTATACCGCCCATGACCTGGGCGACCGGCTGATGTTCGTTGCGGCGCACTTTTACGTGGACCCGACCGTACACACCCAGGAGCAGATCGACTGGGCGTACGGACAAGCGCGCGATGAGGCCCTCGCAACCACCATTGTGGCCTGGCGACAGGGCGACTGAGCATCCGCGGATTTCAAGTCCAACTTGAAATCCGCGCTCAATTGCCCCCCTCATCCGTCGCATTGATCATGCGTGCAGGTGGGGGAGTGTCGGGCACCTCGAAAACGCTGGCGATCATCGTCGCGGCGCTTGGCTATTTCGTCGATGTCTTCGATATCTGGTTGTTCTCGTCGGTCAGGAAAGCGAGCCTCGAGTCGCTCGGCCTGAGCCCCGAGCAGGTCAAGTCGGTCGGCGAGGCGCTGCTCAATTGGCAGATGGGCGGGTTCATTCTGGGGGCGCTCCTGTTTGGCGTCATCGCCGATCGGCGGGGGCGGCTCGCAGTGCTGTTCGGATCCATCCTCACCTACTCGCTCGCCAACATTGCCAACGGATTCGTCATCGATGTGAATCAATATGCGGCCTGTCGGTTTGTCGCGGGCATCGGGCTGGCGGGCGAGCTCGGGGCGGGCATCGCGCTCGTGTCCGAGCTGGTTTCGACGGCGAGGCGCGGATGGGCGACAACGTTTGTGGCGACCGTCGGCGTGTCGGGCTCGATCGCGGCACCGCTGCTCGCGAAGGCGGTCGACTGGCGGACGGCGTACTTCATCGGCGGCGGCATGGGCTTGCTGCTGTTGCTCATGCGCATCGGCGTGTTCGAGTCGGGAATCTTCGAGCAAGTGAAGTCGCGCGACGACGTGAAGCGCGGCGATCTGCGGCTGCTCTTCGGCTCGGGCGAGCGGCTCAAGCGATACGTCGCCGCAACGCTCAGCGGCGCGCCCGTGTGGTTCTTCGCCGGGCTCATGATGACGTTTTCGCCCGAAGTGCAGACCGCGCTCGGCATCCCGAATCCGAAATCCGCGCCCGACATCATTGCGATCGCCGCGCTCGGCTTGTGCATCGGCGATCTGATCTTCGGCGCGCTCAGCCAGATGCTCCGGAGCCGGCGCAAGGCGTTTTGGGTGGCCTATGTATGGATCGCAATTGCGGTCGGGTCGATCTTCTTGTGGGTTCGGACGGCGGACGCGTTCTTCTGGATGATGTTCTTCGGCGGGCTGGGCGCCGGATTCTGGGCGGTGTTCGTGACGACATCCGGGGAAGTGTTTGGCACCAACTTGCGGGGGACGGTTGCGACGACGGCACCGAGCTTTGTGCGCGGCATGGTGATTCCCATGACGCTGGGCAAGCGCGCCCTCGAACCTGCACTGGGGGCCATTGGCGCCATCGCGGCCATCGGCGGGATCGTGCTGGTGCTGGCCGCGTGGTCCGTGTGGACGCTTCCAGAAACGTTCCATCGCGACATGGACTTTGTGGAGGCTTAGGGCGGTGCACAGTTCCATTACGACGATTGCCCGACTCGCTCAGAAACCTCCCTGACTCGCTCAGAGACCTCCCTGACTCGCTCAGAAACCTCCCTGACTCGCTCAGAGACCTCCCTGACTCGCTCAGAAACCTCCCCGACTCGCTCAGAAACCTCCCCGACTCGCTCAGAAACCTCCCTGACTCGCTCAGAGCATCCACGGATTCCATCAGAACACCCACTAACTCGCTCGGAGCATCCACGGATTCCATCAGAACCACTAACTCGCTCAGAAACCTCCCCGACTCGCTCAGAGAGTGCGCGGACGGGTGTCGGCGATCAGAGATCGGGCGTAGCTTCGGCGTGGATGCCGATCGTAGAGATGATCTCGGCGGCGGCCACGCAGTCGACTTCATCGCCACAGTGGACGACGGAGTGACCGAGGTGATCGATCTCCCACGTCTCGATCCAAGCTTCGTCTGGGGTGCAGTTGGTGGCGATCATAAGGATGGTGATCACCTCTTCGTAGGTGTTGGTGTCGTTGTCGTAGACGGTGACGATCCAACGTTCGCCGGTGGTTGGCGTGCTTTCGACGGGGAGCGGGGCGGCCTCGCTTTGGGCGGCCTGCGCGCGCGGACGGTGCGGGATAGCAATCAGGAGTCGGCCCATTCTCGTTGCACCGTTGTCCGAACGCCGATGGTGGAGATCATCGACGCGACGATTTCGCACTCCGTGCGCTCGGCGAAGTGGCAGGGCGCCTTCCCGTAGGTGTGCGCTTCCCACGCTTCGATGAACGCTTCCTCGGCGGTGCATCCGGTGGACTTCATCAGCACGCCGATGACTTCGTCGAAGGAGTTGAAGTCGTTGTTGAACAGGACGACCATCCACCGGCCGCTTCCGGCGGTGGATTCGACGACTTCGGGAAAGAGAACCGGGCGACTCATCTTGCTCTATTGTAATGCACTAATCACCGTAGGGCACCCAAACATTTTTGACTTGGGTGCAATGTCTGAGCCAAATCTCCGTGGAAAGGTCGAGGAGCGAGGCATCTCCAGCCCAGGTTTGCTTGAGATTGGCGGCTGATCGGAGTTCGATTTCTTTGATGAGATCGGGCTCGCCGAAGCCGAACATGGCGTCGATGCCGTCGTGGTCGGCGAGGGTGGGGACGAGCTCACTGTGGAGGCCGGTGACGATATTGACGACGCCGGCGGGGATGTCGCTTGCTTCAAGGATTCGGTAGAGGTGCAGGGCAGGAAGCGGGTAGGTTTCGCTGGGGATGAGCACAACGGCGTTGCCCATACCGACGGCGGCGGCGAGGACTTTCACGAGCGTAACCGGCTCATCGGGCAGGACGGCAGCGATGACACCGATGGGCTCGTTCTGGGTGTAGGCCATGCCGCGCGCGGGGACGGCGTGGACGCGACCTTCGAACTTGTCGACCGCACCCGCGATGCGGAACACGGCATCGGCGGCTTGGGGGTCGCTGGCTTGGAGGTTTTCGGCGAGGTAGTAGAGGACTTGCGCGCGGAGGTAGGCGGTGGCCTTTTGCCATGCGGGTTGCGCGGCACGGGCGGCTTCGACGGCGTTTCGGATGTCCTTGCGGTTTCCTCGGGGGACTTCGTGACCGTCGATGGTGAGGCTGTAGCCGGAGTCGGGGCGGACTTGCTTGCCGCCGATGTACAGCTTGTGCGTTCGATCAATCGCTTGAGCAGCCACGAGGTCGTCGGCTGGCTTTAGGCGACGCGGTTCGGCTTGCCGACGCGGCTTCACATACTCATACAGCCCCTCGATGCCACCCTCGCGACCAAAGCCACTCTCGCGATAACCCCCAAAGCCCGAAGACGCGTCGAACTGGTTGGTGCAGTTGATCCACACCGTCCCCGCCTTCACCCGCGAGGCAACATCAAACGCGAGATTGAGATTCTCCGACCAGACGCTGGCGGCGAGGCCATAGACCGTGTTGTTGGCGATCTCCACCGCTTCGGCTGGCGTGCGGAAGGGCATGGCGACGAGGACGGGGCCGAAGATCTCAACTTGCGCGACCGTCGACGCCGGAGACACGTTCGTCAGCAGCGTCGGCGGATAGAACCAGCCCTCGGCGGGGCAATCTCCGCATTGATAGAGTTCCGCCCCCTCGCTCACGCCCAGCTCGACGAGTTCGGCGATCCGATCGCGCTGAATGGGAGCGACAATCGCGCCGATATCCACCGCCTTGTCGAGCGGATCTCCCACCCGAAGTGTCGACATTCGCCGCCGAATCTTCGACAAAACCACCTCGGCCACCGACTCCTGAACCAGCAACCGCGACCCCGCGCAGCACACCTGGCCTTGGTTGAACCAAATCGCATCGACCAAACCCTCGACCGCGCCATCCAGGTCCGCATCGTCAAAGATGATGAAGGGCGACTTACCGCCGAGCTCCAGCGAGAGCTTCTTGCCCGTGCCTGCCGTAGCCTGGCGAAGGATGCGACCGACTTCTGTGCTGCCGGTGAAGGCGATCTTATCGACGTCGGGGTGCTCGACAATCGCCTGACCCGTGCGGCCGTCACCGGTCACGATGTTCACGACGCCGGGCGGTAGGCCGACTTCATCGCAGATTTCGGCGAAGAGCAAAGCCGTGAGCGGCGTGAACTCGGCGGGCTTGAGGACGACGGTGTTGCCGAGTGCAATGGCGGGGGCAATCTTCCACGCGAGCATCAACAGCGGGAAGTTCCAAGGAATGATCTGACCACACACGCCGACCGGCTCATAGTCCGCCAGGAGCTCGGTCGCCCCCGCATGAAAGTAGAAGTGGCGGGCGACGAGGGGGATATCAAGGTCGCGGGTCTCGCGGATGGGCTTGCCATTGTTCAGCGACTCGAGGACGGCGAAGAGCCGCGAGTGCTTTTGGATGTGGCGGGCGATGGCGTAGAGGTAACGTCCGCGCTCGATGCCGGGAAGCGCCGCCCAGGTCGGTTGGGCTTGCCGCGCGGCTTGGATGGCTTGGTTGACGAGGTCGGGACTGGCTTGGCCGACGGTGGCGATGGGCTGGCCCGTACCGGGGGAGAAGACTTCAAACTGCTCGGGGACGTCATGCCAGTTGCCGCCGATGTAGACGCCGAATCGTCGGTTCCTCGCTTCCAGCCAGGCATGGGCGAGCTTCGGATCCTCGGGCGCAGGGCCGTAGGGCAGGGTGTCGTAGAGCTCCGAGACGGTCACATCTTATTGTAGCGGGCTTGGCCCTAGCGAAACTCCAGCCACGTCATGCCCATCGCGGGCACCGTGACCTTCACCTTCGCCGTCGTGCCGTCAAGCCCTATCGTTCGAGCTCGCAGCCGACCACCCGCGGAGTCACCTCCCGACATGGACACTCGCCCCGCGAGCCCGGCGTAGTACAGCGGAATCTCCATCGTCTCCGACATCTCCTGCCCCGACGGGTTGTAGATCACCGCAAGCGCGGGAACGCTCGCTCCCGGCAGCACATGCACCACGCCATCTAGACGGCGACCATCCGCCCGGCGGAGGTGCACCACATCCCCCTCAAGAATCTCGCGCCGCGATTTGAACCAGTTCACCCACTCGATGACCATCGCCTTGGTCTCGGGCGCATCGTAGAGCCGTGGCCCGCGATAGCAAGACTGGGCGCCGAACCCGAGGTTGTTCAAGAGGTGCAGACGGTAGTCCGTCAGGTGCTCCTTGAGTGGCTCTATCGTCGCGGCGGGGCCGCCGCCTTGATACTCAACGAGCGGCGTCATCATCCAGCCCATGCTCGGCGTCTTGTCCCACGTACCGTCGAAGAGGTTTTGGCGGGCGTGGATGTGTTGCTGAGCGCGGGGTAGCGACCAGTTCGATTCGCGATATCCCATGCCCGTCTTGTTCGAGCCAGCGAGGAAGTAGTTGTCGGGGACGTTGAGGTAGATGTCGCGCTCCCGGCACCAAGCGTAGAGCTTGCGGATACGGTCGTATTGACGCCATTGCGAGTCCTCGTAGCCGCGATGGCCAGGGTGCTCGTTTGAGGCGCAGGTATCGCCAGGGTAGCTGCCGTCGTGCTCGAGGAGGTTGAATCCGGTCTCATTGAAGAACTTCTCTAGCTTGGCGAAGTACGCCTGCCCCCACGCGCTCTCCAAGCACGGACTGCTACCAAAGATCGGTTTGGGGTTGACGACGTTGTTGAACTTGTTGATACTGCGGCTGGCGAGCAGGGAGTAGCCCCCGAGTTCTACGCCGACCTTATTGGCATATTCGCGGATGCTGCGGTACTTGGCGAGGTTGGCGTCGCTGACGTCCTCCATGTCGAGGCCGCTCCAGAAAGAGATAACGATCATCTCAAAGCCGCATTCGGCGGCCTGTTCGATCGCGGGCAGAACGATCTTCGGGTCGGTGCTCGTGAGGTGCAGCATCAACGGGTTCTGGCTGGTCCAGGGAGCCACCGTTCGGTACATACGCCGCAGGCCGAGGCTCTGGCGTTCGCGCTCCGTCGAGTCGTGGATCAGAACGAAGCTGGTGAAGGAGCGGAACGGCTCGGCTTTGCTGACCGGTACATCAGGACCGAGCGGCGGTCGCATTTCGAGGTCGCAAGGCGTCTGCATTCCGTAGTTCACCTGCGTGACGTAGGCGGGATCCGGAACCCAGTGCGCCGTCCGATTCGAGTTGTTTGTGGCCATACCGCCGAAGGAGTAGTCGCTCGTTGCGGTCACGGCGGGCAGTCGCCATGACGGGTTGAGATCGACCATGCTTTCGGCTTCGACGAGGCCGAGGACTTCAGAAGTAAACGCTTTGATCTGGACCGGTTCGCCGGTGTTCGTCACCGTGATCCACTTGGAGAAGGCGGGTAGGCCGTCGAAGAGCTCGTAGTGGACCCCGACCTCCAGCCCCGGCCAATCGGGCGAGGCGTAGGTGAAATGGAGCGCCACCCCCTTGGGTGGCCACTGGGTGTTCGGCGTACGGCGCTTCGGCTTCCACGCCATCCGCGGTTCAGTCGGCCCTTGCGCCCATTTCAGGAGGCGGAACGCCTTCGGATCGGCGGTGAGCTGGTCGATCCACTCCGGTGTGAGATAGGCGAGGTTCGGTTGACCGGTGAGGCCGCCGACATCGACGGTCACCGCCGGTTTATTGCCACGCTGGAGCGTCAGGCGAGCTTCGGGCTTGACGGCGCGGATCATGTCTTCGCCGGTCATGAGGTTCATGAGGCCGACGGTGGCGGCGTTGGGTTCGATCCGGAACCGGCGGGCGATCAGACCGTTACTCAGCACGAGCTCCCGCGGATCCTCAGTCCGGAGAACTTGGGCGCGAGGAGATTTGGTGGCGATGAGCCAGTCTTGCGCCGGGCGCTGAGGTTGAAACAGGGGGAGGTCAGCCGGTGTCGTCATAGCGATCAAGGCGAGAAACGCCGCAGTCATAGGTCCATGCTAGCCCATGCCGCAACCTTTCGCGCTATGAAGCGTCCAAATCAATGGTGAACACAATGATGCGTTTCCTTTTGGTGATGGTGGTTGGGTTGGTCTTGGCCGTGGCCGGGCTGGCTCAAGAGTACACGCCGAAAGCGGGTGAGACGGTGATGAAGATCGCGGTCGAGGGCCGCGGCAACCTGTACATCAAGTTGTTCACGGCCGAAGCGCCGAAGACGACCTCGCACATCATGGGCCTCGTCCGGCGCAACTTCTACGACGGCCAGCGTATCTTCCGCGTTGATCGCTCGCCGAAGCCGTTTCTGATGCAGATGGGAGCACCGGGCTCGCGGTCGAAAAGCATGGACGACTCGTCGCTGTTGACCGAAGGCACCGGCGCGAAGATTCCATTCGAGGACTCTGGCTTCTTGCACGACCAAGTTGGGCGGGTTGGCCTGTCGGCTCAGCCGGGCGATCGCAACTCGGGCGATGCCCAGTTCCACATCATTCTGGGTCCGTCGCGGTTTTTGGATGGCAACTACACGGTCTTCGGCCAAGTCGTCGGTGGTCTCGGGTTGCTGTCGAAGATCGAAAAGGGCGACCGGATAACGTCGGTGACGCTGTTGGGCGGCTAGCCAACGATGGCTCAGGCACTGACGGGCTTGCGCTCGGCTTGGGGATCTACGATCTCTGAACGCACCCTCGGACACTTCTTCTATAACTTAGAACGGCTGATCGCTTCCGGGACCAGTATCCCCGCGTCGCTCATCGCCGCTTCGAAGGGGCTCGACTCCGAACTGCAGACCATCTGTGAATCAGTCGAGCCGCGGTTGAGGGCCGGCGTCGCCCTCCACGAAGGGCTGACCCCGTATCGCCTAAGGTTCCCTGAGCTCGTCTTGCCCGTTATCGAAGTTGGCGAGGTGTCCGGCACGCTCGATGACGCATGCGGTCGCCTTGCGAAGACATTCCACGCGATCGACGGCTACCGACTTCGCTACCGAGACGTCGCCATCGAACCGATCAAGGTCATTGCCGGGGGCGTGATCTTCAAGATCATGTTCTCGATGGGAGCAAGTCCGATCCAACTGCTCATCATCGCAGGGACAACCTTCGCCGAACTCCTACTTGCCTATATCTTATTGCGGCTCATCTACAAGAACCTCTGGCGGTGGCCCAAGCTCCATCGTCTCGTCGACAAGATTCACCTTGCGATCCCGCATATTGGCGCCGTCGAGCGGAATCTTGCCACGGCGCGATGGGCGCGCTCTTTCGCCACCATGTGGCATGCAGGGGTGCCGCTCACCCGCGCCCTCGATGTCTCCTCACGATCAACGCTGAACGCTTACTATGAAGAACGGCTCCAGCAAGCCGTGCTACTCACGCGCGAAGGCAAGAGCCTCACGGAGAGTCTGGATGGCATCGAACTGACCCCGCGCCACTTGCTGCCCATGCTCAAGGTTGGCGAGGAAACCGCGCGTTTTGGCGATGCGTTGGACCGCTATGTGGACGTCCTCGAAGAGGAAGCCCTTGTGAAAGCCCAGCAAGAGTCGACCGCCGCAATGGTGCTCGCGTATTTGATCGCTGGGCTGTGCGCACTCTTGATTGTGTTCGGAGTTAGCCTTCCCTGGCTAACAGGATAACTTCGCCGGGACGAACCCACCGGCGACCTCATCATGTTGTCAAGCTAATCTAGAGCTCATAAATCGCGCGATACTTGGCATCCAATCCCGCGAGGTAATCCTCGGCGCCCATCGGCTTACCGGTCACCCGCATCACCAACTCCTTTGGCGCATACTTGCGACCCTGCCGATAAACCTTCTCTTGAAGCCATCCAAGAATCGGCGCGAACTCGCCGCGGGCGATCATGCCGTCCACATCGCCGAGATCCGCGACCAGCTTGTTCCAGATCTGGTAGCTGAGGAGGTTGCCCATCGAATAGGTTGGGAAGTAGCCGATGGCCCCCATGGACCAGTGCACATCCTGCAGGCAGCCTTCCGAATCGGTCTTGGGCCGCACGCCGAGATACGCCTCGTACTTCGCGTTCCAAGCTTCCGGCATGTCGGCCACGGCGAGCTTCCCGGTCAACACATCGCACTCGATTTCGAACCGAACAAGCACATGCAGATTGTAGGTCACCTCATCCGCTTCAACTCGAATGAACGACGGCTCAACCTTGTTGATCATGCGATACCAGTCGTCGAGTGAGAGGTCGGCAAGCGTCGGGAACTTCGCCTGGAGGTCGGGCAGGAACCGCTGCCAAAACGCCTTCGAGCGGCCGACGATGTTCTCCCAGGTGCGGCTCTGGCTCTCGTGGATGCCAAGCGAAACGCCGCCCGCGAGCGCGGTGCGATCCCACGCGTCTGGACTGCCCTGCTCATACATCCCATGCCCGGCCTCGTGGAGCGAGCCGAAGATCGCCGAGCCAATGTAGTCCTTGTACCGCGTGGTGAGGCGGACGTCTCCGATCGCGAACGTCGTGCAGAACGGGTGGGGCGCGGTGTCTTGTCGGCCGCGGTCGAAGTTAAATCCGATCGCTTTGACGATATGCTCGGTAAAGTCGCTCTGCGCCTGCGTCGGCCATTCGCCATAGAGCCGGGAATCGTCAATCGATCGGCCTCGCTCTTTGATCGCCTTGACAAGATCGACGTTCGGACCCTTCAGGGCGTCAAACATGCGCACGCAATCGGCGGCGGTGGCACCTTCCTCATATTGGTCAAGGAGCGCATCGTAGATGTGGTCGGTATAGCCGAGGTATTCGGCCTCCTGCCGGGCGATGTCGAACATGCGCTCTAGGGTCGGCGCAAATCCGGCGAAGTTGTTCTCCGCGCGAGCCTTCACCCAGTCCTCGTGGGCGATTGCCGACAGGCGCGTTTTCTCGGCAACAAAGTCGGCGGGAAGCTTGGTCTTTAGGTCGTAATCTCGTTGGAGCACACGCACCATGGCGATGTCATCTTCGCTGTTGGCTTCGCCCTTGGCCTGCTGAACGAGTCGCCCGAAGGTGTCGTCGGTGCTGAGCTCGTGGGCCATCCGGCTGAGAATTCCAACGTGCTCGGCGCGCGCTCCTGCCGCCCCTCGGGGCATGTAGGTTTGCTGGTCCCAGTCCATGATGGCGATGGCGGACGAGAGGGCGTTGATGTCGCTGTAGCGGGCCTTCAGATCGTTCAGGGCAGACATGGTCAAGAGTTTACCGGTGGCGCACGGTTTGTTCGGGTTAGCGCGGGTTTGCTCGGGTTGGTTAGGGGGTTCAGGATCGAGTCCGAGCCCATCCGAGCCAATCCGAACCCATCCGAGCCAACCGAGCCTGCCACTCCAGGCCATCCGCCGCGTGTGTCATAATTATGGTCGCGCCGACGTAGCTCAGTGGTAGAGCAGCTGTTTCGTAAACAGCAGGTCACCGGTTCGAATCTGGTCGTCG
Organism: uncultured Fimbriimonadaceae bacterium; assembly: GCA_964586225.1. Taxonomy (GTDB): domain Bacteria; phylum Armatimonadota; class Fimbriimonadia; order Fimbriimonadales; family Fimbriimonadaceae; genus JANJUB01. The sequence goes on from CAZPHD010000009.1 coordinate 62,746, forward strand.
GCTCCAGTTCATTTGAACCTAAGCATTTTTGGCACCCTTGGAGCGAAGTTTATGCTTGGGATTTATACTTCTCTGCAATCGCTCACGTTCCACATGGATGTAGTGCATCTCCGTTGTGCGGGTGTCGGTGTGGCGCATCAGCCGTCGTAGCGTGTCCTTGTCGATCCGCTGGGCGAGCTCTGAGGCGAACAAGCCACGCAGGTCGTAGACCGGGCAGCGAGGGACCCCAGCGGCATCACATGCCTCGTGCCAGACCGACGTGAGTGTCCGAGGATTCCAAGGTTGGCCGTCAGGGTTTGGGAACACATAGATCGAAGTTCTCGGCAGTTTCGCAAGGATGTTCTCGCAGAGCTCGGGCATCGGGACGGGTTGACGGCCCATTGCCGTCTTGGACGCACTGAGTGTGATCCAGCCATCCTCGATCTCCGACCACATCAGATTGAGCGCCTCGGCCTTCCGCAAGCCCATGTGGCGCATGAACCTCAAGATGGGGACAAAGCGAGCGTCGGCGTGTTGGATCACCTTCTCGGCATCCGCGCTGGTGATGACCTGCCTGGATTCGGGCGTGTAAGGGATCGGGTCGGCCAGTTCGAACGGGTTGCGCGTCGCCCATCCACATTTAAGGGCATAGCGGTAGAACGCGCGGCCGACGTCGCGGGTCAGCTTGGCGGTGCGGGCGTGTTCGATCTTGGCGAGCTGGCGATCAACGATGATGGGCTCTAGTTTGTCGATGCGCTGAGTGCCGAACAGCTTCTTGATGTAGGACTCGCCGACCCACTTGTAAGAACGGAGCGTCGAATCTCGCAGCTTGTTCTCTTTAGACTCGTACCAGATGTCGAACGCCTGGGCGATCTTCATTCCGGGAGCGGGCATCTTTCGAACTTCGCCTTCCTTGTGGGCAGCGACTCGGCTCCAAAAGTCGGATGTAGATTCCCCTTTGCGCTGCACAAGAACGTGACGCATGCCTCCGACGGTGATTTGGGTTCGAAGTCGCCCGTCTGCGAGCTTGGTGCCGGTGTTCTTGGGTCGAATGAAGCTCATTGGGATGTTCCTGAATCGCGGCTCAAGGGCGACGATCTTGGCGTGGCTTGCGATGGACAGTGCGCCTGACGTTGAGCCGTGATCTTCCGCACTTCGGCGTGTCGATGAGAAAAATTCTGACACATCACCCACGCGACGCAACTTGACGTGTATGGTCGAATCAAGACACCAAGGAGGTGAAAGGACACACATGGAAAGAGCGTTCTACAAGATTCAGGAAGTTGCCGAGATCATCGGCCTCGGCAAGTCGATGACCTACAAGCTGGTTGCCGACGGGCACATCCCCTCGGTCAGGCTCGCGGGCACCAAGGCCCGGCGCGTCTCGCGGGAGGCCCTGCTGCGCTGGATTGAGGAGCAGGCATCGCAGGAGACGAAGCTTCAATCCGGCGTCGAGCCAATCACCGTTACCCACGAGAGTTGACGAATGGCTGCACCAACTCCTATGGAGAGTGATGACGATGGGTGATCCGCTTGCAAGCGAGAGCCGCCTCGACGACATTCGCTCCCTTCGGCAAGCCGCCGAGGTAGCAGAGGATTCTCACACGACGGGTGCTGGGCCATTCGAGGCTTTCACTCTACGCCAGCTCTACGACGTCGAGCCTCAACCTTTGCTGGTCGAGAGTCTGCTGTCGCCGGGGCATCACGGGATGTTCTATGGGGCACCCGGGTCGGGCAAGACTTTCGCAATCATTGACCTGATGGTTAGAGGTGCGCTGGGTCTACCCATCTTTGGCAAGCTCGGCGTTCAGCGTCCGTTCAAATCCTTGTTGTGCGCTGCGGAGGGGACGTTGGACAAGCTTGGTTCCCGCTTCATCACTACCGCAGCGCATCACGGGCTCGACCTTGATAGCGACATGATTAGGCTCATCCCCGACGTTCCCGCGCTATTCCAGCCAAGAGAGTCAGAGGGCGGCCTGGCGCAGTTCCTTCTCGCCCTTGAAGACCTGGAGCGTGAAGGCTTTCGTCCTGACCTGATCATCTTTGACACGCAGTCAGACCTTGTTATTGGCGGCGATGACAACAGCAATGCAGACGCCTCGATCGTCCTTGAAAACCTGCGCACTATCCGCGAGTCCTCTTCGGCTGCAACAGCAAACATCCATCATCCGACCAAAGACGGCGCTCACTATCGTGGTGCCGCGGTCTGGAGGCAAAAGTGCGATTTCATCGTGGAGATCACGGGTTCAGATAACCCTAGGATCGTCAGGTGCGACAAACTGAAGGACGGCGAGAAGTTCAAGCCGATCGCGGGGAAACTCGTTTCAACTCCGGACCCTCGCTACCCATGCAACGACAAGCTCAACTCGGCAGTCTTTGACTGGATCGAGGCCACCCCAAGACCGACCTCAGCTCAGCAAGAGCGGGCCAATAATCAGAAGAACGTGATCGCACTGCTGCGTGAAGAACATTCAGGTTCCGGGGCGAAGAACTCTCCGCCGTCAAATGCAGTCTCGTATCCCGCCCTCGCCAAAGCAATCGGTCTCTCACCAAACCCGGTGCAAAAGATCCTCAACCAGCTTTCCGATGATCCTGCGACTGGCGTTCGGCGCGGCAGAATCAAGAGCGGGGCGGTCTTTTGGTGGGACGAAACGTGGCGTGATGAAACTCGCTGAACACACCTGGATCCTTGCCCGTCCATATCACCCTGATTTGGGCTTGGTGACATGGCAAAACTGGGCTCATACGAAGCATCTCTCTTTCAGATTCAACTTGAACTTGCCATGTCACCGTGATATCACCTTGAAACCATGTCACATATGTCACCCCCTCTCCCCCCTTTTAATAGGGGAGGGTGATATGACGCACATGAGACTCTGCAATGAGTGTTAACTTCCAAGCCCTCAGAGACTCTATAGACTTGACTGAAATCGCTCGGCGGTACACGACCCTGAACCGATACCTCCAAGGCCCATGTCCACTATGTGGCGGGCGCGACCGGTTCTACATCCACAAGGGTGGCCAGCGGTGGGGTTGCCGTCGCTGCAACGGGAAAGGTGGCGACGTCGTTGATCTCGTCTCGCTGTGCGAGCGTATCTCCAAGGTTGAGGCCGCCAAGATGCTGACGGGTGACCAGTTCGTCACGTCATCAACACCTGCCCGACCCGCCGCGCCGAAGGAGCCATCGCCAAACATGCTCGATCAGGACTTAGCCAACGAAGTCATCGAGCGCGGAGTTAAGCTGCTCCCTGACTCGCCCGGTCTTGCTTATGCTGAGTCTAGGGGGCTTTCGCTCAAGACCCTTGCCCGTTATGAGGTCGGGTTTGACCCGCTACGGTTTGATCCGCAAGCCAAGGTCAAGCGACCCGCCCTGATAATGCCGTGGATCGCAGCCGATGGAGCGGTTGAGGCAGTTAAGTTTCGGTTCATTGACAACGTCGGTGACCTGAGGTTCACTTCCTTGAAGGGGTCGTCTCCGCTGCTCTTTGGCGTCCATGCCCTTCCGGCCGCACCGGTGGCCTTCGTGGTGGTCGAGGGTGAATTGAATGCCCTTTCCCTGGCTGAAGCCTACGGAAGAGAAGTTGCTGTGCTCAGCATAGGTTCTAAGGGGAACCAACAGGGACTTCGCGCGGCATGCGAGATGTATCGGACCCGATTTTCTGGCGTCCGCGTGATCCTGTGGCTGGATGACGAGAACGACGTGATAACGGCTCGCAAGACGTTTGGCGGCAGGGTCGTTGGCCTGAAGTCACCCGATGCCCACGACGCCAACGTCATCCTGGTCAGCCATGGAGCATCCGGCCTTCGGGAGTTTCTGCTGCCCCATGATACCGATTCCTTTCCAGTCGAGCTCAAGGCGCTTCGCGATCAGGCAAACCGCGCGTCGTCCAGTTCAGGCTATCTAGCCGTAGCTCGCCTCATTGAAGCACTGTATGACAAGACGACCGATCCGAAAATCCGCTCGGAACTGTTCCGACTTGAAGCCCTGGCTGAGAAGAACGTTGCTCGGGCAGTGTCCGCAAAGTCTGCGTCCCCCATAGACCAAGGGTCCCTGAGTTTCAACTAGTGCGCACGGCTGGCCGAAAACGGCATCTGTGTGACAGCTCGCAACCCACACTTGCACCCGCCCGCGCTCAAGCGACGAAGCATCTGAACGATGATCCAGCTTGCCCGTGTGTCACATCCTCCACCATGTCGTCAGAGGATTACACCGAACTCGCCCGGATGCCGCGTGTATGGCAACCTGCGGAATTGCAAACGTTGCGGACGCTCGATAATCACCAAGTCCGATGGGGTTTACCGCTTGGGGGCCCGTCCGAAGCGAGCGTTTCCACGATGTCCCGATAGGTGGCGCCGTTCACCCGGAGCGTCACGATGCGGCCGCGCGTCTCGGTATCCACCCCTGGGGGCGGCCCGAGAACCATCTCCTTTGGCCTTGCGCTCGGGGTCTTGGATCGAAGCATCGCGGGCAAGATGATCAACGGGCTCGGTGCGCTCTTTGCAAACCCCTCGAAGGGTTGAGCTTCGAGGGGGCCATTGTGGAGCTGATCACAGAAGAGAAGCGCTGCGCGTTGCTGTCATAGCACTCCTATGTCCCTAAGCGAAGTGTGCTTCGGGTTTCCAATCACCAGATGATCGAGGAGCGGAAGGTTGAGCACATCGCCGGCCTCTTTGACCTGCTTGGTGACTAGGATGTCTTCAGGGCTCGGGGTCGGGTCGCCGCTTGGGTGATTGTGAGCAATGATCACACTAGCCGCGTTGTTGATCAGCGCACGTCTGTAGATGGTCCCCGCGTTGACCATCGAGCTTGTGATGTCGCCCACATGGATCGCCTCGATGCCGATCACTATGGCTTTCGCATTCAAGAACACGGCAGTCAACGCTTCACGGTCGAAACCATCGAACCAATCACGTAACAAGTCTCCTGCGTCGATTGCGCTGCGCACCTCGGCCGTTTGGTGAACGAACGTTCGCACAAGATGCCCGTTGGCCAAGGTCTGATTGCGCTCGGCACACCGGTAAAGTGCTTCGGACTTTGTCCGGCAACGCTCAACACCCAACCCGTCGCGAATTCTGATGACTGCCCATCGACTTGGCGCCAATGGGTCGCGTCCGACTTCGTATCGCGTCATGATCGCACCCGGATGCCGCGTGTATAACAACCTGCCGACTTGCAAACGTTGCGGACGCTCGATATCGACCAAACCCGATGGGGTTTACCTTGGGGTGGTTGGCGGAGATTGAGCGTTTCCACGATCTCCCGATAGGTGGCACCGCTTGCGCGGAGCTCGAGGATCTCGCCGCGCGTCTCGGTGTATTGGGCAGGTCGGCCGAGTTTCATCCCCTTGGCCTTGCGCGCGGCTAGGGCGTCCTTGGTGCGTTGGGCGATCAAGTCGCGCTCGAGCTCGGCCACGAGAGCGAGGATGCCGATCGCAAACCGTCCCATCGGTGTGGACGTGTCGAGATCCGCGTCCAGGACGCGCAGTTGCCAACCCTCGGCTTGGGATTGCTTGGCGAGTTGCAGGAAGCCCAAAGCGGACCGACTGATCCGGTCGAGCTTCGCAGAGACGAGGATGTCGGCCTCGCCCGCCCGAAGCATGGTGATCGCCTCTTCGAGCCCTGGCCGGCTCATGGTCTTGCCGCTGTGTCCCGCGTCCTCGATGATGCGCACGATGGTCCACCCTCGCCGAATCGCCTCGGAGAGGATGGCGTTTCGTTGCGCGTCGAGCCCGGCGCCCGATTGCGCTTGTTCGTCCGTGCTGACCCTGATGTAGCCGATGGCGTTCATCGTGAGATCACCTGCCATCGTGCGCTGGGGGATCGATTGAGTTCTGCCAGGAGTTGCGCTGCATCCTCGAAGGTTGCGAAGGTCGCCGCCTGTTCCAGGTCGAGCGTCACGTTGACCATGCACCCCATGAACGACGTGATTGCTCGAAGGTAGTGGCGCTCGCCATCCCAGAGCACGTGGGCGCAGTCCTCGATGACGAGGGATAGCTGGTCTTCAAGTCCGGGGAGTTGGCTCATCATTAGAACCTCACCCCGCACTCGATGCTGAACGTCGGTTGCCTTCCGGTCAGCTTGTGGTCGTTCGCGTACTCGCAGAGCGCCTCGTGGCAGTTTGCCTCCCAATCCGTCAGTCGCATTCCGGACCACCCCGGAAGGAAGCCGTCCTCGACCATTTCGGAAACCTCTTCGGCCTCGATGTCAATGATCGTCAGGTGTTGGTTAGCTTTGGCGGTGAGCCAGAGTCGGCAGTCGCCCCGTTCGATATGGCTGCCGAACTCGGTGTTGTCTGTTGTCCAGTTCATTTGTCTCTCGTCCTTGCGGCTCCGACCCTCTCGGGTTTCCCTCGGTGTACCGCTATAGATAGTATAGCGCAGGTTTTGCCAGAAACGAGCGTTTTTGGCAATAAGATGTGCTTGGACTCGAAGTTCATCGCCAGACAAGCACAGGTCGTATACTCACAGCGGTCTACACAGACCCGGTCTCTCGACCGTGGGGGTGCCGCTATTCCCTGGCGGCCCCTCAAACAACTCGTTGACGACGCAGTAAGGATTGACGGAGATGTCGTTTGGCCCCGCGCAGATCAGTGGGAGGAGACATTTTGGAAGGCATCTCGACCCGTTACGGACACGGACCGGATGTTGCCTAGGAAAAGGGGGAGGGGGGACGAAGAAACGCGATGGGGCCCCCTCCTAGCTGTCGGAGTTCTTGGACCCGATTTCGGGGAACCTAGCGCTCGGCATGCTCGCTATGCACCAAAACGCTTGACAACTCGTCAGCACTTAGCCTACACTGTTACTCTGATGACTCTCTCCCCTATTCGCCATGGTTTGACAGCCGCCGTGGTCGCCTCGTTGACGATCATCATCATCCTTCCGTTTGCCGCACAAGCGAAGACGGCAAGCAAGCCTGCTTCCGCGATCTCTCTTGCCGCACGGCAGACCAAACAACAAGCCGCAGAGACCGCAGCGATCATTAACAACCTTGAAGTTCTTGTAAGACCTTATGACTTCTTCATACAGATTGAACCTGACTTCGAGCAAGCACTCTCCGACCTCGATCAAATCAGAGAAAACAGTGATCGAACCATCGAGGCGGTAAAAGGCCTCGGGCGTCAAACGGTAGCCTGGTCCGAACCAACCCAGTGGGGCGGCGGCGCGTTCACCCTCCTCTCAGTCGTCGCCTTCCTGCTGGAGATGTTCTTCCTGTACAAGAAACTTCCCCTCATCTCAAATCGAGTGTGGAAGGCGATCGGCGACTATCCACCCATCGCCTGGTTTGGAGGAATGGCCACATTGGTCACGTTCTACGGAACGGTGGCCGGCGTGGACTATCACACGTGGTTTCGCTTCCTACTCGCGGTGTGGCTCATCGTGCTCACCCACTTCTTCTGGCAGGCGGAAGCGGTCTACCGCGCCAAGCATCCAGAACCTGCACCAGCGACCTAAAGGGAATAGCCGTGCGTGGTGGCGCTGTTCTCGGTGATCGAGATTCGGTCGATGCCCCGCGCGCCAAGGACGTTGCGCGTCACCTTCGTGATTGTCCCCGAAGGGTTGTAGTCGTCTTCAAATCCCATCTGCCCATCGTAAAAGAACCGCGTGGTCGGCTGGTTCGTTGCGTAATTGACGTCGTAATGCCCCGAAGGGTTACCCATGGAGCTTCCCGGACCGGTGGTTGTCCACACGTAAGTGGCCCCTTCGACCTTCTCAATGCGCTGGCCGTCGGCACGGTAGGCATAGGCGGCTCCCGTCGAGGGTTGGGCCAGGAGGGTCATGCGGTTGAGGACATCCCATCGCTGGTGCGTGGGATACGCGTGGTATCCGGTGGAGTTCCTGCCCGTGCGGTTTCCGAGGATGTCATTTGGGCTGATTCTCTTCATGAGATTCTCCCCAATGTGTGCGAAATTAGCACACGACCCTATCGGCGCTTCCTGAACCGTTGGCGCTTCATCTCCGAAAACTGCTCTGCATGCCTTGCAATGTCCTTGTACATCAAGTCGGGCTCGTACCAAATGATCAACAACGATAGGAATGCCAGTGCGGGGTTTCCAAGGCTGATCTTGATCGCCCCAATGAACGATTGACTTTGTCCCATCCACAGTGACGATAATGCACTAATGGTGTAAAGTAGCAACAAGACCGGAATGGTAACAACCCAGAAAATCGGTGAGGTCACTCGCCTCTTCACATTTGAGAAGACCTGGATAAGCGCACTCATTACTCTTCCACCCAAACATCAGCCACTATTGCTACCAGCTGGACGAGCAATGCATATGCAAGTGTTGTTGCGATCAGGCTTCCAAATCTGCCGGCCGTTATCTTAGAAGACCAATCCTTAAACCCCAACTTATGCAAAAGCTTTCCGATGCGCTCTTCGGGCAAATGCCAGCCCAATACAGCGACGGTCAGAGTCAGCCCCGTGCTCTGGCTCAGAGTTCCCGCGTATTGAAGCGCGACGTAAGCAAATCCTGCCAATGTAATATATTGGTAGGCGAGTTTCATGATGATGCCTGTCACATATCCTATAAGGACAAGCGCTTCTACAAGCGGCAGGGCAAGTCCGGAGATCGAGCGTCCTGTATAGTCGGTAAAATTATTGGGCGAATTGCGACAATACACATACCAGTTCTTCCCCTCCATTGCAGGATCTTCGGACAAGAACCTCCCCGTCGCGGGTTCGTAGTATCTCGCCCGCATGTAGATCAGCGAACTCTCATCATCTGCGACGTGCCCGATCGAGGCGACATACCGGCTCTTCGGATCTCCCGTAGCCGAGCCACTACGCACCGAGCCCCAGACGTCGTAGGTGCGCCAGTTGCCGGTGGCGTAGTCATCCGTTCCATCGCGGGTGAGGATCGCGCGGCAGTTGCCGTGGCCGTCGTAGAGGGGATAGCCGTGCGTAGTGGCGCTGTTCTCGGTGATCGAGATTCGGTCGATGCCCCGCGCGCCAAGGGCGTTGCGCGTCACCTTCGTGATTGTGCCCGAAGGGTTGTACACGTTTTCAAATCCTAAAAGTCTCTGGAGAAGGTGTAACACCATCAGACTCAAGCGAGGTCGTCCGTTCCGAGGTCCGCGCGGACGGGGCGGTGAGACGTTTGCCTTTCTGTACAATTACTCGCGTAAGGCAAAACAATGCGACAAGTGCAGTTGACGTCGCGTTGACTTTCAATCCTCCGATGCCTGAGCTACCGTTTAGAACAAGCCACACAGTTGCTCCTGTTAAGAGCCACGCGGCGATGATCCATACCACTGACATGCCCCTCTTCTGGAAAGCCAGAACAGTAGATCCAACCAAAGCTGCACCTGCGC
>CAZPHD010000010.1:0-60726 GCA_964586225.1 uncultured Fimbriimonadaceae bacterium
GTCTTTGAGCGCATCACGTTCCGACTGGGCCAGTGCTTCGCCCTCGTCGTTCTTTCCTTCGTTGATCTGGCGCTGCAGATTCGCCATCTGCTGGTTGAGCGCCGCTTCCATGTTCGCGAGGTCTTGCTCGGACATCTGCGACAGCTGCTCCATACGTTCGGGCGACATGTCTCCCAAGTCGGACGGGTCCATGCCCATCTCCTTCATCGCAGCGTCGAATGACTCGCGCATCATCGCGTCCTGCATCTTGCTGAGAGCCTTCTCGGATCGCTCCATCTGCTCCTGTGAGGCTCGTTCGGCCTCGGCGGCGAGCTTGTTCGCCTCTTCCATTGCCTTCTCCATCGGCATGCGTCCGCGTTTCAGTTCGTCGGCAAAGCTCTCATACTTCTGCGCGAGTTCCTTGGCTTGCTTGGTCGACTCTTCTGGCTTCTTCTCGGCAACCGGCTTGGCCACTCGCTCAATCGTGGTGCCGACTTCTTCGAGTTTCTTCTGGTCGGCGCGTTGCTGAGGCGTGAGCAGGATTGGCGTGTTACCGAGCAAGACGATGACGCTGGCAAGCAGGCTCATCGCCAGCGAACCCGTGTGCCAACGCGTGACCTTGACCGGATAGACGCGGTTGGGGTCAAGTTTGCTCAGGCGCTGAAGCGCGTCGGCTCGCTGATACTCAGCGAAGGCTTCGTGATGATCCTCGGCCGCCGTCGCGATTCGATTTTGAAGTTGGCCGCGGCGGTCGATGCTATCGGCAAGCGCGGCCATCGAAATCGGACGGGTGAGGCCATAGGCCAATCCCAGCAGCATGCCGCCGATGATCGGCACACCGACTCCCCACCAACTCGTGTACCAAACGTGGAAGAAGTCCAGCGCAGCGAGCACCAGGGCAACGAGGCCGCCATAGAGCCCTCCACGGGCAACACCGCGCCAGCCCTGCAACAGCCGTACACGCCGACGAAAGCCGGCCAATCGAGTTTCAAGTTCGCTCATCGCTTTATCTCATAGGACGCCTCAGATTCCGGCGTCGTTGGGCTAATCCTCATGATAACAACAAATAGACCTCAGATCAAGTGCCATGGCAAGTCACGCATCCTTGGGCGGTGCGGGCCTTTGGCGAGGGGGCGCAATGCTGCGTTCGCGGTAGTTGCGCTCTCCGGCGAAGGACAGGAAGACACCGGCCAACGCGAACAGCAGGCCATAGAGCCCGCCATACATCGCGGTGCTGGGACTCCACGGGTACATCATATGGAACGCCCAGATGGATGACTCGCCTGGGTTCCCGGTTGCAAATCCAAGCACCATGAACACCGGGAGGGGGACCAACAGTAAGCCCACGGCAATCGCGAACACATACACGCGGGCGGACTTCAGGCTCATGTTGAATCCCGAGATAAATCGGGCCACTCCCCACCAGAACACGACGAAACCCAGTCCCCAGAGTGCCAGCGTCCAGAAGTCGCCCGAAGCGATGGAACCCCCACCGATGGCGTTGGCCAAGGCCGCACTGCCGATGATGGTCGCTACCATAAGGATGAGGAAGGGTAGGCCGCCAGACGGGGTGCCCGTGAGCACGTTTCGCCAAGATACGAGACCATCATTGCGGAATCGCCGATCAGCTTCGATCGAGTGGCAACCCACATGCGGGATCGCGACGCCAAGCCCGGCACACATGAGAGCGACCAGGATCCCCGCCGCAAAGTTGGAAACGCCCGGCGTCGCCGTAGTGCTGCCAAACATCGAGAACATCGGAGAAGAGGCGACGGGAAACACCAGGAGCACGGTGACGATCGCGATGAAGGCGAGAGTGTGGATTCGAAACGACTTCGTTTCCGCCGACCCAAACGGGCTTAGCGAAGATCCAGCACCTGCGACCAGAAGCTTTGAGAACGCGACGGCGAAGATCAGGCCCAGAATGAAGTTGGGGACCTCAACCCCCAGGATGGTCGTGAAGGTCGGTGCCGAGATGCTCGCGGTAAAGGGCAGGAGAATGACCATCCAGGGTGCCTCTGCGGCTCCGGCGAACGAGCCTCCACCCATGGTGCTCATAATGCCCATCCCGAACACCGTTCCCGCTATCCAGAGATATAGGATGACCCAGCCGTACGTGTTCGCAATCGCGCTCATGAGCGTTGCCGCCTGGGCCGAAACGGCGAGACCGATCGCCATGAAGATGATGCCGCTCGACAGCAGGGCAATGTAGGACCCGACAACATCGCCCCAAGTTGCGCCTCCCATCACCACACAGACTGCGGTTACCGGCAGTGCAAGCACCAAGAGCATGATCAGGTAACGGAGGCTCGCGAGCATCTTGCCGACCAGCAAATAGCGTGGAGGAACCGGCGCCGAGAAGATCAGGTCCAGCGACTTGCGCTGGCGTTCAACGGTGATCGTCGAGGCAGTTAATGACGGGGCGACCAAGCACACGACCGCGGCGATTAACCCAATCACCATGCTGTAGAACTCGAACAGATCTCCCTGAAGTTGGGAGATGGACCGCGGGTACATGCTGTCCATCATGTTGCTGTAGAAGAGCCCGGCGAGCAGAATCAGGAGGCCAAGATAGGAGGTCCACAGCCAGAGCGCACGATTTCCGCGCAACTGGGCCCGATAATCGCGGACCGCGGCCGCGTTGCCAAAGTAGGTCAGCACCGTGCGCTTGGCCCAGGCCGTCATTGTACGGCTCCCGTTGTGAGCCTCATGAACACGTCCTCTAGGTTGGTCTCAAGCTCTCGGAACTCGACCACCCGAACCTTTCGATCGACGAGCGTGGCCAAGAACTCGGCCTGCTCTTCATGCCCGCCATTGAACTCAACGTGGACGTGGTGCTCGTCAACCACTTGTGCGCTCAAGACGTGAGGCATTTCCGCGATCGTCGCCCGCGACTCGTCGGGTTGTTCCAACACGGTCACCACGATAACGCGAGTGGGTTGGATTTGTCGGACGATTTGGTTCACGGGTCCAAACGCGAGCATCTCGCCGCGTTCGATGATCCCGACGGTGTTGCAGAAATCGGCCAGTTCGGGCAGGATGTGCGACGACACGATGACGATCTTGCCCATGCGGCCGAGTTCGAGAATGAGCTCGCGAAGTTCGGCTCGAGCGCGAGGATCGAGGCCGCTGGCGGGCTCGTCAAGGAGCAACAGCGCCGGGTCGTGCACCAGACAGCGCGCCAGACAAAGCCGCTGCTGCATGCCCCGGCTGAGCGATTGAACGAAGGCGTCCCGCTTGACGGTCAGGTCCGTTAGGTCCAAGACCGTGTCAATAATCTTGTTCCGATCGCGAGGCGGCACTTCGTAGATGGTGGCGAAGAAGTCGAGGTACTCCCAAACCTTGATGTCGTCGTATAGGCCGAAGAAGTCGGGCATATAGCCAATCTGGCGTCGAACTCCCATCGGGTCGCGGATGATGTCGGCCCCGTTGATGCTGGCCGTGCCTGAGGTGGGCTCGAGCAACGTTGAGATCATGCGGATCGTGGTCGTCTTGCCCGCGCCGTTCGATCCGATAAAGCCAAAGATGTCTCCGGGCTTCAGAGAGAACGAGACGCCTTTCACGGCCGTGAGCCCGCCATAGACTTTCCAGAGGTTGTTGACTTCGAGCATGGTTATCTCCGGCGGCCCTCGCCATTTTCGTTGTCGACGAGAGTTCTGATCGTCAAGGCCACGAGCGCCGTCGCCAAGATGAGGTAGACCGCAAGCTGATTCCAACCGTTGAACAGCGGTTGGTAGTTCTGATAGGTGTCCGCCCAGCTCATTCCCGTGTCCCAGACTCGCTGGAGCGCGTAGTACGGATGAAACATCAGTAGGGGCGCGGCCTCGTTGTTGTAGCCAGATACGATCGAGGCAAACATGGGCCAGACCAATAGCCCCAAGATCAGAACGGCAAAAATGGCGAGTTGAGCCGAGAATGCGCGCTTGGCCTTGCTCGAAATGTACACCGACAGTGCCGCTAGAAACACGCAGAACCCGAGCACCACGAACTGCCCCTGGATCAACTTTCCAAGCGTCGCTTCGTAGTCGCCGCCGAACGAGATGATCGTCGCTGGCAATAGCAAGAGCGAAATGAAGGCGATCATGAGCAAGCCGCCGATGAACTTGCCGACAACGATTTGCGCGTTTGAGATCGGTGCCACCGACAGTACGTCCCAGGTGCGCTTTTCTCGTTCGCCTGCGATGGTCGCGTGAAGGCTGGACGGAACGACAAAGGTGAGAAGGAACAGCTGAAGGAACATGATCCCGAGCGGGCTCATGAACTCGCGGTAGCTGATCACCATGAGCATCAGTCCCGCATAAAACAGCACACAGATCACCAGAACCGCAGTGTTCAGCGCCCCGCTTCGGCTGACGCCGAAGAACCTACGCACGCCTCGCTTAAACTCGAAGTGGAGCGGATTCTCGATAACGAGCTTGCGCAAGTTCAAAGCTTGCCCTCCAAGGTTCCGTAGGCTTCGAGCCTCGTCAATTCATAGGCGTCGACCGTTTGTCCAATCTTGGGGCCAGGTCGGTAGCTGGTGGCATGCCCGACCACGGCATACTGCCCCGGAGCGAGGCGACTGATCAAGTTGGCGTCTACCGGCGAAGGCGCCACGGCCTTGAGCTGGACGGTCGCTCCACTCACCAGATCCCCGACTTTGATAGCTCCGTCACGCGTGACCACTCGGACCTCGCGAAGCGCGATGTCACCCGAGTAGGTCAAGGTTCGAGGCTTCGTGGAGATACTGAACATCTTGCCGCCGGGCATGATCTGCTGAAACGAGAACTCGTGGAAGCTCAAGTTCCTGGCGGCGAGACTGGGGACCCGGATTTGCCCATCGTCAACCGCGCGAAGGTCGTTGTAGAGTCGGCCATCGCGACGGTAGTCGTAGCCCCCCGCTTCCGCGATGTGGCCAACCCCCTCAAGTTGAAGATCGTAGCTGCCGCCCCGCGGAATGAAGAGCTGGGCCTTACCGACAAACTGGCCACGCGGTGCAAGTTCGTCCACCACCCACGTTCCATTCACAGCCGCGGACATCTCGGCCGCATAAAGCCCGGCCGCAAACCGGAAGAAGATGCCCGCAAACACAAGGCTGATGATGGGCGACGTAATCCAAGCCAACTCACCGCGCCCGATCCGGCGAAGGGCGAGCAGGTTGATCGGCACCACGAGGATAAAGTAGACCACCAGAATGCCAATGATGATCCCCGTGTCTGGGAGCTTGGCTTGGAACGGATCGGCACTCAAGGACGACGTCGAATACGAGGCCGCCGAGGGATGCATGTACGGATCGTTCCACTGGTGCGACATCGAGGACATCAGTTGGCCCTCGCCCGTAAAGTTCAAACCGGTGACAAAGCTGTCTGTGCCTTCCCATGCCCGGGCCGGCGATTCAAGCATGTTGACGGCGATGAAGACGACGCGGCCCTTGCCCACCGTGCGCTTCACCACGAGGTTCTCATTGACGTACCGGTGCATCGCGATCGCGCCCGGTCGAAGGTTGCCGGGGGTAATCGTAAAGGACCCGCTCGGTACCAGTCCAAGCGGGCCTGGGCCCCGTGCTGAGATCGTCTTCGGCCGGCCGGGTTCGATCGGAACCCAGTCGCGCCAGCGCGGGTCGGCGAAGATCGGAGTTGATGCACCCCCGAACATAACCAGCGACCCCCCAAGTAGCACGTAATCTTGAATGGCGGCAACTTCGGCGTCCGACATGCGTTCTGCGCCCTCGCCCAGCAGGATCGAAGCGCACCCGGCGTAGCCCGCAACGCGGTCGGGCAGCCGCCCCGGCTTCCCGTAGGCATCGGTAACCGAGTTGCGATAGCCATTCTCAACCCGAAACGCGCTGGCGACGCCCGCCACATCGGAGACGCTGAGCGCGAGCATTCCCGTAGGGTCGTAGCTGGGTTGTCGTTGAATCCGGAGCGAACCTTGGTCGGTTTCAAGCAGATACTGCGTCGGCGTCATCGAATATTCCGAGGCCGCGGTATAGGCGATGAACTGCTTGGTCGTGCCCTGGGGCAGCTCGACGGGATACCGCATGACGAATCCGTCCCTGCGGATCGTGACGACCCCGCGCGCGTTCGGCCCTTGATTGCCCAGGGTGACGAGAAGCGGTTGCACGGTTTGGGGCAGGGTCGGCCCCTCGAAGAGCGGTTGGACCTGAAAGTCCAAGTCGTCCGGATCGGCATGAGCGAGCGTTGCCACGAGTGTGACGATCAGTCCGAGCCCGACTCTTCCTCCCGAGTGCCATCGTTTCATGACGTGTGCGCCATTTTACGCATACGACGGGCTGAGACTACGGCCGAGTTAGGGCGAAAGTGCTTTCGCCCTACAGAATCGAGCTCATGATGCCACGTCTTGGCCGCATAACATGGGTCGTTGTTCACGGGCGGGGCCCGACGCCGCGCTCCGGCCCGAAGCCGTACAACTCAGGGTGCTGATACGTGCCCTTCTCTAGCCCTGCTTTGTCAACGACGTCCTTGGGCTTCATCCTCCGAACGTAGAGGTCATTGCGGTCAGCATCGACCCGCCAAGAGACCTCGGTGTACGGGGCACTCGACATGATCAGGAATCTTCCACCCTTAATCTTCTTCCCAACCTTGACTTGGACGAAACTCGTAGTTTCCGAATCATCCACAACCGTAAGCAGATACTTGAAGTTGGTGTTGACATCCTCGAAGTAGTCGGGAAGCTGAACCCATCCATAGCCCTTGGCATCGGTAACGACGTTCCCAACATAGAAGTTCTGCGGAGTCGGGCTCTCCGTGCAGTAATGGACGAGATACTTGTTTCTTGGGTCATGTGGATGGTCTATTCGGAACTGCTTGAGACCAGACACTCCAAGGTTCCCGGAGGCGTAAACTGCGTAGCCTTGGATGGTGAAGGCCTTGCCATAGACGCCGTAGCCTGGGGAGTTAATCCCTCCAGCCTCGCCATAGACCCCATAGCCACCATCTGTTAGCGTGTTCAACCCATAAACACCGGTTCCAAACGGGCTAGCGCTCCGCCCGTAGACTCCGTAGGTTGTGCCACTCGGGTTATCATTAATACCGAGCACGCCAAACCCCGAGCTGCTATTGTTCTGACCCCAAACGCCGGAAGTGAGGCCAGTGGAGGCACTCGCAAAGCCGAAAACCCCAGCCGCGTTTGTGGTTGTACTCAGGGTCTCTCCGTGCACACCAAAATTAGCCCCCGTTGTTTGAGTCGCCCGACCGGAAACTCCACGCCCAGTGGAACTGGCAGACTGACCGATCACGCCACTCGTGTTTCCGCTACTACTGGTCGATACACCGATGACTCCGGACCCTTCGAAACTCGCAGACTGGCCGTAAACACCGGAGATCGGACCGGAGGGCGATGTGTTGATTCCGAGAAGACCGTGAGCATCTTCTGAAGCGGACTCAAACCGACCACCCGAACCGCCGTTCGATGCGGTTGAGATGCCGAAGATCGAAGCACTGCCGCCGCCTCCCGAGTTCTGGGCGCGGATAATGTAGGCCCCGCTTCCGATTAAGTTCAAAGGGACTGGGATCGAGGTGAGAAACGCCGACGCGCTTTGGCCCCCGAGCAAAGCGGCGTTGACGTTGGTCAGACCCGCGCCGTTGCCCGAGATCACGCCCGTCGCGTGCATCTTGCCTTGCGAGTATACGCCGAACCCGGCTGGGCTCGAGCTCTGACCTAGGACGCCGTAGTTGACGCCGCTAGTTGCTGTCGTAAAGCCATACACTCCTCGGCCGGTGGTGCTGGCGGTTTGGCCCCAGACACCCGTAGCGTTGCCGGTCGTGGCGGCTACGACACCAGTGACGCCTCGACCGCCGGGGCTGTCTGCTTGCCCCCACACGCCGTGGGTGGTGCCGCTTGTCGCGCTGGCGCGACCATACAGGGCCCGCCCGAGGACGCTATCGGAGCGAAAGAAGCCGCCGAAGTTCGCGCCCGTGGTTGAGGTGGCCGAGCCGACGATGGCTTGTCCTGTGGGTGTCGGGTCGCTGACATGGACCGAGCTGGCCTTGATTCGCCCCGTCACGTTCGCGTGCCCGATCTGAGCCGTGCCGGGTGTGGTGGGTTGAAGCTGGACAGGTGTCCCTTGTCCGTACAGGTACGTGGTGCCGGCCACCGCTGTCGAAGCGGTGAGTGCCCAAAGCATAGTGCGATTCATCGTTGTTCCTCCCAAATGGCACTGCGCTGAGCACCCGGTACATCATAAACGAAATTCCCTGAATATGCAAGAAGATGCGCGATTGTGACGCTCGACGTCTTGATGGAGCACTCACGTGGCGGCAAACCGTCAGATAGATGTGGATCTTGATTCGTTGGTACAGGGGTTCTTGGATCATCTGGGTGCGCGGCGCTCGGCGCATACGGTGCGCGCCTACGGCGTCGACCTGAGCCAGTTGGCTGGTGAGGTGCCCACACTGTCGGACCTGACCCCCGACCGCATTCGCCGCTACCTGCGCACGCACGGCACTTCACCGGTCACTCGCGCCCGAAAACTATCCGCCGTCAGGTCCTTCTGCCGGTATCTGCGGACGCTCGGCCATCTCATGAGCGATCCCACCGAAGCGGTGGAGGCTCCGATCCGAAGGCGCCGATTGCCCAAGGCGATGAGCGCCCTCGAAACCAATGAGATGCTTGACCAGGGCGATCTTGGCCGGACGCCCAAGCGAGATCGCGCGCTGCTTGAGCTGATGTACGCGGCTGGCTTGCGCGCTTCCGAGGTGGTTGGCGTCAATCTGCTCGATCTCGACTTCCGTGAGGGCACGGTGCGGGTGCGAGGCAAGGGAAACAAGGAACGCATGACGCTCTTCGGCACGGCCTGCCGCGAGGCCATCGAGGCGTACATTCAAGGGGAGCGAGCACCCACAACTGAAACCCCGGAGCCCCTGTTCACCAACGCCAAGGGTGGCCGACTGACCTCCCGCACGCTCCAAAACGTCGTGAAGCGGTGGGCAAGGCAGTGCGGGCTTCCGCCCGGAGTGTCGCCCCACACACTGCGCCACTCGTTCGCGACCCATCTACTTGATGGTGGTGCGGACCTAAAAACCGTACAACAGTTGCTGGGTCACGAAAGCCTTGCGACGACCCAGATTTACACCCATCTCAGCATTGAGAGGCTCAAGGAAACGGTCGACAAAGCCCATCCGCGATCGGAATAAGTGGAGCGGGCGAAGGGATTCGAACCCTCAACATCAACCTTGGGAAGGTCGCGCTCTACCATTGAACTACGCCCGCGTTCCGATCGGTCTTGGAGCGGGCGGCGGGAATCGAACCCGCGTGATCAGCTTGGAAGGCTGGAGCTTTACCATTAAGCTACGCCCGCTCTTGCCAATAATGATACTCCGAATGGACCTGCGGCGCTTCGGCTGAAACCCGTTTTCACAATCGGGCGTCGTATGGAGGACACTCTAGGCTACAATAGAGTTGAGTTGGACTGAGGTGAAACATCATGCATGAGAACGACGACAAGAATGTTCTGCTGTACATGCTCGCCGGCGTTGGCCTTGGCGCCATCATCGGTGCGGCGGCCGGGTTGCTCTTTGCCCCCAAGGCGGGCACCGAAACGCGAGAGGAACTCAGCGGCAAGCTGAAGGAACTGAAGCACAAGACTGAGGAGTGGGTGGCCGAGCAAAAGTCAAAGCGCACGGCCCAGGTGGAAGCCGCGCTCGAAGAGGTCGGCGTCTAGTTCCGTATACCCGCCATGCCTGGCTGGCGAGTCTTATTGTGGGCGGCCCTGGTTGGGGCCGCCCTCATGTTTCTCTATGCCGTGCGCGGCATTTTGCCGCCCTTCATCGGCGCCATCCTACTCGCGTCGATCTTAGATCCGGCTACGCGAAAGCTCCAAAAGCGCGGGCATTCGCGTAGCCGCGCGGTCCTGACCGTTTGGGGAGCCTTCATGGGCATCCTCATCGCATTGACCATCTGGCTGACTCCGGTGGTTTCTGCCCAAGTCATCACGTTCAAGGACAAGATTGACCTCTTAAGCGCTCAGGTTTCAGAGCAATCTGCGCAGGCCAACTTCTTCTTGAAGTGGAACCCGCGAGTTCAGCTTTCCGACGGCGGAACCGCCGGACAACTGGATCAATTCTTCGAACAGAACTCTGACACGTTGCAGAAGCTTGGATTGCCGACGACGCGCGCCGACGCTGTGAAGGAGTACGTTGAGCCGCACCGAAACGAAATCACCAAAGCTGTTCAGACCTTGTTTGGTGGGGTGTTGGGGCTTGTGAGCGCCTTGGGGTCGCAGGCCCTGCTCATGCTCTTCACTCCGTTTTTCGCGCTCGTGATGATGATGGAGATTGACCGGTTCAAGATCAAGATGGCCGGGCTAATTCCTCCCTCCATCCGGTCGGACACGTTGGCGCTCCTACAAGACGTGGGCAATGTCATTGCCCAGTACATCCGCGGCGTCAGCATCGTGCTCTTCTACTATGCGATCGCGGCGTCCATCGTGCTCTCGATCCTTGGTGCACCGTACGCGTTGCTCCTCGCCTTGCTGTTCACGTGCATCTACTTGATCCCGTATATTGGCGCCTTGCTCAACCTGGCATTGTTGGTGATGCTGATTGGCACGTCGGGGCGGCTCGGAGTAGGACCGATCGAGTTCGCGAGTTCGTGGACGTATGGCATCGTTGCGGCCGTCATCTACTCGGTCATATTCTTCATTTTTGATCAGCTGGTCTACTTCAGACTGGTCGGCAAATCGGTAGGCTTGCACCCGTTGGTGAGCTTCTTCGTGGTCTTTTCGGCGGCCACGCTATTTGGGCCGTTGGGGATGATCTTGGCCTTCCCCGTGGCGGGGTCAGTCAAGATCATCCTCGACCGCTTGATCGACGTAACCTCGCGGACGCAGGATTTCCACCTGCCGTCGGTGCCTCTTCGACACCGATCGGGTTAGGGCGTTGGAATCCCATTGAACAGATTCTGCGCGCGGTCCCAGACCATTTGGCCTACGGTGCGTCCCATGGCTCGCGCTTCGAGGTCGCCTTGCTTGAAGTGGATGCCGCCGTATCGGCGAGACATGCCGGCCTCATCGGCTGCCGCTGAGAACGTCGGCCATTGGAGCGTAATCGCCGTTGTGGGCGAAAAGCCCGGCTCGGCGGCGGACTCGCCTGGCATGATCGTCACGGATGCGCCAAACGAGTCGCTTCCCGTGAAGAGACGAAGCACTTCGGCTGACGCCGCGCTGAACGTCGAGTGCCCTGACGTGTACTCGGCGAACGGCGGCGTGATGAACGTGTCTGGTTGGTAGGGCTTCCACGGCCCTCCGTCAATCAACCGCACACTCTGGCCAATGCCCGAGGTGGCGAATCGCGGTGATCGGGCGACAGTAGTCATAAAAGCGCTTAGCTTCCCAGCAACAGATGCCCGCATCCATCACCGCATTGGCGACGAGGAAGAAGAGCTTGACATCTTGGTCCAGTGTGTAGTTATCTCTCTGGCTCACATACTGGGCAAAAGTGATCCAGTGTCCAGGGGGTGTGACGCTTCGGGGTCCATCAGCCCAGTATTCAGCGATCACCTTCTCACGATCCCCGCTTCTGGCCTGGAGATCGATCAGTTCGAGGGCCTGTTCCCGATACTCGGCGCTCCCCACGGGTGCGGGAGCAGGTGGCCGAAGAGCTTCGCCATTCGTGACGGCGAACGGCGTTACGCGGCCCCAGTGGGGGGTCACGAAGCCGGGGGTGACCGTGCCACCCTGTCCATCCGAGAACCGCAGCGGCTGCCAACGGCCCGGATCGTTGACGACATCCGGTGTGTTCACTGGTGCATAGCCGGTGTAGTCCGCGTAGCGACCGGACGCCAAGTTGCCCAGTTGGTTGGCGCCATCGGCATGGCGGAAGGCGAGAACATTGGTTGCGGCGACGTTACCTACACCAGCCGGAGTCGAGAGGTCGGTGGTCGCGTTGGCGGGATCCAGACCGAGCTCACCCATTTTTGCGTCGAACGCGGACTTGGCGGCTGGCCACTGATCGACGAGAGCACGATAAGCGGCATAGCTGATCGCCACCTTCTTGTTGGCTTCGGTCCGCTCATTTGCGGGACGGCGCAACGTGTCCCCGGAGTGAACCGCTAATGCCCGAGCGTCGTACGCCGACCAAGCATCATAGATGGCGGTATGGACGATCGCCAATGAGCGCGAGTTGACCGGGGGCGAAGTTCGCAGGGAGATGATAGCGTCAAGAGCTTCTTGGCTCCATTCACCGACAATCGTCGCCGGAGGTGGGCCAAAGGAGGGCACCCACCTCCGCCTCCACCGCAACTGGTGAGCAAGGTCAGGCTGGTCGCCATCAACAGCATCGTGGTCTTGTGAGTTCTTCGCATCGTCTCCCCAGAAAAGTTACGGGGATATTATCGGTGTCCGAATCGAGCCACGATAGGGTTGGGTGCAACCCCACGGTGGTGGTCAGCGTTCCCATAGTGAATGAGGATGGCTATACTGGATTCAGCGGGTGAACGACGATGATGCCACTGTATATCATGGCGGCGATCCTAGGCGGCGGGCTAGTGCTCGTGTCTATCTTTGCCGGGAGCGATCACGATCATGATCATGAGTTCTCGGCGGATCATGATGTCGACCACGGAGGCATCGAACACGGTGATCTTTGGATCCCTTTCCTAAGCCTGCGCTTCTGGACGTACTTCCTGATGGCGGCTGGTGTGACGGGCATTTTGCTCATGCAGTTCGCCCAAACGGTTGAGCCCATTACGGCGTTTTGGGCGTCCGGAACCGGATTGGTCGTCGGCCTTGGCGTGTCCTACGTGATGCACCTCGCCAAGAAGATGCAGACCGAGGAGGTCGCCCAGAGTGCCGACTTCCTGGGTCGGGAAGCGACCGTGATCGTCCCCATTCGACCGAACCTCGACGGCAAGATCCGGGTTGAGGTCAAGGGGCAGTTAATTGAGTTGCTTGCGTTGCCCTTTGAAGAGCGTGAGATTGCTCGCGACGAGATCGTCGTGATTGTGTCGATGGACAACGACCGGGCCCGAGTCATCCCTCGGGATGACTTGCTGGAGAATCAAAACCATGCCTGAGTTCTCATTGTTTGGTTGGTCGCAAAACGCGACGTTTGCCGCGATTGGGTTCGCCGTCCTTCTTGGACTGCTGATCTTCATCAAGTGGGCGAAGACGCTCCTTCAGATTTGCCCGCCCAACGAAGTGCTGATTTTCTACGGCCGACGGACTCGCGTAATCTTTGGCGGAAGGGGATGGCGAATGCCGATCATCGAAAAGTCGGCCCGCATGAGCCTCAACAACATGGAAGTGCCGATCAGTATTCGTGGTGCCTACTCACAGGGCGGTATCGCTCTCAATGTAGATGCCATCGCGAACGTGAAGATATCCAGCGATCCGAAGTACATCCACAATGCACTGGAGCGGTTTCTGGGTCGGGATGTCAATGAGATCAGGCGGGTCGCAAAGGAGACCCTGGAAGGTCACCTTCGCGGTGTTCTCGCGCGGCTGACGCCCGAAGAAGTGAACGAGGATCGCCTCAAGTTTGCCGACGAACTCTCGCGTGAGAGCGAACTCGATCTGAGCAAACTGGGCATACACCTTGACACGCTAAAGATTCAGCATGTCAGCGATGACGTCAGCTATCTGAACTCGATCGGTCGTGAAGCGATCGCAAACGTGATTCGTGATGCCGAAATGTCAGAGTCTGATGCCAAGCGGCTTGCTGAACTTGCCGAAGCCGAGGCCCAGGGGCGTGCTAAAGTAGCCCGCTCGAATGCAGACGCAAACATCGCTCGGATGAGGAACGAGATCCGCAAAATCCAAGCGGACCTTGAGGCCGAAGTGACCTCGGAAGAAGAACGGACGCAAGCGGCTGCCCGCCAGGCGCGCGCCGAAGCGGAGCAGGAACTCCAAGGAATCCGCGCCGAGCTTGAGAAACTTCGTCTTCAAGTCGACCAGGTGCTTCCCGCAGAAGCCAATCGCGTGGCTCAAGAACACCGCGCGCGCGGTGAGGCGTCGATCATCCGCGAGCGTGGCCAAGCCAGTAGCCAAGCACTCAACCTCATGACGGAAGCCTGGAAGGACGCGGGTAAGGACGCCTTGGCCATCTATCTGATGGAAGACGTTGAGAAGATCTTGGAGACGGCCGCACAAGGCGTGGCCAAAGTCAAGGTCAACGAAGTGAACATGATCGATAGCGGGGACGGTCGGACCCTGTCGTCCTACGTTGCCGCGTATCCGGCGATGCTGGCCGCCGTTCTGGAGTCCGTTACGACCGCAACGGGCATTGACATCCAACAGGCGCTTTCGGGCCGCTCTGCCGTGGCCCCCGCCCCCGAAACCCCCAAAGGAGAAAGCAAGTGACTATCGCCTTTATCGTTGGCTCCGTCTTGATCGGCGCATTTGTGCTGTTCCTCCTGTCATTGCCGAGCCTAATTCACAACTCGTCGCCGAGTGAAGTGCTCATCATCTCGGGCAAGCGACGGCGCGAGGGTGATCGCATCTATGGCTATCGTATCGCGAAGGGCGGCTATGCCTTCCAGATTCCCCTGCTTGAGCGTGTTGACCGCATGGACTTGACCAACATGGTCATTGATGTTTCGGCAAGCAACGCCTATTGCAAGGGCGGCGTTCCCCTCACGGTTCAGGGCGTGGCGAACGTCAAGATTGCGGGTCACTCGCCGGTGCTCAACAACGCCATTGAGCGGTTCCTTGGTCGCTCCCGTGCCGAGATCATGCAAGTCGCGAAGGCAACGCTTGAGGGAGCGCTCCGAGGGATCCTGTCTACGATGACGCCTGAGCAGGTCAACGAAGACAAGCTTCTGTTCGCCGAGCGACTCGTGCACGAAGTCGAAGCCGACATGACCGCGCTCGGTTTGGTCGTGGACACGATGAAGATTCAGAACGTCCACGACGAAGTGAAGTACCTTGACTCAATTGGCCGTAAGCGAAGTGCGGAGATCGTTAGTTCGGCTCGCGTTGCGGAAGCGACGTCGCGGGCCGAATCGATCATCCGCGAGGCGGAGAACCTTGAGCGTGAAGTGCAAGGTCAGATTCAGGCTCAGATTCAAGCGGCCAAAGCCGACGCACAGAAGCGTCTGACGGATGCGTTGACCCGTCGCGACGCATTGATCGCTGAAGAACGGGCGGTGGTTATGGCGCAAGTCGCGCAGGCCTCGGCAGAAGTCAACGTTCAGAAAGCGCGGGTCGAGCAGGTTCGGCGGAAGTTAGACGCCGACGTGATTCAGCCGGCGGTTGCTTGGTCGGAGACGGCGTCGAACGAAGCGCGCGCGTCGACGGCGAGCATCATCGAAGATGGCCGCGCGCGGGCGGAGGCGTTGCGTGCGCTGGCGGATGCCTGGGAAAAGGCCGGCCCCGCGGCGCGTGAAGTCATGCTTACTCAGAAGCTCCAACCGATTATCGAGGCGATGACGGCCATGATCGCGGAAACGCGCGTGGATAAGATGACGATGATTGACTCGGCTCAGGGCTCCACGGCGGCGAAAGCGATCTCAACGGTCGAGCAGGTGAAGCAGTTGTTCGGGATTGACCTGGTGGAGAAGGTGAAGCAGCTCGGCGAGCCGAAGACCATCGAAGCTCGGGTTGTCCCGGCGCGCGATCCGGAGTAGAAGTCGCAGGGATGCCTTGTGACCTGCGAATGTTGGAAATCGGGGAACCGCGTTGAGCGTGGCACAAGACATGCCCGCCGCGACGTGAACTTCCGCGGATACAGCGCAGGGCGGTACGAACCCCCGCGCGCCTCGTTGGCAGGCATGATGCGGTACGCCCCCCCGCGTACCTCGTCAGCCGTCCGGCAAAACACAGAAAAGCCCCGGTGCTGTAAACAGCACCGGGGCTCAAACAGTCACGATCAGCCGTTAACGCCGACGATCATGTTCTCGAACGCGACGATCTTTGCGCCCTTCGCGACTTCGCTCAGGTATTGACCGACCGTCTTGGCGGGGTCCAGATAGAACGGCTGCTCCATGAGCACCGCCGTCTTCACGAACTCCTTGTTCACGCGGCCCTGCGCGATGTTGCGGGCGATGTTCTCGGGCTTGCCCTCGTTCATCGCGCGCTGGGTTTCGATCTCAATCTCCGCATCCAGCTTCTCCTGGCTCAGGTCTTCCTTGTTGATGATCTCAGGCGGGAAGGCAGCCGCGTGAACCGCGACCTTGCGGGCGGCTTCCGGATCGCTGACCTCACCCGACAGCACAATCGCGGTCCCCTTCGTGCGGTCGTGGTGCACGTAGGTGACGATGCGATCGCCGGTCAGGTGAACGACCTTGGTGATCTGGATGTTCTCGCGGATCTTGGCCACCGCCTCTTCGGCGAGGGGCTTCAGATCTTCTGCGGTCTTTCCGGCGAGCACCAAGTCCGCCATCTGCTGAGCGAGCGCGATGAAGTCCTCGTTGCGAGCGACGAAGTCGGTTTCGCACTCAAGGATCACGCCACCGACGACGGTCGAATCGGCGTTGGCGGCAAACGCGACCACGCCTTCTGAGGTGGCGCGACCGGCTCGCTTGCCGGCGGCGGCCACGCCCTTCTCACGAAGGATCGCTTTTGCCTTTTCGTAGTCGCCGTCCGCTTCGTCCAGGGCGCCCTTGCATTCCATCATCGGCGCGCCGGTCTCTTCGCGCAAGCGCTTTACGTCATTTGCAGTGTAGTTGGCCATAACTCGGTTTACTTGTCCTCCGCATCGAGGTCGGGATCCACGGCAGGCTCCTCGGCTTCGACGACGGCGGGGGCTTCTTCCACCGGAGCCGCCTCAACCGGGGCGGGCTTGCTGGTGTTGATGGTCTCATCACCGAAGGCCGCGAGCAACTCTTCCTCAACGGCACCGAAGGTGACGGCCTGACCGTCGTCCTCGATTTCGCCGCTCTCGGGGAGCGTGCCTTCGACGAGCGACTCGTCGAGCGGTCGGGCTTCCAGGATGGCTTCCGCCATCTTGCCGGTAACGAGGCGGATCGCGCGGATCGCATCGTCGTTGCCGGGGATGACGTAATCCACGACATCGGGGTCGCAGTTCGTGTCGACGATCGCGACGATCGGGATACCCAGCTTGCGGGCTTCCTTGACGGCGATATCTTCCTTGTTCAGGTCCACGACGAACATGACCGACGGCATTTCGTTCATGTTGCGGATGCCTTCAAGGAACTTCGACAGCTGAGCGCGCTCTTCGAGCCTCTTGAGCTTTTCTTTCTTGGGGAGTCGCTCCAGGTAGCCGTCAGCTTCCATACGGTCGAGCTCCTTCAGGCGTTGGACACGGCCCTGAATGGTCTTCCAGTTGGTAAGCGTTCCGCCCAACCATCGCTCGGCGATGTAGTATTGGCCGCTGCGCTGGGCGGCTTCCTTGACGGCCGACTGGGCCTGCTTCTTGGTGCCGACGAAGAGGACGGTGCCGCCATTTTCGGCGACGCCCTTGACGAAGTCAAGCGCTTCTTCGAAGAGCTTGATCGTTTGGTGAAGGTCGAGAATATAGATCCCGTTGCGTGCGCCATAGATATAGCGCTTCATCTTGGGATTCCACCGCCGGGTCTGGTGACCGAAGTGCACACCAGATTCCAGCAGCTCTTTCATGCTGAGCTGTGCCATTTATTTCTCCAGGTTGATCCTCCGATGCGGTTTTGATTTATGCGCCTGAAGCTCCCAACTGCGTTGGGCACCTGGCTGGCGCAACCCCATCGTGTGAGTTACAAGCGGTAGGATACCTCATGAGGCCCACAAATTGAATCCACAGCAGGATCGAAGACGCATGATTGGCCGCGTGGGCGGCCTGACGTTTGGGGCATTGCTGGCGCTGGCTTGGCTGCCTCAATGCGGGTCGTTTATGCAGCTACGGAAGGTGACCGGCTACTACGAGTGCATCCGCCCGGAGGGTGTGCGGGAATCGATCACGATCAGCGGATACGGATGGATTGCTTGGGTACGAGGTCGCGACCAACAGCAATTCGCGTTTGAGCTCAAAGGGGAAGATTTGATGCGCATCGCGACGGTCGAGGAGCCTAATCTCGGACAGGATTTCAGCTTCACGCGGCAGGGCGACGAGTTGTATCTGACGCCCAAGCTGGGTGACTCGAAGTGCGAACGTTGGGTTCATCGGCGCGCTCCGAGCAAAGAAACTCCCGAATCGGTACCAGATCCCTTAGAGCTTAGCTACCTCGGCGGCCGATGATGTCCTGGCGAGACCGCTCCCGCACCGTTAAGACCATTGACGCCCACACGGGCGGAGAGCCCTTGCGCTTGATCCTGGAGGGGGTGCCTCCCTTGATGGGGCGGACCGTCCTTGAGAAGCGCGCGTACATGCGGCGCGAGCTTGATCACTACCGCACGGCCCTGATGTTTGAACCCCGCGGCCACGCCGACATGTATGGCTGTGTGCTCACCGAGCCAGAAACTGAAGACGGAGACTACGGCGTCATTTTCCTGCACAACGAGGGGTACAGCACGATGTGTGGGCACGGCGTGATCGCGCTGGTAACGATCTTGCTGGAGACGGGGATGACGACGCAGACGGTGTTGAAGCTCGACACGCCCGCGGGGCGGGTGACGGCGACGGCTTGTTTAAACGAAGGCCGCGTCGAATCGGTGTCGTTCCTCAATGTGCCCTCGTTTGTCGAGCGGACGGGCGTGGTTTTGGATGAGGTTTCGTATGACGTCGCCTTCGGCGGCGCATACTACGCGATCGGCGATGCGGGGCTGCCGCTGGAGCCATCGTCGGTTGAGCGGTTGATTACTGAGGGGCGTCGGGTCAAGGCCGAGATCGGGCACGACATGCGGCATCCCTATGAGCCGGATCTCAGTTTCCTGTACGGGGTGATCTTCACGGGGCCGCCGCATGATCCATCGCACCACAGCCGCAATGTGTGCATCTTTGCCGATGGGGAAGTCGACCGATCACCGACCGGGACTGGCGTCAGTGCACGGGCGGCGTTGCACTACTTCCGGGGCGACATCGGGCTTAGCGAGCCGATCGTGATCGAGAGTATCTTGGGTTCGACGTTTACGGTCGAGGTGGTCGAAGAAGTCGAATTCGGCGGCCGACCGGCGGTGATACCGCGAGTGACCGGCTCAGCGCACATCACGGGCATGAGTGAGTTCCTTATCGATCCTTCCGACCCACTAGGACATGGCTTCTTGATTCGGTAGCGCCACCGGGGCGGCTTCGCCTTCGGCGTTTCGCAGGCGCTCGCGAATGATGTCTTGGATGGCGAGCAGGATCGTCAGCACCACTGGACCCATCATGATGCCGACCGGACCCATCGCGAAGATGCCACCGAGGAGGCTGAAGAAGATCGCCATCGGGTGCAGATCGACACGCGCGCCGATGATGAATGGGCGCAGGATGTTGTCGGCTTGGCTGACCACCAGGAACCCAAACGCAGCGAGCCCAAAGCCTTGCCAATACTGCCCCTGTGCCAAGAGGAGAAGACTGAGGGGCACATAGACAATCGGTGACCCGAGGAGGGGGATGGCACACAGAACGGTCGTTGCGACCCACCAAACCAGCGGCGAGGGCACGCCGGCGACCCAGTACGCGATGCCCGCCAGACCACCTTGGATCAGTGCGACAAGCACGATGCCAACGAAGACCGCGTGGATCGTCGCTTCCATCCGCTCTAGGAGGGCCTCCGCGCGTTCTCGCGGGAGCGGGATCAGTTCGAGGGCCGGTTCCCGGAGTTTGTGGCCGTCGCGAAGCATGAAGAAGAGGGTGAGGAACGCGACAACGAGCGTGAAGATGCCCTGGCCCGTGGTCTTGGCGGCACCGCTCGCAAAGGCGCCGATGCCCTTCACGAGTCCTTCACGATTAGTTTCGACCCACGCTTCGAGGCTGAAGTCCGGAGCGCCTAGCTGAGAGGCGATGGGCTTCACATGCTTGTCGATTTCGGCAAACACCTGGGCGATGCTGAGGTCGCTGTTTCCATTTGCCAGGGTCAGTTGGTGCGCGCTGGCGGTGATTTGGAGGGTGAGAACGGTGCCGACAAGCGCGAGCGGGACGCCGATGAGGGCGATCGTGAGAAGCGTCGTCGCGGTAGCGGCCCAGTTGGGATTGAGCTTTTTTCGGAATCTCCGATGAATCGGCCCCACGAGCACGGCGATCACGGCGGCCCACAGCAGGGCCGGCAAGAACGGCGCAAGTAACGTTCCTGCGACGTAGAGCGTGAGCGCGACAACCACCCCAAAGGTGATCTGACGATAGCGTTCGGTGGTCAAGTTCATGGCGGGCCGACTTGCGCCATTTTACGACGATCACGGCGTGCGCGTTGCGATTCACTATGTTAGACTCAGGACTATGAGAGCAATCGTCGCGTTGGTGGTGCTCGTTGGCCTTGTGGGGTGTGGCAAGCAAGCGAACCCGTATCTGGGTGCGTGGGATGGCGAGGTGTCTGTGCAGGGCTTTCGGGTGACGATCGTGCACGAGTTTGCGCCCGATGGGGTCTATAGCGTGGGCGGTGAGCTCATGGGCGCGAAGGTCAAGATCACCGGAACCTATGAGTACTCCGGCGACCAGCTCACCGTCAATGGGGAGAAGATCACCGTCGACTCCTCTGCCGCAACCCTTCCGAAGGCGCTGATCGATCAGGGCACGACGGAGATTGCGAAGCAGTTGAACAAGCCGCAAACCGGAACGGTCACTTGGCCCGATGAGAACACCTTTGTGGTGAACCCCGATGAGCCCGGCAATCCGGTCCTGACTTTTCGGCGGAAGGTAGCGAAGTGATTCGCCACGGAGTCGTGATGGCGGGCGGCTCGGGAGAGCGCTTTTGGCCCGTCTCGACTCCACGCATCCCCAAGCAGTTGCTCGACCTCACCGGCGAGGGTTGCTCCATGCTTGAGGCGTCGTTGGCTCGGTTGAGGCTGGCTGTTGGCGAACAGCTGTGGGTTTCAACATCGCCACTTTTGGCGGATGCGATCGCCGAATCGGGGTTGGTGCCGTCCGATCGGGTGCTGGCCGAACCGATGCGGCGAAACACGCTGGGGGCCGTGGTCTGGACGATGGCTTCTTTGGCCGCGCGGACCGAGGGAGATTTCTGCGTTGCGATCACGACGTCGGATCACGCGATTCGCCCCGCCGAGGCGTTTGCCGACTGCGTTCGAACGGCGATGGATATCGCGGAGCGAGATAGCGTGCTCGTCACGATCGGCATCCCTCCCTCCCGTCCGGAAACTGGGTTCGGCTACATTGAACGACAAGAGGACGGGTCCGTCACGAGATTTGCCGAGAAGCCAGACGCGGCTACGGCCGCGCAGTTCTTGCGGCAGGGCAACTATCTGTGGAACAGCGGGATGTTCTTCTGGACGGAGCACGCCTTTGATCGGGAGTTGGCCGAGGCAAACCCCGGCGCAAGCGAAACCTACCGAGCGGTTAAAAGGCTCTTGCGGGCTGGAGAAGGTGCTTCAGCTGTTTTCGAGGGGCTTCCGTCGCAATCGGTGGACGTCGCCCTAATGGAACGGGCCGAAGGTGTCCACTGTGTGCCAGCGACCTTCGCTTGGGACGATGTAGGAACTTGGGATTCGCTGTTGCGTACCGTGCCGCTTGATCCGGCGGGCAACGCAGTCGTTGGATCCGCGCGGTTGGTCGAAACTCGCCAGAGCGTGGTCTACAACACGACGGGTAGGGAAGTTACTACGCTGGGCGTGGACGGGCTGGTGATCGTCGTAACTGACGATCAGGTCGTCGTAACGCGAACGGATCGGGCGCAAGATGTCCGACTCCTTGCGAACCCCTCGCAAGGGCACTAGCCGCTATCGTTGACAGCTAGAAATCCGCCCGGCTGGTGATGGTGCCGGAACGCCCCCGACCCAGCAAATCTTGCGATGCCCAGCCTACCCAGGGGTTGGAACTCTGGGGACATGGGAAACTGGAAAGCGGGCATCCTTATGGGCTCCTGGATGATGCTGGCCGTCTCGGCGGTCGGACAATCGAGCTCCACTGTCTACAACGTTGAGCAACTCGGATCTCCGGGATACTACTTCAGCGGAGTTCAACTCCAAGGTCAAACCACAATCGGACTGCAGCCGGCAGCGCAGTTTGGTTTTGGCGGCCAATGGAGCCAGATCGGCGTCAACTTTTCGATGCCTCGCAATTGGATGAGCTACAGCGGCTTTTCGATTCGCGTTGAGAACCTCGAGAACTATCCGATCAGTCTCGGTGTCCGTTGGGACATCAACTCGCAGCTGAACGACTACGACGGCGGCAGCCTTGATCTCGCCCCGCGGGAAGTTCGCACGTTCTATCTGGATGCAAGCGGATTTGACCCGACGGCCCACGGCATGATGGCACCGTTCCCCGCGCTCCAGGAAACCTACACGCATCGCCGCTCGTGGAGCCCGGCCAAGCCAAAAAACTCGGTGTACCGATTCCAGATCTACAACCGGAACGGTCAGCCTGCCAAGGTCAAACTTGCTTCGGTCGAAGCCGTGTCGATTGACAACTCGCTCCTTGCGTTCGTAGACGAATTTGGGCAGTATGCGCGGCGAAGTTGGGATTGGCGGAAGCTTAGCGCGCAGCAGATTCGCGATCAACACGCGGATGAGTTGGCCGACATCTCGGCCAATCCGGGTCCGGGCGAATCCTTGGGCTCGCTAGACCTGCCCGAAACGATTTATCGCGACAAGTGGCGAGCCGTGAAGACGCAGTCGGGCAAGGCTTACTTCCTGACGCCGGGCGGACGATACTTCTGGAGCCTCGGGGCCACCTCCGTGGGATCGTCCAGTGAGACGATCGTGGAAGGCCGCGAGGTCATGTTCACCGGTCAACCCGCCTTTGGCGATGCCAAGGCGCAGTTCTACGGCACCGTGACGAAGCAGGGTCAAGACCGCCGGACATACAGCCACTACAGTGCCAACTTGCTAGAGAAGTACGGGGATAACTGGCCGACGCAGTGGATCTACCAAGCCAAGCGCCGTTTCGAGTCGTGGGGACTGAACACCCTCGGCTCAGGCTCGGCGGTCGGGAGCCAACTGAAGTTCCAGGGCATCCCGTTCACGTTCGGTTTGACCACCCATGCGTTCCCGACTCGACTGCAAACGCCGTTTGCATTCTGGTCGACGCTGCCCGATCCTTACGCTGCCAACTTCACGTCATGGTTGATCAGCCACTTCGCTCAGTCGCTTAACACCTATGGGTCGCACCCGAACCTCGTTGGCGTGATCGTCGATGGTGAACATAGCTGGGGCATTCGCGCCGGAACACTGCGTGAGCAGTATCAGGTCCCGATCGCGGCTCTTTCCGCTCCCAAGACCCAGCCCTCGAAGCAGGCGTTCATCAATCACTTGTTCGTGAAGTACCAGACGGTTGCCGCTCTGAATCAAGCTTGGGGCACGAACTTTGAGTCCTGGCAATGGTTGCGTGACAACTCAGCCTCGCTGACCGACAACCAGGTTAGCAACGCCAAGCCTGACCTGTCGGCATTCCTGTACAACTTCGCCAAGACTTACGCCTTTCGGGTTCGCGCCGCCATCAAGGCGAACAAGCCGGACGTGCTTTGGCTCGGGAGCAAGGATTCGTACGGCTGGTGTCCGAACGAAGCGTTTGGCGGGTTGCAACTCTATGCAGACGTGATTTCGGTGACCTGCTACGATGATGCGTCGATGGTTCCGTGGGCCTACTTCAATGGCCTCAAGAAGCCCGTCCTCATCGCTGAGTTCTCGTTCACCAGCCGCGATGGTAACTCGTTCCCGCAAATGATCTTCCCGCGGGCCGATGTTAACAATCAGACCGCTCGGGCCGAGCGCACTCGCGCATACCTCGACAAGGCTCTGAGCACCAAGAACATCATCGGCGTGCACTGGTTCACCTACATCGACCAGCCGATCACTGGGCGCAGTCAGGATGGCGAGAACTTCGCCTTCGGCCTCGTTGATGTGACCGACCAGCCCTACCAAGAAATGGTCAACATGTTCCGGTCGTTCACCAGCAACATGTACGTCAATCGCGGCCTATAAGGGCACTCCGGAGAGACACCCTCCTCGACTCAGGTCGAGGGGGGCTTGAATGTGTTTTGAGGGACGTCAAATCGCTCAAGATTGGGCTCATCGTCAACGCGATGCACGAGATACCAGCCTTCGCGCGATCTCCAATCGATGTTGTTCGAATCAGCCCATCGTAGTGCCATGTTCATGAAGCGATGACGCCCGGTCCGAGCGGAGAGCCTGCAAAGGAAACCAAACGACGCTGGCGGGTGCAAACCGAAGCGTCGGGCTTCAGAGATTGAAGCGTCGACGAGGTCGGGATCGCCCATGATCGCACCTTGCCGCGCCAGCCAGATGAAGTTGGCCGCCACGACATTGGTTTCTTCCGAATGGAGATCGGGTTCGCATTGACGAAAGATGTTTGCGAGCGTCTTGAGTCGAGGCAGCGCCTTCGATGTGGAAATCGCTGGTCCGCGATGGCGCCGACAGAAGCTGAGCAGTTGCGGGCGCATTCCAAACCGCACGCCTTTCAATAGTGCCCTCAGGTGGAGCTCGTAGTCCTGTGCAACGGGAAGCGATTCGTCGAGCCCTCCCAGGTTCTGAAGAATCTCTCGCCGCCAGAGCGGCGCATGGATTCCCCACACCGGGTCGTGACCGAGGAATCTTCGCCGAGGTTCAGCCCCGGCAAATGTGTTCCATAGCAACTTGCCCTCGTTAGGATCGTGCTCGAAGTGGGCCATCTGACACACGGTGGCATCAAGGGACCGATCAGCCTCTAACTCCGCAACTTGAATCGCAAGCTTATCGGGATGGATCAAGTCGTCGGCGTCAAGTAGGCAGACGTAGTCGGCGCTGGTCATCGACAAGCCCGTGTTGCGGGCAGCGCACGCCCCTCGCGAGGTCTCAAACTTCACACTACGGAAACGCGAGTCATCTCGCACGGTCCGAGCGAGAACCTCAGGAGTATCGTCAGTGCTCGCGTCGTCAACGACGATCACGTCCAGGTCGGTGTGACTCTGGCACCGAACGTTATGCAGGGTGATCGCCAGCAGATCCGACCGGTTGTGCGTCGGAATGATGACGGCGACGCGCTTCATGACTGTTTATGCAGCCTTCCCGCTTCAACAGTGTACTTACGCTCAAGGAGGGCCATCGCTTCATCAAACGCTTGTTTCTGCGAAAGATGATCGCCAAACACCCGACCACCGGTCAACGTTGCGACACTGGCCTTCTTCTTTCCGAACGGAAAGACGAGTTGGGCGAGTTCCGGCGCTACTTTCTCAGGATCTTGTTCGGACTTCCACTTTGCAACCGCACCCAGAGTGGCGTGCTCCTTGTCCATTTCGGGCGAATAGGGACGCGTGCCGAACGTGTGATAGATGATGATTCGGCAACTCACCAGCCCCGTCAGCCCGGCGCTGAGAGCGCGAAGCGCGTAGTCCGTGTCTTCACCGCTGATGAAGTCGGGCGCCCCTCGCCCCAGCCATTCATCGTAGTAGCCGACCGTCTCGAAACACCGGCGGCTGAACATGCAGTTTCCGCCCCATGCGTCGCGCTGGAGCGTCGGATGTCCCATCGTGCGGAGCCAGGTCTCCTTGGTAATGAGCTCTTCGCCCAGCATGTAGAGCTCGCTGCAGAAGCCCTCTTCTCGCTTGTGGCCAACCGGCAGAAAATACACCCCACCAAGGAAGTCGACCTGCGGGTAGGCGTTGATCGCCAGGCTGATCTGCTCAATCCACTCCGCGTTCGCTTCCTCGTCGTCGTCAATGAAGGCGATCCAATCGCCTGTGAATCGGTCGAACGCTGCATTGCGGGCGCGGGATAAGCCCCGCACCGGCTGATGGACGAACGTCGTGTTGGCGACCGCGGGCATCCTCGACGGTAGCTCGGGATCGCCTTGGTTGATCACGATGACCTCGTGCGGTGCAACTGTCTGGCGTTCGAGGGATCGCAACGTGTGGGCCAGTGTGTCGCGCCCAACGGTCGGAATACCGACGGAGATCTTCATGCCTTGATCACGTTAGCGGCCGGCGTTCGATACCGACCTCGGGTGTCCACGAGGAGCTTGGCGTGCTGCTGAATCATCGCAAAGTCGAACGCATCGTGGTCGGTTGAGAGCAGAACGCAGTCATATCCGGCGACGACTTCGGGCGTGAGCACGACCGAGGTCATGTCGAACTTGTGTCGACGCTTGACCGGGAAGGTCGGCACATGCGGATCGCTGTAGTCCACTTCCGCGCCGAGGCGGTCGAGCTGCGCAATCAGCTCCGCTGACGGGGTCTCTCGCGAATCGTCGATATTCTTCTTATAAGCAATCCCGAGGACGAGGATGCGCGAGCCCTTGATGCTCTTGGCGGCATCGTTCAGCGCCAGGCCAACCTTCTGCACGACCCATTCGGGCATGCGCGAGTTGATCTCGCCCGCGAGCTCAATGAAGCGAGTGTGCATCTCGTATTCGTGGGCCTTCCAGGTGAGATAGAAAGGATCGATGGGAATGCAGTGACCACCCAGACCGGGACCCGGATAGAACGGTGTGTATCCGAACGGCTTGGTCGCCGCCGCGTCGATGACCTCCCAGATGTCGATCCCCATCCGGTCGGCAACCATCTTGAGCTCGTTCACGAGACCGATGTTCACGGCGCGGTAGACGTTCTCGAGAATCTTGGTCAGTTCGGCGGCTTTGGTCGAGGAGACGGGCACCACGCGATCAATGACCGCTCCGTAGAGCGCAACGCCCACTTCGAGACAAGCGGGGGTGTGACCACCCACCACCTTCGGGATCGTGCGGGTGCTGAAGTTCGGATTGCCCGGATCTTCTCGCTCCGGCGAGAACACTACATAGGCGGACTCTCCGACCACGAGCCCCGCGGCTTCTACTCGGGGAACAATCTCTTCTTCGGTCGTGCCGGGATAGGTCGTGCTCTCTAAACTCACCACCTGGCCCTCACGCAGATAGGGCTGCATCGCGACCATCGTGTTGATCACGTAGCTAAGATCAGGCTCTCGATGCTTTCCGAGTGGAGTTGGAACGCAGATGATCAGGGCGTCGCACTCGGCACAAGCGGCGAAATCAGTCGTCGGCTTCATCAGGCCGCTGTTCATCATGTCGGCGATCTTGTCGTCGCCGAGGTGCTTGATGTAAGAGCTGCGGGCTTCAAGGGCCACAATCTTCTTCGGATCGACATCGATGCCAATGACGCGGTACCCCGCTTCGACAAAGCGCATGGCGAGGGGTAGACCAACATATCCCAGCCCGAGAATGCCGATGACGGCTTGCCGATCATTGATGCGTTGAGTCAGAGGCTGGGTGCTCATAAGAGGTGCTGGAGTCGGCTCTATCGAGTTCGCCACCATATGCATGATCGGTCAAACTCTGCCAAAATTGTACCGCTGGCCCCCCATGGCCTGCTTCATGCGCGTCAATTCCTAGATGGCCGAACACGCTCCCAAAGTCTCCGTGGTCTTGCCGACGTACAGCCGGTCCGATCTTCTACCGGGTGCCATTGACAGCATCCTTGCCCAGACCTTCACGGATTGGGAGCTCATCGTCGTGGACGACGGCTCGACCGACGACACGCCGGAGGTCATCAAGCGCTACGAGGCCCAGGATACGCGCATTCGTTCCATCCGCAACAATCCGAACAAGAAGTTGCCCGCCTCGCTCAATGTTGGAAGCGACGCTGCCCTAGGTAAGTACATCACCTGGACATCCGACGACAACTTCTTCAGGCCAACAGCCCTGCAGCGCATGGTCGAAGAACTCGACGCCGATCCTGAGGTGGGCGTCGTGTACGCCGACTGCATGCTCATTGACGATGACCTGAAGGAGCAAGGGATCGCCGAGGTTGACGGCCATGAGACGTTGTTGCTGTGGAACTGTGTCCGCGGTTGCTTCATGTACCGGCGCGAAGTCCACGAGAAGCTCAAGGGCTACGATGTTGATCGCTTCTTGGTGGAAGATTGGGACTTCTGGCTGCGGGCGTCGCTCTACTTCAAGCTCAAGCCCATCAAGGAAGACCTGTATCTCTATCGAATGCACGAGCGTTCACTCACCCAGACGCGGCTTGCCGACATCCACAAGCGCACGGCGCTGCTTATCGAAGAGTATCTCGCCAAGGTGCCCTATGCAAGGGGTGAGACGCTTCTCAAATCGAGATTTCAGCTGATTCACTATGGCAAGATGTCCAAGATGCCAGGCTTCATGCTCAAGCACGCCGCCCTGGCCTTTGTCCAAAGCCCTTTGCGAACGATCTCGCACATCACGAAAAAACTGCTCCGGCGCTAAGCGCCGGAGCAGACCTATCTGACTCGCTTCGACGAGGTTACGCGTCGAGCGACTTGGGATCGTCGCGTTCAATCAAGCTCGGGTCGGCACTCTCGGTCACAACGGCCAGATCCGATGAGCGGGTGAAGGCCACGGTGACGAGCGGGCATCCGGCTTCCTTAAGCGCTTGCTGTGCTTGAAGGAACTCCACCGACTTCGTCTTGCCTGCGCGGACGAGAAGGATTACTTCGTCGACATGGGGCGCGAGGAAGGCGTATTCGGCGGACTTGGATGTGGGCTCGAGGTCCACGATGGTGAGATCGGCTTCTTGGTCACGGATAGCGGGAGCAACCTCGGGGCTTCTCTCGCCGCTGAGACCCAGGAATGACTCAACGCTCATGCCTTTGATCAGCGGAGAAACCTCGACCACTTCGTTCTGCGAAGGCTGACGTCCCGCCAAGCGAGCCAGCGCACCGCGCGGGTCGCATTCAACCAACAGCACTCGCGAGCCATGCCGCGCTCCGGCGACGGCAAGGTTGATGGCCGTAGTTGAAGCGCCAGCATCCTTGGTCAGACCCACAATGGCCACGCGGTAGGGTCGGGCAGTGCTGCGCAAGTGATTTGCCAGCAACGTCTCATACGACTCTTGCGGTGCCTTGCTCAGGCCGCGGTAGGGCGTTCGAAGCTCGGGCACCATGCGGTAGACCGGGCGGAACGCGAGTTGGTTGAGCTGGGCCAGCGATCGAACCGGCTGGCGCTTCGCTTCAGTCGCGAGCATCGAAAGGATGCCAAGAATGCCCCCAGCGACGATTCCGAACATCATGTTGATGACGATTTTCGGGCTTACCGGGTCCGGCAGAGCGACGGCTGAGGTCTGTTCGCGAACCGGCGTGATACGACCTGTCTGAGCGGCCTTCAACGTCTTAAGTCGGTCGGCGTAGCCTTGATAGACGCGCTCCAAGGCGAGCTGTTGTCGATTCAGCTTTGCCAGCTTCGACTGGGCGGCCGGGAGCTTACTCATAAAGCTCTCCTTCTCCGCGACAATTCGATTGGCGTTTTCGACACGCGCCTGTAGACCGGTCACCATAGCCTTGGCCTCGGCCAAAGTGTTCATGAGCTGAGTGCGGTTCGTGTTGGGAACCGTGGTGGACTGTCCCTCAACGTATTGCGGCGTGGCGTCAAGCTGCGCCTTGATCGCATTGATCCGCTCTTGAGAGGCACGAACTTCTTCACGCTCAGGCAGATAGCGTTCCGATAGCAAGGCGTGGGCTGTTCGCGCCTCAAGCAAGTCGGTCGTGAACTTCTGATGCAAAGGGTTGAGGACCTTGGCGTCGCCACCCGCCTGCATCTTGTCCAACTTGGATAGCGCGGTTTCGAGGTCGTTCGCACGAAGTCGAGCGGTCACCAAATCCAGCTGGGCCATGTCGCGCGTGTTCTTGATGGTGTTGAGGTTTTGCGTTTCGGACGCGATCTGAGTGGCCATGTCGGCCAGGCCAAGCTCAATCTTAACCTTTTCTGTTTCAGCATCGATGGTGTTGAGCTGGTTGTCGATGTCACCGATC
Source organism: uncultured Fimbriimonadaceae bacterium (assembly GCA_964586225.1). GTDB lineage: Bacteria > Armatimonadota > Fimbriimonadia > Fimbriimonadales > Fimbriimonadaceae > JANJUB01. The sequence continues at coordinate 29,654 of CAZPHD010000010.1, forward strand.
TGCGTTTCTAGGAACTGGATGGCTCGGCTGGCAAGTTCGCGAGTGTTCGTGTTGTTCTTGTCGTTAAAAGCGATGTTGATTTCGCGCGCGACCGACTGAGCAAGCTCACGATCGGTCAACCGGACTCGCAACCCAATGATGTCCGAAGTCGCTTCCGCCGTGACCGTGATGGAGTCCATCAGATCGGGGGGATAGATTGGCGAGTTCGGGTTCTCCATGGGATCACCTTCACCGCGCTGAGACGCAACTCTTCGAGCCGCTTCGAGAACCGTGCCAAACGAAGTCAGCTGCTGTACCTGTGTGGTCAGCGAGCGAGAACGTCCGAAGTCGATCAAGTCAGAGACCGACGCTTCCGCGTTGTTCATTGCCACCGTGGGCACAATCGGCTTCTGGTCGATCAGGATTTCCATGATCGCCTCGTACTTCTTGGGCACGATCATGGAGACCGCCAAGGCGATCGCCGCTCCACCTGCCGCAAACAACAACAACCTTAACCAGTAGGACTTAATCAACTCGCTACCTCAACGCCTCACTTGATTATCGGCATCCGACTGATCCGATATGGAGTCTCAACAAACAAAGACGGTGCAAAGACTCCCAGAAGCGCCTCAACTCTCGTAAGTTTACCGGGATCGGTGAACTAGAGCGTTCGGTAGATGTCTTTCAAGCCCGAGATGGAGTAGCCGAGCCGCCAGTTTCCAAGCCGAATTGCCGCCAACACACCTAAGTGGAGAATGACCGCGAGCCCTCCGCCGATGAGGAGTTGTATCCACGGCGCGACGGGCATCCAACGAGCTGCCACCACCAGACCGACGGCAGGAAGCGTGCTGGCTACACTCCTGCCGACCATGAATGCATCTTGCCGGTTGGGCCGCAGAGTTGCCCACGCGAACAACAGGTTCAACACATAAACGGTGATTGCGCCGTAGGTCAAGAACTCGACAAACTGGATCAGAGTCCCGTTGGCCCAAACGCTGGCGATGCCCGCAACTGCGATCGCGTATCCGGGCAGCCACGACAAAGCATGAAGCCCCGGGCGCCCGCAGGCAACGAGAGCGGTACCCGCTGCCGACCCGATCGAGCGAAAGCCAAGATAGTAAGCTAGCACGCCCAGGGTTGGACCGGCCGCTTCAAAACCGCGCGGATACAAGATGCTGATGATTGCGTTCGAATGCGCGCCCACCAACACATAGACGGGGATCGCGAAGAGCGACACGGCGGCGATCGTGCGTGCGAAGAGATGCGCCTGTCGGTCCCGCTGGTCCACAGCCCGGCTGAATGCCACGAACATCGTTCGCGAGATGGGAGCAGTGATCAAATCGAAAGGCTTCGCGGCGATATTGAACGCAACCCAGTAAGCACCATTTGCCGATTGACCTAGGGCCTTGCCGATCACGGCATAGTCAGCCATGGTGTACACCGTGTAGGAGATGTTGGCCCCGAGGTTTGCGAAGGAGGCCCGGAACAGGCGTCCAAACACGGTCAGATCGAATGCGGGCGCGATCCAGCCGGAAGCGCGGATGACGAGGGCTAGATACACAACGCCGCGAAGCACCATCTGGATGAGCAGGGCGAACAGTCCAAACCCGGTTAACGCCAAGCCTAAGGCAACCGAATAACCGATGCCGGTCGCAACGACATCGGCCAGCCCCGCCTCGCGAAACCGCGCTTGCTTTACAAGGCGGCTTCCCGGAATTGAAGCGAGCGAGCCGATGAGCATGGTGGTTGCCGTCCAGTAGAGTGCCTGAGACATTTCAGGCACCGCATAGAACCTAGACACCGCACCCGATGCGACTGCCGTCAACAGCGCAAAGAAGAACCCCAGCATTACGGCTAAGCCGTGGTAGTTACGCTCATCCCCGTGCTGGTGCTCGGTATCGGCGATGTACGTGATTGCGAGGCCGCCATCGCGAAACAGCTCGGTCACTGTATAGAGTGCGATGGCGATACCGAACGTCCCGACCGCCTTGACGCCAACCTGGCCAGTGATGATAATCCCAATGATCGGAAAGATCACTTTGGAGACCATTGAGAACAGCATCAACCATGCCGCACCCTTGCTCACCGTGGCCTTATCCAAAGTCGTTCACCCTACAAGCATCGGAAGAATCGGGCGAGCCTTGTATACTCCCCTCTCCACCTTATGAAAGTCGCCTTCTGCATCCGACCCGACTGGGAAACCACTCACGGGGGCGACAGCGTTCAACTGGTCAAGACGGTCGAAGCGCTTCAAAGTCACCACGGGGTTCAGGCGACGATCGTGACCGATCCCGGCGATGCCGCGATTAGGGATGCCGAAGTCGTGCACGTGTTCAACATTCAAACTGAGGAGATCAGTTCCGCCTTTGGCCGAGCGGCAAACAAGGCTGGGCGTCCGTATGTGGTGTCCACAATCTACTGGGACCTGCGCCATGCCCGGTTTGTCGATATGATGGGTACGCGGGTTCCGTCGCCGGCCTGGAAGGCCCTCAAGGGAGCTTTCGATGTGTTGAGCCGGATCGCGGGAGCGACCCTTGGTCGACCGCGGTACGCCCAGCCCTCGCGGCGTAGGTTGGTGCGTGAGTTGCTGACCGGGGCGGCTGCGCTCTTGCCCAACTCGCAAGAAGAAGCCCAGATGGTGGCTCGCGACTTTGGATTCGACCATGCCGTTGTCCAGCCCGTCGTCAATGCGATTGATACCTCCCTGTTCACGCCTCCAGTCGCTGATGGTGCTCGCGATGGCGCGTGTAATGTGGGTCGAGTTCAGCCGATCAAGAATCAGCTCGGGGTCGTCGCGGCTCTCGCCGACCTGCCAGTTCGATTGACCATTGTAGGGGCCGAACATGATGCGTCGTATGCCGCGAAGGTCCGCGCGGTGGCCTCACCGCAGGTTGAGTTCATTTCCCGGCTTGCCCCGGCGGACGTGGCCGCTTTACTCCAGCGTTCTTCGGTTCACCTGTTGCCGTCATTTCGCGAGTCGCCGGGGTTGTCAACGCTGGAGGCTCTTGCGTGCGGGTGCAGGGTCGTCGTGTCCTCGGCCGAGTTCTGCCCGGTGCAAACCTACTTTGGCGACCTCGTGAACACGTCCGTGTTCGTCTGCGACCCCTATGACCCGGACTCGATTCGTCGCTCGACCGAATCCGCGCTCGCATCGACTGCGCAACCTGACATGACCGCGTGGCGAAGTCGTTTCACGTGGGAGCAAGCCGCCGAAGACACCATGGCCGGATACCAGAGGGCACTCGACTCATGATCCGCATCGTCGGAGCAGGTTTCTCGGGTGTGGAAGCCGCGTGGGGCTTGGCCGAGCGGGGCCACGTAGTGACGATCTACGAGATGCGCCCCGTCGAGATGACCCCGGCCCACACGAGCGACCAGTTCGCCGAGTTGGTGTGCTCAAACTCGTTCAAGTCCAAAGCTCCCGACAGTCCAGCGGGTCAACTGAAAGCCGAGATGCAAGCGCTCGGGTCGCTCGTGCTGATGACCGCCTACGAACACGAGGTCCCGGGCGGTCAGGCGCTTGCTGTGGATCGCGATCGATTCGCTCAAGCGATCACCGCCAAGATGGAGGCGCATCCGAACATTCACGTTCAGCGGCGGCCGGTTACATCCGGCGACGTCGAAGGTTGGCTTGCGAGCGGCGATATCGTCGTGCTTGCAACAGGCCCACTTACAAGCGATGACCTCTCGACATGGCTCGCGAGCCAAACCGGTCGCACGCATCTCTACTTCTATGATGCGGTCGCGCCGACCGTGGAGGCGGCCTCGCTTGATATGGACATTGTCTTCGCCCAGAGTCGCTATGACAAGGGCGAAGGCGACGACTACCTGAACTGCCCGTTCGACAAACCGACCTACGAGGCGTTTGTTGATGCGCTGATTACAGCTGAGCGTGCGCCGATCCATGCATTTGAAGCGGGCGGCAAACGCGATGCGTCGCCGACCGAGATCGAGGGCCAGTTCATTGAGAAAATCAAGTACTTCGCGGGATGCACTCCGATTGAGGCCATTGCCGAGAAGGGGCGAGATTCGCTCCGCTTCGGTAACTTCAAGCCCGTCGGCCTGACCGATCCGCGTACGGAACGCCGTCCGTACGCCGCACTCCAACTGCGGCCCGAGAACCGGGAGAAGACGCTCTACTCGCTCGTTGCCTGCCAGACCCGGTTGAAGTGGGGCGAACAGAGACGGGTGTTTGGGCTGGTGCCGGGGTTAGCGAACGCCGAGTTCGTTCGGTTTGGCGTGATCCACCGGAACACCTATGTCGATGCGCCCACGGTTCTTGAAAGTGATTTGTCGCTGAAAGGTCACTCGAATCTCTACTTATCCGGCCAGTTGACGGGCGTCGAGGGATATGTCGAGAGCGCGGCGATGGGCATCTATACGGCGGTCGTCATTGACGCAAAGTTCCGTAGTTTGGAACCTGAAAGTCCGCCGTTGGCCAGTGCCTATGGCTCCTTAATCGGCCATCTGCAAGACCCGACCGATCGTGAGTTTGCGCCGATGAACATCAACTGGGGACTCTTCCCCGATCCAGAGCTCGAACTTAAACCCGGCAAGAAGCGGGTGGACAAGGGGCTCATCCGAGAGACCAAACTGAACCGAGCGCGTGAAGCTTTCGAGGCGTGGAGGCGTCGACTCTAAATGCCACGCCCCCTGGTGTTTGGCAACGGTCGGTTGCTTGTGCAGTGCGACCACCGCGGCAACATCCGCGACTTCAGTTGGCCGGTTGGCATCTGGAACCACCTGAGTGGACGCGCGGTACGCATCGGCATTTGGGCCGAGGGCGGATTTTCGTGGCTTGACGCGGCGGGATGGGAGCGATCGCATCGCTATGCCTCGGCGGAACCGTTGGTCGGTGTGGAGACGCACGATTCCGCCGAGTTGGGGGTGCGACTTGAGATCACGTCGTGGCTCTTCTCCCCACCCCCCAACCCCCTCCCCTCGAAGACAATGCCCTTCGAGGAGAGGGGGAGTTCGGATACGTTCCGACGTTTGTTCACCTTGACGAACCTCCGCGACCAATCCCGCGAAGTCCGGCTGTTCGTGACCCACGACTTCCGAATCATGGAAAGCGACATCGGGGATTGCGCGCTTTGGCACCCGGTGCTGGAGGGCATCGTCCACTTCAAGGGTCCAGTGTCGATTCTTGCGCGGCTTGAAGACTCCGACCAGTTCGCCTGCGGTATCACCGAGTTTGGAGACCTTGAAGGAACGTGGCGCGACGCCGAAGATGGTGAACTGAGCGGCAACCCCATCGCCCAGGGTTCGGTGGATTCGACCCTGCGGGCTTGCGTTCAACTGGCGGCTCACGGCGTTGGCCAGTTGCAGTATGAGCTCCGAATTGCGGAGCGAATGGAGGACCTCGGACCGTTCGCCTGGACACCGGCTCCAAACGATTCCCACGAGGCGCATCAGGGTTCCCACGAGGTCGCCGGGTGGTTTTCCCCGGCGCAAGACCATCTCGACCTCGCCATCATCCGAACCCAAATCGCCGACACGGGGGCGGTGCTCGCCGCTAATGACTCCGACATCATGGAGACCAACCGAGCGAACTACAGCTACTGCTGGCCGCGCGATGCCGCCAACGTCTTGCAAGAACTGATCGAGCGCGGACACACCGAAGAAGCGATCCGATTCGTCGAGTGGGCCAAGCGCGCGATCGCTCCCCGTCCGTTCTTCCTACAGAAATACCGCGCAGATGGCACCGTCGGCGCCACCTGGCACCCGTGGACCGTTGGCTTGCCCATCCAACAAGACGAGACGGCCAGCGTCGTGAGCCTCGTCGCTCGACTCGCCACGATTGATGACGCCACCTTTGATCTGCTCGTGCGAAAGCCGCTGGAATTCTTCCTCACGTTCCGCGACTCGAAGGGCCTTCCCCTCCCAAGCTACGACCTTTGGGAAGAGCGCCGAGGAGTTCATGCCCACACCGTGGCCACGGTGATCGCCGCCTTTCGCGATGGTGCGAGGATCACCTCGGATCGCGATGAGCAACTTCGTTGGAGCGAAGCCGCCGTCGAGATGACGGCTGCGTTTCGGCGGCACTTAGTCTGCCCCCAGACCGGACGGATCTTCCGAAACACCGACGAACACGGCACGATTGACGCGGCCACGCTCCTGGTTGAGTTCCTTGATGTGCTTCCGAAGGGAGATCCGATCTATGCGGCCAATCGCACCGCGGTTGAATCAGCGCTGTGGGTAGAGACGGAGATCGGCGGCCTCGCCCGCTACCAGGGCGACTACTACTTCCGCGTCAGCGACGACGTGCCGGGCAATCCCTGGATCATAACCACGCTCTGGCTGGCCCAGTCGTATGCTCTCAGCGGAGACAAGGATCGTGCGCGAGAACTGCTGGATTGGGTCAATCGATGGGCAGATCCGACCGGCGTGCTCCCCGAGCAAGTGCACCCTTACACCGGCGAGCCGCTGAGCGTGGCCCCGCTCACCTGGTCACATGCCGAGCGACTACGCACGCGCCGTCTGCTCTAGATCGATGCAACGGTGCGCGAAGGCGCAGGTCCCCGGGTCGCTCGGACAGAGTCCGTGACCCTGATACTTTGCAAAGCCATCGCTGAAGACGGTAGCTACCAACTCGTGCTTGGATTGCAGTCGCTTCGCTGCGAGGTAGTTCGCGCCGGATGAGATGCCGACGCACAGCCCGTGGGCCGAGCGCAGGTGCTTCGCTGCCTCAATCGCGTCATCGCTCGCGATCACTTCGACGCCGGTAATGATTGGATGAAGCCCACCGGCACCGTCCGAGGCAATTGCGGGAATGAATCCGTCGCCGATGCCGTAGATCGCATGCGGTCCGGCGGGTCCACCGGACATCACCGCCGACTCGGCGGGTTCAACGGCCACAACGGCGACGTCAGGCCATTCCTCGCGCAGGGCGGTGCCGACGCCGATCAGAGTTCCCCCCGTACCCACGCCCGCCACAAAGGCATGGATCCGCTGATGGGAGGCAAGCAGTTCGGCGCCAGTCCCGTGTTGGTGACACAGAGGGTTGAGCGGGTTGGAGAATTGGTCAGGATTAAACCAATCGTTGTCTGCGCCATTCGATCTCGAATCTCCGCCGCTTCGGCAAAGCTACCCTCGACGGAACACAGGATGAGCTCGGCCCCCAAATCGCGGATTCGGGCCTTACGCTCGTCGGTCATGTTCTCAGGCATCACGATCGTGACCGGATGGCCCAGCTTGGCCCCAAAGTAGGCCATCGCGATACCCGTGTTGCCGCTCGTGGCCTCGACAATCGGCTGACCGGGGCGGAGCAACCCACGCCGTTTGGATTCGCTGAGAATTGCCCAAGCGACCCGATCTTTGACACTACCGGTGCGATTCACGCACTCAAGCTTGACGAGGATGCCTTCGACCTCAAGGGTCGGTGTATCGCCCACTCCGGGATACTTTGCAAAAGCCAGCACGAGGACTCCTTAGCCCCTCCCGAGCCGAACCTAGTTTATCCGAACCCGATCAGATGTTCGCCATGGGCGGCGGCGTGGGCGCGAAAGAAGCGGCCGTGAACCAGACCAGCCAAACCGTGACATAGGCGGCACTGCCCCAGAGCGAAGCTTTGCGGACAAAGTCCAGATTGAACTGGGCGTACCAGGCGAGCACCAACCAGCCCGCGACGAGTGTGGCTCCTTTGACGAGCGCGAACAGCCACTCGCTCTGCTCGATGAACACCCGCATCAGTGGATTAAGCTCAACGATCTGACCTTGGGCGTGAAGCACCGCCGTCACCACGAGGTCAACGACTCCAATTCCAACGAAGAGCAAAATCGCTCGGGTGGGGATGGCTTCTTTCACGGTCATAGTAATCCTCAAAATCCGTGCCGCGGGGGGGTGCTCCTATCTTAGCCACGATCTCGTCTTGCAAACGTCGAATATCAGTTGCCGGGGCCACAAAGTGGTTGAAAACGAGTGATATTGCTAGGGTCTTGCCCTCGGCATCTGTGGAAAGGCCGCTGAGCGAAGAGACCGAGTTCAGCGAGCCGGTCTTCCCCCAGAAAGGAAACCCCTGCAATCGGTTCTTAAGCGTGCCCTCTCCGGGGGCGGCGAGCCACTCTCGCCATTCGGGCCACCGGCGATCGGCAAAATGCAGGAGCGTCGTTAGGGCACGAGCGGACACAAGGTTATGCCGGCTGAGACCGGAGCCGTCCATCGGTCGCAGCCACGCGGTATCGAGCCCCGTCTCGGCCACGAGCCGTTTCTTCATGCGCTCGGCAGCTTCCGTATAGGGCGCGTCGGGGCGAACAAACGGCGCTTCATGGGCGGCCGCACTCAGCAAGAGAGCCTCGGAAACAAAGTTGTCGCTCCGCTCCAAGCAATCCTTGACGATCTCGCCCAGGGGCGGCGAGATCAGGACGACATCAGGAGGGCGGTTCGGGGTGGTCTCGGTGCGGCCTTCGAGCTTCGCACCAAGGACGAGCGCGGCTGCGACTTCGGCATCGGGCACCGCCAGCGTGTCGAGCAGTTCATCGGTCTTCGGCAGGCGCTTCGGAACGGTGACGACGCCACGAGACGGATCATAGCGAAGGCGCGAACCCTCGACAATCCGCACGCCGTAGTTTGCCGGACGAAGCGTCGCCGTGCCATTGCGATTCCAGAGTTCAAAGCCACCACGATCGACCGAAAATGCCGCTGGGCGGGCGGCATAACGATTCGGCAAGTCATCCCATTCCCACCCTGGGGGCGTCACGGTCGGATAGGCCGACTTCACCCGTAACGTCGCCCCCTTGGGAACCTGAAGGGTTTCTCTCGCTCCCACCAGCTGGGCATGCGTGATGGCGGGATGGGCCTGCGCCTCGGCGATGATCACGGTCCCTTCGCGCCAGAGCTTAAGTTCACCGCGATGCTCAGGGCCGAGCACAAGTAGCGCGTAGATCGCACTGAGAATCTTCTGATTGCTCGCCGGCACCAGCCGATGATCGGGATTGCGCTCGTAGAGCACCGTGCCGTCCGCGTCGGTCACGAGCGCCGCTGAGACTGACCCTTTGACTTCGGGCCGCGCAAAGTAGTCGTCTAGGTCGATCCCCGGCGAGGTCAATGCAACCCATCCTAGAGTCAGCGCGGCGAGATTCACATTGCTAACGACGTCTCACCATGCCCATCTGTGCCTAGGTTCAAACGGGTACCCTAACGGTCGATGAAGATTCGACTCGGACACTCGCCAGACAGCGACGACGCATTCATGTTTTGGGGCCTTGCCGAGGGTCCTGTCGAGACCGATCACGAGTTCGAACACATCCTGCGCGATATTCAAACCCTCAACGAGTGGGCGATGGAGGGGAAGCTCGAATCCACCGCGATCTCGGTCCATGCGTTCGCTTATGTCGCCGACAAATACGCTCTGCTTCGGCACGGGGGTAGCTTCGGCGAGCAATACGGCCCGATGATCGTTGCCGCGCGCGATTTGTCGCCGGACGAACTCAAGGACACCGTCATCGCCGTTCCCGGCAAGCTCACCTCCGCATTTCTCCAGCTCAATCTCTACTTCGAGGACCAGTATGGCGAGGGCGTTAAGCCGAAGTTTGAGGTCGTGCCCTTTGACGAAATCATTCCCGCGATCCAGGATGGTCGCTTCGTTGCAGGCCTCATCATTCATGAGGGCCAGCTCACCTACGCGAAGGAAGGTATGACCCTCATCGCCGACATGGGCAAGTGGTGGAATGCCAAAAACGGCTTGCCTTTGCCGCTCGGCGTCAACGTGGTCCGCAAAGATCTCGGCGAGGACATCGTCAAGGAAGTGAGCCGATGCATGCGCGAATCCATCCAAGCTTCGCTCACGCACCGCGATGAAGCCCTGGAGTATGCGCTGAAGTTTGCGCGTGGCATGGACACGCCGACCAGCGATGAGTTTGTCGGCATGTATGTGAACCAACGCACCCTTGACATGGGTGATGAAGGCGTTCGCGCGATCCGGCTGCTGCTGAGCGAAGGCGCTCGGATCGGAATGGTGCCCCCGGTGACGGTCGACGTCGTCGATTAGGCGAAAGCGCGGCTATACTGGATGCTATGTCAGCAACGGCGCTGACCCCGCGAATCATCCATGTCCGCTCCGGCATTCGACATCATTCACGAATGGGAGGAGCCTCAGGAGCTCCACGAGCTTCTCGAGGCCATTCGCGAACGCCGTCAGGACGCCGATCTACAGCGCGTCCGATACGCCTTCTACATCGCTGAGCAAGCCCACGCTGGGCAGGTGCGGGGTTCGGGCGAGGCCTACATCACACACCCGATCGCCGTCGCTCACATCTTAGCCGAGCTCCAGGTAGACGACGACACGATTGTAGCGGCCTTGTTGCATGACGTTCTCGAAGATACTGCCCAAAGCCGAGAGTCGCTGGCTGAGGTGTTTGGCGAGGACGTGGTGGAACTCGTTGAGGGCGTCACCAAGCTCAAGTTCAAGATTCCGAACGAGGCGACCGCCCGCCAAAAGGCCGTAGCCGAAACCACACGTGCCGCCGAGAGTCTCCGCAAGATGCTCCTGGCGATGGCGAAAGACTTCCGCGTCGTCATCATCAAACTCGCTGACCGGCTGCACAACATGCAAACGCTTGAGGGTCTCTCGCCCGAGAAGCGCACGCGAATCGCGAACGAGACTCTTGATGTTTACGCACCCCTCGCCGCCCGCCTCGGCATCTGGGAGATCAAGTGGCAACTTGAAGACTTGGCCTTCAAGCACCTCCACCCCGAAGAGTTCCAACGCGTGAGTGAGCTGGTTGCCAAGACCCGCACGGAGCGTCAAAAACAAGTCAACAGCGCCATCCTCCAGCTTAAAGAGCGCCTTGAGAGCAAGGGCATGCGCAACTTTGACATCACGGGCCGCCCGAAGCACCTCTTCTCGATTTTCAACAAGATGGTGAAGCAGGGACTCGACTTCCACGAGATTTACGACCTGCTCGCGATCCGCGTGATGGCTGGGGACACGAAGGATTGCTACCTGACGCTCATGGAAGTCCACGATCTGTGGATGCCGATCCCTGGTTTGTTCTTCGATTACATCGCAACCCCCAAGCCCAACGGCTACCAGTCGCTCCACACCAAGGTTGTCGGCCCCGCCGGAGAGCCGATTGAAGTACAGATCCGCACGCGAGACATGCACGCCATCGCCGAATACGGTGTCGCGGCTCACTGGACTTACAAAGAGGGCAAAGCCGTCGCCAGCGAAACCACACGCCTCAGCCGGCTTCGACAGCAACTCTTCGACTGGTCGTCCGATGCCCGGACCAGCTCCGATTTTCTCCGTTCGCTCTCGACCGATCTGTTCAGCGAGCAAGTCTTCGTGTTCACGCCAAAGGGCGACGTGCTTGACTTGCCCAAGGATTCGACGCCCATCGACTTCGCCTTCCGTGTCCACACCGAGTTGGGCCTGTCGGTCGTGGGTGCCAAGATCAACGGCGTGATGGTTCCGCTTCCGACAAAGCTCAAGAACGGCGATGTTGTCGAGCTCGTCACCCGCGCCAACGCGCAACCCAGCCTAGACTGGCTGGAGTTTGTGCGTTCGAGCCACGCCCGAAACAAGCTCCGCGCTCACTTCCGCAAGCAAAGCCGTTTCGAAGACGCGCAGCGCGGCAAGGACCTTCTCGAAAAGGAGCTTCGCTCCATGCGGCTGGAGGCCAAGGAGTTTGTCGGCGAAGATCGGCTTCAGACCGTCGTCCACCACTTCGACGGGGTTGAAAACGCGACCGACCTACTGGCCAAGATCGGGAGCGGATTGCTGTCGGTACAGAACGTCATCAACAAACTCCGCGGGCATGTCGCCGAAGTTGCGCCCGACCAGATTCAAACCGCACGTACGAAGGAAGGCAAGCTGACGCTGTCGAAGGACGGTATTGACGGCGTTGTCATTCATCGCGCCAAGTGTTGCGAACCCATCCCCGGCGACGACGTGGTTGGATATGTCACCCGCGGCCGGGGCATCATGCTTCACCGCAAGGCGTGCCCCAACGCGATTCACTTCGAGAATGAAGAGCCGGAGCGTCTGCTGCGGTTGGATTGGCCCAGCGACGGCTCGCACTTCGCGGTGAGTTTGAAGATCGTTACGTTAAACCGTCAGGGACTCTTGATGGACATATCCACGATCTTTGGAGAGTCGCAGACCAACGTGTCAGCGGCCAAGATCCGCACGATGCCCAACCACACCGCCGAGATCGAGGTGTCGATTGACGTGCGAGATACCGCGCACCTACAATTGGTGATGGCCAAGATCTCGAACTTCTCGGATGTGATCAGCATCCTGCGGATGTTCGGCCGGATCGTGCCGAAGGCGTAGCTTCACATCAAATGTAGCCAAGGGATGATACGTGCCCGTGGAATCTCCGGCGGCACGTATCATCCACCGGCTACGAGAAGGGCCACGTCGGAAGCGTCCGCGCCAGCGGCTTGTCGCTCCGATAGCCGAGCTCGTATTCCGCCTGCATGATCGTGTGGATTTCGTGGGTGCCTTCGTAGATCATCGCGCCGCGCGAGTTGCGGAAGTAGCGCTCCACCGGGAACTCGTCGCAGAAGCCATAGGCTCCGTGAATCTCGACCGCCTTGTGCGCGGCATCAAAAGCGGCGGCGCAGTTCGTCCACTTCGCCATCGAGCACTCGCGCGTGTGGCGTTGGCCCGTGTTCTTCATCCAACCCACCTTGTAGTACAGCAACCGACCGATCTCGCGGCCCTGGACCATGCTCGCGATCATCTGCTGCACGAGTTGCTTCTTGCCGATCGCCTCGCCCTGAACGGTGCGGTCATTGGCATAGGGCACGCACGCATCCAAACACGCCGTGATGATGCCGACCGCTCCGGCCGCGACTGTGTAGCGCCCGTGATCGAGCGCCGACATGGCGACCTTAAAGCCATCACCCTCTTCGCCGAGCATGCAGTCCGCGGGAACGCGCATGTCCTCGAAGAAGATCTCGCCGGTGTTGCCCGCCCGGACACCCAGCTTGCCGTGGATGGCGCGGCTGCTAAAACCGGGCGTGTTACGATTCACGATGAAAGCCGCATAGGGCGCCTTCGCTTGCGTCTCCGCTAGGCGGGTGATTACCAGGAACTGGTCGGCGTAGTCGGCGAGCGAAATCCATGCTTTCTGACCATTGATGATGTAGCTGTCGCCGTCCTTGCGGGCGGTGGTCTTCAGGTTCGAGGCGTCCGATCCGGCGTTCGGCTCAGTCAAGCCAAAGGCCCCGATGAGTTCGCCCGTCGCCAGGCCCGGCAGCCAGCGTTGCTTCTGCTCCTCGGTGCCCCATTGCATGAGCGTGAGACAGTGTAGCCCGCTGTGGACGGACATGACGACGCGGGCGCTCGTGTCGGCGCGCTCAAGTTCCTCGCACACGATGCCGAGGCTGATGTAATCGGTGTCGCTGCCGCCGTACTTGGCAGGAATCGAGATGCCGAGCATGCCCGCGGCACCCATTCTTTCGAGGGTAGCCCGGTCGCTGCGGGCCTCGCGATCGCGCTCGCGTAGGTCAGGGAGAATTTCGGTCTGCCCAAACTTGTAGGCAGACTCGCGAATCAACTCATGCTCGGCGCTGAGGGAGAAGTCCATCGCCGAAGAGTTTACTTGGTGGGGATGGTTCGGATTGGTTCGGGTTGGCTCGGGTTAGTTCGGATTTGTTCGGGTTGGCTCGGACGCCGGTACGAATGCAACCGGCGACTTCGGTTCAATCCAACCCGAACCAACCCGAGCCATTCCCCTACTTATCCAGCGTCGAGACCTTCATCCGTCCGCGGATCGCCGCTTGCGCGGCGGCCAATCGAGCGATCGGCACGCGGAACGGCGAGCACGACACGTAGTCCAGCCCAATCTCGTGACAGAAGTAGATTGACTCCGGGTCGCCGCCGTGCTCGCCACAGATGCCGCACTTGAGGTTCCCGCGAACCGCGCGACCTTCCTTAACCGACATTCGCATCAGCCGGCCCACGCCGGTCTGGTCGATCGTCTCGAACGGGTTGCGCGGCAGAATCTTCTGCTCGACGTAGCGCTGGAGGAACTTGCCCTCGGCGTCGTCCCGCGAGTAGCCGAACGTCATCTGCGTGAGGTCGTTCGTGCCAAAGCTGAAGAACTGCGCATACTCCGCGATCTCGCCCGACGTCAGCGCCGCACGCGGCACCTCGATCATGGTTCCGAACAGGTAGGGCACGTTCACGCCCACCGCCGCGACCACATCGCGCGCGACCTGCTCCAGCTGCGACTGCACCACGCGAAGCTCATTCACATGGCCCACGAGCGGAATCATGATCTCGGGGAGCACTTCGCCACCACGTTGAGTGACGGCGCACGCCGCCTTCATGATCGCCCGCGTTTGCATGCCGACGAGGCCCGGCAGGATGATCGACAGGCGCACACCGCGTAGGCCGAGCATCGGATTCTGCTCCTTCATCGCTTCGACTTCGGCGAGGAGCTTCATCTTCTCCTCGAGCTTAGACTGGAGCGACGTATCGCCCAGCTCGATGCGGGTCTTGAGCTCGGTTGTCTCCGCCACCAAGTGGTCATGCGACGGCAAGAACTCGTGAAGCGGCGGATCGATGAGTCGGATCGTCACCGGCTTGCCGTTCATGGCTTCAAAGATGCCCTCAAAGTCGGCTTGCTGAACGACTTCCAGCTTGTCGAGGCACGCCTGGCGCACGGCCTCGTCCTTCGTGAGGATCATCTCCTGCACGATCGGCAGGCGGTCCTGCTCGAAGAACATATGCTCGGTGCGGCAGAGGCCAATGCCCTCGGCACCAAACTCGATAGCCTGGTGGCTGTCGCGCGGGTTGTCGGCGTTAGCGCGCACCCGCAGCGTGCGGAACTCATCGGCCCAGCCCATGAGCACGCCAAAGGCCCCACTCACTTCGGGGGCGATCAGCTTGAGCGCACCGAGGTAGACGTTGCCGGTCGTACCGTCGAGCGTGATCACATCACCCTCGCGCACGACCTGACCCCCGACCTTGAACTGCTTGCCGCGCGTGTCGACCTCCAGCGCTTCTGCACCCGCCACGCAGGGGATGCCAAAGCCGCGAGCGACAACCGCCGCGTGCGACGTCTTGCCGCCGCGAGCGGTGAGCACGCCCTGCGCCGCCAACATCCCGTGAACGTCATCGGGATTCGTTTCGTCGCGGCAGAGAATCACCTTCTCGCCCGCGCCGCCATGGCCACCGCGCTCCGCGGCCGTATCGGCATCGAACACCGCGATGCCCACCGCAGCACCAGGTGAGGCGGCCAGACCCGTCGCAAGCAACACCGCTCCTTCGAGCGAGGCCGGGTCGATGCGCGGGTGAAGCAACTGGTCGAGGTGCGAACCGGTCACGCGATTCACCGCTTCTTCCTTGCTGATCAGCCCTTCTTCAACCATCTCAACCGCGGCTCGCACCGCGGCGACGCCTGTGCGCTTGCCCGATCGGCACTGGAGCATGAACAGCTTGCCGTGCTCGATCGTGAACTCCACGTCTTGCAGGTCCTTGTAGTGCGATTCGAGGATCTTGCACACGCGGACGAAGTCGTTGTAAACGGCCTCGTTCTGCTTCTGCAACTCGCTGATCGGCACCGGAGTGCGCACGCCCGCGACAACGTCTTCGCCTTGGGCATTCATCAGGTATTCGCCATACAGCACATGCTCGCCGGTGCTGGGGTCGCGCGTAAAGGCCACGCCCGTGCCGCAGTCGTCGCCGGCATTGCCATAGACCATGCTCTGCACGGTGACGGCGGTGCCGATCTCGTCGGGAATCTTCTCCGTGCGTCGGTAGACGATCGCGCGATCGTTGTTCCAGCTCTTGAATACCGCCTCGACCGACAGCGCCAGCTGCTCCCACACGTCGGTCGGGAACTCGCGACCCGCACCTTCGCGCACGTGGGCGAGAAACAACTCGCAGATCTCCTTGAGGTGATCTGCGGTGAGTTCGAGGTCGTTCGATGCGCCGACCTTCTTCTTATACTCAGAGAAGATGTGCTCGTCGAATCCGTGCTTGCTCAGGCCAAACGCCACGTCGCTGAACATCATGATGAAGCGACGGTAGGAGTCGTACACGAAGCGAGCGTCGCCCGTCTCCGCGATGAGCGCCTCGACCGTCATCGGGTTCAGACCCAGGTTGAGGACGGTGTCCATCATGCCCGGCATGCTGAACTTGGAGCCCGATCGGACTGACATCAGCAGGGGCTTGGTGCTGCCGCCGAAGCTGCGCTGCATGGTGTTCTCGACGTCAGTAACAGCGGTGCGAACTTCGTCCATCAGGCCCGCAGGGAGCTGTCGCCCGGCGGCGTAATACTCGTTGCAGACTTCGGTGGTGATCGTGAATCCCGGCGGAACCGGAAGTCCGATGTTGGTCATCTCGGCGAGGTTGGCCCCTTTACCGCCGAGGAGGTCGCGCATGGAGGCATTGCCCTCCCGGAACAAATAGACACGCTTGGTGCTCATAAGCGAAGCTGATTCTCCTTACGTAGGATTGCGCACCCAGGAGACGACGTCGTTGGCGCAGACGGGCGGTCGCAGTTGACAGGAGTTTACCTTCCGAACTCCCCCTCGCCCCTCAGGGGAGAGGGGGTTGGGGGGTGAGGGGCGAAGCGCGCATACTACACACATGGAGATCTTGTTGATTGCCATTGTCGCGGCGATCTTGGCGGGAGCGATCGTGCTGTACAACGGCCTCATCCGCATGCGGCAACTCACCCGGAACGCCTGGTCGGACGTGGATGTGTATCTCAAGCGGCGTGCCGAGTTGATCCCCAACCTCGTTACGGCGGTCAAAGCCTATGCCTCGCACGAAGCCACCCTCTTCGAGGCCATCGCCACCGCCCGAACGACTGCCATGGGCGCGGGCAACGTTGCCGAGCGCGCCGACGCCGAGTCGCAACTGGGGACGGCGGTTCACCGCGCGCTGTTTTTGGCCGAGCAATATCCCGAACTCCGATCCAGCAACAACTTTCTGAATCTTCAGCAAGAGCTGTCCGAGACGGAGACCAAGATCGCCCAGGCGCGCCGGTATTACAACGCCTGCGTTCGCGATCTGAACACCAAGGTCGAATCCTTTCCCTCGGGCCTGCTCGCGGGGCTCGCCGGGGTGAAACACGAGGAGTTCTTCCAACTGGATGCGGCTTCGGAGCGCGAAGTGCCCAAGGTGTGAAGGGAACTGGGATGCGGACTCCCAAGGCCTGAGCTTCTACCGTTGGACCCCCGCGTAAGCCAACAAGCCAACACTCCCTCGCATCCGTACGCCGAACCTCCCGGTAACCCGACCCCTGCAATTCCCCCATATCACCCCTAGAGCACCCCTAATTCGCGTCGCAATAGGGGTGCTCTAGGGGAGATATAGCCGCGTTCCAGGGGTGAGGTAACCGGCACCCCTGCCCGACAATAGGAGACATGGCGAAGCTCAGACCCAGCGCGATGCTCTCGGATTTCTCCGGCCGATTGGCGGGAGACATCGTCGTGAACTCTCCCAGCGGCCTCGTTCTCAGGCGTCAACAGGTCTTCCGCCGACCGACCTCTCCCGGTCAGGCCGCTGCCGCCAAGCGCATGAGTCAAGCCTCGAAGCTTTGGCTTCAGCTCTCGGAAGCTCAGGTCGAAGCCTGGGACCGCTTCGCACACCGCATCACCCGCACCGGGCGGGTCTCCAACGAGCACTACCATCCGACCGGGTTCAACATGTTTGTCGCGCTCTCCGTTAAGCTCTGGCAGATCGACCCCGAACAGGCCGTGCCCTTGACCCCGCCGACCTCGGCGTTCCTCGGCGATGACATCCTGGTGAGCGCCGCCCCCGACCCCGGAGTCCTGGTCTCACCCTTCGCGAACTACCAGCTCGTGGAATCGTCAGGCACCACTGATGAGGACACCCACATCATCTTCGCCGCCTCAGGCCCCAACATGGAGAACGTGACCACCGAGCTCTTCCTTCAGCGCCTGGCGCATCCCAACCGCAAGCCGGGCGTGCAGTTCAAGTCGGTCGGCTTTCATACCTTCACGCCCGATGCACCCTCAATCGCCGTTGCCGTGGAGCCGGGCACCTACGTTCCGGCCTATCAGTTTGTGAACACCGAGACGGGCCAGATCACGCTCCAGCAGACACTCGCAAAGCTGATCGCGGGCGAACTTGTGGCCCGCGCTAGCGGTTGCTGCCCGTGCTGCGGCCATGCGTTGCGTTCGTAGTATTGTGTCCTCGGCCAACACTCGAACACGCCAACATCCCAACATGCTAAGATTCTTGCCGGGGTTGGACCCCAGGGAGTGAACACATGAGTGCACAAGAAGTTGGCCAGCAGCTGGTTGACCTGTTCAACAAGGGCGAGATGGGCCCGATCTATCAGAACCTGTATTCGAACGACATCCTGAGTGTCGAGGCTGACGGCGCGGAATACAAGGGCATGGAAGCCATCAACGGCAAGAACGAGTGGTGGGAGAGCAACTTCGAGACCCATGGTGGCTCGGCGAAGGGGCCCTTCCCGCATGGCAACCAGTTCGCGGTGATCTACAACATGGACATCACGGAGCGCGCCTCGGGCAACCGCTTCAATATGGAAGAAGTCGGCGTGTATACGGTCGCCGATGGCCGGATCGTTGAGGAACGGTTCTTCTACACGAGTTAGCAGTATGCAGTTACCAGTATGCAGTTAGCAGTAGAACTATCGGAGTTTTAATCCGCCGATTCACTGCCAACTGCATACTGCCAACTGCAAACTTGCCCTCACCGCCCTGCCGCACCGGATGTCGAAATCCGTGGATCGGTGCCACTTTGTCGCTCTCCACTTGGCGAAATCCAGATCGCATGGCATGAGCCCATCGAGCGACCACGTTCCTCGAAGATGTGTCCGCGGGCTTCCAGCGCTTTACGAACATCCACGCTGAGGCCAAAAGGCTCCCATCGGATCGCATCGGGCATCCACTGATGGTGGAAGCGCGGTGCACTCACCGCCTGCTGAATGTTCATCCCGTGGTCGGTAACGTTCAAGATCGTCTGGAAAACGGTGTTGATAATCGTCGGTCCGCCGGGGGAACCGAGCACCATCGCCAGCTTTCCATTGCGCGTCAAGATTGTCGGGGTCATGGAAGACAGCGGTCGCTTGCCGGGCTGGATGGCGTTCTTCTCACCCTGGATCAAGCCAAAGAGATTAGGCGTTCCCGGACGAGCGGCAAAGTCATCCATTTCGTTATTCAATAGGAACCCCGCCCCTTCGACGGTCGCGCCCGCGCCAAAGCTCGCATTGATGGTGTAGGTGTTACTCACCGCGTTGCCCTCGCGGTCCACGATGCTGTAGTGGGTCGTGTCCTCGGACTCCGGCTTCCAAGGCGCCAACGATTTAGACGGCGTGGCCCGCTCGCCGATGCTCTCCCGAAGGCGCTTGAGATACGACGATTCGAGCAGCTTCTCGCTCGGAACCTTCACAAAGTCCGGGTCGGCCGGATGTTCGGCGCGGTCGGCGAAGGCGCGTTTCATCGCCTCGACCATCAGGTGAATCGTCTCCGAGCTACCGCTGCCCGACTGCTTTAGATCATCCCCGCCCAACATGCCCAGCATCTGCAGCACCGCGATACCTCCTGAACTCGGCGGCGGCATCGTAATGACCTCGTAGCCGCGGCAGCTTCCCACCATCGGCTTGCGCCAGGTCACCCGATAGTTCGCTAGGTCAGTCTCCGTGATATGCCCCTTGTGTTGCACCATTGCCTGAACCATCAGGCGCGCCGTCTCCCCGCGGTAGAAGCCGTCGGCCCCTTGGTCGCGCAGTCGCGCCAGGGTCTTGGCAAGGTCGGGTTGACGCCATGTCTCGCCTGCCTTATAGAAGTCGCCGCCGCGACAGAATTGGGCATAGGCGGCAGGGAAGGGCTTAAACATATCGGCGTTTGACCGCAGACTATCCGCCAAGCCCGGCGGCAGCGCAAACCCGTCAATGGCGAGCCGCACCGCGGGCTCAACCAACTCCTTCCACGCCAGCTTGCCGTATCGCCGGTGGGCTTCCGCCATTCCGAGCGGCGTGCCAGGCACTCCGGCGGCGCGGTAGCCGACGGTCGAGTCCTTGGTGAGCTCGCCCTTGGCGTCGAGGTACATGTTCTTCGTCGCCGATGCCGGGGCGGTCTCGCGATAATCCAGCGCGACCGCCTCACTGGACGCCAACCGGATCACCATGAATCCTCCGCCGCCCAGATTCCCCGCCGCCGGATGCGTCACCGCCAGCGCAAACCCCACCGCAACCGCCGCATCGACCGCGTTGCCACCCTTCCGCAGGATGTCGGCACCCACCTGCGAAGCGATCTGGCTGTCCGACACGACAACCTCCTCGGCAAACCGCCCCGGATGGCCCTGACCGAGGGCGATGACCGACAACGCAGCGAGCGACACCATAACGCGAGGTTTACCCCGCCAAGTAACCTAAGCGAATGCGTTGGTTGGGGATTGCATTCACGGTCATCATAGTCAGCATCGGGCAGGCGAGCATCGTGCCGATGCCGAAACAGATGGAGCGGGGCGCGCCAGCAACACGCAAGATCGGTAGCATCCGCGCGCCAAAGGCCCTGACGCCCATCGTCGAAGCCTTCCGCACCGACTGGCCTGGACTCCAAAGCTCCGGCGCGGGTGAACTCGAAATCACCCTCGACCCCAAGCTCGGGGAAGAGGCCTATCGCATCGACCTTGGCAAGACCGCCACCATCCAAGCCGGTGGTGCCACGGGCGTCGCCTGGGCGCTGCAAAGCCTCGGCCAAACGCTCCACACCAAGTCCCCGATCACCCAGATCAACGACGCTCCTGACATGGACTTCCGCACGGTGATGATTGATGTCGCCCGCCGCTATCACTCGCCCAGCACCCTGCGCCGCCTCATCCGCTGGGCGCAGATCGGCAAAATCCGCTATCTGCAACTCCACCTCACCGACGACCAGAACTGGATGCTCCCGACCACCGTGCTCGCGGGCGTCGACGCCCGCAACACCCACAAGAGACCCGCCTACACCCGCAAGGAACTGACCGAACTTCAAGCCTATGCCGAAGCGCGCGGCGTCACGTTCATCCCCGAAGTCGACCTGCCCGGGCACAGCACCCTGCTCTGCGCGTTCGACCCCGCCGTGTATCGCATCCAAGGCTCGCCTTCGACCAACTGCATCAACTTCGCCTCCCCCAAGGTGCGCGAATCCCTCGCCACCCTCGTCGACGAAATCGCCGAGCTCTTTCCGAACGCGCCCTATATCCATCTCGGCGGCGACGAGGCGTGGTATCCCGACACCCAAAACGACCCCCACTTTAAGGCCGCCGGCAAGCCCGCTGATCAGGTGTTCGTAGACTTTCTCGCCGACCTCTCGAAGAGGGTCGTCCGGCACAGACGCATCCCACTGGTGTGGGAGGGCTTCCGCCCAAGCGAGGGCCAATACGCGCTGAAAACCCTGCCCAAGGAACTCGTGGTCATCGCGTGGGAGAACCACTACTATCCCGCCGACCAGTTGCTGAAGGACGGCTTCCGTATCGTCAACGCGGGCTGGGACCCCGGCTATGTGGTCAACCACTACCCGTGGGATGCCTTCACCCTCGTTCCGTTGCCCAAGATGTACGCCTGGGACCCTCGGGTGTTTGGGCTGGTCGTCGGTCCCTACAGCACTCGGTTGGGCGATTCGCCAAACGTCATTGGCGGGTTGATGTGCTGGTGGGAAGGCCACGAATGGAACGCGCAACGGATCCTGCCCTCGCGGATTGCCACCTTTGGCGCCCGGCTTTGGAACGCGAAGGGCGAGCGTGACTACGCAGGCTTCATGCGCCGCGTGGAGGCGTTGAAGAGCCATGTGGATCGCACGTCGTTTCCTTTCGGCATGGTGCTGAGCGGACCGGCCGATTTCACCGAAACGTTGACGCTCGGGGCATTGAGCGACCGACGAACCGTCGTCCGATTCCGAACCGATGGCCAGGTCCCGCAGGCGAGTGATCCCACGGGCGAAATCAAGATCACCGAGAGCGGCATCATCACCGCCCAGGCCTTCCGCGAGGGGCAACCGGTGGGCGAGACCCAGTTCATCCCGGTCCACAAGACGACCCTGGTGCCGAATCTCGCCCTGGGCAAGCCAGTGACCACGAGCAGCGTCGCCGATCCCGACTTCCCGGTCTCGCTCATCACCGATGGCATCGCCGATAACATCGGCGCTTTCTGGCTGAGCTACCCGCTGCCCGCCGACGCGACGATTGACCTCGGTCAGTTGACGGATTTCAACCGCATCGAGGTCGTTGCCTTTTGGGCCGCCGGGCAAGCCGCGCGCTACCGCGTGCAGGTGAGCGATGATGGCCGCATTTGGCGCGAGGTGATTGACGCCAGCGAGAACAAGGAAGGCGCGAAGCGCGAGGGCTATATCCACACCTTGGCGAAACAGCGGGCGCGCTACATCCGGCTCCAGGTCACGGGATCCGACCAGCACCCGGCGACGATGGGTCGCATCCATGAAGTGCGGGTGTTCATGACACAATGAAGTCCGTGCCGAAGGCCGCCTTCACGACGCTTGGCTGCAAAGTCAACCAATACGAGACCCAGCGCATCCTCGAGTCATTTGCCGAGGCGGGGTTCGAGGTCGTGCCCTTCGACAGCCCCGCCGATGTGTATGTGATCAACACATGCAGCGTCACCTCGATTGCCGAGAGTAAGAGTCGCTACACGCTACGCCGCGCGCTTCGAAACAACCCGGCGGCCAAGGTCGTAGCGACGGGTTGCGCCGCGCAAATGGCGATCAATCACGGGGAAGCACTGCCGGGTGCCGATGTGGTGGTCCCGAATCCCGACAAGCTGCGCACCATCGACTTCGTCCGCGCGGCCTATCCCGATCTCTTCCCTCCCCAATCTGAAATCTGCACTCTGAAATCTGAAATCCGACGGACTCGCGCCACCCTCAAGATCCAGGACGGGTGCAGCGTCATGTGCAGCTACTGCTCGATCCCCTTCACCCGCCCCGGTTTGGTCTCTCGCCCGGCGGATGAGGTGATCGCGGAGGCGGTGCAGATGGTCGAAGTGGGGTACCGCGAGATCGTGCTGACGGGGGTTTTGATCGGGGCGTACGGCCCCGACACCGGCAGCGGTGGTCCTGACTTTGAGGAGTTGATCGAGATGATCTCGGACGCCGTTTGCAGGGCACAAGACATCCCTGCCCTACGTGATTTTTCCCGGTCACCCGTAGTCGCCGGTTGTATCGTACCGGCGTCCGCCGCGTCCCCCGTCCGTCTCCGCATTTCGAGCATCGAGCTCCGTCAAGTCACGCCCCGCGTCATGAGCCTCATCGAGCGCGGCATCGTCGTCCCGCACCTGCACATCCCGCTCCAGGCCGGGAGCGACCGCGTGCTCGCAGACATGAATCGCCCCTACCGGCAAAGCGACTACCTCGACGTGTGCGCCACCCTCAAGCGCCGCATCCCCGGCATCAGCATCACCACCGACATCATGGTCGGATTCCCCACCGAAACCGACGCGGACTTCGACGAAACCCGCCGCGTGTGCGAAGAGGTGGGCTATCTCAAGGTCCACAGCTTCCGCTTTAGCCCGCGGCTCGGCACCCCCGCCGACCGGATGGGCGACCCCATCACCACCGAGGTCAAGCAACAGCGGAGCCTCGCGCTCGCCGAAATCTCGAACCGAACCGGCCGGGAGCACACCCGCAAGTCGGTTGGCCGTGTCATGCGCGTCCTTGTCGAAGGCAAACCGCGCGCCGATGGCCTGCTCGAAGGGCTGACCGACGACTACCTCACCGTCCAGTTCGCGGGACCGCCTTCCGCGATCCGCCAGTTTGTCCACGTTCGCGCCGAAGAAGAGCGCGATGGTGTGCTGTTCGGCGAACTCGCCACACCCATTCAGGGTCATGCGCTCAAGGTGGCGATGTGAGACGCGCGGTCATTGATGTCGGCTCGAACTCGATGCTCCTGCTCGTTGCCGAGTGGCGCGATGACGACTGGGTGCCGATCTTCGAGACTTCGACCGTCACCAGCCTGGGCGAAGGCACGAAAGCAACCGGTCTGCTCGGCGAACCCGGCATGTCGGCGACCTTAACCGCGCTCGCCAAGGCCTACGCCGATGCCCGAGAGCATGGGGCCGAGTCCATTCGCGCGGGCGTCACGATGGCGGCGCGCATCGCCACGAACACCCCCGTTTTCCTCGCTCGCGCCCACGCTCAAGGCACGCCGTGCTTCGTTCTCAGCGGCGAACAAGAAGCTGAGTTGGGCCTCGCCGCCGTGCTCGAAGATGCGGCCTTTCGCGACCAGCGGCGATTCACGATCATTGATGTCGGCGGCCATAGCACCGAACTCGTCACCGCCGAAGGGTCCAACCTCCTCTTTCGAAAGAGCTTTCCGGTGGGCACGCTGGGGCTGCGTTCGCTCCTCGACAACGCCGAATCGCTCGATGGTCTTGCGCTGTTGCGAGCCGCGCGCATGATTGACGAAACCGTCGGCGTCGAGTATCTGCCTCATCAATGTGGGTGCGTCGTCGCCCTTGGCGCATCGGCGACCAACCTCATCACCATTCGCGAGCAGATGACCACTTGGGACCCCGATCGCGTCCATGGAACCTACCTGGACTACGAGGAGATCAGCAAGGCCGCCGGGTGGCTGGGTCCGATGACGGATGCCGAGCGCGCGGCGGTGGTTGGCCTAGAGCCGGGGCGTGAGCGAACCGTCCACCTTGGCGCCCTCATTCTTGAACGGTTCTTATTCGCGGTGCATGGGCTGGGGGTGCGGGTCTCCGTACGCGGCTGGCGGCATGCGCTGTTGCGGAGTAACCTACCGGCATGATCGGAAGACTGCGCGGCACCGTCTTGGAAACCGCTGGGAATCTTGTGACGGTGGATGTCGGCGGCGTGGGCTACGAGGTGCTCGTCCCGGACAGCGTGTTGGTGCATGTCGGACGTGAAGGCGCGAGTGTTGATTTGCGGATTCGGCAAGTGTTTCGGGAAGATGGGGTGACCTTGTACGGGTTCTCGGAGGCCAGCCAGCGGCGGCTGTTCGACCTGCTGATGGAGGTCAAGGGTTGCGGCCCCAAGATCGGTCTTGCCTTGCTGGGGCAGCTTGGCGAGGAGACGGTGACGGCAGCGATCGCGGGGCAGGATGCGCACCAGCTGGCGCGGGCGACGGGGGTGGGGGCGCGCCTGGCTGAGCGGATCATCTTGGAGCTCAAGGATAAGATCTCGGAGGAGGTTCTGCTCTCGCGGGCAACGTCGACGACGGTTCGCCCGACCGCCCCATCCGATGAGGTCGTCGAGGCGCTGATGGCACTGGGCTACCGCCGGATCGAGGCCGAGAACGCAGCTGCCTCGGCGGGAACCGAGGGCTCGGTCGAAGAACGCATCCGCGCGGCGTTGCGGGCATTGGGCAAGAAGTAGCGGGCTAGGGTGGGGGTGTGCCAGTTCCTTGTCCCACCCTGATAGCGCTGCCCTGTTCGCGACCCTGCTCAAACGTCTCGCGCCAGGCGGCGGGAAGATCCGCGATGGTCCACTTCTGGTCAAGGTTCGCGCGGACGTCTTGGTGGAAGAATCCGACACTATACGGCCCGGTCCAGATCAAGATCCGCTGCTCGACTACACTCGCCGGGTGAAAGCTCCGCAACTGAAGAACAGGAGTGAATCCGCTCATGTTCTCGGCTTTAAGCCCGAGGAATGCCCCCAATCCGCCGGGACCACTCAGGTGCGTGGACCCATCACCCAAAACCATGAGCACCCACTCCAACCCCCGATTCTTAATCTCGAGCGCGATCGCATTACCGTCGGGTAGCGGCTCACCATAAGGGTTCGCCGCTTGCTCCATCGGCAACTCGGCGCCAGATACGGGCCGGTTGGAGAAGGCCATCGAGGCGAACTGGCTCCTCATCACCGCATCGTATGCATGAGCGTACCGACTCTGGATTTCGTCTAGGGTCAACTGAGAAACTTGGGGCTCGCGAGCCAGCACGAGCCGAAGCAACCGCAGACCCGCAACGGAGCTTGCTTCACCAAGCCCCGCGCGAGTGCGCCGGAAGATAAGAAACAGCAAGTGAGCATCGAGATTCGAGGAAACAATGACTTGGGGAGCCGACCCGGCATACTCCACAACTGCGGCGAAAGGCGGTAGCCCATGAGGTCCGCCAGCCGCGACGAGTTTCCGCAAGGCCTTTCGGTCGACCCGATAGCGGTCAGCACGCGCAAAGAACTGCGACTTGACGGTGAGCAGCCTGCTAACTCTTGACCGCTCAAGTCCAAGTGTCGGCATGAGATTCCACAAAACGTCATGCATAGCCGTTGGAGTCAGCCGTTCAGACAAGGCAACAAAAGTGTGGTCTGGCAGACACGCCACCAGACCGTCTCCGATTCGGTCAGTCAAGTCGAGGAGCCACTCGCTAATCGCAAAGGCGGTAGGTTCCGACTCAATGGCGCGCCGAGCAAGAGCGATGTTCTCATCCGTAACCCATGGATCGAAGCCGTTGATCGGGACCGTATCACCCGATATGACCGTCAGTCGCGCGAGCGATGCGGAGTTTTGATAACGGAACGCACGCAACGAACTGAGGGCTTCGCGGCTGAATCGAATAGAGTCCTTAGTCGGTGCTTCCGCATCATCTAACTTGAGTGCAGCGGGAGTCAATGTCGAACGTGCCAAATCGAGCAAGCGATGATCTGGCCCATACACGTACAAGCCGACATTTATGTTGGCTGTTGCCTGCGGACGGCTCAAAACCAGCGTAAACTTCGACCCGGTTGGGAGCGGCTTCCGAGCCTCGGAGGCAACCATCTGGACTTCCACGGGCACCTTGACCCTCGCTGCGAACCGCTCGCGCGCCGTCCGGTAGTTCCGCAAGAGATCGTCGGAGAGTCCAACAAGGCGGACTTGTCCCCGGGTTGGTGAAGATGAGTAAGCCACGAAACTGTTTAGAGGAGCAGCCGCTAACTCCTTGATCGGTAAACGTTTGATGAGGGCGTTCATCAATCCGACTGCCGGTGACGGGCCGCTCAAGGTCGTCGATGCGGCACCACCATAGGCCGCCATTTGCGACCTGACCCTTTCGACCTCAGCCTGCGCCTTTGTGAGATCTTCCTCAGTCAACTCCGTCGGGAGCGCATCCACCACTGGCTGCAAGCGCGCGGCCCGATCCGCCAGCTCGATCTCTATCGCTTTCTGCACCCGAGCGGGGCCGCGCTCCAGTGTCCACTGCTTGGCCTCCTTGCGCCATTCCGCATCTGTAACCTCGGCGAGCCGCTCCAACAGCTGCCCCACCGGCAGGTCCTTCACCGATACGATCACCGGCCATTCGCGAACTTGGTTTGCCACGAAAGTAAACCCGGCCTGCGCCGAAACATCCCTCAGAACTTCGCTCACGGGTTTAGCAACCGTCCGCAACGTAACCGGCTTCCCAAGATCGGGCGATTGGGCGGCCAACGTGAGCAGCACGGCAAGCATGATCCATTGTAATACGTACCGATCGACCTTTCGCGACAAAATGTGATCGTGCGCATCATTGACCGCCAAACCGTCTGCGAATGCCTCACCATGGCCGAGGCGATTCCTCTCGCCCGCGAGGCTTTCCTCGCCCTCGCCCGCGGGCAGGTCACGATGCCGCAGCGCCTCGCCACCCGCGTCCCCGACCATCAAGGCACCCACCTCTCGATGCCGTGCCACGTCAAGACCGCCGACCGCGAGATTCTCATCATCAAGGTCGTCACCGTCTTCGAAGGCAACGCTGCGCTTGGCAAGCCGGTCACCATGGGCAACCTCATCGTTCATGATCCCAGCACCGGCGAACCCCTCACGCTCATGGATGCGGAGGCCCTCACCGCGATCCGCACCGGGGCGGCGGCGGCGCTCGCGACCGACCTTCTCGCACCCGCAGGACCGCAAGTGCTGGGCATCATCGGTGCCGGCGAGCAAGCCCTCGCCCAAGCCGAAGGCATGTTCGAAGTGCGACCGATTTCCCAGGTCTTGATCTTCTCAAGGACGCCAGCACGCGCACAGGCTCTTGCTGAGCGGCTGTCGGATCGCTATGAAGTTCCGACGGCGGTGACTGAAAGTGCAGAGCAAGTGGCGCGCCTCGCGAGGCTCATCTGCTGCGCGACGAACTCGGCTCTGCCCGTGCTGCGCGGCAATTGGCTCCAGCCGGGAACACACATCAACGCGGTAGGCGCCTTTCGGGCGGACATGGCCGAGTTGGACGCGGAGGCGGTGACTCATTTACGCGTGGTGGTGGACCACCTCGAAGCAGCGCGAAACGGAGCCGGCGACTTGCTTCAGGCGGAGAGGCTCGATTGGGGGGCTATTCGCGAGCTAGGTGAGGTCTTGGAGTCCGGATTCGCGCGCAACGCCGACGATATCACGTTGTTCAAATCGGTCGGAACGGCCGCCCAAGACGCCTTCGCCGCGGACTGGGTGGTTCGCAAGCTTGGTGGCTAACTGCCGGTGGTCCAGTCCCAGTAGAATCACAGACCATGACAAGAACTGCGAAGGCCGTTTGGAGCGGCGATCTGAAGACGGGCAATGGGCGAGTGGGAACAGGAAGCGGAGCCATCGAGGATCTTGCGTATTCCTTCCGAACGCGATTTGAGGAAGAGCCGGGCACGAACCCCGAAGAGCTGATTGCGGCCGCGCATGCGGGCTGCTTTAGCATGGCGACGTCGGCGGAACTGGGCAAAGCGGGCTTCACGCCGAACAGCCTGAACACCTCGGCGACCCTCACGTTTGAACCGGTGGACGGCAAACCGACCGTCACCAAGATTCACCTTGAGCTCGTCGGCGACGTTCCCAACTGCTCCGAGGAGGACTTCCTGGCGGCGGCGAATGGCGCGAAGGCGGGATGCCCGATTTCGCGACTGCTGAACTGCGAGATCACGCTGTCGGCGAGCCTGAAATAGGTGCGTGTGTTGGATGTCGAATGTGGCGTGTGGCCGGAAGACCATCCAGCCACACTCCACATCCGACTCCAACAGACGCTTTCTAGACCTCAACCACGTTCGGCAGGACGATCGGGCGCAGATTCACCTTCTTGGTGATGAATCGACGCGCAACGTCGCCTACGTCGTGCCGAACCTTGTCTACGTCGCGTAGCTCGTGCTCGCGCATGTTGGCGACGTGGTCGGTGACAACGACGGCGAGCTGGTTGAGAAGGTCCTCGGGGGCGTTGAAGCCTTTGGCGGAGACCATAGCGTCCCCAACCATCTCCGCCCGCTCTGGGTCAATGGCGACGGCGACGGAGATGACGCCGTCCTTGGCAAGGGTCGTGCGGTCGCGCAACACTTCGTCGGCGATGCCGACATTGCCGCCGTAGTCGATGAGCCGGCGGCCGCATGGGAAGGGCTCGCCGAAGGTTGCGTCTTGATCTTCGAGGACAAGCGGAATGCCGTCGGTGAGGGTGAAGATGCGATGCTCGGGGTAGCCCATTTGCGCGGCCATTTGGCAGTAAAGATGCTGGTGTCGGGGCTCGCCGTGGACCGGGGCAAGATAGAAGGGGCGCGTCAGATTGATCATCATCTTGAGCTCCTCTTGATAGGCGTGACCACTGACATGGACGGGGGTGGGCGACTCGTAAACGACGGTAACGCCCATTCGGAAGAGGCGGTTGATGGTCCGCCAGATGGCGGCCTCGTTGCCGGGAATGGGCCGCGCGGAGTAGATGAGCGTGTCCCCTTCAACGAGTTGCATCCGCCCATACGTTTCCTTCGACATCTGGACGAGTGCGGACATGGGCTCGCCTTGGCTGCCAGTGGTGAGGATGGCGATCTGGCGCGGATCGAGGAGCTTGAGTTCGTCAAGATTGACCCGGGTCTCGCGGGGGATCTTGAGGTAGCCCATGCGGCTGCACAGGTCGACGTTTTGCTCCATTCTCCTTCCGAGCACGGCGACCTTGCGCCCCGTTTCGGCGGCGACATCGTAGACCTGCTGCATGCGGTGGATGCTGCTGGCGAAGGTGGTGAGGAGGACGCGACCCGTGGCTTCGGTGAAGACTTTGCGAAGGCCAGGGATGACGCTTCGCTCGCTCGGACCCCAGCCCGGACGCTCGACATTGGTGCTGTCGCTCATGAGGAGGATGACGCCCTCCTTGCCGAGTTCGCCGAGGCGGGCGATGTTGCTGAGCTTGCCGTCGATGGGCGTGAAGTCGAACTTGAAGTCGGCGGTCATCAGGATGATGCCGTGCTGCGTTCGAATGGCCATCGCCGACGTTTCGGGGATGGAGTGGGTCACGCGGACGGGTTCGACGGAGAGGCTCCCCGCTTCGATGATATCTCCCGGCTTGAAGGTGCGCAGGTCCAGCTCTTTGATGTTGGTCTTCTCTTCGAGCTTGGAGCGAATCAGCGCGTGGGTGAACTCGCTGGCATAGATCGGTGCCTTGACATCGCGAAGTAGATAAGGGAGGGAACCGACGTGATCTTCGTGGGCGTGAGTCAGGAAGATGCCCCGAATGAGCTTCTTGTTCTCGATGAGATACTGGAAATCGGGGATGACGATGTCCACACCGAGCATCTCTTCATTGGGGAAGGACAGGCCGACGTCAATGACGACGATGTCGTCGCCCTGACGGATCGCCATGCAGTTCTTGCCAATTTCACCGACGCCGCCGAGGGGGAGGATTTGTACAGCCGCCATGCGTCAAGCAGGGTACCCGTGTGAGTAAGCTTGCCATATGGCGGCACCCCCGCGGCTCACGGTCGCCGAAGTCGTCGAGATCTTGGAGGCTCGATTCGGACCTGCGCTGCCCGATCGCGACTTTGCGCCGCTTGACGAGTTGGTGAGCTGTATTCTGTCGCAGCATTCCAACGACGCGCGGACCTACCCCGCCTTTGCCGCGCTCAGGGAGCGGTATCCGACCTACGAGTCGCTGATGGCGGCCGACCCGGCCGACGTCGAGGCGCTGCTGAAGCCAGCGGGGCTGGCGCGAGCGAAGACGCAGCGCATGCGAAGCGCGCTCGCGGAGATTCACCGGCGGGTTGGGTCTTACGACATCGGCCATCTCATGGAGCTTACGGATCGAGACGCGCTGGCGTGGCTCGGGTCACTTCCTGGGGTAGGCCCCAAGACCGCGGCGGTGACGCTCGCGTTTGCGTTCGGGAGAGACGTCTTGCCGGTCGATACGCATGTGTTTCGCGTGGCCAAGCGGCTGGGCTGGATTGGCGAGCGCGTGACCGAGGCGAAGGCGCATCCACTTCTTGCTAAGAAGACTCCGAAGGGC
>CAZPHD010000010.1:60736-70734 GCA_964586225.1 uncultured Fimbriimonadaceae bacterium
CCTGGCTCGTCGGACGCACCTCTTGCTGATTCGCCATGGGCGCACGCTGTGCCACGCACGTAAGCCGCTCTGTGATGCATGTCCGTTGGCGGCGCGATGTCGATGGGCAATCAGCTATCATCACTCGTCGTCGGCGAAGCCGCTTCGACCTAAACGCATGAGTCAGCCGGTCGCTTCCAGCGAGACCTTTGAACTTCAGCGCAAGCTGCATTGCTTTGCGGGCTTATCGCATGGTCCGGCAATCGTCCGAGCAATTGATCGCGCCCAAGGGGCATCTTTCTGGCCAGCGATTGAAGCTGATCCGAAAGTCGCCTCGCGGGTGGCCAGACTCTGGACGCGGGCGCCTGAGGCTTTAGTCGAAGTGTTTGCCGACTCCGAGCTTGCTCGGGCCATGCTTGGGGGCTCGGAGGTCACGTCGACGTCCCTCGACGCGGTTGCGAGCCCGACAAAGGTCGTGGGATGGGCTCGCCGAGAACGGTTGCGCTGTTTGCTGACCGACGATGGCGGTTCAACGATGATCTTCGATGAGCTCGTTCGACACGCTTTGCGGAGGTTGAGTTTGTCCATTCAACCCGTAGCGGTCGGTGATTGGGCGTTGCAGGCCGTCACAGAGTCTTCACCGCTTCGACTCTTATGCTTCGGGTCTTCCTCGACCGTGATTGAAGAGGTGA
Organism: uncultured Fimbriimonadaceae bacterium; assembly: GCA_964586225.1. Classification (GTDB taxonomy): domain Bacteria; phylum Armatimonadota; class Fimbriimonadia; order Fimbriimonadales; family Fimbriimonadaceae; genus JANJUB01. The sequence continues at coordinate 61,408 of CAZPHD010000010.1, forward strand.
CTCTCCTGCAGTCCTGGTTCGATGGTTTGAGGCGGCATGGCCTTCACGGTGAACCGGTTGAAGCCGTCGCCTGGACCGAAGAAGCCTTCATCAAGTACGAGCTTGAGCACATGCCGATGAGCGAGCGATATCGCTACGTCTCGGCAAGGGCGGTTTACGGCAACGATGACATGGAGAGGCTCGTGCGGAAAGTGGCGTTTGCGCTCCCCTTGACTCCTGAGCGATTGCGAGAGTTGGTTGCGATGCGAACTCGCGAAACGACCGAGGCCATGCGTTCATCGCATCGTTGGCGCCATGTGGCGTTGGGTCTCGGTGGCCTGGCCGACTTGCTCTGGATTGTTCAGGTGTACGAGCTCAGGTATCCCACGGCAACTCAAGCGGGGACACGGATCGACGTTCCCGAGCGGATCCGAACGCTGGCTCGATCTCAGCTGATCAATGCTCTCGAACGGGATGAAATGCTCGAGGCTTGGGGCCACCTGCGGGCGGTGCGGAGTTCCATGCAATGGCTGGGCATGACCCCGGACATCATGCCCGAGAACCCCGCCAAGCTGGCGCGGCTTGCCTTGGTGTTTGGCTACGACGATGGCAATCGGTTCTTGGATTATCACGAAAAGGTGACTCGCTTTGTCCGCGGCATGGTTGAAGAGTCGATGGAGCGATTGCGGGCATGAACTGGGAACTCGTGATGCTGATCGCGGGCGGTTATTTGCTTGGTTCGGTGCCGTTCGGATACTTGATTGCCAAATCGCGTGGCGTCGATATTCGGACCGTTGGAAGCGGTAACGTCGGCGCTACGAACGTCTTGCGCGCTTTGGGCAAGGGACCGGCCATCGTCGTTTTTGTGCTTGATGTCGCCAAGGGATTGGTTCCCGCGGTCGTGGGGCATGCGTGGTTTCACCAGACCGAATACGCGTTCGCCGCGGGAGCGGCGGCCGTGCTTGGACACAGCTTCTCGCCCTTCTTGGGGTTTAAAGGCGGCAAGGGCATCGCGACAGGACTCGGAGTTCTGATTGGGTCCACACCGTTGGTGGCGGCGGGAGCCGCGGGTCTGTTCTTGCTGATGATGTCGGTGACGATGATTGTCAGCATCAGCTCAGTGGTCGGCGCGCTCAGTATTTTGCCCTTCGGTGTGCTCGTGGCCGACCCGCCCAGCCTGTATCCGGCCTATGCCTTCTTCGGGCTCTACCTCGCCTGGCGACATCGGAGCAACTTTGCCCGAATGAAGCAAGGTACCGAACCTCTCTTGGGGCAGAAAACGCGCGAGGATCCGGCTCCAAGCACCAAGGCGAGAGTGATCGCGTTGATCGGCGGCTTAGCATTGACCGCAACGATGGTGGCGTCAATCGTCCTACAATGAGACGATGAGCGATTCGCCGGGCTCAATAATGGCCTTGTTGGGATGCCTGGCGTGGGTTCCGATCGCCATCTGGGTCTATGCCCTGGTCAGTTGGAGCATCATGGGCGAGATCGATGCGCTCCTCGGCATCCTGGGCGCGTTCATGGGGCTGGTCGTCGGGGTCGCCATAATGCTACAGCCGAACGAAGATCTCACACCGTACCTGGTCTTGACGGTCTTTTCTATGGTGGCGCTGTTTCCCTCGTTGCGGAGCTACCACCATAGACGCGAACTCGCCCAAATCGATATCGATGCGATGGCGGATGCCTATGAGCAACTCAGCTTGCGGCCCGGAAATCTGGGCTCCACGATGAGGATCGCTCGCGTCGCCCAGCAGCGCGGTTGGGTCGCTCATGCGGTGGCGATTGCCGAACCGGTGCTCGCTCAATTTCCGAAGGCGATCGTCGCTGACGAACTTCGGGAAGTGAACGCATGGAGGCACCAGGTGCAGCCGCACCATCAACACAATCTCACGTGTCTTGAATGCGCCGCGCCGAACCCGCCCGGCCAACTCTGGTGCATGAAGTGCGGCACGGCCGTGTTGTTGGGGCATGCGCGCGGAGCGTGGCTAGGGACGCGGACGGCTCGGCGGTTGCTGGCCGCGTGGCTCGCTGGGGTGGCCTCGCTGATCGGCATTCCGGCGGCGGCCACCACGTTGCCGCCGACAATAGCCGGTATCTTCGTGGTGATGTTTGTTGCGCTGTCGGGTGGAGTGCTGTGGTGGGCCTTCCTTGGCGTCCGGAGGGTGTCATCCGGGTCTTAGATCGGTACGTGATCCGCGAGCTGATGGTGCCGTTCCTGATCGGAACGGTTGCGGTTGTCTTGATGTTTCAGGCCAACCTTCTCATCTTCTTGATGAAGACCTACTCGGTGGCGAATATTCCTGCGCTTGCCCTAGCGCAGATGATTTGGCTCAAAACGCCCGACTTTTTGCGCCAAACGCTGCCGGTTGGGATGGCCCTCGCGTCGAGTCTCGCGATTTCGAGGTTGGCTCGCGAGTCTGAACTAACGGCCATGCGGAGCGCAGGCGCGCCGATTCGGCGGATCCTATGGCCGATAGCGGGGTTTGGACTTCTTGTCGCCGTTGGCAACTTCTGGGTCAGTGAGAGAGTTTATCCGATAGCGGAGAAGCGGTTTGTCGAGGTGAGTCAGCAAGCGTTCATTCTTGGAACTAGTCCCGAGTTCAAGTCTAACGTGCTGATCAAACTAACGGATAACAACAGCGTAGCCTACTTTGCGTCGGTGAGGCGCATTCAGGATGACAAGCTGTTGGTTCAAGACGCCATGCTCTTCGAGCAAAGGCGGTCCGGTGAGGTCGTGTTCTATTTCGCGACGTCGGGCACCTACGATCGCGGTGTTATGACCTTCGATGACGCCGAAATGTACATTTTTGCTGCTGAGAAACTTGAATATTATCCAGCAAAGCGCATGACGATTGACCAGAAGATCTCGCTGGCCGACATGTTCGTGAGTCCGAGTTCAGCAGACAAGACGGTCTTCGAACTCAAGGAGACCATTGCCGAGGGACGCCGAACCGGGCGGGATGTGACCTACCTTGAAGTTGACTATCACTCTCGGTTTGCCGTTCCCACAGCGTGCCTGGTGTTTGCCTTGGCGGGTCCGGTGTTTGCCGTCCTGTTCGGTCGTAGTGGTGGATTTGTTGGCGTGTTGTTGTCAATCTTGTTGGTGATGATCTACTACAACATGTTTGTGGTGAGCACGCAAATCTTTGGGCGTAACGGTTGGCTTTCGCCGATGATGGCCGCTTGGCTTCCAAACGTGATTCTCCTTACCTTTGGTCTCTTCGGGCTTCGGAGACTCGAATGAGGTGCTTCGGGGTCGCTGTTGCGCTCATCATGACGTCACTTGCGATCGCGCAGGTGCCGATCCCGGTGGAGGCATGGCTTAAGGCGGCGAGCCTTGGCCCTCGTAAGCCGGTGGGCAACCCGATGGAGCCTTCTGGGTTTGCCGGGCCACCCCCCCGGAGGGGGGAACTTCCCAGTGCTCGACCCTTTGACGAAGACGAGCGAACGATCAAGATTTTGAAGAGCGGCCGCTACCGGGCTACGGGATCGCGCATCCAAATCACCGGCGGCTTCCACGTTCGCTATAAGGGTTACGACCTCTTCGGACGTGAACTTGACGCCGACACCCAGGAGGAGATCTTCACCCTGACCGGCGACGTTCGCGTGCTCGGGGCCGATGCGTTCATCGAAGGAGCGCTGGTCACTCTCTACATGAAGGAGCGCAGGTTTCGCGCGCAAGATAGTGTTGCGCAACTCCGCCCTGAGTTCTTGAAGGGTCGAGTCCGCGACAGTGTGTACACGAGGGGCGGGACGGCTTATGGGTCGGAGCAGAACGTTCGATGTGAGGATTGCGGATTGACCAGTTGCAACCTCGATCATCCGCACTTCGAGATCCTATCGCGGTCGAGTGAAGTGCGCCCCGGCAAGCGAGTGATCTTCCGACATGTGACGCTGAAGATTCTGGATCGGGATATCTTGCGCCTGCCGTATCTCTCAATTCCGCTTGAAGATCGGTCAGACCGATACACTCCCGAGGTTGGTCACACGCAGCAAGAGGGCTACTACGCGAAGTTTAAGATTCCCATCCCGGTCCGCGGTGATCGTCACTTTCTCGACGCAAGGCTCGACTACTTCACGAAGTTGGGTGGGGGCATTGGCGGTGATTACGCCTACGAGTGGGCACTCACGCGCGGCTACTTGAAGGCGTATGGCGTGCTCGGCGCAAGCAAGACGTTCAGCATTGACCAGTCACACACCGCGCAATTGGGCAGCTTGTCTCTTAACATAACAAACAACTTTCAAAGGCAAAACTACCTCTTTGCGCCTGAGAGTACGCTGCTCAATAGCCGAATCCAGCTTCAGCTGGCCCAAGCCGCCGGCACCATCACGGGGCTCAGTTTCTATCGTTCGAGCAACGAGTCGTCCAGCTTCAAGTCGATATTCCAGACCATGTCACTCAGTGACCAGCGCAACTATGGCTTGCGAACGCGCTCGTCGCTTGACTTAACCTGGACATCAAGCGAAACGACCTTCACCTCGGGGTCCTCTGAGCGGTCACAACTCGACGTACGTTTCCGAGGAACTCATGATCTACGAAAGGCTCTGGCCGAGTTGGAGTATCAGCGGAGTATTCCCATCGGCGACACGACCAACTTCTTCGGAGGCCAAGAACGCACTCCGGTGTTGACGTTGCGGAGCGACTCAAGTCGCTTGTTTGGACAGGCCTGGGCTAACGCATTGCCTACGAATATGGAGCTTTCGGTCGGCGAGTATTCGACCGGAATTGCCCAAGGAACGCAAAGGATTTCGCGCGGCAACTTGGACGTATCCGTCAACAAGCCCGACCGGAACCGAGGACGGTGGGGACTCGGGGGCGATGCCCGCTTGCGGCAAAGTATCTACTCGGATGACACGGCGCAATACACGATCAGTAGCAACACGCACCTGCGTTACGACTTCTCCCGCGGCACAGGTTGGAACTTACGCTACAACTACATGCAGGGCCATGGCTACACGCCGCTGAACTTCGACCGAACCGGTCGCACGAACATGATGACGACCGACGTGACGTTCTCTCCGCTCCGCCGGCTCACGCTGGGCGGCCAAACCGGATATGACTTCCTTCAAGAGGAGCGTCAGCAAACGGCTTGGCAAAGTCTGGGAGTGCGCATGGAGTTTCGACCCTATGATTGGCTTCAGCTCCGCGGTCTCAGCACGTACGATCCGTTTCGGAAATCTTGGTCGAATGTCCGGCTAGACCTCGCCTACCAAGCTGGCGACACCTTTCTGGCGGTCGGCGCGCGCTATGATGGTTTTCGGCATACGTGGGGGAACATCAACGTCTACCTGGATGGGTTCAAGATCGGCCCCAAGATCAAGGCGAGCGCGATTGCAACATACAACGGCTATCTGCGGAAGTTCGAGTCCCGGCACTTGTCGCTGACCTATGATCTCCACTGCGCGGAAGCGATCTTCCAGGTGATCGACAACCAGACGGGGTTTCGCCCCGGCACCCAGTTCGGTTTTTTCATTCGGCTCAAGGCATTCCCGTTTGACACTCCATTTGGATTAGGCCGACGCGGACAGCCGATCGGCATCGGCACGGGCCGCGATGGCTTCTAGGATTCAGAAGCCTTCTTGAGTCGGTCAACAACGGCTTCCCACTCGGGCTCTTCGGGTGGATGCTCTACATAGATGACCTCAGGGTGGCCAGCGTCAAGACCGTAGAGAGCGGCATAGAGCCGAGCCGCGTAGGCATGCGGATCCATGGGCATGCGGATCTGCCGATCGTTGCGTGGCGCCCCGAACCCGATGCCGACCGCATCGGGCTCCAAGGTCTCGACAAATTCTAGTCGGGCGTCCGGTGCGTAATGTCGCTGATACATTCCCGGTGATCGACGCACACCTTCCGGCGGAAGCTGACCGAGAGGCCCCCCGAGGGCCGCTTGGATGTCGCCTCGCGAGATGCCGCCTGGGCGAAGGATTCGAGGTGGGCTTACGGTCACATCAACGACGGTGGACTCCAATCCGATGCGGCAAGGGCCGCCGTCAAGCACCATGGCGACCCGCTTGGCGATTTCGGGGTCAAGATGTTCGGCCCGTGTGGGCGAGAGATGCATAAAGCGGTTAGCGCTAGGCGCGGCGAGAGGGACGCCCGCTAGCTCAATGAGTTCAAGGGCAACTTCATGATCGGGCATCCGCACGGCCACGGTGTCGAGTCCTCCCGTCACCTCTTCCGGGATGGCCCCGCTCTTCTTGAGAACGAGCGTGAGAGGGCCGGGCCAAAATCGGTTTGCGAGAACATCGGCGGCGTCGGTCCATTCGGCGACGACGTCTTCAAGCTGGACGAAGTCAGAGATGTGGACGATCAGAGGATTGTCAGTGGGCCGGTCCTTCGCGGCAAAGATGCGACGAACCGCGTCAGCATTGGTGGCATCGGCAGCGATTCCGTAGACCGTTTCCGTGGGCATGCACACTAACTCGCCGCGCAAGAGGGCATCCGCCGCGAGCTGAAGATTCAAGGGGGTTGGAGGGCTGATGACGACGCCATCGTCTGAGCCGTTCCGCATGCTTCGACTATAGCCCAACCGCCGCTCTCATCGCTGAGCGCGGGGCGGGTACGCCAAACCAGAACTCGAACGCGAGGGCGCCCTGAGCGACGAGTAACTCGCGTCCGTCCATCGCGTTCGCGCCGGCTGCCCGGGCCGCCTTGACAAACGGGGTGTCGTCTTCCGAATAGTACAAGTCAATATACGTCTTGTTAGACTGATAGTTTAGGTTAAGGGACTCCCCTACCATCGAAGCGGAGGTCGTGTTGACGACCACATCATAGCCGTGCTCGGGGATCGTCTCACTGAACTGGGCACCAGTTAGGCGAGCGAGAGTAGCTGCCCGATTCGTCGTCCGATTCCAAATCGTGACTCGGCAACTTGCAGCTTGAAGCGCGACGACCAAGGCTCGTGCTGAGCCGCCGGCCCCGAGGAGAAGGATGTCGCAGGGAATGAGTGCTCCCAGCGATTCGACCATCCCGGGGCCGTCGGTGTTGATCCCCATCCCCGTGCGCAAATCAACCGTGTTGACCGCGCCGCAACGCGATGCAAAAAGATCGGGAGTGCAGGCGCGGAGCGCTTCCTCCTTGAGCGGAACGGTAAGGTTTACGCCCGCATAATCCTCACTGCGCAGGCGGGCGATCGTTGCCATCAGTTGGCCTGCTTGAACTTGGATCGCTTCATAGGTGTGATTGAGACCTAGTTCCCGGTAAGCCGCGGCGTGCATCTTCGGTGACAGCGAGTGCGAGACCGGATCACCGAGTACGGCGAACTTCAATGAGAGCGGGCTCCCCGGAATGTCCAAAGCTTTTGACCAAAGAAGTTCCAGAACGCGACGACGACGGTTGCGATCAGCTGACCGACGAGCAAGCTACGGCGCGGATGTCCGGGGATGATGTTGCCAAGGCTTGTCGTCAAGATTGTGTTTAAGAGCATACCGATGAGGGCAACAGCAAAGAACTTCCGAAGTTGAACAGATCGGTGCTCGCGGCCGCGAATACGGAACGTCCAGCGTCGATTCCAGAGGAAGCTGTTGACGATTGCGACACAGGCCGAGATCGCCTTCAAGAAGGGAACGGAGGCCATTTTGGGGTCAAGGATGCCGTCCTTGGTGGCGATTCCGGTGAAGATGCTCGGGGCAGTTTCCAGCAGCCACCGCCCCAAGTGCTCGCTCATCAACCCAGCTCCCATAGGCACGACGAACATGAGCAGAAAGAACAGGCCGAGGTCAACCACCATGCTGGAGCCGCCGATGATGCAGAACTTGATGAACTGCCTGACCGTCGGGTGGGCGAGCAACGAGAACGCGGCCGTCCCTCCTACGGGGAGATCTTCATCGATAAGGTCGTCCGCCAATCGCTCTTGCATCGTTCTGTAAAGTCTGCCACGCAAAAGACGTTCCCCAAAGCGGCTCACTTTCGTGCCGATGAAGTCGCGCGGCGCCATCTGCTTGACCCAGATGGCGTCGATACCGGTTCGGTTGGCACCAAGGACATCGGTGAACACTTGATCGCCAATCATGACTGCCTGCTCGGACGTTGCGTCGAACTCCCTGAGCGCTCGTTCGTACATCTCGCGCGAGGGTTTGAACTTGCCCAAGTAGTAGGGGATGTTCATCTGCTTGGCAAGTCGATCGAGCCGCCCCGGGTTGCGCGTATTGCTCAGGATGCACATCTGCAGCCCCGACGCGCGGATGGACTCAATCCACCCGAATGTGGATTCAGGGATGTCCTCGCTTCGCCAGACCAACAGCGTGTTGTCGACATCAAGTAGGACCAGCTTCTTGCCGCCCGCAACAAGATCCTCGGCTCGGATCTCCAGGATCGAGTTCACCGCCTGAGTGGGGCAGAAACGCCTAAGGAATGGGCTCAGTTGGTCCCGATCGAATCTGCCCGTCCGAAAGTCGCTCAGGAGCCGCCTCCATCCCGTAGCTTGCGGGCCGTCGCAACATTTATTAAGTGGTCCTCATAAGTCTTGGCAAAAAGATGCCGACGATTGGGCAGGGCCACATAGTAGAGCCATTCGTGAGATGCGGGAGCGAGGGCCGCTTTCACGCTGGCCACGCTGGGCGAACAGATGGGGCCGGGGGGCAAACCATCGATCCGGTAGGTGTTGTAGGGTGAGTCATGGCGATAGTCTTTGTTGTAAAGACGCCGCCACTCGCGCATTCCGTAGAGTACCGTAGCATCGATCTGCAGACGCATCATCTTCCGGATCCGATTCTCGATGACGCCCGCGATCTTGGCCCGTTCGTCGTCCACGCCTGCTTCAAGTTCAACCATCGAGGCAATGATCAGTGTGCGCATGCGGGTCTTTTCGTCGGGCAAGAGCGGGAGAATGCGCTTCTCGAAGGCTTTGAGTTGCCGCTCGATCACGCCTCTGGCGCCCAGAAGCGGTGGTAGGTCGTAAGTGTCGGGGAACAGGAAGCCCTCTAAGCTGGTTTTGGGCAGGTTGAATTCAACGACGTCGGCAAACTCGCTCGGCTTGCCCACCCATTCCAGGTATTCCGCCGCCGAAGTCACGTCCTTCTGCTCTAACAGATTGGCCGTCAGGTACGAGACGTTCGTCTCGGGGATTCTGACCATCTGCTGGATGGGCTTGCGGAGCGCGGTGAGCAGCTCGTCAGCGGTCATTCCGGATCGCAGTTGGTAGGTGCCACGCGCAACCGGCTGGTTCTTCTTTTGGTAGCGCGCGTAAAGCACGAGCGCATTCGGCTGGCGCACGACCTTGCCTCGCAACTGTTCTGCGATCACACCGAGGTTCGCGGGGGACTCGAAGCGAATGTAGAAGGGCCCACCGTTGGCGAGCGGTTCTATGCCATTGCGCACAAAGGCGACGACACTAAGCGCCGCTC
>CAZPHD010000011.1:0-65831 GCA_964586225.1 uncultured Fimbriimonadaceae bacterium
ACTAAGATGGACAGGCCATGTAACGTCTGAGGGGCCGTCGCCGGTTGCTCCTCGATCACTTGAGCCTCGAGCGGTAGGTCGACCCAAAACGTTGAGCCCTCACCCTCACGGCTGCGCATGCCGATGCGGCCATTCATGAGTGTCGCAAGTTGGCGAACGATCGCCAGACCCAACCCGGTTCCGCCGTAGCGCCGAGTTGTTGATCCATCCGCCTGGGTGAAACTCTCAAACACGGCAGCATGGCGGGACTCGGGAATGCCGATACCTGTGTCTTGGACACTCAGGCGCACCCACGTGGGATCTCCTTCCACCGCTTCAAGCTTCAGCGCGACTTCTCCAAACTCCGTGAACTTGATGGCGTTACTGACCAAGTTGGTGAGAATCTGCTTGATCCTGACAGGGTCACCAAAGCGCCGCAGAACGATCGTGTCACCCAGATCCACAACGAGTTCCAGACCCTTCTCTTGAGCACGCGGGGCAAGGAGTTCGGCAGTTTCCTGGATCACGCGGCCCAGGTCGACTTCCACGTTTTCGAGCGTCATCTTGCCAGCTTCAACCTTGGAGAAGTCAAGAATGTCGTTGATGATGTGCAGGAGCGTGTCCGCGCTTTGGAGGACGGTTTCAGCAAAATCGCGTTGGTCATCGTCAAGGCGAGTCGATAGAAGCAGTTCAGCCATTCCGATGACACCATTGAGCGGAGTTCGGATTTCGTGGCTCATATTGGCGAGGAACTCGCTCTTGAGTTGAGATGCTTCCATGGCGGCCTCGCGGGCTTCAATGAGCTCCTCAACCATTCGGCGTCGATCGGTGACATCATAGATCGCCCCGTCGAGAACCAGGCAACCGTCATCGTCGGACCAAGCCACCTTGCCCCGCTCGGAGACCCAAAGCAAATCGCCGGCGCGATTTCGAATTCGATACTCAACAACGTAGCTGCCACGTTCTTCGACGGCGTGCTCCGCGGCGTGGACGAGTTGCGGATAGTCGGCGGGTTCAACAAGGTCCTTGAACTTGATGTGGCCCAGCCGGAACTCTTCCGGCGAGTAGCCCAGAAGCGTTAGAACGCTGTCGCTCATGAAGTCAATCTTCCACTTCTCGTTGATGATCGCCCGGAAGACGGCCCCTGGAACGTTGGCGACGAGCGAACGGAGCTTTCGTTCTTGCGCTCGCAATTGCGCCTTGACGTCGGTTAGGTCGTCAACAATGAAGCAGAAGCGGTTGGGAATCCCTTGAATGGGCGAGAGGGTTGCGCAGCGCCAACGACCACCTGTTGCCGTCTCACGGAAGTATTCGAATCGAACGGGCTGACCGGTCTGAGCGCACTCTTGACTTCGAGTAACCCACTCCTCTCGGAGTTCGGCGGGTAGACCCATCTCTTGGCTCATCTTGCCAATGAACTCATGGGGGGCCCTTTGGTGAATCCGGGCGCCAAACTCGTTCATCGCGAGGTAGGTGAAATCGTCTTCGTGCACCTCAATCACACCCATCGATAACGAAACGTTGTCGATGAGGTTGCCCAAACTGGACGCCGCTCCATCACTCGCACTTACCACCGCATTTACCCCAGTAGTCTTATCGGCAGGTTCGAGTGTGAGGCTCAGGGGGGTATAATTGGGGGAAGTTCGGGGTCGGGCTGACGCTTCCTACATTTGCCGCAGACCACCAACGCTACGAGGTTTGGAATACCATGGCAAAACAGGTCACGAGCGTTATCAAGCTCAACATCCCCGCTGGCAAAGGCACGCCAGCTCCCCCGGTGGGACCCGCTTTGGGTCAGGCCGGCATCAACATGATGGAGTTTCTGAAGAAGTTCAATGAGCAGACGGCTCCTCAAATGGGCTTCATGTTGCCCGTCGAGATCAATGTCTACTCGGATCGCTCTTATTCGTTCATTGTCAAGCAACCGCTGACAACGGAACTCATCAAACGCGCGGCCGGGATCACGACTGGCGCCGCGAATCCGAAGACAGACAAGGCGGGTGTGTTGACTCGTGAGAAGCTTCGCGATGTTGCCAAGCTCAAGATGGCAGACTTGAACACGGACGATGAGGAGATGGCGATGCGCATCGTGGCGGGCGCCGCTCGTTCGATGGGCGTTCGTATCGAAGACTGAGTTCTTCCTAATCTTCTCAGAGCCCTGTCGACCTCCCCGGTCGGCGGGGCTTGTTGTTTGCGGGCACGTGCCGTTTACGTGGGGCAGGGTGCCTCGTGCCTTGCAACGCATTTGTGGCCACCACTTTGCGTCGGGCCAAACGAGGCTGTCGCGTTGTAGCTACTGAGCGCCGGGAAAAGCCACCCGGCGCCCTCGTGGGATTCACCGCTAGTTCAAACCACGAAGACGCTGGCTTCGACTCCGCATGTCAAGCGCCATGCAACAGCCTCAAACCCACCGACGACCGCCGGAGGTTGCAGCTACGAGGAGGATAAAGCACAAAACGCCCCGATTTCCTTGTAAGAAATCGAGGCGCCCTATGAAAGCTCTAGAGAAGTGGTCAATAAACCGACCTGGATATGTCTGCGTTCCACTTGGGAAGCAGAGTGCTTATCCTTAAGGAGGTGATCCACCCACACCTTCCGGTACGGGTACCTTGTTACGACTTAGTCCCCCTTACCCCCCTCACCTTCGGCCGCTCCCTCCTTACGGTTAGGCCACGGACTTCGGGTGAAGACAATTCAGGTGACTTGACGGGCGGTGTGTACAAGACCCGGGAACGTATTCAACGCAGTATAGCTGACCTGCGTTTACTAGCGATTCCGCCTTCATGCAGTCGAGTTGCAGACTGCAATCTGAACTGGGGACGTATTTTTGGGATTTGCTCCACCTCACGGTATTGCTGCCCTCTGTTGCGTCCATTGTAGCATGTGTGAAGCCCCAGGCGTAACTGCCATGCTGACTTGACGTCATCCTCACCTTCCTCCGGCTTACACCGGCGGTCTCCTATGAGTTCCCGACTTTACTCGCTGGCAACATAGAACGAGGGTTGCGCTCGTTGACGGACTTAACCGTACACCTCACGGCACGAGCTGACGACAGCCATGCAACAAGTGTCTTCACGTCTTCCTTTTGGGAAGAGGGCCCGATCTCTCGGGCTTACGATCGATGTCAAACCTGGGTAAGGTTCTTCGGTTAGTATCGAATTAATCCACATGCTCCACCGCTTGTGCGGGTCCCCGTCAATTCATTTGAGTTTCAACCTTGCGGCCGTACTCCCCAGGCGGGATGCTTAATGCGTTAGCTGCGACACAAGAGGGGTCGATACCTCTTACGTCTAGCATCCATCGTTTAGGGCGTGGACTACCAGGGTATCTAATCCTGTTTGCTCCCCACGCTTTCGCGCCTCAGCGTCAGATAATGCCCAGTGAACTGCCTTCGCCATGGGTATTCCTCCTGATATCTACGCATTTCACCGCTACACCAGGAATTCTATTCACCTCTGCATTCCTCAAGCCATGCCAGTATGCGAAGCAGTTTCCGAGTTGAGCTCTGGAGATTTCACTTCACACTTAACAGGCCGCCTACGCGCCCTTTACGCCCAGTAAATCCGGACAACGCTTGCCCCCTACGTCTTACCGCGGCTGCTGGCACGTAGTTAGCCGGGGCTTATTCATCAGGTACCGTCCTAAGTCTTTCCTGATAAAAGGAGTTTACAGGCCTAGACCCGTCATCCTCCACGCGGCGTCGCTGCATCAGGGTTTCCCCCATTGTGCAAGATTCCCAACTGCTGCCACCCGTAGGTGTGTGGGCCGTGTCTCAGTCCCACTCGGGGGGATCATCCTCTCAGACCCCCTACCCGTCGTAGCCTTGGTAGGCCGTTACCCCACCAACTAGCTGATAGGCCGTGAACCGCTCCCTAAGCGAAAAACCTTTAATCAGATCGATATGCATCATCCTGACCACATCCGGTATTTATAACATTTCTGCGTTTGTCCCGGACTTAGGGGCACGTTGTTCACGTATTACTCCGCCGTTCGCCACTAGACCCGAAGGCCTCGTTCGACTTGCATGTTTTAGGCACGCCGCCAGCGTTCGTCCTGAGCCATGATCAAACTCTCCGAAGAAAGCTTTCCAATCTCCCGAAGGAGCTTGGTGTCTTTATTGGAGTTTCGTCAACACCCCACCGAAACAAGTTCGCAGGAGTGAAAACGCGGCCTATGCTGATGGCTTCAGCAATCTTGGCCTAAGACGGGGCTACTTGAGCCCCAGAACACTTACTGACCGTCTCCTCTATTGAGCTTTCAATGTGCGACTGCTCGACTCGTCGAACAGCAAGGGAGATTATAGGCGAGGTCTTTCCGGTTTGTCAAGGGCCTCAGGGCAATTTCCGCGAATTTCGCGCCATTTTCTGCTCCTGGACCGTCTGGAACAGGTTGGGACAGAATCAAATCGAGTTTTTGAACGGCAAGAAGAATTTATGCCCCGAGCCGCTGGCGGAGCTGCCGAGCCCGCTCCCGGGCCTGGTCCGCAAGCGGGCTGATCCCATACCGGCGCACCATCTCATCATACGCGTGCAGCGCCCGCTGAGGATTCGCGGTCGCCGTTTCGCAAAGCACCCCCACTCGATAGAGCGCCGACTCCGCAATGTCCGCCCGCACCCCCGGCGTAGCCACCGCATACTCCAGGAGGCGGATGGCCAGCAAGAACTCGCCCGCTCGCTCGCAACGAAGCCCAAGATCCAACAGTAGGCTCGGATCAATCTGGCCGGGCGCCGGAAACTGAGCTGCCACGGCAAAGCCCACCGACACCGGTTCGACATCTCGAACCATCGCGGGCAGGAGCGCCCGAAAGGCTCGATGGCACTCATCGGGAACCCGACCGTCTCGTTGGCATCGATTCATCCAATGGAGGACGATGAGCGGCTCGGTCGGGTTGGCGCGATGCAGATCGGCGAGTTCCCACGCGCTCAACATGCCCAAGTCCTTCATCTCGGCCAGCGTCGCCTTGGCCTCGCTGGCCTCAGCGCTATCGCGACGCGTTCCGAGAATCAGCACTGCGAGAAATCCACCGAGGGCACCTCCGAGGTGCGCGAAGTTGGCCACGCCGGACTCCATGGCCATGCTCGCCATCAGAAGATCCATCCCCAAGTAATAGGCACCCACGCCCCACATCGGGGCCGTCCAGATGCCGCGCCAGAACCAGCCGAACCAATAGAAGATGTCCATGTGAGCGAAGGGGAACATCCAGAGCGAGGCACCCAACAAGCCCATGATTGCCCCGGAAGCGCCGATCGTCGGGATCTCCGGCGCGGCCGTGGCGACCAACACAAAGTGCAGCAAGCTTCCCACAAGGTCGGCCACGAGATACACAAGGAGGAACTTCGCCGTGCGCAACCTGCCTTCCACCGCGAAGCCGAAGAGATAGAGAAACCACATGTTGCCGAGCAGATGGAAGATGTCGCCGTGCAGGAAGCTGCAGGTGATCCAGTTGATCGGCCCCGCGTTGTTTCCGGACAGCCCAAAGTCGTCAGCGATTTGCTGATGGATCTCGAAGCCGTTGGACGTGAGAAAGAAGATGATGGTGTTGAGGACGATCAACACACAGGTCGCCCAAGGGAACGTCTCGGGTGGGTTCTTCGCGCGAATGGGCAGGAGCACAGCTTATATATAGAGGTGAAGGGGCCTGTATTCCTGCATCGCCGGTAGAATTGGGACTGCGGCCTCGTAGCTCAGTGGATAGAGCGCCTCCGTCCTAAGGAGGGCGCCGGGGGTTCGATTCCCTCCGAGGCCGCCAGAGATCTGACTCTCTTGAGCATCATGAAAGCCACCCCTGAACACCACGCGCGCATCGCCAAGATGATCTTCCGGACGGTCTATCCGCACTATGTCACCAAGGTGGAATCCAAGGGCCGCACCGTCGCCGAACTTCACGAGGTGATCCAGTGGCTCACCGGCTACGACGACGACGCATTGAAGGGCATCCTTGCCAGCGATATGACGTTCGAGGAGTTCTTTGCGGGGGCTACGCTGCATCCGAACGCCCACCTCATCACAGGCGTCATCTGCGGCTATCGGATCGAGGACATCGAAAACCCGCTCACGCAGAAGGCGCGCTACCTGGACAAGCTGGTCGACGAGCTTGCCAAGGGTCGCAAGATGGAGAAGATTCTCCGGCAATAAGATCAGCGACGGGCGAGACGGTCTTGTGCTTCGGCCGACGTGATTACGCTGAACACTTCGAATTCAACGAGGTCTTCCCAGTTCGCCATCCACTCTTCCAGCAAATCCCTCGAAGCACACTCCATCACCTGAAAGCAGAGGCGTAGCGAGTCGTCCACCCAGCTCGCCACGTAGGTGACACCTTCGGGCGCGAGACGACCTTGCTCGCGAAGCCGCCGGTAGACCGGATCGGCGTCACCGTTTCGAAACCGCTCGATGACCATGAATGTCATGGGTTCATTGTGGCCGCGGGCGGCGCTTGGGGCCTTCCATCACGCGGATGATCGTGCGGGGCTCGGGGGGTTCGTCCCCACGCACAGCTCGCTCAACCGCTTGAAGAATCAGCCCCACAACGTCATCGTCCAGGTCCTCGACTCGATCCAGACGAACATGCCGGATTCGGGTGCCTGTTCCCTTCAGTCGCCCGCTCGGATCATCGAGAGAAGCCCCCTGGGCGAAACCGATGTTCACATACTTCGTGTAGACCGGCAGGTGGATGAAGTGGTCGGCGTTTCGCTCGGTAAAGCCATAGGCCACACCGACGGCGTTGGTCGCATCCCACACGGTTTCGATGCAGGGAGGCAGAAGCTCCACCAGCCGACGGCGCAGCGCCCGGGCAAGCTCCTGAGTGGACTCAGGATACGGCGCAAGAAACTCGACCAACTCGGGCGGCTCGGGCAGGATCATACTTTCAATAGTAGCGGCAGATGCTGAACGTGTTACCTTCGCAGTCTCTCACGCGAGCGATGTCGCACACGTTCGGGATCGTCACTTTGGCCAGCGTCACTTCTCCACCATTTGCAACGATCAGATTGACAACACGGTCGACATCGTCAACGGAGATGGAGCACTCAAAGTTGCCAATGAGGGTAGGGAACGGGTCGTCTTGCCGCTTTTGAATGGACGCATGTAAGTCACCGACCTTGGACATGTAGAACCCAGGCGGCCCCCAGGCATCGAACTTCCATCCAAAGACGGCCTCGTAAAAGGCAAGGGCCCGATCGCAGTCTTCGACATTGATCGCGAAGTGGGAGAGCGTGTTATCCATGGGCGGATTATGGAGGCTCCACGGATTGTCGTGATAGGATAAGATTGACAATAAATGTCGATTTCTCGACAACCAGCCGACTCCGATGTGATGGTTCGATTTTGGTCGTTGGACCACTATCGCGCCGAGCCCATGCGGTGGGCCGACACGGATTGGACTAAGTTCGTGTTCGCGGCCGAGGGAACTCTTCTCCTGGAAACCAACCAACAGCATCACGTTCTTCCGCCGAACCGAGCGCTGCTGCTCGCCGCCAAGCAACCCCACACAGCGCGTACGGCAGGTCGGGCGTGCATCCGGACGTTGTACTTTCACCCGTGCTTGGCCCTTCCTCCTGAAACACGCGTCATCGATGTCCAGCCGCTGTTTCGGGAGCTCGTTTCCGAAGCGTGCCGCATCGGACCACTCCGTCGAGGTCATACGCTTCACGAAGCGTGTATCACGCTTCTGTTGGCGGAAGTTCAGTGTGCGCCCATGATGGCCACGAGCATTCGCATGCCAACCTCGTTGTGGGCAAGGGACTGGGCGCAGGCATTTCTGCTCGACCCATCGAGCTCACCAGCCGCGCCATGCTCAAAGCGCACACTTGAGAGGACGATTCACCGGGAGACTCACCTCACGCTCGGACAGTGGTGCCAACAGGCCCGAGCCATCGTTGGACTTCGTGCCCTTTCGGAAGGTGCGACGGTCATGGAGGCCGCGATGACTGCGGGTTACGAGACAACCAGTGGGTTCATCCAAGCCTTCCGCCGGCAGTTTGGGGTGACGCCGGGACGCATCTTGGATCGGCACTAGATTGATAGAGGACTGGCGATCAGGAAGGGCGTCGGGACGAACCCACCGACGCCCTCATTGATCGGAACATGATTTCCTCTAGAACACCTTGCTGCCAAGCTTGGCGTCTTTGTTCAACGGCACCACCGGCGTCGCTTCCCCACTTTCCGCCTTTGGAAACTGCACCCCCAGGCACAGGAACTCGGAGGTCACCCCACCGATCTCACGTGGTTCAAAGTTCAACACGCCGAGGATCGACTGTCCGACCAATTCATCGGCCGAGTGGCAGGTGAAGCGCCCTACTGTCGTTCGACGCCCGTACTTGCCGAAATCAGCCACGATCTGATAGGCCGGCTTGGGCGCGCCCGGGCACGCTTCCACCGAAACCACGCGGCCCAGGCGGATGTCCAAGAGACCAAGACTGTCTTCAAACGAGACCAGAGGCTTCAAGTCGCTCATGGCCGAGCATCTTACCGACCCCGTCTACATACGCGAAGCATTATATAACGAATATGTTATATAATCTCTCCGTGCAGAGCAAGAACCTCGATGCGACGTTTGCCGCGCTGGCCGATCCGACTCGGAGGGCGATTCTCGCCCGCTTGTGTCAGGGTGAGGTTGGCGTCATGGAGCTCGCCGCGCCCTTTGCGCTGAGCCAGCCCGCTATCTCCCGGCACCTCAAAGTGCTGGAGCACGCGGGGCTGATCACGCGACGGGTGGACAAGACGCGGCGACCCTGCCGAATCGTGCCCGAAGCCGTGAGTGAACTCACGACGTGGCTGGACCAGCTACGGCTTTCGATGGAAGCCAACTACGCGCGCCTCGATCAACTGCTTGCCAAGGAGCATCATGGAACCTCTTCAACTTCGCCTTGAAGGCGACACCCAAGTCGTCATTACTCGTCGCTTCGCCGCGCCGCCCGAGGCCGTCTTCCGCGCCCACATCGACGCCGATCTCATGAAGCAATGGATGACCGGCCCCGAGGGCTGGAGCATGCCCGAATGCGAAAGCGATGCCCGGCCCGGCGGCAAGATCCGTTGCGTCTGGGCTCATCCCGAGCAGGACGGTTTCTTCCTGACCGGCGAGTATGTGGCCGTCGAGCCCCATCACCGGCTGGAGCATATCGAGCGCATGCACTTCCCCGACCCGACACCCGACAACCACATCGTCACCACCTTCGCCGCCGACGGTGAAGGCACGATGATGACGATGGTGATGACGCTGCCTTCGAAGGAAGTTCGCGAAGCGATGCTTGCCACCGGCATGGACGCCGGAATGGAGGCGAGCTACCAACGCCTCGAAACCACGATCTAAGCCTAGGCTTCGAGCTGGGCCTTCAGCTTATTCAGGGCTTCCGTCCACGCGGCGCGAAGCCCATCGGCCTCGTCGCGCGTTTGGATGCGGTTGTGCATCACGGCGATTGCTGTCTTGCCGTCCCTTTCAGTGAAGGTCGCATCGACGGTCGAGGGCGTTTCGACGCCCTTGGTCTTCCAGGTCAGGCGGACATCCTTCCCCGGACGAAGCCGAACCCACATGCCTTCATTGCCCCCGTCATCGGTGTAGGCCACGCCCTCTTCGGCGGCGTTGCATCCGAGGAACGCGTTCTTGCCCGCCTGGGTGAAAGCGTCGTACACGGCCTGGGCGCTGGCTTTGACCGACTTGGTCACGCAGATGTTGTAGCCCTCGGCGAGACCATCCTTCTTGTTGACGATGCCACGCGCGGCTTCGTATTCGACCCAGATGGTCGTCGGCCACCAGACGTCTTTGCCACGACCGGTTTCGTCGTAGATCCACGAGATGGTGTCGCGCCGTCCGATTCCTGGGCCGCGTGCCTCGATGGCTTCGAACCATTGCTCCAGGGTCTTGCCCGTGGATTCGCGGCAGGCGTCGTCGTTGACGGCAAAGTCGGGTTGCAAGGTGATGATCATGGGTTTTTCCTTAGTTTGAAGGGTCTTCGGTCGAGAATCCAGGTCTCACCGCTGCCGCCCATATAGGCGAGGCGGTGACCGTCAGGCGAGAAGCGAATATCGAATCCTTGGACGGGCAGGTCACGGATGGCGAACACTTCAAGGCCCGTCTTGGGATCCCAAAGGTGGGCCGTAAAGTCGTAGCCGATGCTCGCCAGGCGCTTGCCGTCGGGGCTAAAGTGGACACCCCACTGGCTACCGTCGGTCTTGGTGGACCATTTGCGATCGAGGCTAGTCGCATCGAAGAGCTCAACATGCCCCGACGTGCCGCCCGTCGCAACCGATTTCCCATCCGGCGAGAAGGCAACTTCGACGGCATCGCTACTGAGCGTCTTGACCTGGCGCATGAGTTTGCCACTCGGAACCTCATGAATCTCCAGCGTCTTCATTGAGGCAAAGGCAACCCGCTTGGCATCCGGGGAGAAGGCGACGTTGATGGTGCCTGAGTCCATTTTGCGCTCGAAGACCGGCTTGCCGGTGGCCGCGTCCCACACGGTCGCGATGCCGGTGCTACCGTCGCCCCCGGCGATGAACTTGCCGTCCGACGACCAGTCCGTCGCCCGGATCTGGCCCTTGCCTTGGGCGATCCAAAGTTGGGTGAAGGTCCGCCCGTCGAAGCACCGGAGGCTGCCATCGTTTGAACCGGCCGCCAACCGCTTTCCATCCGGCGACCACGCTGCATCAACCACCAACGCTCCGAACTCGGGGGTTGAGCCGAGCAGCGCGCCCGTGCGGGCATCTCGAACCTGGAGGGTCTTGAGATTCGTGCCGACGGCAATCTTGGTGCCGTCCGGACTGAACACACACGACCAAGCGCCGTTCAGTTCGTAGGTCGTCGAAAAGGCGCGAGGCTCTCGGGTGTCCCACACCATCACCTTGCCGGTGACGTCTGCGGAGAAGACTCGCGCGCCATCGGGGGTCATCGCCAGGCAGTTGATCGGCTGGTCGTGACCCAACAGCGTGGCGGTCAGCTTCTGAGTTGTCGCATCCCATATGCGGACTGCCCCATCCTGGCTACTCGTCACTAACCACGTTGAGCCAGTAGGTCGAGCTGAGGTCACGTGGCCGCCATGCGCGAGGCTGAACACCTCGCGACCAGTCGCGATGTCGAAGTACTTTGCGGTCTTGTCTTTACACGCCGTCACGAGGTGCTTGCCGTCGGGGGTGACTTCCACCCAGTCAACGGCCTTATAGGCTGGCGAGACCTCCGGTGTGATCTCTCGCTCGATCTTGTAGGAGGCCATGTTCAGCTCGGCAACTTGATATTCCCAACATCCGATGTAGCAGTGGGCACCATCCTTGGAAAATGTGAGGCTGCTCAGCGGGTGAGTCGTATAGTCCATGTCGTGGACCATCTTCTTCGACTCAACGTCCCAAACGCGGATGAGGCCGACCGGAGATTTCGATTCCGGATGCATCCGCCAACCCACGGAGACCACGCGCTTGCCGTCCGGGGTGAACGCCGCGTTGTAGGGCGTTACCGGATGATCGCCGAGGACGCCAATCGGTTTCGCGGTGCGGGCGTCCCACAGGCGGATGCTGTTGTCGCGGCTCGTGGTCACGATGTGACGGCCATCTCCCGAAAAGTTGAGCCCAAACACCGAGTTCGTGTGGCCCTCCAGCTTGCCCTTGAGAGCCAGGGTTTTGGTATCCCACAGGCTGACGAGGCCGTCGGCGCTGGCGGTGGCGAGCGTCGTGCCAAAGGGCGAGACTTGAACTTTGGTGATCGACTTGTCGCTGGCTTGAAATGAAGCCACGCTAGCGTCGCACTGGGCGGTGAGGTAGTCCCATTCCCAACCTCGATGTTGCTTCGGCGCCTCGGCCAGCCACTGCTTGGCAAGTCGTGAGTTCCCGCGACTGAGAGCGGCCGTCGCGGCTTCGATGTGGGCGCGATAGCTTTGGAAGTCGGGAGTTGCGCCTTGGAGCGCAAGGGTGAGCGTGGCGGCGATGAGCATCATAGGGCGTCCTCGATTCGGGAGGGTTGTTTGGGGGCAGACCAGCGCGTGCCCTGGTCGAGCATCGCGTCGATATAGCTGCGCAAGTGGGTCACGGTCTGGTCGAAGTAGGCGGTGCTTCGATAGGTCTTGGCGAGCATCATGCCGCCTTCCATGGTGGTGAGAATGTGAATCGCGAGGGAGCGAAGGTCGACCTCTTGAGGGAACCGGGCCTCGGCTTGGCGCAGGAATGCCTCCACGCAGTCCACCCACTGTTCGAAGTTGACAAGTAGGAGCGAACGCGCCGCTGGGTGAGTGTTCGAGAGCTCGATCGCAAGGCCCCCGATGGGGCAGCCGAGTTCAAACTCGAAGAGCAGGAGCATTTGGCGGTAGCCATCGAGCAGGCCGAAGACCTTCTCGATCGGGTCGTCGATGTGGGCGGTATGAAGATCGATGAGGTCGTCACCGATGTGGTCTCGATACGATTCGAGGACGGCGACGAGCAGGTCTTCCTTGGTTGGGAAGAAGTAGTAGAGGCTGCCCGCGTTGGTGCCGGACTCCTTGAGAATCTGGGAGATCCCGGTGGGCGTGTAGCCTTGCCGGTGGAAGAGATCTCGTGCGGTTTCGATGAGCCGCTCGCGGGTTTGGGAAGCTGGTCGCGTCATGTTAGTTGAATGATCATCTAATATGATGTGTCGGGGTGGGGTTTGTCAAGGGGGCGGCCGGATTTGGATTTTGGATTTTGGATTTTGGATTTCAGATTGGGGGAGGCTTCAATCAGAACTCTGCAATCAGAAATCGGCTGAGGGCGTCGGTGGGCTCGTCCCGACGCAAATGCCTTCAGTTCAGCACCCAGCATCGCCGTAGGCCAAGCTCCTGTCGAGTGCGGTGGAACTGGCCGACGGCCTTACGAGTCACCGAATTGAAGTACACCGTGAGCGACGCCAGATCGGGCAACGTGGCCAATGCGAGGAAGCCCGCATCGGTTAGTTCACAGTTCGGAAGGTCCAGTTCGCGCAGGCACTTCATTCGCGAAAGGACCGCCGCGCTCGCATCACCCACGTAGGTGTTGCCAAGCGAGAGGCTCTTGAGCGACGTGAGGCCTCCTAAGTGGCGAACGCCTTCATCCGAGACGGCGGTATCGCTAAGAACCAAACTCTGAAGACGGTTCAGACGGCCAATCGCCTCAAGTCCTTCGTCAGTCACGTCCGTGTCATGGACGTAAAGCGACTTCAGCGCTGGCATTGTCTCAAGCACCTTCAAGCCGGCGGAACTGACACCAGTCCTGGCCAGACCCAGTGACTCCAACGCGAGATGACCACGAAGATGCAAGAGTCCGGAGTCGGTAACCGCTGTATCCGAGAGTGCAAGGTAGGCAAGTTCGGGCATCTCGTGGACAAACCCAAGTCCCGAATCACCAATCGCAGTCTGATCAAAGAGAGAGTGTGCGGAGAGCTGCAAGCGCGGGAAGCCGAGCGATTCCGTTATTCGTGAGCTTGGTGCCGCTCAACGACAAGGCTGTTAGCCGCTCCAGCGCGACAATGACGTCCATGGCGTCGTCGGTGATAAGAGTTTGGCCCAGGTAAAGCCGGTCTAAGTTGACATGCTTTGCGAGGTGTCGAATGCCGCGATCCGTCACTTGAGTCCCATCCAGGCCAACCCAGGTGAGATCAGCAAAGTGATCAAGAACGCGCACTCCTTCGTCGGTCACCCTCTTGCTGCGAACTGAGAACTCGGTGAGTTTGGACAAGCCCTCGAGTTGAGCCAGGCCACGGTCCGTGACGCGCATAGGGATCAGATTGAGGTGAGTGAGATTGATAAGCGGGGCAACACACCGCAGCCCGACATCGGATGCCCGTCGACACATTACGTCCAGTGAGGTGAGGCGAGTCAGCGACCCAAGCGGCCGGAGCCCCGCGTTCGTCACCGACGACGAATAGAGACTCAGCTTCTCGAGCCCCTTCAACTGCTCGAGCCCGACGAGGTCCTCGTTCGAGTGGGGCTTCAAGAAGAAGCTGATCTTGCGAATCCGTTCCGCTCGTTCACGCGGAATCGGCTCTCCCACGCGGAGACGCAACGCACGCCGCACCAGCATCTCGAGCTTTGGCCCGAACTCGACAAACTCACCCATCTCAATCCCACCACAGATGCACGCGGCGCGTCGTCCGCAGGCTCTCCGCCAATCGATCCAGCGACTCGAATCCCTGCTCAATCAAGTCCGGGCAGAACTCGTACAACTCCGCGGCAAACCCATCCACATCCGAAGGCAAGCGCGCAAACTCCAGGTCGACCGTATCGTATCCGATGCCGATCAGCGACCAGCCCAAGTCTTCATGCTCACGCAGGAAGCGTAGGATCTCAAAGACCCCGATGTCATGCTCGCCCGCATGAGGCTGGATCAGCGCCACCACCGTGTACGGGTCGGTGGTCGGCACCAGGAGCAGTTGGGGATTGGCGACCGGATGCCCGCGCCACGAGCCACACCAGCACGACGTCAGCTTGGGCCGCAACGACTCCGCAACCAGCGGCGCGGTCTCGAAGCCCGCGTTCATGCCCGCCGCCGTCGCATTCTCGCCTGCCGCCAGCCGCTCTGCCTGCCGGGCCTCGACCTGAGCCTGGAGCCGGAAGGTCACCGCACCGTAGCCACCGTCGACGAGCAACCTCGATTCGCCAACCTCGGCCTCAACGAGCGCAATATTGGACTCGAACGCTTCTCCGACCTGAATCGGCAAGTCCCGAACCCGCATGAAGACATCGGTCTCCCAGGTCGGTTCGGCCCCGGCCGCGATCAGCCGCTCGGCAACTGCCCAAAGTCGTCGCGCCGCCGCCAGCGCCACGATCGCGAAGCCTCGACCCACGCGCACGTTGGGGTCGCCACCCTGCTTCAGCGCCTCTTCGACCATCGCCAGCGTGGGCGGATCGTAATCGTTGAACATCTGCATGAGCCGCAACGTCGCGACGTGGCGATCTGAGGGATCAACCCCCTTGAAACACGCCCGCAGGTCGGCATCGCCGAGCATCGCCAAGTCGACCGGGCGGATGCCATCACGGTCCGCTCGGCGCGGGTCGGCACCGTGCTTGAGCAGGCGACGGACAATCTTCACCTCCGCCCGCTCGGTCGCGATCTGCAGCGCCGTGCGTCCCTGTGCGTTCAGATGGTCAACTTCCGCGCCCAGTTCAATCAGAAGGTCCACCGTCTTCGGTTCACGGGCGTCATGAAGACCGGCGCCTGGGTTCGCGCCCATCGTAACCAGCGAGCGAATGAGTTCGGCATCGTCTTGCCAAACGGCGCGGATGAGGTCGTCGTCGCTGACCTGCTGGCCCAGCGACTGCAGCGCCTTGAGGGCTTCGGCTTTCGCGGTCGCGTTCACGTTCCAAGTGTCCGTGATCGCTATGCGCTCGCCGGACTTGGGTCGCACTCCCGCCTTGATCATCATGGGGATCGCCTCAACGTGGCCGTACTGGGCGGCGGTTGCGAGGGGAGACTCGGGGCGGTTCGCCGGGTTGAGGTCGAGGTGCGGGAGCAAGCGCTTGAGCGTCTTGGTCCGCCGCTCAATGTGGAGCGCGTCCCAAACGTCGCCCTCTTCATCAGTCGTCGCGTTGAGTTTGGCCCCGGCTGCGAGAAGCACCTCCGCGACCTCGGTGCGACCTTCCCAACACGCGGCGAGGATCGGCGTGAATCCGTCTTCATCGGGTTGGTCCACTTTGGCCCCGGCGTCCAGAAGCATCTGGGCGACCTCCGCACTGCCGAAGTAGCCCGTGATCAGGAGGGGAGTGCCACCTTCCTGAGTCGGAGCATTTGGGTTGGCTCCGGCATCAAGCAAGGCCCGCACCACACCACGCTTCGGAGCCCGGCACGCCAGGTGAAGCGCAGTCTCGCCGTGCGAGTCGGCGCGGTGAACGTCGGCTCCCAGTTCAAGCAGAGCTTGGGTGGCCTCGATCGCACCTGCTTCGGCGGCCACCATGAGCGGGGTGCGCCCGCCAAAGACCATCGAGAGTTCCAGCGTGGTGCCCCGACCATACTTGCGCTCGTGGGGCGTCTGGTCTTGGACGTCAACGTTTGCCCCGGCGGTGACAAAGTCGCGAATCACCTGGGCCAGGTTTTGCTTTGCGGCTAGGTGGAGTAGCGTCGTGCCCTTCTCCGACGGAATCGGTTGGACAATCTCGTCTGCGGTCAGCACGGGGAGCGATTCTAGGGTCTTCATCGCCTTGATCGCCGCAACATGCTTGGCGAATTTCAGCTTCAGTTGCTTCCGCGCATCTTGGATGAGCTTTTTGACCGATGTCGCAGCAGCGGGTAGAAAGAATCCGATGTTCTCATCGAACGGATTTGCGCCATGTTGGAGCGCAATCTTTGCCAAATCCTCGTCACCATGACCGACCGCGATCTGGAGGAGGTGGCGCCCGTTCTCATCAAGCAGCGTCGGGTCCGCGCCAGCGGCGAGCAAGCAGTCGATACACTTTCGCGCTTGATTTCCGGCGGCCTGAATGAGCGGGCGCATCTCGACGGTGCCATCCGGATCAAGGCCCGCTTCCAGGCAGAGACGCAGCACCTCCACCTGGTCGGTTTCAAGCGCGGCCGCCCACAGGTGGTAAGGATAGGCCTCGAACTCGGCCAGAAGTTGTTCTCGGTGCGATCGCAGCGTTTCGAGATCGCCTAGACGGGCGGCGGCAAAGAGGTCTTGACTCATGATGGCGATCCTCGTACGAGCATGATGATATAGACCGTGTATGACCCGAGCAACACCCACGCCCGGCCCCTGGGTACCTGCGCGATCCGTTCGGCATTGCGAGCGCCACCGTCAGCAACCCAAAGAACAAACCGATCATCACCGTTTGCACCTTAACCTCGATCGGGTGAATCAAGGAGGCCACACTCACGATGAACAGACCGTTGAACAGGTTACTGCCGAGAACGGTGCCGAGCCCGACCTCATCGTGACCGCGCGAACGGCTGATCACCGTCGTCGCAAGTTCGGGAATGAGGTGCCGATGGCCACGAGCGTTGCGCCGACCACGAATGGCGTCCATCCGAACGACTCGCCGACGTACTTCGCCCCCGTCACAATGAATCCACCGGCAAGCACGAGCAGGCCCAGGCCTATCAACGAGATTCCGAGGGCTTTGCCGTGTCCCTTCTCGCCGAGCACCTCTTCGGCGGCGTGCCGTTCGCGGAAGGCGTGGCGCACTGAAAGTCCCAACCAGGCGATGAACGACGCGAGAAGAAGGGCGCCATCAACCTGACTCAGCACACCGTCGTACAGCAATACGAACGTCAGCGCCGGGGCGAGGAGAGCGAATGGGAACTCACGCCGGGCCATCGCTCCGCGATCTTGAATCGGCCCGAACAACAGGGCGAGTCCGAGAACAAGGCCGATGTTCACGACATTGCTACCCAGGGCGTCGCCGAGGGCGATCTGGGGTGTCCCCGCAAGGGCGGCGTTCACCGAGACTGAGAGTTCCGGGCTAGAGGTCGCAAAGGCGGCCACGGTGGCTCCGATCACGCCCGCCGGAATCCGCGCCCACGAGGCGATTCCGACCAGCCCGCGCACGAACATCTCCCCGCCAACGCCCGCGAAGATGAGGCCTATGAGGAGTGAGAGTAGCGGATGCAAGGTGAGAGCTTACACCGGTGGATCGCGGTCATATTCCGGCCCGAACGCGGAGCACACGCGCAAACTCTTCAGCCTGAGCGCTACCTACCAGCAAGCGACTTCCATCCTTCAGCGTGATGCGCACCCCTTGATTGCCCTGCATCGTGAGGGCTCGATTCTTGCCCATGCCACGTATGCCCCAGCCGCCAAACTCGCGCAAGGGGTCGTAGGTCTCGGCGGCTACGGCCCCAATATCCGAAAAGGCGATTCGCCGGGTGTAGACCGGCAGAAAGCCAAAGACAACCTTCAAACCCGCCTCATCGACTTCCGTGGTCATACGCATCAAAGCGACCAGCACAAGGATCACGCCCAGCGTGGGCGCGAGGGCAATCCAGGGTGTACCGCTGGCTTGTTCGGCGATGTAGATTGCTCCGCCCGACACGATGGCGACCAAGCCCATGAGAACCCAAACCCATGCCGCGACAAGTTGTGACTCACGAAACTCCATGATGGAGATTACGGCCCAGGGAGGGGTGGGGATGCGGTTGCATCCCCACGACTGGGCTACGGCGCGACGAAGCCTATCGTCATCGTATACGCGCCATCACCGTTCGTCATACCGAACAAGAGACTGTTGGCGGTGGCAATGAACTCACCCCGACCGGCCCCGTCTAGCGGCACGCTCAGGCCATTGACGAACACAGTATCGGTCACCCGCGGGGTCACGGTCACGCTGTACCGCGCGCCGGTCATGAAACAGCCTCTACGGAAGTGATCACGATCGGCGGTTCCGCTCAGTTGTCCCGTCCCCCAGGGTACGCGGCCCCATCGGAGTTGCGTCGGCCCCATTGATGTCCTCATTGGGTTCAATTTCTGGCACGGGATCGTCAGTTCCGACTGTAAAGGGTTCGGCCGAAGTGCCAACCGTCCGCAAGAAGCTATCAACTGCGGCGATTGGCCCCGTGATTGCGTCAGCCGGAACTGTTGCGACGACGCTGGTCGCCGTCGAGTTAGTCACGTTAGCGAAGCCCAGGCCGAACCGAAAGCTAACCGGCGCCTGCGGGGTCCGGAAGATCGTAACCTGCGAGCCCGCAGGTCCGATGCACGGCCAAAATCCGCGAATCGATACCGGTTCGGGCGGTGGGATCGTCGAACTCGAATCGTCGTTGTCGCAGTCCAAGGGCGAGCAGGCCAAGATCGTGCCTGCGGCGACGACCGCGGCCAAGTTTCGAACAGATAAGATCTTCAAAGGGATCACCTCTCCTACCCAGCATAAGGGATTGGCGCCGGAAATTCACCATTGATTTGACAATTCGTTAAGATGCCAACAAGACCCGCTCGGCCAAGATGTAGGCCACGAAGTCATCCACAGGCTCCGGAGGAACCTGAAGTGATGCGGGAAGCAACCGCCGCCAGCCCCGGCGAGGATTGAATTCCCAATAGCGTTCGCGAGCATGAAGCGTGGTGTCCCGCTCGTCAACGAGCAACACGCCGAGTGCGGGAAACGCCTCCCGAATCTCAGTGCACAACACTTTCGAGCCAGTGCCGCTGCCGACAATCAACATCGAAAACGGGTGCTCTCCTTCGAGCTCCCGCATGGCCTGAACAACATCCGTTCGCGCGACGATCTTTCGCCATTTGAGATCGAGCTCACCCTCGGGTGACCGGCGAACCAGCGCCATGCCGCACTTGTCGGTGCCAGGATCGATTGCCAGAACCGTTCGCTCCATCGTTACAACTTCTAGGGACGTGGGCAAGGGCTGATTAGCGCCCCGCGTACTCATGGGCGGCAACAATGTGATCCTCGATGGTCTCCCAAGCAGGCTCACGATCTAGCCGCACCCCAATCCAACCGCTGGGGCCGACATAAGGAGGGCGGAAGTAGCACTCCGGGTCCTCTGCGATCAGCATCTCCTGGATGCCAGGCTTGGCGGGTAGCCACACCGCAAGCCGCTCATCCCCGTGGTGATTATCGACGTACGAGCAAAATTGCCGCTTCTTCTCGATGAAAAAGCAAGGCGAGCCGTGGCTCAACTTTTCGTAAGCCCCGGGAAGCGAGAGACAGATGCGGCGGACTTTTTCAAGCGTGGTCATGGCTGAGGTTACCGCGGCTGCTTCTGCTCCCCGTTGTCGACCACCTTATCGGCGTGATCGATGTCCAAGTCATGCGGGCGCGTGAGTTGCCCATCCAGCAAGCCAACCTCACCAGCTAAACTAGCCAGATGAAGTTCGGGATCCTGGTAACCACGATGCTCGTGAGTGGGCTGGGGTGCCAGTCCCAAACCCCGCCGGTGGCGCAGAAACCCCCGCCTCCAATCCCGGCCGATCCGCCTCCGCCACCCAAACCCACGGGGCCACAGCCGATCAACACCGATTTCGCCGGCATCACCTGCTTCCGAGGCAACGCCACCCGCACGTACTACGGCGAGGCTCCGATCCCGACTGGCAACGTTGTCACCAAATGGCGACAATCCATCGGCTCTTCTGGTCGTTGGAATGGCGTCGGCTGGACAGGGCAGCCTCTCATCGTCGAATGGCCGGAAGCCACGCGCGCCAAGATGAACTTCCTCACTCAACCGGGACCTAAGCTCGAGGTCATCGTTGGCGCGCTCGACGGCCAGGTTCACTTCTTCGATGCCGAAACCGGCAAGCGAACCCGCAAGACCCTCCCCACCCCAGGACGCTATCCCATCAAGGGCACCGTCAGCGTGGATCCGCGCGGCTATCCGCTGATCTATGTCGGTTGCGGCGTGAACATCGGCGGAAAGCCCGGCTTTCGCATCTTCTCGCTCCTCGACTTCAAGGAACTCCTCTACCTGCCCGCCAACAACCCCAAAGCGCCTCGCAAGTGGCCAGGCTCGGACAGCAATGTGCTCGTCCTCGACGACGTGATGTACCTCCCCGCCGAGAGTGGGCTGTTCTATCGCGTGAAGCTGAATGCGAAATGGGACGGCGAGCAGGTTTCGATCAAGCCAGTCATCGAAAAAGTCGTCATCTCGAGGCCGGGCAGCGAGAACTCCATGGCGGTTTGGCAAGATCGCGGCTACTTTGCCGACAATGCGGGTTCGCTCTTCTCGGTCAATCTGGCGGGAAGCCCCAAGATCAAGAAACTCGCCGAGCTTGGTGACGACACCGACTCTAGCCTCGTGATCGACAACCAAGGCCACATGTACGTCGGGATCGAAAAGGACAAGCGCACCGGGCCAGGGGCCAAAGGCATCATCTACAAGCTCACCCGCGAGGGCAAAGCGCTGTGGAAATGGGAGTTCGAAGCGGGCTCCATCGTCAACGTCAAGCCGCCGAATAACCCGATCAACGGGGGCATCCTTTCCACGGGTGCGCTCAGCGAAGATCAGAAGACGATCTACTACACCACCTCTCACCACCCAAAAATCGGACGCGGATTCTTGGTCGCACTCGATACCGAGACGGGCAAGCTCAAATGGAAGCTCCAGCTCCGAGGATTCAGTTGGAGTTCGCCCATCGTACGGGATGGCGTGGTGCTCGCGTGTGACTCCACGGGAACCGTCTACATCCGAGATGCGGCAACCGGAGATTCGAAGCTGGACACCGAGTGGTTGAGTCTGGGAGCGAACATCGAAGCCTCGCCGATCGTGTGGAAAGGGCGCGTCTACGTAGGACTTCGGGGCGGCGCGCTGGTTTGTATTGGAAATCCCTAGCTCAAACCGGTCGTAGACGGGCTATAATCTCGAATGGTTTCGGCGATGCCGAAGCACATCCGCAAGGAAGGATTACAGATAACCATGTCCGCAGACACTTTCGAGAGAGTCAAAAAAGTCACCGTCGAAGAACTCGGCGTCAAGCCTGAAGAAGTGGTCGAATCGGCCAGTTTCACCGAGGACCTTGGAGCCGACTCCCTGGACGTGGTGGAACTCGTCATGGCCTTTGAAGACGAGTTTGGAATCGACATCCCGGACGATGAAGTCGGCCAGATCAAGACGGTCGGCGACGCCGTCACCTACATCTCCGGCAAGAACGGATGAGCGACTGGCCACGTCCCTCGGGGCGGGTAGTCGTTACGGGCGTCGGCGCGGTCACTCCGTTGGCCACCGGCGTCGAGCGCTTCTGGTCGCGACTCCTGGCGGGCGAGTCAGGAGTCGACCGGATCAGCTTGATGGACCCGAGCGACTTCTCCACGCAAATCGCCGCCGAAGTCAAGGATTTCAACGCGGAAGATTGGCTAGACCGTAAAGAAGCACGGCGCATCGATCGCTTCATCGCATTTGCCGTCGCCTCAGCCTCGATGGCGCTCGAAGACAGCGGCCTCAAGCCCGAAGGCGAGCTCGCCAATCACGTCGGCGTCCTTATCGGATCCGGAATCGGCGGTCTCACCTTCCTCGGCGAGCAAATCCGCCGGCTTCACGAGGGCGGCCCCAGCAAAGTCTCACCGTTCCTCGTCCCCTACATGATCCCCGACATGGCGTCTGGCTATGTCTCGATCGTCCACGGACTCAAGGGGCCCAACACCTGCGTCGTCTCCGCGTGCTCGACAGGAGCCGACGCCATCGGCGTGGCCTATCACACCATCAAGCGCGGCGATGCCGTCGCCATGGTCACCGGCGGAACCGAAGCCCCCATCAACGAAATCGGCCTCGCTGGGTTCTGCTCGGCGCGCGCCATGACCACCAACAACGACAACCCCAAGACCGCGTCGCGGCCGTTCGATGCCGCCCGCGATGGCTTCATCATGGGTGAAGGTTCAGCCGTCCTGATCTTGGAAGACTACGATCACGCCAAGGCCCGAGGCGCCAAAATCTACGGAGAAGTGCTCGGCTACGGCATGACCGGCGACGCCCACCACATCACCATGCCCGATCCCGATGGAGATGGCGCCCGGCGAAGCATGCAGATGGCCGTCCACCGCGCCGGACTCCAACCCGAACAAATCGGCTACATCAACGCCCACGGCACCTCCACGCCCTACAACGACAAGTTCGAAACCATGGCCATCAAGCGAGCATTCGGAGAGGCCGCCCACAAGATTCCCGTCAGCTCGACCAAGTCCATGATCGGCCACTTGCTCGGTGCCGCCGGAGCCGTCGAGTCCCTCATCTGCCTCCTCGCCCTGCGCGACGGCAAGCTCCCGCCAACCGTCAACTACGAAACGCCCGACCCCGAGTGCGACCTCGATTACGTGCCCAACGTCGCCCGAGACACGACCGCCCAGTACGCGCTGTCCAACTCGTTCGGATTCGGAGGGCACAACGTGTCGCTCGTCTTCGGCAAGGGAGAGTAGGCGTGCCCACGCTCTTCACCAAGATCATCAATCGCGAAATCCCGGCCGACATCGTCTACGAAGACGAGCACTGCGTCGCGTTTCGCGACATCGATCCCAAGGCGCCCGTCCACATCCTGATCGTGCCGCGCGCGGAGATTCCCGGCGTCGCCGACGTGCCGGAGACAGGCGACCATCAGCATCTCCTCAATGCGGCCCGCAAGGTCGCCGAGCAAGAAGGGCTGTCCGCGGGCTATCGGCTCGTCATCAATCAGGGCGAAGAAGCCGGCCAGTCCGTGCCGCATCTCCACGTGCATCTTCTGGGCGGGCGGCCGCTCGCGTGGCCCCCAGGTTAGCCCCTATGAGCAATCCCCTCGTCGGCGTGATCATGGGCAGCAAGAGCGATCTGCCCACGATGCAGCCTGCCGCGGATGTGCTGGCGTCGTTGGGCATTGAGTGCGAAGTCTTGGTGGTTTCGGCTCATCGCACGCCGGAGGCGATGGTCCAATATGCGAAATCGGCGCGCGATCGCGGCCTGCGAGTGATCATCGCGGGGGCGGGAGGGGCGGCGCACCTGCCCGGCATGGTCGCTTCGCTGACGACGCTGCCGGTCATCGGCGTGCCGGTCGCGACGACGCACTTCGGGGGCGAAGATTCGCTGCTCTCGATCGTCCAAATGCCGGGCGGCGTGCCGGTCGCGACGGTCGGCGTGGGCAATGGGCGCAATGCCGGATTGCTCGCCGCGCGGATTCTCGGGGCTTCAGATGAGGCGCTGGCCGAGAAGCTGGAAGCGTTCCGCCTGAGCCAGATTGAACTCGTCGAGCAGATGAACCGCGAGTTGTAGTTGGCAGTAGGGAGCCCACGTAGTCGCCGGTTGCATCGTACCGGCGCAAAGCTGTAATCGCTATCCCCACGAGGCCGCGGGGTGGCTTTTCCCCGCGCCAACGCTACCCGTAGTCGCCGGTTGCATCGTACCGGCGCAAAGCCGTAACCGCGGAAGCCCACGACGCCGCGGGGTGGCTTTTCCCCGCGCCAACGCTACCCGTAGTCGCCGGTTTCATCGTACCGGCGCAAGCTGTAACCGCGGAAGCCCACGAGGCCGCGGGGTGGTTTTCCCCGCGCGAACGCTGCCCGTAGTCGCGGGTTGCATCGTACCGGCGGAGATGGAAACCGCTGAAGCTAACGCGGTGCGGTTTGCAGATACAGGAATGGGCACCCCTTGCCGCCTAGGCACCGTATACTCGAGAGGTGGCTTTGTGAAGCCAAGTGGAGTTTGATCTTGATTTTCCTCTGGTGCATTCTGTCGCAGTTCGACTTCGGTACGAAGCAGGGGCCGAGCGTCGTCGTGGAGCGACCGGGTGTTCATCTTGATCTATCGGTCTCACCTGTCCACGCAAAGGGCTCCACCGTTGTTCTAGACTTCGTTGTCAGGAACACGGGAGACGTCGAGGTCATTCTAGACAAGGAGCTTCTTCGAAGCGATCTCCTACAAGCATCATTTGAGACGGCTTCAGGGCACCGAGTTTCATTCGAAGGCGACCGGCTCGGGAGAAAATTCGCGCTGGGTGTCGGAGGAGTCAGCGTGCTACCGGGACATCTGGTTGGAGTGCGCAAGGAGTATGTGTTGGTGGATGCGAAGGGACCGATCAAAGTCACGGCGCAAATGATGTATCGTCAAGTCGGCAAGGCCGCTGGCTTCTCGGAAGGTCGACTGACCAGCAAGACATGCACCGTGCGGGTCAACTAAGGCCAAGTCTAGCGCTGCTCCCGACCCGAGCATGCCACGAATTAACCATGTCGAACTCGTTTGAAAAAGAACGCCATATTGAGAGTTCGGCCTTCGTTGTGAGCTTCATCCCTTTTGCATCGGCCGCTGTGATGTACGTAGCCGATCCATTCACTGTCATCCTCGTGAAGCCGGTGGCTCAGGTGCTCTTTGGAGTGGGAACGCTGGTCACTCTGATGCTCCTCCTCGCTTCGTGCATGCGACGATCTCCGATTGTCTTCGCCTGTGCTGGGGTCGCCATCGTGGGTTCGCTGGTGTCGCTACACATGCTCAGCAATCCATAGGCTTCGTAGCGGGTGCGCGGTACAAGACCCTCGCGCGCTTCGTGGGCTGCAGCGGTTTACGGCAGGCGCGGTACAAGACCCCCGCGCGCCTCGTTGGCTGTAGAGATTTGCAGCACTGGCGCCGGGAGAAGCCACCCGGCGACCTCGTGTCCTTTCCTATCATTCCAACATACCAACAAGCCAACTAACCAACGCGCCAACCAGCCCTAGAACTTGTCGCACTCGCGATACGCGTCGATGAGCGCGCGCTCGCCTTCTTTGCCGGGGCGGGCGTTGCCGTGCTCCATGCCCATGATGCCCTTGAAGCCCTTGGCGTGGATGTGCTTGAACACGTTTCGGTAGTTGATTTCGCCGGTGGTCGGCTCGTTTCGGCCGGGGTTATCGCCCATTTGGAAGTAGGCGATTTCGGACCAGGCGAGGTCGATGTTCGGGATGAGGTTGCCTTCGTGGATCTGCTGGTGATAGAGATCGTCGAGGATTTTGCAGGCGGGGCTGTTGACGGCGCGGCAGATCATGAAGGACTGCGGGATTTCGGTGAGGAACAGGTTCGGGTGGTCTCGGAAGTTGAGCGGTTCGAGGACCATGACGAGGCCTTCCTTCTCGAAGATTTCGGCGCCACGTCGAAGAGCTTCGATGACGTTGGCGGTTTGGAATCCGAGGTTCAGGCGCGGGGTGAAGGTGCCGGGGACGACGGTCATCCACTTGGCATTGACGCGCTTGGCGACGGTGACGGAATCGCGGATGTTTTGGACGAAGCGATCGAGGTGGTCTTGGCGACCGGTGGTGAGGGTGGGATTTCCCCAGTCGATGTCGTTGGCGACGAACACGCCCATGGTGATGCCGCGATCGGCCATGGCCTTGCCGAGTTTCTCTTGGTCTTGGGCGCTGCGGCCTCGCATGCCGTTGTCTTCCCATGCGCTGAATCCTTCGTCCGCGGCGAACTTGAGCTGGTCAACGAGGTCATCGCCGGCGTGGTTTCGGAACATGCCGAAGTGCGGCGCGTACTTGAGCTTGAACGGCTCGGCGGTTGAGTTCATGGTTTCGGCAAGCCCCTTGGGGGTGATCATACCGGCGGCAGCAGCGGCCCCGGCGGTCAAAACGTCGCGACGCGTCGGCTTCATGCGTGCATGTAACCCGATCTAGCCTGCGGAACGCTTGAGGGCGGCTAACACATCTCGAAACTTGGGGTGCTCGGCGGATCCCATCCACTCGTAGGCGATGGCTTCGGAGTGAGCGATTTGCGCGCCGAGTTGTTGGAGTCGAGTGAGGGCTCGCTCGTGCATATCTGTGGATCGCGCGCCGATGGCGTCGTAGGCGAGGATGACGTCGTAGCCCAGTTCGAGGAGCTGGACGGTGGTTTGGGTGACGCAGATGGGCGTTTCGATTCCGGCGATGATGATCTGGGTGCGCCCGGTGGCTTCGATCCACGGCAAGCAGCCTGGGCAACCCAGGGCGGAGAAGATGGCCTTGCCTTCGATCGGAGCTTGGACTCGGGTGAGGCTTTCGAGGAGCGCGGGCTCGGTGCCGCCCATCTTGTGGGGGACTTGCTCGCTCGCGAAGGCGGGGATTTCGAGGGCTTCGGCGCAGTCGAGGAGGAACTGGGTTCGAGTGACGACGGACGCGCCACCTTCGATCACTTTGAGGAAGTTGGCCTGAAGGTCAATGACCAGAAGAGCGGACTGACGCGCGTCGGCAAGCATGCCGAGAGTTTAGCGCAGGTCCCAGAGGTAGCGATCAACGTCGTTGATGCGGCCGCCCCAGCGCGCTTCGACTTCGCACCCCCCCGTGAGCACGCTCATGGGGATGGACTTGACGCTCGTGTCGAGGCGCACGACATTCACGCGGTCGTGGTGCCACGCCCACGCGCCACCGTACCAGTTGCGACCGGGTATCCAGCCGCCATCGGGTGCGTAAACCGAACCTTCATTGGTGAAGGAGTCGATGACGAGCCGACCCTTTCGCTCATATCGGCACGGCGGCGACACCAGCCAGCGCCCCCCGCCCTCGGGCTTGCCACTCTCGTTGACCGCCCAAACCGAATCGACAAAGAGGATGGTGCGAGACGGGTCGTGGGCTTGGCTCGCTGTTCGCGGGGTGGCGACCCATGGACCCCGACCCTGTCGAACGACGGGGGCAAGATACTGATGGTTGTAGCCGATGTTCGAGCGTTTTGATGACTCATAGAATCTGGCTTCGGAGTTGCCCGCGACGAGATCGCTGTCAAAGATTCCCTGCTGTGTAGGGCGCTGGCCATAGTCTGAAGGACACTTGAAGACGGCAAACGAGCGCAGATAGGGCTGGACGATCTGGACCCACGTGCGATCGGTCGCCGCCGTGCCCTCTCGGCCAGGCAGATGGTTCATGGGCATCAGCCGGTCTTCGTAGTCGATGAGATAGAGCTGCGCAGCCAGGGCGGCTTGCTTGAAGTTGCTCATGCAGGTCGTGGCCTTGGCCGACTCCCTCGCCATGCGGAACACGGGCATCAAGATGGCGGCCAGCAACGCGATGGTTGCTAGCGATATCAACAGCTCCGTGAGCGTAAAGCCTTGTTTGCGCATTCCTAGAACAGCCTTCCGCACCTACATTATAGAGCAACTTCAGCAGGATGCGGACCAAACATGCAATTCCGTGAGTTCTCGGAACCCTTGATCGCGATACCAAGGCACCAATGAGGCGTCGCATTGCAGCGTCACGAGCCGGTTTTCAGCGGCGGCCAAGTGGCAGACGTGTCGAACCATGCGCCGCCCAACTCCGCGATCACGATCCCCTTGATCGACGCAGAGATTGTAGAGTCCCAGCACGCTTGGAGTCTTCGAGAGCATCAACGCGCCAACGAGGCGGTGACCTCCTGGGCTTCGGAATGACAGCAACTCAAGGTTACGGGCGGCTTCAGTTGCCGACGCAATCTGGTCGCGGGTTTCGCGCGAAAGACTCTTGAAGAACTGCTGGGCCATGAATCGAGACACAACGCGACGATCGCCATCACCGAGTTCAAGATCGGGCAGGTGGTGGGCGACCGCCGGCGCGTGATCAACCATCACGGACATCCGATGCACGCGCCGCACTTGAGGGTCGTGTACGGGGTCAAGCCCGCCCGTGAACGTATACAACAGCCGGCTTCGGTCCTCTTTCACGAAAGCAAGGGCCTCCGCAATATGCTCCGAGGAGAGAGCCATCGCGAAGTTACAGGCCGAATGCGGAAACGGACCCTCGGCGAACACGCGGCCTTCAAGCCGCTGCACGATCGCTCCGGACATGCCTTCGGCGATGGATGCATAGGTCTCGGCCGCGTTCGCGATACAAGCTTGAATCAGAGAACGGTGCTCCAAAAGACTCCTGGTGAAACGCGCTTCGCCGTACCGAAAACGCCGATGGACAAACCGCGATCGATCCGAGCACCGAGAAAGAGCTGCGGCCCGCGAGGGGTCAAGACGAAACTCGAGAACAGATCGCCGCGCGCATTTGACCGCCAAAGGTCCACACCAATTCCCACCTGCATCCCACTCTCCGTGTTCGCCTGGACGGCGATCCGCACGGTTGGCGCATAGATTCGGCGTGGCGGCTCGAACCCACCGGTCGTAAACTCGACCGCAAAGAACTGGGCGACGAGCTTCATGATCCGCCGTTGCACGAACACCCCGCCGTAGTGGCCCGTGTCAAGCCACAGCTTTTCACTGCTGGGTAGCGCATCGATCAACTTCTGCGTGTCCGCAGGGGGCACAACCGTGTCAAACTTGCCGCCGATGACGAACGTTCGCCCGGCGCGGGAATTGAGGTAGCGCGCCGGCTCGATGGGCTCCAGGGCCAGTCGAAGCTTATCTTCGGTAAACCCCTGGCGCCTCAGTTCATCCCGGACTTTGACCACGCGTGAGCTGTGCCAGAGGATGTGCGCGACATCGATTCCCCCCAGCATGAAGGCGGCGGTGTTGATGCGGGACTCGACCGCATAAACGAGGCTTCCTACGATGGAACCCAAGCTCGTTCCGGCAAGGCCAACGCGATCCCGATCAAACTCGGGTCGCGTCACCAAGAAGTCAACCGTCCGCCGGACATCCAGCACCGCCTGGGTCATCGTTGAGATGAGGTGGTTCGGATCAGGAAGAATGGCCCGCTCACCCGATCTTGAGCCCGGAGGAGTTCGCTCCATGTGATAAGGCAAGGCGACCAGTGCCGACGCAACCCCACTTCGCGCAAGGTCGCTGGCAAGGGAACGCTCGATGCGCTGATCGGCGGCTCCCCAGAAATGCAATAGCAAGACTACGGGCACGGGGCCGGTCCGTCGCTTCGGCAGAACCAATCGAACGGTGACCTCGTCATTCGTCGCCTGGCCGGTGACTACAGGGCTGGGAAACCGGACGCGGAACTCCTCAATCTCGTCGTCATCCGAGCGCTCGGGAACCCAATCGCTAAAGGAAATGGGGGGCACCGAGTCGGTCACCAGAGCTTGAGTTGGAGCCACTCGGTATACAATCGCGGCAAGGATGGCAAACATCACTCTTGCAATGGCCCTGCTGGCGACAACCCAAGGTTCGCCGAGCTTCGAAGCCGAGCTCGACACCGCCCTGGGCACGGCCGGGCTCTCGACACAAACGGCGCGCATGGATGCGAACATTCTGCGCTTCTTCGGTCCGACGGAGTTCACCCATCCGTTTTACTCGGCTTTGCAGGAGCGACCGTGGCGAACGGCCTTTTTTGCGGACGGAATTCGCCGCGAGTTAGGGGCAGCGATCGGTCTACCGAGCGAGCAACTGAACTCTCTCATGCGCCTCGGAGGCCATGGCACGCGCCGAACGCTCCTTGGAAGCCCCATCGCCGGGTCAGAGACCGAGGCGGGTAAGCCTGACGGGCTCGACAAGATTCTCCAGAGCCTCAAGCAAGCGGGCGTCGTGAAGGGCGACATCCCGGCGCTAACCACGGTGCCGGCCGAAGTCAAGTCGGCGGCCGCCCTGATATTGCATTCGATGAACGCTTCGCTGGTGTATCGGCGGTTGGCCGTGCGCAACATCGCCGACGTGGCGGACGCCTACACCTTTGTCGCGATGCGAGGCCGCGATGACCTCGCGGGAGATGATCTCGATCGCATGTTGCGGATTCATCGGAGCGTGGATTACGGCTACTTCGGGGCTGCCGCGCACGACATTTTTTATGCGACGTATCGATTTCTTGGCATCGACCGGGGCGCGGCTAATGACAGCCCCCGCGCCGCCGCTCAGCGATTACGGGGCGTTTCGCCGCAACTCAAATACGACGTTGAGATCGACACCACATGGGGCATGATCAAGCTCACCGGTGGGAGCGACACCACGCATCCTGACCGGCCGACCTTGCTCGTTATCGACACCGGTGGCAACGACACTTACGTCAACTGCCCCAGCAACGCTAGCGCGGGTAACTGGGCCAGCGTTGTCATCGACACCCAAGGCAACGACAAGTACCTGAGCGACCCCGGCCTTGCCGCGGCGGACGTCGAGAAGTTCGACAAACGCCGTACCGGCGGAGCCAAGCCCGGTCCCGGCGGAGCCCTCTTTGGGATTTCGGCTTTGGTTGACCTGCAAGGCGATGATCGCTATGCGACCCATCGGCCAGGAATCGGGTCGGGCCGGTTTGGGTTTGCGATGGTGCAGGACGAAGCGGGCAAGGACGTTTACGACGGGTATGCGGAGTCGCAAGGCTTTGGCTACGGCGGATACGGCTTGCTCGAAGATCATGAGGGCGACGATATCTACCGGTGCTTCACGCAAAGCCAAGGCTCAGGTTCGGTTCGCGGCACCGGGCTACTCCTTGATCGCGCGGGCAACGACCGTTATCTCGCCAACGAGACCGTGATCGACTTCCCATCGCCCCAAAGCGACAAGCACAACGTTAGCCTTGCGCAGGGCGCCTCCATCGGCCGCCGCGCTGACTACCTCGACGCCCACTCCTTGGCGGGTGGCGTGGGAATCCTCTATGACGTGAGTGGCGACGACGAGTATCGGTCCAGCGTGTTTGGGCAAGGCGTGGGCTATTGGGAGGGTGTCGGCATGCTGCTTGATGGCGCGGGGAAAGACAAGTATCACGGCCAGTGGTATGTCCAAGGCGCGGCGGCTCATTTCGCAGTCGGCTATCTGGAAGATATT
The DNA here is from genome assembly GCA_964586225.1 of uncultured Fimbriimonadaceae bacterium. Classification (GTDB taxonomy): domain Bacteria; phylum Armatimonadota; class Fimbriimonadia; order Fimbriimonadales; family Fimbriimonadaceae; genus JANJUB01. The sequence continues at coordinate 30,890 of CAZPHD010000011.1, forward strand.
GCGGGCGACGACGAATACATCGCCCTCATGAACATGGCTCAAGGCGCGGGGCATGACTTCTCGATTGGATGGCTACTCGATCGCGCCGGGAACGACACGTATCAAGCTCCCAACTTGAGTCTGGGCGGTGGAAATGCGAACGGCCTGGGCGTATTCATTGACCTGCTGGGGGACGATAGGTACACGTCGAGCGGCATTACGCTCGGGAAGGCGGCGGAGTCACCCGCATTTGGACTGCGGTCGCGCGCGCTATGCCTCGGCGTGTTCCTAGACTTTCAGGGCAGCGACACCTATCCGAGCGGCTCGGCCTGGGCGCAGAATGGAGCCCGGACCGCCAACTGGACCACCCGAGGATTGACCCCGGCCGAGAGTCAAGTGGGTGTGTTCTGGGATCGGTAACTTGACCGACCTCGAGCGCGAGGCTTTGGAGGCGGGCCGGGGGCTCTCGGTCAGCCCCAACACGCTTTCGCGCTTGGCTTCGAGGTTCGGCGATGAACTTGCGCGGTGGGCACTTGGCCAATGGCAGCTCCGGGCTTCGGCGTCTCGCAAGTTTTCGCGAGCCGCGGAGATGCTGTTTGATCGCGAGGGTTTGGAAATGGCGAGTTCGGAAGGGATCGCGGCCTACCACGCCCGACAGTTTCCTCCTAGAGCTCACGTGTTGGATTTGACGGCGGGAATTGGCGCAGATGCGATTGCACTTGCGGCTCGCGGTCCGGTGATCACATATGAGTTGGATGCGGAGCGGGCGCGGTTGCTTTCGCACAATCTAGAGGTGTATCGGGAGGCCGATGCTCCGTCATCGCCAGAAGCTCGGGTCGCGGACGGCCTGACCGCACCGGCGAGCGAGTACGTGTTTGCCGACCCAGCGCGGCGTTCTGGACGCAGGTTCTCGCGGGACCTTGATGCCTACGAGCCCCATCCCGGCGAGATCGTCGCGCGCCATCCCGACGCGCGGCGAATCGCGATCAAGCTATCGCCGATGCTTCCCGACGACGCATTCGATAGGATCGCCATGGGGCGGCCCTATCGGCTCGAGTTCCTCTCCTATCAAGGCGAGTGCCCGGAGGCACTGCTGGTGGTCGGGTCCGAAGTCGAGGACACCTGGCGCGGCGCCGTGATGGTCGGGCCCGACCTCGCAATGGAGACCCATGAACTCTGGGACACGGTCGACGAGGCAGACGCTTTTGTTTTCGAGGCCGACCCCGCCGCGATTCGGGCGCACGCTCTCGGCGCCTTTGGGCTGCCCGGGCTGGCCGACAGCAATGGCTACTTGACCGGCCCAGAAGCCGTCGATTCACCCTGGTTGCGCAGTTATCATGTTTTGGCCGACCACGCGGGCGACGCCCGTCGGACTCTGGCAACTCTCCGGTCCCTCAACGCGTGTACCCCGGTGGTAAAGGTTCGCGGCGTCGAGGCTGACCCCGAGAAGTTGCGCAAGTCTTGGCGATTGGGTGGCGATCACGAGGTCATTGTGATGGTCTATCCGGTCGGCAAGCGCGTGAGGCACGCAATCGTTGAGAAGCTTAAACAATAACAGGGCACAAGACATCCCTGTTCTACGCGACAAGAAGTTAGCTCTCGCTCAGGGAGACGCGGTTCTCTTCGGTCTTCTTCTTGATCAAGATTGTTTGCTTCTCGGTGAAAACCATATCCAGCTTTGCCGCGGCGCAAATCTGCGCTAGGGCATCCTTAAGCGTCACCTTCGTCAGGAACGCGTCCAACTTATAGGCAGGCACGGCTGGGTCAAGCTCGAACGGAACTTGCGTCTGCTTCGTGAACTCAGCGAGGATCGCTTTGAGTTCAGCCCGCTCCGAGCGCATCGTGATGGGACGCGCCAATACCGTCTCCGGCAGCTTGCCCTTAGGCTTCTCTTCGACCTTGTTGGGCTGCGGCGCGGGTGCGCGCTTGATGAAGTAGATGCCGTTCTGCACTTCGAACGTCAGACTCGCATTCTTACAGATCAACTGAAGTGCCTCTTCAAACTCGATTTCGCTGAGCGACAAGTAAAGCGCAAAGCGCACGCCGGGATCAAGCACGTAGTTCTTCTTCGACTGGGTAAAGAGCTGATGCAGAACATTGCGTACATCGTCACCCTTGGCCTCTACGGCGACGGTTGGAATCGTCGACGACTGCTCCTGAGCTACTGCGATAGGAGCGAGTCCAATGATTGAAAGTGAGATGATCGTGAGAAGAGTTTTCATGGCTTAGGACTCCGGCGGGTAGATCCGAATCTGGGGTTCAGTCGGGGTAACGGGTCGAGGAGCCGCCTCTACCGGGCGCGCGGCGGGACGAGTCGTACTCGGGCGGGGGCGGCGAGTTTGGGGTTGAGTCGGAGCGGGGGCGGGGGCAGGTTCGGCCAATAGCGTTTCGGTCACGGCGAAGATCTCCCATGCCTCGGCGGCGTCAAGTTCGACGGCGTCGGTTGCATCTTCGACGAGTCCCTCTTCGACTTCACCCTCCGCCGGAGCCTCGCTCCAGACGTCGAGGGAGAGCCAGCGCCAGGCGGGCATGATGTCACTCAGATCGGCATCAAACTCGGCCAGATCGGCCGCCCCGAACGACTCCCACTCCGCGCGGAAGAGCCGGTCATCCACGGTGGAAACGGCGGGCGCGGCGATCAAGGTCGTCTTTGGGGTCGGCCCGATGGCGTTCGCACGCGGACCGAGCAAGTCGGTGGGGCCTTTGGTGAGCACGTTCATCGCGATCAGCACGACGGCGAGCCCAGCGGAGAGCAAAATCGGTTTGGTAAAGAGTCGCCGAGGGGCCAGCGTGAGTTCGGTTTCCACCGGAGGTGCCGGTTCCGTGAGATGCGGGGTCACCGCATGCGTCGGCATCGTCGTCGTTGACGATGACCTCTGACGGAGCAGATCGAGCAACGGATTGGCCTCGGGAACTTCCGGGGCTACTCCGAGAAGGGCGTGGAGGGTCGCCCGTCGGGTCGCCACTTCAGACTGGCAGATGCTGCATCCACCAATGTGTCGCTCCAGCTCGCGGACCGCCTCGCTGGGAAGCGCATCCCCGGCGAGGTATCGGCCCAACTGGCCTTGGACAATCTGGCACTCGATCGTTTCAACTGGCATTGCTCACAACCTACTTGAGGTTTTGACCCCTCAGCGAAGGAGGTCTACATAGGTTGTCGGTTGTCAATGCCCGTATCTTTAGGGGGAGTTTCAGTTTGCAGTCGGCAGTGTGCAGTTGGCAGTTTGCAGTTGGCAGTTTGCAGCCGTCACTCGTCAGTCGTCAGTCGGCTGACCAGTTCCGCGATGTGCGATCGCGCATCCGATTCCGTGGCCCCCTCGGCGTAAAGGTGGATCCAGGGTTCCATGGCGTCGGGAATGGCGAGAACCCAGTCGTCGCCCACCGGCACCTTCAGACCATCACTCAGGTCGTTTGAGTTGTCGGCAAATCGATCCGCGAGCTGACGCATCAGCGCACCTTTCGCCTCCCACTCGCAAGGCAAGGTCTCGTGAGCGACCGCAAATTCGGGCATCCGACTCACGATTGAAGCTACGCCACCGCGAGTCTCGTGAAGCATGGACACGAGGTTGGCCAGCGCGAACGCCGCGTCGTAGCCGGCGTGAAACTGGGGAAAGACGAATCCTCCTGCCCCGTCGGCCCCAAAGCGAACGCCTGCCGCGACCGCCGTTCGAGTTAGCGATGGCGCGTCCAACTTGGTCCTAACAATGCCCAATCCGAGGTCTTCGAGATACCGTTCAAGCCGGCGCGGCGCATTTGCCGGTAGGGCGATGACGTCGCCCACCACTCGTTGGGCAAACAAGGTCGCCAACACGCCCGTCAGAACCCATCCATCAAGGACGCGTCCCTCGTCGTCGACGGTCGTTAAACGCTCGCCTTCGTCGGTAAACAACACACCCAACTGCCCGCCCAGCGAGCTTGAAATCTGCCGCACATGATCGAGGTGGCGCGCCACATCGGCGGGCGATCGCGGTGCCATCTTCGCGTTGTTGAAGCTGTTCAGACTTACCGACTCGACGCCCAACTGATCCAACATCGCCGGCAACAGACTGGCGAGGGCAGAGTAGCCGTAGTCACAGACAACTTGCGGCCGTTGCTCTGGAGCCGGAACCGAACCTAGGAAGCGGAAGAAGTCGGCGCGATACTCTTCCTCGGCGCGGCTGGCGAAGTCGATGATGCCCAGATCGTCGGGATCGGTGCGCCTGAAGTCTTCGCGGTAGAAGGCAGACTCGACCTTACGCTGCAGCGTTTTGTCGATGGTTGCGCCGCCCGAGTCAAACATTTCGACCAGGGTCACCCGCGCATTTCCTGGCAGCTTGCGAACGGCGACCGCCCCGACCGCACTGGATGCCCGAACGAAATGGCGAGCCACCGGCATTGGGGCACTCCGCAGATCAAGCACATCGCAACCCACACTCAGCAGCGAAGCGATGACGGCCCGCTTGATCATCCGCGAGCTTCGTGTGCTGTCGCGACTGGTGACCACCTTGCTCCCAGGCGGCAGACACGAGCCGAACGCCGCCGCCAGCCGCGTTGCAAACTCGGGCGTGATCTCGATGTTCGACAATCCCGCGACGCCGAGTTCACGGAACAGCGAACCGCGCCACTGGTTGCCCCAGATCAGCGACATCGTGAGGGTAGCGCCCCGGTCGATCATCTTGTCGGGCCACATCTTTACCCGCGAGCGCACCACAGCACCAACATCCAGCAAGCAGCGATCGCCGATCACCGCTTCTTCGTGCACCTGGGCGTCGCGCTTCAGCGTAACCCGCGCCCCGATGATTGCCGAGTTCACTTGAACATTCGGCCCAATATAGGCGCTCTCCCAAACGACCGAGTGGGCCACCGCCGCTCCCTCCTCGATGAAGGCGTGGTCGCCAATCACCGTGTTCGGGCCAATGTGCGCTCCCGATTTGACCTTGCAATGGTCACCCAAGCAAACTGGCGCCTCAAGAACGGCACCCTCTTCAATCGTGCACCCCTCGCCTACCCAGACCCCAGGCTCAATCTGCTGACCTCGCACGAAGACCCGGGCACGACCTTCGAGCACGTCCCGCTGCGCCTCGCGATACTGCTCCAGCGAGCCGACATCCGCCCAGTAGCCCTCCATCACGAACCCGTAGATGGGCTTGCCATCGCGGAGCAACTGGGGAAAGATGTTCTGGCTCCAGTCGTAGTTGTTCCCGGCGGTCATCCCGGCGAGCACTTCCGGCTCAAGAATGTAGATTCCTGTGTTGACGGTGTCGCTGAACACCTCGGACCACGACGGTTTTTCGAGGAAACGCTGGATGCGCCCGTCTTTGTCGGTGATGACCACGCCGTAATCCAGCGGGTTGGGCACCCGTTGGAGCACGATGGTCGCGAGGCTTCCCTGTTCGCGGTGGAAAGCAAGCGCGGCGGACAGGTCGCAGTCCGTAAGCGCGTCACCGGAGATGATCAGGAAGGTGCCCTTGCCAAGTATGGCTTCGGCCCGCTTGACACTACCGGCGGTGCCAAGGGGCGTGTCCTCTACTGAGTATCGAATGTGCATCCCGCGGTCGGAACCGTCACCAAACGTTCGCTCGATCTCGTCGGCGAGATAGTGGACCGTGGCGACAACATCGCGGACTCCGTGGAGCTTGAGCAAGTCCAGGATATGCTCCATGATCGGGCGGTTTCCGACGGGGACCAAGGGTTTGGGGCGCTGCGCCGTTATCGGTCGCAGGCGCGATCCTTCGCCCCCGGCCATCACCACCGCGATCATGGGTTCACTCACTTCATTCCGGTCGGGCGGAGTATGCCGCGCGGATTCGCACCCAGAAGCTTTTGCCATTCACCGTAAACGGGGTTCGGAAACACGATATAGTCCGCACCAAACTTATATGCGTTGCGATCGACCGCTTCCCACCGCTGCTTCATGGCGATGTCGCCATTTACTGGGTCGGCGAAGTCACGCGCGGGTGTCACAAATTCCTCGCTGAAGTCGCGGAGGTTGTCGCCGACGAGCATGATGATCCGGTGATTCTCGGCGGCCTTGGCCCGGCGAGCGGTCTTGTTCGACGAGTCGGTTTTGAGCAGAAGCCGGTGATCGATCCCCTCCGTGTTCAAGCCTACGTGCGTGAGCGCTTTGATCGTCGCTTCTTTGTGCTTGTCGACGCGGTTCGACAGGTAGATCACGGTCACTCCCAGGGCTTCGGCACGCTCGATGAAGCTCTTAGCACCGGCGATCAGCCGAACCTCGTGGGGGTAGTCGGACTCCCACTTCTCCCAAATCGCATCGGAGTACGGTAGCTTCTCGCGGTCGAGGTAGCTCTGGAAGGCGGCATTGTCGATCACCGTTTCGTCAAGGTCCATAACCACCGCCGGGGGCTTGGTGCTGTCGTCCAGGTTCGCCAGCTTCTGTGTAAGGCGTTCACCAGCCCAGTTATAGGTCTGGATGCAGACGGCGCGATACTCTGCCGAGGTCTGCATGTAAAGGTTCGCATCGAGCACTCGCTCCTGCGGATTCACCGCCTGCCCGGCCGTATATCCGACCGCCAATCCGACGGCCCCCGACATGATCCAACCCGTTCGTCCCAACATAGCTTTAATCTAGCACGAGTTGGATTGTTGGCGTGTTAGCTTGTTGGCTTGTTGGCGTGTTGGGAAGTTGTTGTTGGCGCTGAGCCGTTCACGGTTCGGGAGTCGGTAGCTCGAACTCGTCCCCAACGGCCAACAAGCCAACATTCCAACACCCCAAACTCCAAACTTCCCTTATACTAGAGCCCGTGCAACCCCGATGGCGCAAAACCCGTGATATTCGCAGAGGAAAGCAGTGATCAAGTTTATCGTAGCCCCCGAGAACGTACCGTTCCTGGTTGCCTACGTGTTCATGGTCGCGTTCGCAATCCTCACCGTCGTGACGGGCGCGATGGACCACGCCCACGGCGATGCTGACGCTGATCTGGATGTTGACCACGATGGCGACATCGACATTGGCGACAATCTGCTCGGTTACTTGGGCATCGGCAAGGTGCCGATCACGATGCTGCTCGTGGCGTTCGCGTGGTCGTTCGGATCGTGCGGATACATCGTGCAGTACATGTTCCGCTCGGGGACCGGGTTGATGTCACCCTGGGTTGCGAGTGCGATTGCGCTGGTGCCTGCCCTTTTTCTGCATGCGCTCATCGCCCGCGGGATGGCGCACTTCACGGATCGAGACGACTCCACCGCCGTCCACTCGGATAGCTTTGTGGGCAAGCTCGCCACGGTAACTCTGGGTGAAACCCAGAAGGGCAAGCCCACCCAAGCCAAGCTTCGAGATCAGCACGGCCAGACTCACTACGTCCTTGTCGAACCCCATCGCGACGAAGACACGCTTCAACCTGGCCAAGAGATTGTCCTCGTGGCCCGACATGGCTCGCTCTACGAAGCGATGCCTAACGATATTGATCTCATCACAACCCACCTCCGGGTGGGCGAAAGCCCAGAGGAGCATACATAAATGGAAACCTTACAGCTAGCCGGATTCATCGGCGTCGGTCTTGTCGTCGCGATGCTGGTCATCAGCATCATGTTCGCCTCGCTCTACCGCAAGGCGTCGAAGGAACGTGCGTTCGTACGAACCGGATTCGGCGGGCAAAAGGTCATCATCAATGGCGGCAAGATGATCTTTCCGGTGATTCACGAGATCACGTGGATCAACATGAACACGCTTCGCCTCGAAGTGCGCCGCGCCAACGAACAGGCGCTCATCACCCGCGACCGCATGCGCGTCGACGTCACCGCCGAGTTCTACGTTCGCGTTAAGCCGACCGAAGACGCCATCGCCGACGCCGCGCAAACGCTTGGCCAACGCACCATGCAGCCCGACTCGCTTAAGGAGCTCATTGAAGGCAAATTTGTCGACTCGCTCCGGGCGGTCGCCGCGGAGATGGGCATGGAAGAGCTTCACGAGAAGCGCGCCGAGTTCGTTCAGCGCGTCCAGACGACCGTGTCAGAGGATCTGCTCAAGAACGGTCTCGAGTTGGAAAGCGTCTCGCTGACCTCGCTTGATCAGACCACGCAGGAGTACTTCAACCCCCAAAACGCATTCGACGCGCAAGGTCTGACGCGCCTCACGGAGCAGATCGAGACGCGCCGAAAGCAACGCAACGACATCGAGCAGGAAACGCGTATCCAGATCGAGCAGCGCAACCTCGAAGCGGACCAGTTGTCCTACAAGATCAAGAAAGAACAAGAGTACGCCCGACTTGAGCAGGAGCGAGAGATCGAAATCACTCGCGCCGCCCAAGCGACCGAGATCGCCAAGGAGCGGGCGGACAAGACTCGAGCCGCGCGTGAAGCCGAAATCACCGCCGAGCGCGACGTCCAGCAAGCGGAGATCCTCGCTAAGCAAGAGCTTGATCAAAAGCGCATCCTCGCCGACCAGCAAGTCCGGGAGCGAGAAATCGCGATGGCGAAGGCCGTCGAGGCCGCCGAGATTGAGAAGAACAAACTCATCGAGCTCAACGAGCAAGACAAGGCGATCGCGATTGCCGAGCGTTCGAAGGCGCAGTCCGAGATGGAGGCCCAGGCCGCCCATGCGCGCGCCGAGCGCGTACGCGCCGAAGAGCAGGTCGTGACCGTCAAGGAAGTCGAAATCGCCGAGCGTCAGAAGAAGATCGAGCTCGTCCAGGCTAGCGAAGAGGCCGAGCGCGAAGCAATCAAGATCAAGGTCTCGGCCGAAGCCGAAAAGCAGGCAAGCGCCGACCGCGCCGCCGCAGTTCGGATTGCCGCGGAGGGCGAGGCCGAAGCCGAGAAGCTACGCGCCATGGCCAAAGAAGCGCTGTATACGGTGGAGGCCGCCGGTAAACAGGCGATCAACGAAGCGGAGAACACCCTCAGCCCCGAGATCATCGCCATGCATGTGAAGAAGGCCCTGATCGACGCGCTGCCCGAGATCATTCGCGAGAGCGTTCGCCCCATGGAGAAGATCGACAGCATCAAGATCATGCATGTCGATGGCCTCAGCGGCGGTGGCGGTGGCGAGTCGAACGGTCACAGCGGCGATGGATCGCTGGCCGATCAGATGGTGAACTCGGCGCTACGCTATCGTTCGCAGGCACCCATGGTGGACGCGGTGCTACGAGAGCTCGGCCTCCAGAGTGGCGACCTGAGCGGCCTTTCGGGGGACGTGGTGAAGAGCGTGGTGGAAACCGCGAACGGCGCTCCAACCCCTAAGGCGAAACCCACTCCGAAGCCGTTGCCGGCCGAGAATCCGCCGGCGTCGTAGCTAGGAGTTGGCAGTTAGAAGTTAGCAGTTAGCAGTTGGGAGTGGCGGTGGCGCTGACACTCGTCAGTCGAAACTCGTCACCCCGGACTGCTAATTGCTAACTGCTTCCCTCATCTCCCGCATCAACCGTGCATAAAAAGCCAAATTATGCAACGAGCAGATGCGCGCGCCGAGGGGCTCTTTGGCTTTCAGCAAGTGCCGCACGTAGGCCGCGGAGTACCGTTCCGTCAGCGGGAACACCGAGTTCTCATCCCACGGGCCATCGTGATCGGCCCACTTCTGGTTGAGGGCGTTCACTCGGCCATAAGTGGTGTAGACCGTGTTGTGGCGCGCCATTCGCGTCGGCAGCACGCAGTCGAAAAGGTCCACTCCGCAGCGCACCGCGTGAATGATGTCTTCCGGATGCCCGACGCCCATCAGGTAGCGCGCCTTATGCTCGGGCAGCAACGGGGCCGTGTACGCAACCACCGGATACTGCATCTCGGTCGGTTCGCCGACGCTTACGCCGCCGATCGCGTATCCCGCAAAGTCGAGCGAGCTCAGATACGCCGCTGACTCCGCGCGGAGGTCTTCATGAACGCCGCCCTGCACGATGCCGAAGACGGCTTGGCTCGGGCGTCGCGCGGCCAGATTCCGCGGAGCCCACCGGTGGGTTTGCGCCATCGCGGCGGCGGCTTCGTCGCGCGAGCACGGATACGGCGGGCACACGTCCAGCGCCATCGAGATATCCACGCCGAGTCGCCCCTGAATCTCAATCGCCCGCTCGGGCGAGAGGAACATCTCCGATCCGTCGAGGTGCGAGCGGAACGCCACCCCTTCGTCGGTGATCTTGCGCATCGCGGAGAGCGACATCACCTGATAGCCACCCGAGTCGGTGAGGATCGCCCCCTTCCAACTCATGAACTTGTGCAGGCCCCCCAGCCGCTCAACCCGCTCGGAGGTCGGCCTGAGTTCGAGGTGGTAGGTGTTTGAGAGAATCAGCTCGAAGCCGAGAGATTCTAGGTCCTCCGAGCCGAGGGTCTTGACCGTCGCCTGGGTGCCGACGGGCATAAACGCGGGCGTCTCGACGGTGCCGTGCGGGGTGTGCAACCGTCCCCGGCGCGCGCCCGACTTCGGGCACACACTCAGCAGTTCAAAGCGGACTCCGGGCTCCCCCTCGCCCCTTAGGGGAGTGGGGGCTGGGGGGTGAGGGGCACCCAATTACGCCTCGGAACGCATCTTGATCGCGGCGAGGATGTTCTCGACGTTCTTCACCACGATGCCGTAGATGACCTTGCTGACGAGCGGGCCGAGCGTCGGCACGTTGTACTCATATTCAAGGAACGAATCAAATCGCGTGCCGCCATTCTCTTCCTTGAAGGTCCACGTGCCTTCGAGCTTGTCGTAGTCGCCTTTGAGCTGGCGGAAGGTGCACACGTGGTTGGCATCGTCCCAGATGTCTTCTTGCTGCCATCGCACCTTGAGCATGAACTGGGGCACGACGCCGACGTAGTCGCTGATCACGCGCGGGCCATCTTCCTCGACCACGGTGAGCGACTTGACGTCCTTCATGAACTCAGGGAAGGAGCGGTTGTCCTTGGCGATGGCGTAGACGGTCTCGAGTGGTGCCTCGATCCAGATCGTGGATTCAACGGTGGGCATTTGTCTTTGAGTATGGCTTCCCGCCGTGCGATCATGCGTCTGAGAGTGTGACTTCAACTAGGGCTTTGGTCTCCGTGCTTGCTCGGGCTACGGGTCCTTTGGCCGGGGTTGATCGAAGCTGGCCCCTATGATGGGTCTATGGCAAACCGCATTTACTCATTCATCGCGGGGGCATCGTTGACGCTTCTCGGCGTCTCATTGCTCTCCAAGCCGCAAGACACGAAGCCGCTCACCGTCGCCGACTTTCCCAACCTGCGGACGGGACTGTTGGAAACACCCGGCTGCCTTGGGGTGCAGACCTTCGCGGTCAATGGAGGGCGCAAACAGGTCATCGCCGCTTGGTTTGAAAACCGCAAGGCGATGGAGGCCTGGTACCACGGCCCCATGCACTCAACGGTTATGGCCAAGTTCTTCCCTGGAATGGGTAAACGCAAGCCTTTCCCGGAGTTCAAGGATGAAAAGTCGCCGATGCTCGTCATCGCTTCGGTAACCCCTGGCAACAAGCCGGTTGGCCACGGCAGCAGTTTGCTCGTCGACCAGATCGCGATTGAGGGCTATATGCCGGTGCCGGGAGGCGTGGCCTTCGGCGGCACGTTTGCCCCTGAGAAGCTCGAAGTCCCGGGCCTCGTGCGGATTCCGGTTGGGCAAAAGATCTTGACCATGCGATAATGCGCATATGGCGAAGCGCAAGCGGGCCAGGTTGAAGTGGGTTGTCGGGAGCCTGGCGGTGCTCGTCGGCGGCGGCTGGGGGGTGATGAAGGTCGCCGAGGTGATGGCCGCGCGGGATGTCGATACGCAGGCCTCGAAGCTTCGCAAGCTGGGTTATCCGACGACGGTCGAGGAGTTCGTCGCGCGCTTGCCCAAGGATGAATCTCAGAATGCGGCGCCGCTGTATCTGAAGGCGATTGAAGAGTACAAGCGGATCGGTGAACCGAAGGACACGTTCACTGGTTCAAAGGGCAGTGTCGACAGGGAAGCCCGCGCGAAGTTCGTGAGAGAGACGGACGGCGTCTACCAGTTCCTGGTCCAAGCCAGCCAGAAGGAGCACTGCGTGTTTCCAAGAGACTGGAGCCTTGGACTTGATCTCGGTTACCCGCAAAGGGAGTTCATGATTGGGTTCATGGTCATTTGCTCGGCGAGAACAGAAGTGGCGATTGATTCCGGTGATTGGCGATCCGCACTGTCGAGTCTCAGTGTAGGTTGGCGACTCGTCGGGCACGTTGCGGAGCCGACGCTCAAGGCTCATTGGGTCGCAATGATGATTGAGATGGACTTGGTCAAACGCCTTGAGTCCTTGATTAGCGCATTTGGCGAGAATCCTCAGTTTGTAGAGTCCGTTCAGCATTGGCTTGACGAACTGCCCGCGCCGTTAGACCGTCGGCGTGCATTTGACTATGAGATCGCCTCGGCAAAGCTCTGCATTGAGCAGTTTGCAGATCCTGAGCGAAAGTACGACAAGCTCCCAGTTGGTCTGTTCGAGTCCACTCCTACACCGCGAGAGCGATTGACATTCGCGATATCGAAGCTTCCGGTTGTCCAGCTGCGGATGCATGCCACGTACTTGGAGCGCTATGTCGATGCCCTGACACAACCCTACGAGGATCCATGGCGCGATTCAAGCAGGTGGGTCGCGTTCGATAGGGTCGTCAACCGCGATACCTCATTTATTGGCGATGGGCTTGGCGCGATCATGACGCCTCTGAAGGGCTTCTCTGTGGCGTTGGCGACACGAACAAACTTCAGGCGGCAGTTCTTTGTTGCTCTTTGGGTCTGTGACCGGAGAAACAAGCTCGGCACTCTGCCGCATCAGCTTCCCGATGAAGAACGGTTCCGCGATCCTTGGACCGGGCAGCGCTACGTCTACATTAAACGCGGCGAGGGATTCACCATCCGGTCAGTTGGGCCGAACAAAGTTGACGACGGGGGCATGGTCGTCGCGGGCCGTCGGACGGATGACAACGACGTCCAAATCCCCCGTGCAACGCCATGATCGCGAAACGACCGAATCCGCTCCTTCGCCCCGTGTTCCGCGCGATCAATGACGTCATTCCCGACCTCAAACCTCGCGGGACCAAAATGCTCAAGCTCATTGAGAACACCTACGCGGTCGGCATCTACCTCGGTCCAGAGGCGAGGGGACCAGACTTGACCTTCTATGGAGCAAGCATTATCGTTGATCCGCTGTTCATGACCAGCTATCCAGAAGATGTTCACCTGGGGCCGAGCCTTTTCCTCGGTCGGTCCCAAACGCCCGAGCAATCTTGGGACAAGCTGGCAAGACGGACTCATGAGGTGATCGAGAAGTTCAGTTCTACACGAGCATGTTTCGACTTCATCACCGCTCATCGCGGATCCTCCACCCTTCCAACTCCCGATGATCCGCTGATTGGAGCCGTTTTAGATGGACCAGAAAGGCCGTGGGATCGTGATTCGCATTACGATCTTGAGAACCAGCTGGTCGGGGCGCTATGGGAGGGGCTGTTTGACGAAGCCAACGCAACGCTCACGAAGATTCTTGATACACCGACGCAATATGACTATGAAATCGCTTGCCGAATCCGTTGCATCGCTCGCATGGATGTGCTCTTTGAACGTGGTCTCGCCGGAATCCGCATGCTGTTGGAGAACGAGCGGACCGAGCGGCTCAGTCTCGTCCGAGCGGATCGTCTGTCCTGAGTCCGTTGATCCTTAGACTCCCTCCGTGCGATAATGCGCTTATGGCGAAGCGCAAGCGCGGCGGAAAGTGGAAGTGGATCATTGGCGGCCTCCTGTTCCTCATCGGCGGCGGTTGGGGCGTGCTCAAATACGCCGAGATCACGGCGACGCGGGATGCCGAAGCCCAGGCCTCGAAGCTCCGCAAGCTCGGCTATCCGATGACGGTGGAGGAGTTCATCCAAAAGCTGCCCAAAGACGAAGCCCAAAACGCAGCCCCCATCTATCTCAAGGCCATCGAGGACTACAAGCGAATCGGCAACCCCAAGGAGACGTTCACGGACTCCAAGGGCGTCCTTGACCCTGCCGCACGCACGAAGTTTGTGAGGGAAACCGAGGGCATCTACCAGCTCCTCGTACAGGCCAGCCAAAAGGAACACTGCGTGTTTCCGCGCGATTGGAGCAAGGGCATGGATGTCATCTTCCCTGAGTTCGCCCGCATGAAGACCTTCGCCCGCGTTTGCTCGGCTCGCGCTGAAGTGGCCGCGGAGGCCAGCGACTGGCGGACCGCACTCGACAGCCTCGCCGTCGGCATGAAGATCGCCAAACACGCCGAAGAACCCATCCTCATCGCCCACCTCGTATCGGTGGCAATCGAGGCCATCCAGCTAAGGAGCTTCGAAGGGTTGGTTGCTCAGTTCAGCCGAAACGCGCAGTTCTTGAGCGAAGCCAGAGCGTGGGTGGAGCATCTCCCGCGGGTATCGGATCGCAAGCACGCCTACGACTTCGAACTGGTGGCTAGCCGCATGCTGTTTGAGCAACTGGCCGATCGCTCGGCGGAGAACTACATGATAGATTCAGTGGAGGGCGTTGATCGATTCATGATCACGGCCATGCTGAGGTCACCGGCCGCCCGCAAGCGCGTGGAAGCCACGTACTTGAGGCGCATGTACGACACGCTGTCTCAACCCGCCGATACGCCTCAGCAAGATGTTTCGCGCTGGGAGGACCTGGATGCCAAGATCACCGCCGACACGTCCATGCCGGGCAAGGTCGTGTCGCTCGTGTCCCCAGTATTTAGCCAAGCTGCCTACGCGTTTGCGCGGATAAGCGAGCAGCGTCGACTCGCGTGGGTGGCGGTTTGGGTCGCAGAGCAGCGACTCCAACTTGGCACCATGCCCCACCAGTTACCCACGGATGAGCGGTTCATCGACACTTGGACGGGGGAGCGGTATGTGTTTGAGAAACGCGGCGAAGGCTTTGCCGTGCGATCCCTTGGTCAGAACAAAGTCGACGATGGCGGCATGATGGTGTCGGGCAAGCGCACGGATGATGTTGACTTCATGGTTCCGCGGGAGCGGTAGTAAGCGGGGCTACCCCTCAGTCTCGCTTACGCTCGCGACCAGCTCAGAAACTCCGCGGGTTGGCCAAGCGCCATCGGATGCGGGTCGTTGTTTGCAACCGCTCCCATGACGGTGTATGCCTCCAGCGCCTCCGCATAGGTCAGCGCCTCCGCAGGATCATAGCCCTCGGGACGCGAAGAGGCTGCCTGGCAAGCCAACCAAGGATCGCCCGCGACAATCGGTCGGTCCGAACTGAAGCTCAACGGTACCCCCCCATCCTTCACACTCCGGAAACGCTTCAACTTCGAAGCGCGCCCCAAGCCAAGATGGTGCCGATACGAGTGGCCAAAGCGCGCCAGGAACTCCGGTTGCATCGTGCAGTGAATTCCGAGCCGCTGCATGCGCTCGATCTGTGCATCACTGAGGATCATCGCATGCTCGATACGGTGGCGGGTAGCTTCGTCGAGCGCCTCATAGGCGTCCATAACGAGGTCAGTTGCGCGATCTCCGATCGCGTGGATCGCAATCCGCCATCCCGCATCGTGCGCGGTTCTGACCATCAATTTGAGCTTATCGGGAGCATAAATCAGCTGGCCGGTGCCGCCCTCTGACACATAAGGCTCGTAGACGGCGGCGGTTGCCGAACCGATCGCACCGTCGGCAAAGATCTTGGCGCCCCACACGCGGCAGCGCTCGCCGTCGAGGGCCTCGATAAGCTCCGTCACGGGCTTGGCGCGAGGGCCAAACAACTCGGCCCACTGGATGCAAAGTCGGGTGCGGATGGGACAACCACGCTCGGCGGCCAATCGATACGCCTCCAACTCGCGGGCGAGGTCATACCGACCGGTCATCATGTCGGTCGCGCAGACGATGCCGTAGGCGGCCATCGCCTCTCCTGCGGCCAGAATCGCGGCCACCATCTCCTCGGTGGTCGGCGCGGGCGCAGCGGCGGTGACGAGCTCGTGGGCACGCTCAAGGAGCACTCCGGTCAGTCGACCCGATGCGTCGCGGACATAGGTGCCGCCCTTCGGATCGGGGGTTGACTCATCAACCTTGGCCGCCAAGAGTGCGGCCGAGTTGGCGACGCTCGCGTGACCATTCACATGCCGGAGCAGGATCGGCCGGTCCGACGAGATCGCGTCGAGCTGGTCGCGGTTGAGGTGGCCGTCGGCATAGCGGGTTTGGTCGTAGTGCACCGCCAGCAGCCAAGCCTCGGGAGCCACTTCTATGAGACGATCACGGACGGCGTCCAACACTTCCTCATGCGAGCCGCAGCCACCGAGATGCAACTTTTGCAAATCAAGGCCGGTTGGCAGGATATGGCAGTGGGCGTCGGTGAACGCGGGGGCAAGCCACCCGCCCTCCAAATCGACGATGGGGCCTTGACCAGTCGCCGCAAATCGACCGGCAACGACCGCCAATTCCGTTGTTCCCTGGCCCGGCAAGGCCCAGCGGAAGTTCGCAAAGCGCGCGTCGCGGTCGGGTCGCCAGAGCGTGAAGTCCATGCGACTTACGCCCGGATCAGGCCGAGCAGCTCCTGCGTCTTTTGCTCCATGAGGGCGCGATCTCCCCGCGTCTCAACGTTCAACCGGATCACCGGTTCGGTGTTCGAGCCGCGCAAGTTAAAGCGCCACTCCGGAAAGTCGATCGTGAGGCCATCAAGCCGGTTCACAACGCCGTCGGGATACGCGGCTTCCACCCGGGCCAAGGTGGCGGCGACGTCATCAACGACCGAGTTCACCTCGCCCGAGCACGGATACGCCTCGATCATCGCCCCAACCAACTGGCCGAGCGACTTGCCCGACTGCGACACGAGGCGCGCGATGAGCAAGAACGGGATCATGCCGCTGTCGCAATACCAGTGGTCTTTGAAGTAGTGGTGCGCGCTCATTTCACCGCCGTAAACCGCGTCTTCGGCGCGCATCTTCTCTTTGATGAACGCATGGCCGCTCTTGCACACGACCGCGCGGCCGCCGAGGCGCTCGACGATGTCCAGCGTGTTCCACATCAGGCGCGGGTCGTAGATGATCGTCTGATCTGGATTCTTGCTGAGGATCGCTTGCGACAGCAACCCCACGATGTAGTAGCCCTCGATGAACTGACCCGTTTCGTCAAGGAAAAAGCATCGGTCGTAGTCGCCGTCCCAGGCGACGCCAAAGTCGTACGCACCGGTTTTGAGGGCGTCCACCGTCATGGCGCGCGCTTCTTCAAGAATCGGATTCGGTACGCCATGGGGGAACTTGCCGTCAGCTTCCCAGCGCATCTTGTCAACTTGAACGGGAATCTGCGGGAGGAGAGCATCCATCGCGACTCCCGCCGCGCCGTTACCGGGGTCGGCAAGCACGCGGAGAGGCTTCAGATCGGTCGGCGGCACGATTGTGAGCAAGTGCTGGACAAAGTCGTCGTAGACATCTCGGTCTTGGCGGGTGCCAGCTCCGGTACGCTCCCACTCTCCCTTGGCGGCGCGTTCTTCGATGGCTAGCAGACCGGTGTCGCTGGAGATGGGCCGACTCTCGTGGCGCACCATCTTCATGCCGTTGTATTGAGGCGGATTATGGCTGGCGGTGATCATCACGCCGCCGTCGTAGCCGTAGAATGCGGTGGCAAAGTACACCATTTCGGTGCCGATCAGGCCGAGATGGATCACATCGACGCCAGCATCATTGAGACCGCGAGCAAGTGAATCGTAAAGCTCGGGCCCGGACAGGCGGATGTCGTAGCCGATACAAACGGTGTTCGCGCCTGTCTCATCGGCGTAGGCGCGACCGATCCGGTAGGCGATGTCGGCGTTCAGCTCGTCGGGAACGATGCCGCGAACGTCGTAGGCCTTGAAACAGGCCAAGTGCTTACCCATAGGCTTCCGTTCTACCCCGGCGAGCCCAAACTCTGTGTCAAAGCCCCTGCAGGGTGTAGCCTTCGCGAAGCCGTTTGAGCTGAATGACCAAGGCGGCCACGGCAGCGTTAAAGATCGCCCGGCCCTTCTCGGCAGTCGCCAGCGTGGCGTAGCCCAGCGAACCTTCTTCGGTGATCTCGTCGAAGAGGTGAATCATTCCGTACACCGCCGGTTCCGGGGCAAGGCCGTCGTCGCGGAGCTTGTCTTTGCGGACAAGGTCAGGGCGGATGTGCAACATCAAACTCGCTTCCGCCTCGCACGCATGGCGGATCTCTTTGAGTGGGCCCTCAAGGACCCCCGCCGTCTCCTTGGCGACCGGGCCGTAATAGCCAGAATGACCGATCATCAGTTCGGGGTATCGCTCCTTGATCAACCTGAGCGCAACGCCATTGGGCTCGTTGTTGCCGCCGTGGCCATTGAGGATAAAGAACTTGCGGAAGCCGTGGCGTTGGAGAGCCGAAATCACATCGGTTACGGCGCCCATGTAGGTGCTCATCGAGGCGCTCAGCGTGCCCGCGAACGCGAGGTGGTGACCACTCGCGCCCAGCCACAGCGTGGGCGTCACGAGCACATCGTCGCTGATTTGGGCGGCCGCCGCTTCGGCCACGGCCGTCGCGAGGATCGAGTCCGTAAACAATGGCAGGTGGGGGCCGTGCTGTTCGCACGATCCGGTCGGGATCAGAACGACAATGTCCCTCGAGAGCGCTTCAACTTCGGGCCACGATAACTCGGCCAACTTCATACTGGCAAGCTTACTCGGGCTGGAGCGTTCGCAAAAGTGACTTGACCGCCCCGCGAACTTCGCGATCGCGATGCATCAGTTCGTGGATTTTCTGGTAGCCGTGGATCATCGAGGTGTGGTCTCGGTCGCCGAACAGCGTACCGATGTGTTTCCAACTATCGCCGGTGATCTCGCGCGTCAAGAACACCGCGACGTGGCGGGCATGAACGATCGGTGCCTGGCGGCGCGTACCCTTGATCTCCTCAACGGGAATCTGGAAGTGGCGACTCACCGCGGTGACGATCTGGGAAAAGCTCGGCTTGAGCCCGGTCCCGTTTCGGAAGTGATCCTCGACGAGTTTGACCGCGATTTCCATGCCGACGGGTGCGCCTAACAGGCTCGCCTCCGCCATCAGTCGGGTCAGAGCGCCCTCCAGAACTCGGATATTGCCGGGGACATTCTCAGCGAGGAAGAGGGCGACGTTGTGATCGAGGTCAAGTTGCTCCAAGTCGGCCTTACTCTTGAGGATGGCGCAGCGAGTCTCGGTGTCGGGAGGTTGGACGTCAGCGACAAGACCGGCCTCGAAACGGGACCGCAGACGCTCGTCCATCTGGTAGATGTCTCGTGGCGGTCGGTCGGAAGTAAGCACGATCTGCTTGCCGAGGGCATGGAGGTAGTTGAACGTGTGGAAAATCTCCTCCTGCGTCTTGTCTTTGCCGGCGATGAACTGGATGTCGTCAACAAGCCACACGCCGACGTTTCGCTGGGCGCGACGGAACTGCTCGATGCGATTGCCTTGGAGCGCGTTGATGAACTCCTCGGCGAACTGTTGCGCACTTACGTAAACGAGCGGGAAATGCGGGTCGCGGGCGAGGATCTCGCGGGCAATGCTGTGTAGCAAGTGGGTTTTGCCGAGCCCCGAGCCGCCGTAAATGAAGAGCGGGTTGTACTTCGCGCCAGGCTCGGAGGCGACCGCCTTGGCCCCGGCAAAGGCGAGACGGTTGCTCTGCCCCACCACAAACGTGTCGAACGCGAACTTGCTGAAGGGTCGGAAGCTGCATGCGGGAGCCGACGGGGTTGTGGCAATGCTGGGCGTAGCGGGTTCGGACTTTGCTTTGGGCCTTGGAACGCTAACGAACTCCAGCCGAACCTGCTGACCGAGCTCATCCGAGAGCATCTGCGTGAGCATGCCCTCATAACGCTCGCGAATCCACTCCATGACGAACTTTCCGGGTGCCGCGAAGGTGGCGACGCCGGAATCCAGCGATTTGGGCTCCAGAGGGCGGAAGAAGCGCTCGATCCACGCGGGGGGCAACTCTGTGGAAAGCCGTCGGAAAACGGTGTCCCAAGCGCGTACGAGGTCAATCCATTCGGGGCGGTCGTCCAAGCTGTACTGTTCCATGTCTGCCGGTAAATCACCCAGTTTCAGGGCGGGGGAACAGCATTATACGCAACCCTCTGGCCCCAAGCAAGGGCCGTAGAATCGTCAACAAGCCGCTCCAGCGCCATTCTAAACATCTTTTCTCGATGAATCACATAGTAAATCGCTTTTTCTTCGATTTGCTCATGTTTTCTCTTCGTTGAACCTATCCGCCAGAAACCCGTATCCGAGTGGTAGACCTGTGTCTGACAGCCCTTGTGAAACGTCTAACTCTCCAGTGGAAAAGCGTGTGCTTGGGGTGCTCGGTGGACAAGATGTGGATGACCGTTTGTTCAAGTCTTGGGCGTTGGCTAGTGACATATTGGTTGCCGCTGATGCAGGTGCTGATCTGGCTCTTCAGCATGGTCACGTGCCAGACGCGATTGTAGGCGATCTCGACAGCGTTTCCGAGGCGGCACTAGCATCGGGAGCGGAAATATATAAGTTTGAGGACGCAAACACTACTGATTGCGACAAGTTGCTCGCCTGGATTGAAGCCCAAGGATACGACGGCATTGACCTTATTGGCGTAGAGGGCGACCGTATCGACCACGTTCTGGCGACCCTAGGATCTTGTGCAAAAAGTCGACTAAAAATTCGGCTCGTGCTCCGGGAGGGTCTTGGCCATGTCCTGCGCCCCGGGTTTCATCGCCTCAAGACGTCGCCTGGGGACCGCGTTTCGCTCTTGCCCATCTCCGATTCGGCAGGCGTAACGGCGACGCATGTTCAATGGCCGTTCGACCAGGCCCGGCTAGCGCTGGGCGGATTCGTAAGCGTCTCCAATATCGCCTTGGGCGGTGAGCTTGAAGTCAGCCTTGAAAGCGGGGCGCTTCTCGTGGTCATCGAACACGACCGGACTATACTGGAAGCATGATGGACGAGCCAATCGTTGAAGAAACACCCGAAGTTGAGCCCACCGAAGCGCCCATCGAGGCCGCTCGCCTCGTTTACGTGCAGGGTGGAGCGGAGACCGAAACGGTGTTTGAAGTGTCTGGATCAGCCGTCGTCGGTCGATTTGACCCGAGCGTCGGACCTGTGGACGTGGACTGCGGCCCGCTCGCCGAAGGCAATACTGTTTCTCGCCGCCACGCTCGAATCGAACCCACCGAGAATGGCTGGTCGTTGACCGACCTTGGCTCATCGAATGGAAGTTACGTGCTTCGCAATGGCGATTTCGAGCGCGTGGAGGCCGCCGACCTTACGGACGGCGACCAAGTCGCCTTCGGCAATGCGCGATTCACATTCCGTATCGCTAGCGCTTCGGTTTGAGTTCAACCTTCAGGGCAGAGTAGCCGTTGATCTCGTAGTGCTCCACGCGGATCCGGTGCTTACCGCCCAGTTTGAGGGTTGCCGTGTAGAGCGTCGGCCCTTGATACTTCCAAGCGTCCTTGATCACGAGCTGGTCATCCACGTAAACGCGGCAACCGTCGTCGGTCGTCACGTTCAACGCGTATTCACCTTCCGCAATCTCGAAGTTGCCTTCCGCGAGCGTCAAGAAGTAGTCGGCCGGCACCCCCTGAGCTGGTGAGCCTCCCCACGTGTAGTTCAGCTCCGAGACCTTGGCGGTGGCGAGCGGTTCACCCTTGGCGACGTCCTTGAACTCTGGCATCGCGCTCTGTGGGTTCGGCACCGAGTCGCGATCCCAGGCGTACCACTTCACGTCCCAGTCGATCGGCGCGAGGAACTGCGACCATCCGAAGCGGAAGGGCTGACCAGCCGGAGTCACCACCCCTCGCACATCGGTCACGGTCTGACCTACATATTCAAGGTCGATTGCGCGATCCATCGTCGCGCCAGCGGGCATCTTGACCCGGATGTAGCCGGGCACTGGGATCTGGGCGGCGGCACCCCCTCCAACGGTCCAGCTTGTTCCATCGGCGGACATCGCTTCGATGGTCACACCTTTAGCCTCACGAACCTGAGCCAGTCCCTTCGGACCGAGCAACTCGAACGTCATCACTCCATCAACGAGTTCGGACCGCGGCCAGAGAACGGGTCGTTTGAAGTCGTAGGGGCCCCATTCATCGACGAGGATAAAGCGGCGGCCGCGCAGTTGTCCTTTCTTCAGGAAGGGTCGGGTGCCTCGGGCGAGCGGCTTGGGCGCGCGGGTGAGTCGCTCCTTCGCGTACTTCTCCAACCAAGGGTCGTCATCCATGCCCCGCGTCATCATGGGGTCGGTGGGGTAGGGCATCCAGATCAGATTGAACCGCTCAAGATAAGCCTTGACGTTCGTTTCCGTGGCGACGATCGTGTTTCCATCACCGCGCATCACGGCGATTTCCGGCTTATGCTCGGGCTTGAACTCATAGGTGTTGCCCGCGCCGGGGTAGCGCTCTTCGGTCACGGCCCACACGTTGTTGCCGCGGAACTCAAGGTCAGGATTCGCCCCGGCTTGCTGGAGGATGCGACCGATCGAGCTGAATGTGTTCCGCGCCAAGATCACCTTCTTCGTGTCACGAAGGTTGATCGAGTTTGTTGTAGTGCTACTGAACTCGTTGTCGCGAATGATCCAGTTGCGGCTGCTGGTGTCTCGGAACTTCGGGTAGCCCCAGTTCGGATCCAGCCGCTGGTTCATCCAGAGCGCGATGCCCTCATGATCGCGATAGAACATGTTTGCAGTGACTTCGTTGTCCTGCCCGTGCTCCCAGGCAATCGCCTGACCGTTATAGGCGAAGATATTGGCGATCGTCTTCGAGTTGTAGCTAAACCCGCCCCAGATGCCGTGCCAGTTCTCGAGGAGCAGATTGTTGATGAAGTCGTTGCGGCTGAAAGTGGCTTCGATGCCGTTGGTCGGTGCGTGGCTAAAGTCGTTGCCGTAAAGCAGGTTGTCGTTGCAACCGCCCTGGCCATTGTCCATCGTGGTCTGCCCGGCCCAGAGGAAGAATCCGTCGCCGCCGTGGGTCACCGAGTTGTACGCGAAAACATTGCGGTGGGACTGTTCATAAATGAGGATGCCAGCCGAGTCCTGCCCGCGGTTCCACTTGCCGTGGCTGTAGCCGCGCACGCACCAGTCGATGTTGTTGTGCATGACGCGGTTGTCACTGGAGCGGTACATTCCGAGGCCCAGCGAACTGAGGAACGATAGATTGCTATTCCAGATGAGACCGCGGTTGCATCGCGTGAGCATTACGCCATTCTGCCCGCCGATAATGCGCAAATTCTTGATCTCAAAGTTGTTGCTATCGACCAGGTACAGCCCCGCGCCGTAGCGGAGCCACTCATCCGCTTCGTTCTTGTGATAGCTCATCCAGTCGCTGCTGTCCTCACGGTCAAGCGTCGAGTTGAGGCGTTGCTTCCAGTTGTAGGAAAAGTCGCAGTCGATAACCTTGAGGCCAGGCGCATTGCGAGCAACGACGCCCATCTTATAGCCGTGGACTTTCAAGTTGCGGATCGTGATGTTCCGGCCCTGGATGAGCACGCCGGTGCCATTGCGCTTGTCGGGATCGGTTTCGGCGGGCGAACCTCGAAGCACGGCTCCGGCAAAATCGATGACCAGATTGTCGCCCTTGATCGTGATCGCGCCCGACTGCGATGTGTTGTCGTTGTTCGCAATGATCGCTTCGCCAGGTCGCAACTTGACCGAGCTGGAGATCGTGAGACCTTCCTGAAGGGATACGTCTTGCATCGTCGCCAAAAAGATACAAACGGGAAGCATCAAGCCCAGTTTATCAGGATTCGGACGTCGACACGCCCCGAACAACGATCAAAGCGGACACGAGAATGAGCGTGCCACCGAGGAGTTGGAGCCCCGTCAGGCTTTGATTCAGCAACACGAACCCGATGGTTGCGGTCACGATTGGCTCGATCGCGGAGAGGGTGGAGGCGTTGACGGGTCCGATGATCTCCATTCCGGCGAATAGCGTGGCCAAGGCGATCGCCGACGATAGCGCCAGTCCCAGCGCACCGATCCAGCCGTCGGTCGTCTGCGGCCATTGCCATCCGTTCACCGTCGCTAGCACGCCGTAAGCGGCGGTTGCCGAACCCATGATGACTACGGACGCCGCCACTCCGTCCGATCGCTTGAGGAGCTTTGCCCCGGCGACCAGATACAGCGAGTAGAACACGGCCGCCGCCAAACCCCACGCGACCCCCTTCGGCTTGCCCGAGGCGACTGGACCCACGGCCAGCCCCGCGCCCAGAATCGCCAGGCCTAGAGCGATGAGCTTGGGACGCGTCATCTGTTCGTGGAGCAACTTGACCGCAAGGCCCGCGACAATGACCGGATACAGGTAGAGCAGTAAGGAGACCAACGCGCCCGGCGCATGGAGGAGGGCGGTGAAGAAGCTGTAGGACTGGGCCGTGTAAAGCACCAAGCCCAACAGAATCCAGTGCCGCAGATTGCTATCCGACGGAAAGGTGCGGCGCTGGGCGAGGGCCAATAGACCTACGACAAATCCCGACAGCCCGAACCGGATGAACATGAGCGTTTCCGTGCTCACGTCGCCACTTCGCGCCATGGTCGCGAGGAAGGGCATCGTGCCAAATGAGATCGCAGACACGACCATGAGGGACGTGCCGAGGCGAGCGGATCGAAGTGGAGATGTCATGAAGGAGCCAGCGAACTCACGAGCATTTTAGCGGGAACATGCCCAGGTTCGCGTTAATCTATTGACAGGGGCGTTTACCTACGGTACACTTCCTCATTGCGTCACGGCTTGCCGTGGGGCGGCTGAGACACTCTCGGGTGGCTCAGGAGAGACCTGCTGTCGTAGCAAAATGAAGCAAACGAGAACACTGGAGGAATGGCTCACAGCCGAGGCACCGTGCCTTGGCCGTTCCCTGGCTTCCGCTCATCTTGCAGCAGACTCAACGTTTGGGTTTCTCGCGCAAGAGCAATCTTGTGTCTGCGCACGGTCAAATTGTGAGGTTAACTTGATTGGCAAACACTCTGATTTTGGTTAGCGGTCTCGCTTTTGCGGCGATTGCGATTTCGAAGTCCTCGGCGACTCCTTCCTGGTTCTCCCGTGTCCTGCGTCGGTTCAAAAAGAACGACGTAGCGGCTCCGCCTGTGGTCACTCATGATCACGGCTGGACGCTCATCCACTGCGACGACGCAGCATCGTTTAATCAGTGGCTTGGGCGCGACGAAGAAGGGCTACCTCCTCAAGACGGTGAAGAGCCATCATTGGGCTCGCACCTCTTGGTTGAACTTTACGGTTGCGATGAAGACTCTCTTCGGTTGGAGACGACCGTTGGCACGGCCATGCGTGATGCCGCGATCGAAAGCGAAGCGACCGTGGTTGCCGAGTCGTTCCACGAGTTCAAGCCGTGGGGCGTCAGCGGCGCGGTCATCATTCAGGAATCGCATTACACGATCCACACCTGGCCTGAGCATGGCTACGCAGCCGTAGACCTGTTCTACTGCGGCGGTACCGTCAAGGTCCATCGCGCCATCGACGTACTTCGCGAGCGCTTCAAGCCATCGCGCATCAAGTTCCTCGTCGTTCGACGCGGACTCGATAGCGAAGTCAATCGCTAAGCGTCTGATACGCAAGCGTGAGGGCTGCCTGGGTAGCCCTCACGCGATTAGCATCCCGCGTCCCGCGGAACTTGAACTCCTCAACGGTGGAACCTTCTGGCGTCGCCACGGCCACGTAGGTCAGACCTACAGGTTTGTCGTCCACGTCCGAGGTTGGACCAGCATTGCCGGTCGTAGCTATGCAGAGATCCACCCCTAGTCTCACGCGACAGCCATCAGCCATCGCGAGCCCACATGCCGCTGAGACTGGCCCCTCGGCAGCGAGTAGAGCACCATCCACGCCTAACAAGCCCCGCTTCTGCGCTGGTGTGTAGGCGATGATCCCACCCATAAACGTATCGCTTGCGCCAGAAACGCTCGTGAGCCTTGCCCCGACCAAGCCTCCCGTCATGCTTTCGGCAACCCCGACCGTCCAGCCACGCATGCGGGCGAGTTCCAGGACGACCGACTCGAGCGTGCCATCATCTTGCCCAAACACCACGTTGCCCAAACGCGAGCGAACTTCGGCCGCAAGCGGATCCAAGAGGGCTGCGTCGCCACGGGCGGTCAAACGTAAGTGAACTTCGCCGGGCTTGGCGTACGGGGCAATCGTCGGATTTGTTGAGCCCAGCAAATCCCGCAACCGATCTTCAACGACACCCTCGCCCAAGCGACACACCTTCAGGACGCGGGAGAACAGGGGCTCGCCACTGCTGAACTCGGCGATTAGCCGCTCGCGGACCGGCCCGTGAAGCATCGGCAGAAACTCGCCTGGTGGCCCGGGCATCGCCACGATCACTTGGCTGCCATGCAGGCACCACAGTCCCGGCGCCGAGCCGTTGGGGTTGTCGATGAACTCTGCTCCTGCCGGTCTCTCCGCTTGTTGCAGTTGAGATTCCACCCACGGCAGATTCCGCATCGCGAACATCCGCCGGAGCGCGGCGGCAAACGCGTCGTCCACTTCGAGCGGCAATCCCAAAGCGTCAGCGATCGCCTCGCGAGTGAGGTCATCTTCGGTCGGTCCCAGCCCACCAATTGTAATCACTACGTCGGCGCGGTTCAGGGCCAGCCTCAATGCCGAAACCAGCCGGTCTCGATTGTCCCCGACGGTCTGGCGGTGGTAGTGCGCGATACCCAGTTCAGGAAGGAGTTGGCCAATCGCTTGCGCGTCGGTGTCGGCGATCTGACCCATCAGCAGTTCGGTGCCGACGCTGATGACCTCGCAGACCTTCATGCCGGATCCAGCGAGTCGACGCGGACGACGATCACGGTGCAGTTGTCGGATCCGCCTTCGGCGAGCGCTCGGTTGACCAACTCCCACGCCGCATCGGCGGGTGCGTTCGCAGTGAGGATCGCTTCAATGTCGGTCTTGTCGAGGTGGTTCGTCAGCCCATCGGAGCAAATCATGTAGGTGTCGCCGACTTCAAGCTCGTAGTCGAACAGCTCGGCGACCACGACTTGCTCGGTGCCGATCGCGCGGGTGAGCATGTGCCGATAAGGGTGGACCTCGGCGTCTTCCTTGCTCATCATGCCGCTGGTGACCACTTCATTCACCCAGGTGTGATCCCGGGTGAGAAGCGCTACAACCCCGCTCCGAAGTCGATAGACGCGGGAGTCACCCACCTGAGCGATGTGGGCGCGATCTTGAATTAGGCACAGTGCGCTCAGGGTGGTGCCCATGCCGCGGCGTCCGGGCACGGTGAGCGAGACGTCGTGAACGTAGCGATTCGCGGCTTTGACGGCGTCGCGAAGGGCGGGCTCGGGCTGGCTACCGGGATGGTTGAGATACACCTCGAGGAAGGTCTTGCAGGCGAGTTCGCTGGCGATCTGTCCGGCTTCGTGCCCGCCCATCCCATCGCACACCACGAACACGAGCCCACGCCGGGCGAGACGGTCGCGATCTTCGGTGATGAAGAACTCGTACTTGTCTTCGTTGTTTTCGCGAACGCGCCCAAGGTCGGTTTTTCCGGCCACGGTGACGCGCGGAATCACGCGCAGTTCGATCTCGGCCTCGAGTTCAGGCACAAGGTATTCGGCGGTGATCTCATCCATCACGGAGTGAAGTGTAACCGAGGAGGGATTGCTCGGGTTTGCTCGGATTGGTTCGGATTTGTTCGGACTTGTTTTGAGCGTCCCTCCCTGCTTTGCGGGGAGGGTGGCCCGCAGGGCCGGAAGGGACGGCTTCCTCCCCGCGACACAACCCCTCAGTCTCGCTACGCGAGCCAGTTCCCCTCACGAGGGGAGCAGCCTCCGAATACCAATCCGAGCAAACCCTTACCAACCCGAGCCGATCCGTGCCAATCCGAACCAATCCAACCCATTCCAAGGTATCCTATCTCCTTGGCATCCATGCCTCTCTGCTTGTCCCAACGTGGACACGCCAGACAGCCCATAGGGAGGATTCAGAAATCATGCGAAAATACGAAGCGATGGCGATCGTGAGGCCCGACCTCAGCGACGCCGATGTTCAGAAGTTGGCCGACCGATACAAGGCCGTGATCGAAGACCAGGGCGGCAAAGTCGAAAGCGCCGCCAAGTGGGAGAAGCGAAAGCTCGCCTACGAGATCAACGACTACAAGGAAGGCAACTACGTGCAGTTCCTTTTTGAAGCTGAGGCGAAGGTGCCGACCGAGCTCCGCCGACAGCTTTTGATCAACGACGATGTAATTCGTCACCGAATTTTCCGTCTGGACGACTAAACTAGATCCATGATTAATCGTGTTGTCCTGATTGGTCGTCTCACCCGAGACCCCGAAGTTCGCACCACCACGACCGGCGCCAAGGTGGCCGAGTTCTCGCTCGCCGTTGATAAGCGGAACAAGGATGAAGGCGCGAACTTCTTCCGCATCAAGGCTTGGGGCAATCAAGCCGAGTACGTCTCGAACTACTTGACCAAGGGTCGCCTTGTCGCCATCGACGGACGCCTCGACTGGCGCAAGTGGCAAGACAAAGAGGGGAACAATCGCGAGACGATTGAGGTTGTTGCCGAATCGGTGCAGGGTCTCGACCGGGTTCGCGATGACCAGGGTGGCGGTGGTGGCGGCAATGGCATGCCTTCGGCGGCCGCGGTGAACACGGGTGGAGCGGCTCCGGCAGCGGACGAATACGACCCATTCGCCGACGAGTGAGCCACCTCCTCGACGACGTCGCATACGTCACTCGTAACGATCCTAAGCAGATGCTTCGGCTGACGTCGGAGTTTCCCGGTCAATGCCGTAACGCACTGGAGATCGCCCAAAGTGTGATCTTGCGTCCGCTCCCCGTGATCCGGAACGCGATGCTCACCGGTCTCGGCGGCTCGGCGGCGGGCGGAGACTTTGCCAAGGCGCTCTTTGACGATCAGGCATCCGTGCCGTTCGTGGTCAATCGTGACTATCACTTGCCCAAGTGGGTCGGTCCGGAAACGCTGGTCTTCGCCTCGAGCTATTCGGGCAACACCGAAGAGACGCTGAGCGCGTATCGCGACGCCGTTGCGGCGGGTGCGCATCGTGTGGTGCTGACAAGCGGTGGGAAGCTGGCTGACCTCGCCCGTGAGAATGCCGATGATCTGATCTTGATCCCGGCGGGCCAACCCCCTCGAACTGCGCTCGGATTCATGCTGATTCCTCTCGTGGCGGCGTCCGCAAATCTCGGATTGCTCCCGCAGCCAAACTTTGAAGCGGTATTCGCTTCGCTCGACGCCGCGGCAGAAAAGTGGGGCATTGACCAGCCGTTCGCCACCAACGACGCCAAGCAACTCGCAGAACTCATGCACGGCGCGGTCAGCGTCCTCTACGGCCTAGGCGGGTGGCAAGCGATTGTCGCAAACCGATGGAAGGGGCAGATCAACGAGAACGCGAAGAACATGACCTTCGCAAATGCGTTCCCGGAGCTCAACCATAACGAGATTCTTGGCTGGGTCAGGGCGCACGAGCAAGGCGTTACGCAGTGGCTCACCGTGGTGCTCCAAGACGGTTCTGAGTCCAGCAAGATGCAGGCCCGACGCGACGTTACGGCCGGGCTGATCGAGTCGGTCTCGCCGACGATCCGCGTCGAGGCGTTCGGCGATTCGTTGCTTGCGCGCATGCTGACGCTGGTCTTGATGGGCGACTTCGTTTCGCTCTACCTGGCCGCGCTCAACGACGTGGACCCCGAGAACATCGACGCGATCAACGTGCTCAAGGCCGAACTCGCCAAGATCCCCGACTGATGAACGCGGTCGTATTGCTGAGTGGGGGGCTTGATTCGGCAACGGTGCTCGCCATTGCCCGATCCGAAGGTTACACCTGCTACACGCTGGCGTTCGACTATGGTCAGCGGCACCGCGTCGAGTTGGATCGAGCACGGGCCGTCTCTGCCGCGTTGGGTGCCGTGCGCCACATCACCCTGAATCTCGACCTCACCGCGATCGGCGGCTCCGCGCTGACCGACGACATCGCAGTCCCGAAGGAAGGAGTGGTCGAGGGAATCCCCGTCACCTATGTGCCCGCACGGAACACGGTGTTCCTCAGCGTCGCGCTCGGCTGGGCCGAAGTGCTCGGTGCGCGCGACATCTTCATCGGCGTGAACGCGGTGGACTACTCGGGCTATCCCGACTGCCGACCGGAGTTCATCAGGGCCTTTGAAGCGATGGCGAACCTTGCCACGAAGGCGGGTGTTGAGGGTGCTCGTATCCGAATCCGAACGCCCCTGATCGACATGACCAAGGCCCAGATCATCCGCACCGGTGTCGAACTGGGCGTTGACTATGGCCTGACGAGCAGTTGCTATGACCCCTCGCCATCTGGGGTGCCTTGTGGGGCCTGCGACTCCTGCCGGATTCGGGCGAAAGGGTTCGCCGACGCTGAGGTAATGGACCCGGTGGGCGGGTACGATTCCTAGCCCCGTGGAGAAGTTGCGATGAAGCCCAAGAACCTTGGCCAGATTGTCGTCATCTGCGGTTCGATGTTTGCGGGCAAATCGGAAGAGCTGATCCGCCGCGCTCGCCGTGCGCTGTACGCCAAAAAGCGCGTCCAGGTCTTCAAACCCGCGATTGATAACCGCTACGACGAGGCCATGGTCGTCACCCACATGGGAGTCAAGCACGAAGCGGTGCCCGTCTCGACCGTAGAGCAGCTCAAGCGCAAAATCTCTTCGGATACCCAGGTCGTGCTGATCGAGGAAGTCCAGTTCTTCGACACGTCGATCGTGCCGCTCGCAGTCCAACTTGCGGATCGGGGGGTTGAAGTGATCTTGGCGGGCCTCGATCAAGACTTCCGGCGCGAGCCGTTCGGGCCGATGCCGTCGCTGCTCGCCATCGCCGATGAAGTGGTCAAGCTCCGCGCCATCTGCATGAAGTGTGGCGCACCGGCTTCGCACACCTATCGCGCCATTGATGGTCGCCCTGCCCACCGCGACGATCCGATCATCCTGATTGGGGCGACCGAGGCCTACGAGGCCCGCTGCCGCAACTGCTTCGAGATCCGCTCGGGCAAGAAGCGAGGCTAACGGCGATGCTCATCCTCGGCGTGGACCCCGGCCTCGAACGGGTGGGCTTTGGACTCGTGCGGCGAGAGGGCTCAAAGCTGCAGGCCGTCGAGTATGGCCTGATCGAGACGCCTCGCATCGAGATCGCCGACCGATTGACCCTCCTTCATGAGCAGATGCGCGAACTGATCGATCGGACCCAACCGGATGCGCTGGCGATCGAGCGGCTGGTGTTTGCGGCCAATCGCACGACTGCGTTCGATGTCGCCAAAGCCATCGGCGTGATCTTGCTGGCGGGAGCTTCGCTGGGGAAACCCTGGACGGAATACGCGCCGCCCGAGATCAAGCAGGCCGTGGTCGGCCAGGGGAACGCCGACAAGCGGCAGGTGCAATTCATGGTGACAAAGCTGCTGAGCTTGGCGACGACGCCGAAGCCAGATGACGTGGCGGATGCGCTGGCGATCGCGATCTGCCACGCCTTCCGCTCACGGACGGCGCTACGGTAAGTGTTACCGACGGATCATTGGCTGTTGTCAGTTATCCAGAAGTCGACGGAGCCGCCGAAACCCTAGCAGAAAACTTGGTGGAGGCGGCGGGAATTGAACCCGCTTCCAAAACCGTCGCCCCTTCCGTTACCACGAGCGTCTCCCCTGTTCTTTTCTCGGCGGCGATCTCTCCCGGGGCCGGCTGATCGCGCGCTCAGTTCGATTTATTTAACCAGGCTTGCTACGAACAGAAGCTCACCCAGCGGTCCGGATTTGATTAGACCCGAACTCTCCCCTACCGGCTCGAGGAGGGCGGATCCGCAGTCCTAGTTCTTAGGCCGCGAAGGCGTAATTGTTATTCGCAACTACTTGTTTTGCCGCTTTTAACGAGGCCAACGGCGCCTCGGCTCGCAACTGAAAGTCGAACCGGCCCTGTCGAACCCGTTCGCCCCCAACTGTCTGATCATTATGACGCTAGCCGAACTCAGGCCGTTCCCGAGAGTAGGGCCTTTGCGGCGGCAATCGAGCGCGGAGCCCCCGTCAGGCAGTCCTCGACGCCTTCATACTCCACACTCAGCCAGCCGTCGAAGCCGGCTTCGCGAAGCGCCGTTAAGCACCCCGGTAGGTCGACGACTCCCTCACCGACCACACACCCAAGATAGCGCTTGCCGCCAAGCGAAGTAAACGTCCATTCCCGGTAATCGGAGGGCGCAAGGGCAAAATCCTTGAAGTGGGCCATGTATGCCAGCGACGCCTCGGCGCGGACGGCATCTGCAGGCGCGTCGTCCACCAACACGAAGTTGCCAAAGTCGGGATTGGCACCCAAGGCATCGTGACCGGTGCGCTGACGAACTTCCTCGATGATCTCGCGCACCTGTTCGCCGCGGCCCGCCAGTTGCCCGTGATTCTCCAGCGCCAGCTTGATGGACCGCTCGTGGGCATAGTCAGCCGCCTCACTCAAACCGTCGATGATCCACGCCCGCGCATCCTCAAACGTCACGCCCTGGCGCACATCACCCGCAAACACTCGCACGACTCCCGCCCCGTAGAACCGCGCCTCATCGACACCGAATCGAATGCGGTCGATTTGCGCTTTGCGCTCGCGCGGATCGGGTTGGGCGAGATTGTTGCCAACCGAGAAGATCGGGACGGGCAGGCCCGTCTCGGCGAGGGCTTCCTTGGCCTGTGCTCGCGATACCACCAACGCATCGGCATCCAGCCCATTGTCCTTGTAGAAGAAATCGAGAAGCTCAACGCCGTCGGCTCCGTCAAGTTTCGCTCGCCGGATAAATCCAGGCAGATCTAAGCGACCGTCACGGACCGCTCCGTGATACGAATACATGGAGACCGCGAGGCGCATCTACGCCTCGACTTCTTCTTCGACTTCCGGCTCTTCGATCTCGACTTCAGCCTCGGCACCCTCAAGCTTGGCCGAGGGGTGAAGCGCATCATCGAAGTTGATGAACGCGATGTTCTTTGTCTGCCGGTTGGGGCAGTTGTTGCAGATGAACTCGACTTTGATGTCGGCCATCCAATCCGGAATCTTCTCTATCGCTTTGCCGCAAGAACATCGAACCATCTTTATCTTTCCTCTGTCTCCGTTCCATGAGCGTCAGCCGAACTGACAGCAGGCTCCTGCACGCCGACAACCTCATGGTAGTGCATCACCGTTTGGCGATGACTGAGTAAGCCGTTGATCAACATCACGACCGCGCCCGCAAGATAGATGAGCACGACCAAGTGGTCTTCGCGCTTTTGTCCGGGATCACGAATCGCCTCAGGACCTCGAATCAATCCGAAGATCGCAACCACAAACAGGATCGCCGCAATCCAGAAATAGGTGTTCTTCCACCAGGTGGGAACGGGGGGCTTACGGCTCACAAGCAGAGATTATACCGTTTGGGGCTCGAATCTAGACCCGGATGTCCAAATTCTGTCCTTTGCCCGACAGCATCTTGAGCAACTCGGCAGCCTGAGTCTCCTGCGACTCGAGGGATTTCTTCAACAACGCCACCTGGAGTTGTGCTCGCTTGCCTTCGACCGCGTCGGCGTTCTGCACCGCCTGGAGGGCCGTCTGAGTTGCGCTGTTGATATTCATCGCCAGATTCGATTATCGGCACTCGACCCCAGGAACTGGAGGCCAGCGCAACAGGGGCCCGACGAATCGAACCCCCACCCTCAGTTGCGCCCGTACCGGAGTCTAAAACAGGCCGAGTCTCTCAAACTCGCTACCCAGGACCACCGGCGAATCGCCACCCATCCACTGATCAAGCGCAGTTGCGTAAACCTGGCGGAAGTCAATTTTAAACTTCAGGTCCCCATCCTGTAGATCGTTCAGATCTGGGACCGGTCCGTAGAGTCCGCCCTTGACCTTGGACCCGATCACGAACATCGGAGCGGCCGCACCGTGGTCGGTGCCTGCGGAGGCATTCTCGTACGACCGCCGACCGAACTCAGAGAAGACCAGAACAACCACCTTGTCGGCCTTGCCGATGGCTTCCATTTCTTTCTGGAAAGCCCCAATTGCTCCGTTGAATCCCGACAGCAACCGCTGGTGCTGTTCAATCTGGCGCGCGTGGGTGTCAAATCCGCCTGCACTCATGTAGACCACTCGGGTTTGCGGAGACGTTGCGATAAGCTGGGCAATCTGCCGGAAGCCGTTGCCAAACGGGTCGTTGCCGTAGGTCTGCTTTGGCGTAAAGCCGCCCAGTTGCTTGCTCAGGAGGCTCATCGCGTCGAGTGCCGACTTATTGGCCTGCTGAACGATGCGGGTGTCCGTCCCCGACTTGGCGTCCGCCCCCTGAATCTGCCGAAGGAGCTTCTCGGTGTCGGCATCGCCAAACATCGATTGGACATCGGCAAGGCTCGCGAAGCACGGGATGCTGGCGTTCTGGCCGTTCAGCGCGAGGGGTTTGTCTGTCGAGAGCCCAAGGGCAACGACCGGGTTCAGCGGGCCATAAAGTTCGCCCTGATGGTCAAAGTGGCGCCCGACCCAACCATGCTTGAGGCTTCCTTCCGGGCTGGCCGATTGCCAGATATCCATGCTCTTGAAGTGCGAGCGGTTGGCCTTCGGATAGCCGACGTTCTGAATGATCGCTACCTTCTTTTGCTGATACAGTTCAGCCAAATCCTTGAGCGCGGGATGGAATCCGATCTCATTGTTGATCTTGAGCACCTGATCTTCGGGCACGGCGACCGTCGGCCGAAGTTCGTAGTAGCGCTTGTTCGCCCAAGGTACAACCGTGTTGAGGCCGTCGTTGCCGCCAGAGAGTTGACACACGACGAGCACCGTATCGCTGGCAGGTTTGCCGCCCCTGGCCTGTTGCAGTAGATCGCTATGGGCGATGGTCGCTAACCAACGGGGGGCCACCAACCCCACGGCAATCATGCCGCCACTCTTGACCAGGTCTCTACGGCTCAGAAGATCACTCATTCGATTTGCCTCTTGCGCTTTATGGTAGCCCAGACGCCAGCAAGCGCCGTCTGTTCAGCTTATTTTCGGCGAAATGGGTAAAACCCCGCACAATGGGTTCAGGAAGGCTGGGTTCGTACATGGCGGCAGGGATGGTTGCCGCGCTGACCCTTGCCGTCTTCTACCAACTTCGTGACTACGGCCCCGAGAGCGCGCTGCGCAAGTTCCAAATGTCGGCCATCTTGAACGACACGGGAGAGCTAC
>CAZPHD010000012.1:0-1062 GCA_964586225.1 uncultured Fimbriimonadaceae bacterium
ACGTCATGGTGACGGCCGAAGCAACGCACCACCAGCAGGTGGCCTTGATCAGCACGAACGACGCATACATCAAGTAAAGGCTGAATCCGAAACCGCCCGCAGTGATGAACAAGCCCGCCTTGTGCACCGATTTCTGCGGATCGCCACTCATGGTCTTCATGAGCCCAAGTGCGAACAGCAGCGCATAGGTCAGCAAGCCCAAATGGGCGACCGGTAGGCCCGCAATCGCGGAGTACTTTGAAGCCGCGACTTCACCGCAACCGCCCCCCTTTCCGCAGGCGGCGTCAACGCCTAAGAGGGTCGTCAACGAGAGGTAGCCCGCCACAAAGATGCCGATGGAGGCCAGCACCATCTGGATTCGGTTTCGTAGTATGTCGCTCATGAGCTGCACGAATTATACGTAGGTTGGGACTGTTCCAACTCAACGTCGCTGGTATCCTGTAGGTTCCTTCGATGCCGGAAACTCTGCTTCAACCGATTCGAATGGGCGCAAATCGCCCTCGCACCCGACGTGGCACCTACTTCGTGCAGACGTGGGGCTGCCAAATGAACGAAGAGGATAGCGAGCAGATGGGGCTGCACCTGCGTGGAATAGGGTTCGAACCTGCCGACAGCGTGGTAGATGCGCAAGTGATCCTGCTCAACACCTGTAGCGTGCGTCGAAAGCCCGAGGATAAGGCATTCTCGCTGCTGGGTGAACTCGCGTTGTTGAAAGAAGTGCGGCCCGAGATCGTGGTGGGGGTTTGCGGGTGTATGGCACAGCTTCGCGCGGATGAGATCAAGCGTCGCGCCCCGTTTGTCGACTTGGTGCTCGGAACCGGCGATCTGAGCCACGAGGCCGGTCTGGTCGAGGAAGCGCTTCAGAACCGACAGTTCGCCAAACGCGTTGAGCTTCCCGAGCGCAAGGGCAAGGTGGTCACGGATCTCCCGCAGCGGCAGGTGGATCGCGCCACGAAGCTGAAGGCGTTCGTGCCCATTCAGTACGGCTGCGACAAGTTCTGCACGTTCTGCATCGTGCCCACAACTCGTGGTCGGGAACGGAGCCGCCCGACGGATCAGATC
>CAZPHD010000012.1:1072-55093 GCA_964586225.1 uncultured Fimbriimonadaceae bacterium
CCCGGGACTTCAAGCAAGACCTGATCGCCACGATTCGCGATTGTCCATCGGTGATGGAGCATGTGCATCTGCCGCTTCAGTCGGGCAACGACGAGGTGCTCAAAGCGATGCACCGTGTCTACACGACCGAGGGATATCGACAGATCGTCCGCGAGCTTCGTGAGGCGATGCCGCAGGTTGCGATTTCGACGGACATCATTGTTGGCTTTCCGGGTGAGACGGAAGAACAGTTCGAAGACACGTTGCGCCTGGTTGAAGAGGTTCGCTTCGACGGGGCGTTCATGTTTATCTACAGCCCCCGCCCCGGCACGCCCGCGGGCGACATGGAGCAGCTCCCCCTTCACGTGCGAAAATCACGCATGGACCGGCTGATGGAGCTTCAGAACCGCATCAGCATTGAGATCAATTCCTCAATGGTCGGTCGTGAGTTTGAGGTCTTGGTTGAGGGGCCGTCGCCGAAGAATCCGGCTCGGCTTCAGGGCTATTCGCGCGAGTTCAAGATGATGCACTTCGAGGGTCCGGCTTCGTTGACGGGTCAGCTCGTTCGCGTGCGTGCGACGTCATCGCACCTCTGGGGCCTCGGCGGCGAGTTGTTGGATTGACGTTCACGGACGCGTCGCGGCTTCCCGCGATCATTCTTCCTTAAACGACAACTTCAACGTTGGGCGGACGGCTTCGGGGCCCTCCTTCGAGTTGATCTTATAGATCATCGAGCGCGACTCTGCCGGTGACATCGTGCTCGCAAGGCCAAGCCCCAACGAACCCGCATCACGGGACTTCTTCCAAAGTGCCTTGAAGTTGCCCTTTTCGTCGAGCAGGTTGATCGTGATCTTCACACCATCCTTCTCCACGGTCGCGACTCCCTTGCCAAGTCGTGGCTCGATCGGGCCAACGCTGCTGTCGCCGAAGGAGAACGTGTCCTCTTTGAACTTGCCCTTGAGACCATACACCTCAAGCGGCCACTCCTTGAGCACTTCGGGCTTAAACACCTCGTTGGCGACATTCCAGACGGTCAGTTCGGCCGAGACGAGCTCGCCAGCGGGGGCATCCTTCAAGTCGAACTGCAGGTAGCCGTAGGAATACTCATCGCCGGGTGGAATGGTCGAGTCGATCGCCTGCGAGCCCGAGCCCCAGACGCAAAGGAACGGCTCGCCACCCGGCGTCGAAGCGTGCGGATAGACCCAGACGTCATCGGAAGGGATAGCGGTCCACGTCGGACCCACGATCAAGCAAACGAGCGCGGTCAACATGATGTCATTATGGCGGGACAGAATGACGGTCGCGTGCCTCACATGGCGATTTCCAACCGTCTTTCTACTTTGAGAATCCAATATGAAATCGCTTCGCTTGCTCGTGCTTGCCCTTGCCGTCAGCGCCCATGTTGCCGCGCTTGCCCAGACCAATCCTCCGGCGGATGAAAAGAAGACTGAACCCGCCAAGACCGAAGATCAGAAGAAGGCCGAAGAATACGACAAGTTCGTCAAGGACTTGAAGAAAGTCGAGGGTCAGTTCCCGATGTATCAGAAGGGCAAGCAGCTCTTCCTTGAGTTGCCCGAGTCCAACCTTGGCAAGCTCTTCCTGGTTCAAGCCACGTGGGCTACCGGGGCGAGCATGGGCTTGCAGGCGGGCGATCCCACCGAATACGGCGCAGTCGATGCTTTCCGGTTTGATAAAGTCGACGACAAGGTATGGCTCGTCAAGCCCGCGCGCAAGTACCGCTGGTCAAACGATGACCCGCTGGCCCTGGCATCAGAGCGCAGCTTCCCCGAGGCGGTTCTGAGCTCGTTCACGGTGAGCCAGACACACCCGGCTCGAAAGGTCATGCTGTTCGACGTCACCAACCTGTTCTATGGCGACGTGTTTCGTCTTGGTAACGCGGTCAACATGGGGCTGAGCGGCCAGTTTATGCTCGACCGCGAGAAGTCCGGGCCGAACCACGTGAAGAGCTTCCCGAAGAACACGGTGGTGCAGATGAACCTGTATTACCAGTCGCAGGGGGGTGGCGCAGGCCCCATGGCGGAGCTGATGGCCCTGCTTGGGATGAGTGGCAACCATCTGGAAGACGCGCGAAGTGCGCCGCTGAAGATGACCTACAACATGTGGTTCCGCGAAGAGTCCGACTATCGGCCGCGCTTGGCTGATCCGCGTGTCGGCTACTTCACCGAGGACTTCTACAGCGTTGACCGATTCCTAAACACCGATCGAACTCAGCGATACATTCAGCGGTGGAATCTCAAGAAGAAAGACCCGACCGCTGCCATGTCAGAGCCGGTCAAACCGATTGTGTGGACGCTCGACCCCAGCATCCCGCCGGCCTACCGCGAAGCGGTTCGCAAGGGCATTCTGTTTTGGAACAAGGCGTTTGAAAAGCTGGGCTACAAGGACGCTGTCCAGGTTCAAGATGCACCGAACGATAAAGACTACGACCATGCTGACGGTCGTTACAACGTCGTTCGTTGGACCATGACGCCAGACGCTGGCTACGCGGTGGCGCTGTTCCGAACGGACCCTTTTACCGGAGAAATCCTCAACGCAGCCGTCACCTTCGACGCGAACATGCTGCAGTTCGCCCAACAAGAAGCGCTTGACGTTGCCGGTCCAAGCGCAAATGCCCGTCAGCGGGCGATGGACGTCTTGCTCCGCCGTGAAGGCGCCAAGACGACCGACGAGTTCCATCTTTGGGCGACCGACCGACAGCGGGCGCTGCACCAACTGGACCAGGCCTGGCAAGGTCAGGGCTGGAGCAAGCACGCGTGTCGTTATGGTCATGGCTTGGCGGACTCGGCGAGCTTTGCCTATACGGCGGCCGCCGCAGCCGGGTTGAACATGAGCAAGGAAGACTATGCCAAGCAGTTCATCACCGATGTGGTCAGCCACGAAATCGGCCACTGTATGGGATTGCGCCACAACTTCGTCGCATCAACCAATTTGAGCGTGAACGAACTGGCCGATGACCGCGTCACGAACGAGCGCGGAATTACGGCTTCGGTCATGGACTACACCCCCGCCAACATCGTGGCCGCGCTTCGCGGCGGTCGCAACTTCTACACGCCCACCATTGGCGTGTACGACGTGTGGGCGATTCGATACGGCTATGTGGACGTGGCGGCCGGCTCGCCGATGGGCGAGCGGTATGCGCTGGATGCGTTGGCTTCTCAGAGCACGCAACCGGGTCTTGCGTTCATGACCGACGAGAACGCCGACAGCTTCAATCCCTTCGTTGCCCGCTTTGATTGCGCGAAGGATCCCCTCGCCTATAGCGAAGCGATGTTCGAAGCAGCGAAGCGTGTTCGACGTTACGCGATCCAGAGTCTGCCGCGCAACGGCGAGAGCCCAGCTCGGCGAACAACGCTGGTGATGTCGTCGATCACGACGACGCTCCGCCAAGCGCAGCTGTCAGCCCGGTTTGTAGGCGGCGTGGCAGGAACCCGCCACTTCTCGGGCAAGACGCTCGCTCCGGTCCCGGCGGACGACCAACGACGGGCGATGAAGCTCATCGCGGCGTGTTTGTCGCCTGAGCTCGTCAACCTGCCGATTGACATCCGCCAGAGCCTGAGCCGCGACATGAATCTGGAGGACTCGAGCACCTGGACGGCCCCGCTGAGGGACGTCGTCGGAACTCGCCAGATGCTGATCGTGTCGCAAGTGATGAGCGCTTCAACCGTGGACCGCATCGCGGAGAACGCCTTCAAATGGGGCAACGCGCCAGGGGCGTACACGGTCGACGAACACTATCGCACGATCATCGGAGCCGTCTTCAAGGAAATCGGCTCCAACACGAGTGTGGATGGACTTCGCCGAGACCTCCAGCGACACGCGGCGTCGGCGCTGATGACCCAAGCGGGCGCAGGCCCGGGCCTCATCAGCGATGACGCCCGTATGCTCGCCGCCGACAGCCTTCGATCCCTCTCGGCTCGCTTGGCGGGTCAGCTGCGCGCGGGCACGCTTGACGGCATGACGAGTGCTCACTATCGTGACCTGAAGTCGCAAATCGACCGGTTCTTGAATCGGCAGGCGGTGGGCAACTAGCGGCCTCCGCATGATCAGCATCCTCATCGTGAACTGGAACACCCGGGATCTACTCGACGCTTGTCTGAAGTCGATCCCGGGGGAATCCGCTGGGCACGAGGTGGAAGTCATCGTCGTCGACAATG
The DNA here is from genome assembly GCA_964586225.1 of uncultured Fimbriimonadaceae bacterium. GTDB lineage: Bacteria > Armatimonadota > Fimbriimonadia > Fimbriimonadales > Fimbriimonadaceae > JANJUB01. The sequence continues at coordinate 5,227 of CAZPHD010000012.1, forward strand.
CGTCGACCGATGGTTCGGCGGAGATGGTTCGAACTCGCCATCCCGCCGTCACGTTGATCGAACCGGGTGCCAACACGGGCTACGCGAAAGGGAACAACCTCGCGTTTGCGGCGAGCCACGGCGAGATCGTGATCACGCTCAACCCCGATACGGAGCTGTACCCGGAGACGCTTGATGAACTGGTCAAGGCGTTTGCACGCCTACCCGAAGCAGCGCTGATCGGTGCTCGCCAGATTCATAGCGACGGTCGCACCCAGGCTTCCGTTCGCGGCTTTCCGAGCTTTCGCGGTATCGTCGGCGACCTCACCAGGCTCGCCAGACTTGATCCTGCGGGTGCGTTTGGGAGTTACCGATTGCCCGCGTTTGACTATGAGAGGGAGCAACCCGCTCCCCAGCCGATGGGCACGTTTCTGGCGTTTAGGCGTGAAGTGCTGGATCCGGTCCCGTTCGATGAGCAGTTTCCGATCTTCTTCAACGAGGTTGACCTGTTGTATCGCCTGCATCTTCAGGGGCGACACGCGTGGTACGTGCCGTCGGTCCGGATCTTGCACCACGGAGGCGAAGGGACGCGCCAGGTGCGGAAATCCATGATTTGGGAATCTCACCGGAGCCTTGTGCGTTTCTTCGAGAAGCATCATCCCTCGCCGTTCCTGTGGTATCTGAAGTTGCTGGTTTATGTGGGGGCACTGATTCGTGCCCGAGGGGTCTATGCCGGATTTCGACCTTAGCATCACCATTTGCAGTTGGAACACCGTGGACGACCTCCGCGCGTGCCTGGCCAGCTTGCAGGCGGTGCGCGACGAGGCGAACTTCGAGGTGATCGTCGTGGACAACAACTCGGCCGATGACTCGCCCGATATGGTCGAGCGTGAGTTTCCGTGGGTGCGGCAGTTTCGCCAGTCGAGAAATCTCGGCTTCACGGGCGGCCAAAACTTCGCCATGGAGCAGCGACAGGGTCGTCATGTGCTCATGCTCAACTCGGACACCGTCGTCCACCCTGACGCGTTGCGGACCGTGATGACCTACCTAGAGGCCAACCCCGATGTAGGAATGGTCGGGCCCCGACTGCTGAATCCGGACGGCTCGCTTCAGTTTTCGTGCCGCCGGTTCCCCAACCCAATCGCCGCGCTCTTTCGAAACACTCCGGTTGGAAAGCTCTTCCCAAACAACCGATTTACCCGCGACTATCTGATGCAAGATTGGGGGCACGACGCAGTCCGCGACGTGGATTGGGTTTCCGGGGCGGCGCTGTTTGCGACGGAGGAATGCATTGCGCGGATCGGACTGCTCGATCCCGAATACTTCATGTTCTGCGAAGATGTGGACTGGTGTTGGCGATGCCACGAGGCCGGTCTTCGCGTGGTCTATCTGCCCGACGCGGTCATCACGCATGCGATCGGACGCAGCACCGACAAAGCGCCGAACCGCATGATCGGGCGATTTCATCTCAGCATGTTTCGCTTCTATCGGAAGAATCAGGTGCCCAAGATGGCCCTACCCGCGCGACCCTTCGCGCTTGCCTTCGCGGCAGGTGCCCTGAGCGTCCGAGCCGGGCTGTTCATCACGAAGAATAAAATAGACATCCTTCGACGGAAGTTCTCACGATGAAAGCCCAGCGCTACTGGATTGCGATTGCGGTAACGGCCTTCTTAGCGCCGCTGCTGGGTGGCCAGATTCCGCTCGATCCGCAGGCGATTGAACCCGGAGGGCTGCTGGGCGCGATCTGGAGCGGGTCGCAAGGAGCGTTGCTCGCGCATTTCTTGGTGGTCGTGCCCTTGCTCGGTGCTTTCATCCTTGCGCTCACCAAGCGGCATGTGCTCCAGTTGCCCGATACGCGGATCGCGGTTGCGCTCGGCGTGTTCCTGCTGTTCCTCTGGGGAAGCGTTTTGACCTCGCAATACAGCTCGGTGTCGTACAGCGTGGCCTTTGAGTGGACAGCGATGGTCTTGGGGTTGTTTGCGGTAGTCGGGCTAGCCGGGCGGCAGCAAGGACCGGTCGCGATCTTGGGCACTTTTGTGGCCGGTACGGCCCTTGTAGCCGCGCTGGGCATCCGCGAATACGCGATGCAGCACGATCCGAACTGGCGCATCTTCTCGAACTGGGCGAATCCCAACGCCTTGGCCGGCCTGATGCCATTTGGTGTCCTAGGAGGGCTGGGCCTATTGGTGACGTCGAAGGAGCGTCTTGCCAAGCTGGGGGCGGGGTTGGCGGCATTACTGTCGATGATCGCCCTAGTGTTGACCGCCTCGAAAGGGGGCATACTGGCGATGGCGGTTGGGCTTGTGGTGCTCTTAGTGTGGTGGCTTTTCGCGGGCGGTCAGCGGCGTCTGACCTTGGCGGCGATCGCCCTTGCCCTGCCGGCGATCGCGTTTGCGGCGGCGGTTGGGCTGACGGCCTCGCAGCGCGCCAAGACGGCTTCCGGCGGTCCTGCGCTGTCGCGTTTGGCTCAGGCGGGAAACACCCAAGAGCAGAGCGCGGGCTTCCGCACATTGCTTTGGAAGAGCGCGGTCGAGCTGATCAAGGATCAGCCTTTTGGCAGAGGTATCGGCACGTTCCGGTTTCATAGCGCGCGGCCCGGCATCATCACCCAGACCCACTTGGCGCATCAATCCTTGCTTCAGCTTGGCGTCGAAGTGGGAATCATCAGCCTCGGGGCCCTGCTCCTCGCCATTGCCTTTATGGCCATCGAGGGCGTGCGGTCCAATCGCGATTTGCCTGAGCCCGTGCGGCTTTTGCGCGGCGCCGTCTTTGCTGCCCTGGGGGCCGCAATTGCCCACAACCTGATTGATTCGGACCTGTACGTCATGGGGACGGGGCTGGGCTTCTTCATCTTCTGCGGCCTCTTGCTCGTGCTCTCGCCGGATGGTTTCAACCCCGAGTACACGCCGCGGCGCTATCGGATGCTCGGGGTGGCGTTGATCAGCGTTACCGGGATCGCGCTCGCCTACTTTGCCTGGGTGGATGTCAAGCTCGGGGAACTGCGCTTTTTGGCGGGAACCGGAAGTCCGCAGACGGCTCCGGCGTTCGACGCGCTGGTGGGGGTCGCGCCAAGGGATCATCGTGTCTGGTCGCTTGGCGCGCGTCTCGCTCCCGAACTGCAAGAACGCGAGCGACGCCTCTTAAGATCGATTGAACTTGGGCCGACCATGTCCGCGCTACGGATGCTCTCGACGGAACGACAGGCCAATGACGACTTTGAGGGGGCTCGACGCTATCTTCAGGATGCCCTGCGCCTGGACCCGAACAACCTGTCGGCATTGTGGCGTCTGGTACAGGTTCACGAGGCTACAGGTTCGGACGAAGCACGGATCACCGCCGAAAGGCTCCTGCACGTTGAATCTACGCCCTACTATAAGATTCGCTCATTGCCGGAGTTGGTGCCTACCGAGACGTTCAAAGCCCGAGCTTGGCTCGCGCGAAAGGCGAGTGGCTCCGAGGCGGCGGCCCTCTTACGAGGCGCGTTGGAGGGATACTTGAGCTACGCCCGCAGTACCGTCCCTATGGTCGTTATGTTTGCGAAAGCCGAACTGGATGGTGGCTACGGAGGGATCACCAGGGAAGAAGCCTACACCACGCTCACTGAAGCGATCGACTTGGTCGGGCTGTTTGAGGGCGTCGACCCCCGCGAGACGAGCTTTGCCGCTGAAACGCGCGCCGTGCTGGAGGAAGCGAGGAACGGGCTGTGAGCATTTTGGATTTTAGATTTTGGATTTTATTTGGATCGCCGTCTAACTGCCAACTGCCAACTGCCAACCTGCCAACCTGCCAACTGCTAACTACTAACCTGCCAACTGCTAACTGCTAACTGCTAACTGCTAACTGCCTACTGCCAACTGCCACTGCCAACTGCCAACTGCTAACTGCTAACGGCTAACTGCTAACTCAATCCAAAATGACTATCCTCATTCTCGGCGGCACCTCCTTCGTGGGGCGCCATATCGTCGACCAAGCCCTCCAGCAGGGCCACACCGTCACGCTTGCCCACCGAGGTCAGACGAACGCAGACCTCTTTCCTGACTGCGAGCATCTGCACTTCGATCGGTTGGGGGAGTGGCCCGATCTTGGGGACCGGCGTTGGGATGCCGTTGTCGACACCTCGGCCTACGTTCCTCGCGCCCTAACGTTGGCGGCGGAGGCTCTTCGCGGCCGCGCCGATCGCTACCTCTTCATCAGCACAATCTCGGTCTATGACGTGATCGGACAGACCACACTGGACGAGTCCAGCCCCGTATTTACCGAGCTCGAGACCGAGACCGAGACCGAGACGGTCGATTCCCAGACTTACGGTCCATTGAAGGTGGCGTGTGAGCGCGTGGGTCGTGAGGCATGGGGTGACGCCTTCATCATCATCCGTCCCGGAATCGTCGTGGGTCGATGGGATCCGACGAACCGCTTTGAGCATTGGGTTCGCCAAGTGGCGGCGGGTGGGGAAGTGCCCGTCCCGGAGCGGCTTGATCAGCCGGTTCAGCACATCGATGGCGGCGACTTGGCGCGGTTGTGCCTTGCTCGGCTGGCTGGCCGCGGCGGGGTGTGGAATGCGGCGGGCGATGAGACGACGTTTGGCTCGATGCTCGAGGGCATTCGCTCGGCTTTGGGTGTTGGGGCAACGTGGGTTCCGAAGGCGACCGAAGCACTGGAGAAGGCACCGATGGTCTTGCCTTCGGACGGTTCTCGCGACGCGATCTTCCGGTGTTCCTCCGAGCGGGCAAAATCGGCGGGATTGTCACATCGCCCCCTTGCGGATATTGTTGTCGACGTGATCGATGCGGCGTAAAATCGGCAGGGATGCCTCGTGCCCTGAGAGCACCGCAAACCTCACAGCTTAACGCCGGTGCGAGGCAACCGGCGACTGCGGACTAAGAATTGCGAAGGGCCAGCCTTGTTTGGGCTGGCCCGGGGAGATCGGAGGTCACACTTCGCTTGTGTCAAGTGCAACACGCGCCGCCCTTGAGAAGTTCCGAGCAAACCAAGAGCACGTAAAATTACCAGCCGGCTTGCCCTTCGGCGCCATTTTCGGGTTCAATAGGCGCTTCTATGCTTTGGATTGCCGCCAGTTTGTCGATCATGTTGGGCAGTGGCGGAACCACGCCGGATGCCAAGAAGCCGGGACTCTCGGACCAATCCATTCCCAAGCGGTATCGCGGCAAGAACGTCCTCAACAAGCCCCCCAAGTTCACTGAGAAGGTGATCGCTCTCACCTTCGACGACGGCCCCCACAGCAAGAACACCCCTAAGGTGCTTAGCGAGTTCGACCGTATCAATGGCAAGACCACCTTTTTCGTGCTCGGCAGCCTCGCGAACCGCCAGAAGGAACTCGTCCACGAAATGGCACAGCGCGGCCACGTCATCGGCAGCCACTCGTGGTCGCACAAGGCCGCGCCCACGCAGAAAGAAGCCGGTCCCGAGATCTGGAAAACCGCTCGTGCCATCTACGACTCGACTGGGCAATGGCCTTCCATCTACCGCCCTCCGTACGGCATTCTCGACAATCGGACCTCGAAGGTCGCCCGCCAAGATGGGTACGCGGTCGTGAACTGGAACAAGACCGGCGCCGATACCGCCAAGGGCGCCACCGCTCAATCCATCGCCGAGCGCGTCATCGGTGGGGCCAAGCCCGGCGACATCGTCCTGCTCCACGACGGAGCGGGGAAGCACGACACCACGATCAAGGCTCTCCCCACGATCCTCAACGCCCTCAAGAAGCAGGGGTATAGGTTCGTCACGGTGCCGGACATGTTGCGCCGTTGGGACGCCCATCTGACCAAGCTGGAAGCGCAGAAGCAGAAACAGAAACCGGTCCCCCCGACGTCTAAGAAGTCATGAGACGCACTGCGACCTTGGCGTTAACGTTGGCACTTGCTGGCCCAGTGGCGGCAGACGCCTTCAAACCCAGCAAGGCCGAACAGGTCAAGTTAGGCAAGCAGGCCGCCCAGCAGGTGCGCCAGAAGTACAAGGTGCTCCCCGCGAGCGATCCGCGAGTCAAGCTCCTTCGGAGCGTCGGGGCCAAGATTCTCAGCACAGTTGATGACAGCAAGGAGCCCTGGGAATACAGCTTCGATATCATCGATAGCAAGGAAGTCAATGCATTTGCCTTTCCCGGCGGGCCCGTGTTCTTCTTCACCGGCCTCATCAATCGAATGAAAACCGAGGATCAGATGGCGGCGGTGCTGGCCCACGAGCTGGTCCATGTACGCCGCGAGCACTGGGCTTATCAATACTCAGATGCGCAGAAACGGCAGTTGGGTCTCACGCTCATCTTGATCCTTGCCAAGGCCAACCGAACCGCCGCCGATTTGGCGAGCTTGGTCGACGGACTCTATGACCTCAAGTATTCGCGGGGTCACGAAACGCAGTCCGACGATCAAGGCATGGACATGATGATCGCCGCCGGATACAACCCGCAAGGCATGTCCGACATCTTCCAGATCCTCCGCGATGCGTCGAAGGGTGGGAAGCCGCCCGAGATCCTCAGCTCGCACCCCGACGACAACAACCGCATCAAGCGAATGGACGATCGGATCAAGAAGACGGGCAAGACGTTCGGCCCGCAGCGTCCGCTACCGTGGTCATCGGGAACCTACTCAACGCTCCGCGCGGGTCTACGCTGGAATTGGTAAGGCTCACGAGGTCTGTACCGGCGGCAATGCTCACAAGGTCGCCGGGTGGCTTTTCCCGGCGCTCAGTATAGCGATACGAATCAACTCGACTGCAAGTGCATGGTCTGGATGCGCCGGATCGTGCCATCGCGCGAGTTCATCAGGATCGACTCCGTCACCGCATAATCGCGACGGTAACGAACGCCCTTCAGCAGATCTCCGGACGTGATGCCTGTAGCGGCAAACATCACGTTGCCGCTCGCCAAGTCCTCGGTTCGGAAGATCGCGTCCAGGTCCTTCACGCCCATCTTCGTAGCTCGTTCGCGCTGCTCATCGCTCGTAAACCGAAGCCGCGCCTGCATCTCGCCACCGCAACATAAGACCGCGGCCGCCGAAATCACGCCCTCCGGAGCGCCGCCGATCCCCATCAAGCCGTCGATGCCCGAATCCTGGTCGAGGGCCGCAATCGCGATGCTCAAGTCGCCGTCCGGAATGAGATGCACGCGGCAACCCGCCTGGCGAATCTCGGCGATCAAGTCGTCGTGGCGCGGACGCTCAAGCACACCGATCGTAAGCTCATCCATCTCCTTGCCGAGTGCCTTGGCCATCAGGCGCAGGTTCACGCGAGGCGGCAGGGTGATGTCGATCACGCCCACGCACTCCGGACCGACGACCAACTTCTCCATATAGCAGTCGGGCGCGTGCATCAGCCGCCCCTCGCCTTCGATCGTCGCCGCCAAAACCGCAATCGCATTCGGCGTGCCGTTGGCGCAGAGGTTCGTGCCTTCGAGCGGATCAACTGCAATCTGCACGACCGGTCCCGTCCCCGATCCCAACTCCTCGCCGATGAACAGCATAGGCGCCTCGTCGCGCTCGCCCTCACCGATCACGATGACGCCGCGCATGTCCATGTCGTTGAGTTCGGTGCGCATGCCTTCGCAGGCGGCCTGATCGGCGGCGTTACGGTCGCCCCGACCGACCCACCGCGCGCTGGAAAGCGCCGCGGCTTCGGTGACGCGGAGAAAATCTAGGTGGATTCGGTCCATGCAGAGAGTTTACAGATATTTTGGATTTTGCATTTTGGAGGGTGGGACGGTTCGCTCTTCTCAGCAGGCTCCCCTTCCCTTAGGACTCGCAGTCTTGAGAGAAGGGGATGTCCTAGGGTGATTGAGCCGCCAGCACTGGACCCTCAAGACTACGAGTCTTGAGGGAAGGAAAGTCTTGAGGGATGTCTTGAGAAGTTGAGTCTCGACTATCCCAGAATGGCGTCCATCGCGTTCGATGTATTCGCGATCCGCACCAGCGGATAGTGGCGGTAGTACGGGATCATTTCCGCCACGACCGGCCCCTCAAATCCGATATCGCGAATCGCCGCCATCACTTCCGGCCAGTTCACGTCACCCTCCAACAGGTCCACAAAGCCGTCCGCCGTGCCTACGCTCCGACGGAAATCCTTGAAGTGAATGCCAACCACCCGCGAGCCGAGTTGCCGAAGCCAATCCTCCGCGTAGCCAAACGGCTGTAGGTTGCCTACGTCCACGTACGCTCCCACCCACGGGCTGCCGAACTGGTCGACAAACGACGCCATCTCGGCCGGGCTGAGCAGGAACCGGTTCCACACGTTTTCGATTCCCATGCGCACGCCGCATCGTTCGGCGGTGGGAAGCACGGCGCGGAGTCCTTCGGTGGCGTGTTGCCACACGTGCGCGTAGGCGAGCGGCGCCCGATCGGGCATGAAGAAGACATCGACGGCGCCGGGGATCGTGAGATGCGTCTTTACACCGAGCCAACCCGCGATCTGCAACATCGCCTCGAGGTCGGCGCGGGCTTGGGCGCGGATGTTCGGGTCGCCATCCGCCAGGCTGCGACCCCAATAGAGGCCGCTCGCCGTGCTGGCGATCTTTACGCCCATCGATGCGGCATACGCGACCAAATCGCGGCACTGGGCTTCGGATGCGTCGATGCCAAACGCACTACCCGCCTCGCCGATGGCTACCTCAACCGCCGGAAAGCGATGCTCCGTCGCGATCCGAATGAACTCACGCGGATCGAGCGTCCCCTCAAGCCCACCGGGCACCGACCAATAGTTGAGCGACTTCAGCAACATGAAGCTATTTTGCCTCACTCGCCCTAAAACATCAGTTCATGCCGCTGATCACGCCATCGTCGCTGATGTCGATGCGGAAGGCGGCGGGTGTCTTGCCCATCCCCGGCATGAGCATCATATCGCCGCAGACCGCAACGACGAATCCTGCGCCCGCCGAGACGTTCAGCTCGCGCACGTGCAAGTCGAACTCTTTCGGAGCGCCGAGCTTGCGAGCGTCGTCGGAAAGGCTCATTTGGGTCTTCGCGACGCAGACGGGCAAGCGCCCGTAGCCGTGCTGATCCGCCCACTTGAGACGTTTCTCGGCCGCCTTGCTGAAGGTCACCCCGACGCCACCGTAAACGCGCTTGGTGAGTTTTTCAAGTTTGGTGGTGAGGTCGTCGTTGGCCGCATAGACGCCATGGAACTCGGAGCTGGTCGAGGCCAACTCGGCCACGCGGTGCGCGAGGTCTTCGCATCCCGGTCCACCCGACATCCAAGGATCGCTGATAATGGCCTCGACGCCCATCGACGTCGCGTAGGCTTGAATCGCCCGCAAGTCCTCGTCCGTGTCGTGTGCAAACTTGTTGATCGCGACCACAACCGGTGGCCCGTAGCTTCGCAGATGCCGGATATGTTGGCCCAGGTTCTCGCATCCGGCGGCGAGATCGCCTTCGCCGTGGTAGCGAAGGGCTCTCACCGTCGCAACGAGCACGATGGCATCTGGCGTCTTGCCGATCTGCGGCGTAACGATGTTGAGGAACTTCTCGCCGCCGAGGTCGCTGCCAAAGCCGCCTTCCGTGACCAGGAACTCCGCCATGTGAAGCCCGCACGAGGTGCCGAGCACCGACGAGCAGCCATGGGCGACGTTCCCAAACGGTCCGCCGTGCAGGAGCGCGGGACCGCCTTCCATGGTCTGGACAAGGTTGGGCCGGATGGCATCTTTCAGCACTGCCGCCATCGCACCGACGGCGTTGAGTTGCTGAGCGGTTACGGGGGTGCCATTTCCGTCCAGGCCGACAATCATTCGCCCCAATCGCTCCTTCAGGCTCGCCCGCGAACGGCTGAGACAGAGGACCGCCATCACCTCGCTGGCCGGAGTAATCACAAAGCGATCCTGCCGGACGGGGCCGTTGCCCGATCCCAGGCCAACGATGATCTCGCGCAACGCTCGATCAATCATGTCTACAGTTCGCGGCCACCATACGGACCGTAAGTCGATGCCGGTGGGATTGCCCGCATGGAGCGAGGCATCCAGCATCGCCGAGAGCAAGTTGTGGGAAGCCGTGATGGCGGGCATGTCTCCCGTGAAGAACAGGTTGATGTCCTCCATCGGTAGCACTTGACTATATCCACCGCCACATGCGCCACCTTTCACACCAAAGACTGGCCCCAAGGCAGGCTCGCGCAACGCGGGCATGGCGGAGCGACCGATGCGGTTCAGGCCCTGAGCGAGTCCGATGGACACCGTCGTCTTACCTTCGCCCGCTGGCGTGGGGTTGATGGCCGTGACCAGAATCAGCTTGCCCGTCGGCGGACCGGCGGTCAGTCGCTTGACTCCGAGATCGGTTAGTTTTCCTTTGTAGCGTCCGAGAGGTTCGAATTCGTCGTTCCCGAGCTCGAGTTCATTGGCAACATCGAGGATCGGTTTCAACGACGCCCGTTGGGCGATTTCTAAGTTGGTCATTTCAGTATTGGTCAAGGGCCGAACTGATCTTTGCAATCGTGCCCTTCGCGTTGCCGAACACCATGACGGTGTTATCGTTGAGGAAGAGCTCGTTCTCGACGCCTGCAAACCCAGGATTCATCGACCGCTTGCTCACGATGACCGTGCGCGCCTTGTCGACGTCGAGAATGGGCATGCCGTAGATGGGACTGGTCTTGTCGTAGCGCGCCGCCGGATTGACGACGTCGTTCGCGCCGACCACGATGACCACGTCGGTTTCGGGGAAAAGGGGATTGATGTCTTCGAGTTCGAAGAGTTGCTCGTAGGGCACGTCGGCCTCCGCGAGCAGCACATTCATATGTCCTGGCATGCGACCAGCAACGGGGTGGATCGCATACTTCACGTCGATCCCCATCGCCATGATTTTTTGGGCTAGTTCCTTGGCCTGGTGCTGCGCTTGCGCCACCGCCATGCCGTAGCCGGGCACGATGACGACCGAGTTCGCGTTTGCAATGAGAATCGCGGCATCCTCGGGCGAGTAGCTCTTGGGCTGCTTCTGTGAGATCGCCCCCGTCGCCGCACCGCCTGCGGCAATCGCCCCCATCCCGCTGAACAAGACGTTACCCAGCGATCGGTTCATCGCCACGCACATTTGGAGCGTGAGGATGAAGCCGCTGGCACCAACCAATCCACCACCGATGAGGAGCGCGTTGTTGTTCAGAACGAAGCCCGCCAGGCCCGCCGCACAACCCGTGAACGAGTTGAGGAGCGAGATGACGACCGGCATGTCCGCACCGCCAATCGGGCTGACTCCCGTGAGGCCCAACACAAGCGAAGCCACAAGGAGTCCGATGAACATGGGCACCGTTGCCTGCCCGAAGGCCAACATCGCCAGCGAAAGGGCGGCGATGAACACCACGAGAATCAGATTGAAGATCTGCTGGCCCTTGAATCCAATCGGGCGACCGGGCAAGATCTCCTGGAGCTTTCCGTATGCGATAAGGCTTCCCGAAAAGCTGATGCAGCCGATAATCGCGCTAAGAACTGTTGTGACGCTCTGAACCGTTGCCCCCGTGTGTCCGAGATGTAGCGCTTCGAGGAACTCAAACAACGCGACCAACGCGACCGCGCCGCCACCTAGCCCGTTCAGCAACGCAACCATCTGCGGCATCGCCGTCATCTGCACCTTCTTCGCCGGGAAGTACCCGCCCACGGTGCCAACGATCAGACCGATCGCAATCCACATGAAGTTCTGAGGCTTGATGTCGGGCGCAAACAGCGTCACAATGAGCGCGATCACCATTCCCGCAATCGCAACCCAGTTACCCTTACGGGCGGTCACGGGCGAGTTCATGAGCTTCAAGGAGAAGATGAAGCACATCGCGGCGACGAGATAGCCAATGTTGATCAACTCGAGGCTCACGAGTTACCTCCGCGCTTGCGCGACTTGAACATTTCAAGCATGCGATCCGTCACCACGAATCCGCCCACGACATTCAGCGTCCCGAAGATCACGGCCGCGAGGCCGATGCCGATCATCAATCCGCTGTCCGCCTTGCCGAGAATCAGCAAGCCGCCCACGAGAATGACCCCGTGGATCGCGTTGGTCGCCGACATCAGCGGCGTATGCAGGGTTTGGGGAATCTTGGCGATGACTTCGAGACCGACGAAGATCGCAAGGATGAAGATCGTAATGATCGGGATCAGCGTGGCGAGGTCGTTCATGCGTTACCTCCGCGTTCGACAGCCAGTCGAGTGGGCTCGTGATGCACTCGCCCGTCGAACGTGACGAGCGTGTCGCGAATGATGGGGTCTTCGAGATTGAAGTTGACCTCACCTTCTGGGGCGAGGTTGAGAATGAACTCCAGGATGTTCTTGCTCAGCATCCGACTCGCGTCGCTCGCCATCTCCGAAAGCAAGTTCGTCGCGCCGATGATCATAACCCCTTGGTCCACCACGGTTTCGCCCGGCACCGTCGATTCGCAGTTACCGCCCGCCAGCGCCGCCAAATCGACGATGACCGAGCCACGGGGCATCATGCCCACCATGTCGCGCGTGATGAGGATGGGAGCCCGCTTTCCGGGGATCAGTGCCGTCGTGATGACGATGTCGTTCTTGGCCATCCGGGAGCCGATCAACTCAAGCTCCTTCACATGGGTGTCTTTGGAAACTTCCTTCGCATAGCCGCTGGCATCCTCGGCGTCGTCAAGCTGGGCCTGAAGCTGAACAAACTTTGCGCCCAAGCTCTCGACCTGCTCCTTGACCGCGGGCCGCACGTCGAACGCCTCGACGATCGCCCCGAGGCGTTTGCAGGTCGCGATCGCCTGCAGCCCCGCCACACCCGCGCCGATGATGAAAGCCCTGGCCGGGGGCAACGTGCCTGCCGCAGTCATCAGCATCGGAAAGAACTTGGGGAGGTGATTTGCGGCGAGAAGCGCGGCTTTGTAACCCGCGATCGTGCTCATGGAGCTCAGCGCATCCATGCTTTGGGCACGGGTGATTCGGGGGATCAGTTCGAGCCCAAACGCCTGAACACCGCGACTTGCTAGCAAACTCACTAGCTCGAGGTTCGTGGTCGGGTTCATGAAAGCGATGAGCGCTTGCCCCGATGCAAGTTCGGGGAGATCCCCAGGGGACTCAACGATGACGCGGAGCACAATGTTTGCGCCCTGGACCGCGTCCGCAGCCGAGCCAGCAACGCTCGCCCCCGCTTTGCGATAGTCATCATCAGAAAAGCCGGCCTCCTGGCCGGCTCCTGATTGCACAACGACGGAATGTTCTTTGGCGACTAAACCGCCCGCCACTTCTGGCGTGAGGGCAACACGTCGCTCACCTCTCGCTGTTTCCGCAAGCACTGCTAACTTCATTACTGCATTCCTGAGCCTATCTTGCCACGCGGTTGGGGGTTGGCGCTGTCCATACTTTTCAGGGCATAAACTACACCGGTTCCTCTACGTTCTTCAGGGTTGCCCCTGTTCGAACCCCCGTGGCAACCCGATAGGGCCAGTCCACCTTGAGATAAGGACGGAGCCGACTCCATCCACGCTTCGCGAGTCTGCTTGGATCGGTAGGATCAAAGCTGGCGCATCCACAAGCCTCTGCCGTCGGCGGTAGCGCGTTCTCCTGCCGCCTCAATTGGGCGAGCAGTTCCCCGCAGACAATCTCGGTTGCGCCAAGCTCGAGAGTGGCCTCCAGCGCCGCATCATCGAGGGCGGCGTCTTGAAGTGTGTGTTCGATGACCGGCGTGAACTCGCCGATCAGGTTGTCGATGGTCGTATCATGCGTCGAGACGGAGATGTTGCACTTCTCCTTGACGCGATTTCGGGTGATGGTGATGGGCATTTTGGATTTGTGATTTTGGATTTTGGATTTGCCAGGATTCCAAAATCCCAAATCCAAAATCCAAAATGGCTACATCCTCTCCGCGATCCTCGACAGCAACGTCGAGTTCTCGCGAACGTTGTCGGTGAGCCGGTCAAGGGCGTCCTCGAACCGGTCTTGAGTTTCAATCTGGCGGGTCTGCGCATCCACGATGAACGCCATGAACCGGTCCAGCATCGTTCGATGCTGGACCAGCGCAAACCGAACCAACGCTACGGCCGAAGCCACAAACGACCCCAGCAAAGCGAACAGCTCAGTCCACGACTCGAACATCAGAGGATCGCTCCGTAGGCGGCCTGCCAAAGGCCATAGCCCACGTTGTAGCGAGCCCGAACGCCGTACAAGTAACGATCGCGCATGAAGCCCGACTCGCTGTTGTGCGCCTCCATCGCGTTGAACTCGACGGGCACGTCGCTCCGTTGCTGCAAAATCAAGCCCCGAATCGGGCGCTTGGTGTCGAGCAGGAACCAGTAGTCGTCGGCCGCGCCGCGCAGGAACGGGCTCACAACCACCCGCAGCCGTCCCGCGAACACATTCGCGTAAGGCGGAACGAAGTCGCCGGTCTTGTTGACGACCGTCGGGCTCTCCGCGAGCTCCAGCGCCGCCCATTGCAGCTTCGGACCGACCACGATGGTGTCCGGCACCACGCCCAGCGGCGTCCCCGTGTCGTCGGGAACGAGCATCATCTGCGACATCGCCGTCGCCAGCGACGTCTCATCCAGCGCATCGGTCGTTCGATTTGAGAACGTCGTCCCATCGGGAAGCGGGTGGCTCGTGCTGAAGAACGTCGCGCCGTCGTAGGCGCTCGCTGCAAAACCACCCGACAGCGCCTCCACGACCATCTGGTGGCGATGCTGGGCAATGCGATACGCCAGATCGCGAATCCTCAACCGGATCAGGTCGAGTTGATCGTCTTCGATAGCCTTTCGGTCCACCGCAATCGTCGACTCGAACACCTTGTCCTCAATGCTCACCGCATGGGCGGCGAGTCCACTGGGCCGTCGCTCATCGACAAACTCGCGGAGCGGCGGCACCGCGCCCAGCCACGGATACTTCTGGATGGGCTGCGTCGTGTTGACCACCGTCGCCAGCCGCTCGGAAATGCTGTGGTCTAGCTCCGATTGGTAGGCGGCGGCAAAGTCGGCCCGGAGTCCGGGCAACAACAAATCGGGAATGTCACTCTTGGTCAGTGGCAAATCAAGCCTCCTTCGCTTACTGCGTGTAGTCGTCGATGCGAACGCGAACGCCGGTCTGACCGGTCGAGGTCGTCTCCAACCCCACGATGCGCCCGACCTTGTAGGCATTCGTCAAGCCGACCGCGCTGATTTGAACTTCCCAGTCCGAACTCGCGTAGGCTTCCTTGCCGATGTCGGCCTGGGCGGGGGTGTAAGACGAGGCGGCCTTCAGAACAAACGTGCCCGACTTCGTCACGTTCAACCGCTTATCACCCGCGTTGCCGCTGGCATTGTCGACGGTTTCGTTGGCGACGCCCGCGAACTTCAAGTTGGCGGTGTCGGGCGACATCGCGGCAAGGAATCCGCTCGCGTTGACGCCGACCAGCGCCCCCTTGAACAGCTTCGCCGCCGCGATCTTGTAGGAAATCACGAGCCCCGGTTTCTCAAAGGTCTCGTAGGGAGAAGTCAAAGCAGCCATGTCACCTCCGGTCGGTGTTGCCGCGCTTGGCGGCGATTTGGTCAAGGGCGATGTCTGGGAAGTAACGCCGATAGAACTCGGCTTCTTCGGGAAGCATCAGCACGTGGGAAAAGTCCGCCTTGGGCGCCGGGGCAACCTCCTCGGTCAGCGGTTGGGCCGGGCGCGCGCTTAGCAACTGCACGAGCACCTGCCCGACCGGCACGCGGGTGCCGTCGAACGTGACGGTGTCGGTGGTGCTGAGGAGCGCCATCGCAAACGGCAGTTGCGCCGGCGTGAGTTGGCCCTGCTTCACGAGTTCCGTGGCCTGACGTTCCGCGGCTTCGCGGCGTACCTGCGCTTCGAGATCGGCGTACCGCTCGGCCCAATCATCGCGACTCGGTCCACCGAGTACTGCTTCAAAGCAGAGACCGCTGAAGAGCCTTGCATCGGCAACGCGCGGCCGCCGAACCAGGCTGACTTCGCGAATGCGGTCGAGCTCCGGACTGATGCCGAGCGACAGCGAAGTCGCGCCGGATCGCTCAACGAGCGCATGCGCCTCGGGAGTGAGCTGAACCGTGCCGTACAGCTCGTCGTCAATTGCCTCGACCGCGCTCAAGAAGCCCAGTTCGAGCGGCGACTCCTCGTGCTCAATCAGCAACGGCACCGGCTCGCCAAAGTTGGCGACCATCGCCTGCAGGTGAGCAACCGTGACGGTCACGCCCTTGTCGGGAAACGCGCCCGCCTCAAACAGCTTGGCCCGCCTTTCGATCCAATCGGGGGTGGGATCTCTCATCGGTGTTCCTCCATCATACACCGAAAAGATAGACGTGCGTCTACTATGTCAACCTGATAGCCCGGGAGCCTCAGACGGCGAGCATGATCTTATGCTGTTTGATTTTTGTGCCTCCTGCTAAGATTGATTGCGTGGATAAGCTCGTCGCGATCCTCTTCCACACAGACGCTGCGGTCCGGTCACTCTTTCGTGCAACCGGTTTCGTTGCGCTCATCTCCCTGCTTTGCCGATGGGCATGGCCCCAATCGGGTTGGATTCTGTTCGTTGAGGGCGGCGCCGTGATGTTGTTGTACTGGACCATCAACGTCAGCCTTTGGCCGGCCTCGCCTTGCGGGCTAACGCAAAGGTTAGCTGGCGTTTCACGCCGAGCCGATGGACTCCTTGATCACACGCACAAGCATCCTGTCGGAATGCTGGATCCGTTACTCTTCCGCGGACATCAGGCTCACTTCCTGTTCGGTTCCATCCACGTCACGCCTCGCTCTGTCGCGGAACTTGACGAGGACACGCTTTGCTGGATGGTCCTGCGCGCTCACCTAAAGTCAAAAATGTCCGGCGTGTTTGCTAAGAACCTCGCACTGGCGATCTTGGCGTGGGCCCTTTTGAGCGCAACGTTCGCTCCCGCACTTGGAGTCGAGGTGAGTATTCTCATTGGGCTCGCGGGACTCCTGCTTGCACCTGTGCTCATGTGGTCTGGAGCAAAGAGGCGCAACAAGATTGCTCATGAAATGGCCGACGAACTCATGGGGCAGAGTGATCTGAGACGACTTACCGCCAGTCCATCGGGCCGATGGACTTATGCGTCTGCGTTCGATGAGCGGGGGGCGCTGTCGGTCTTAGACGAAGCGGGCCAAATCTAGAACCCAATCCCCGCCGTACCCGCGCTGATCGGCACCGGCGGCTCCTTGCCCCCAAACGCATCCACCGACCGACGCTTGGCCCGAATCTGATCGATCAACCCCGGCACCTGGTGTGGAGCCCGGGCCGCGCGCGAAAACGCCTGCGCAAACACCGGCCACATCGGCCCGATATCGTGCGACAAATCAAACACCATGACTCCCTGCGTCGAAGCACAAGCCGCCTGAAGCGCATTCCCGAGCCCCTCGGGGTCGCCCTTGAAGTTACTCAGCATGATTCCGGCGTAGGTCCACGTCGTATCTCGAGCCGCGCGGTTTGAAAGCATGCCCGCCGCCTCGATCGTGGGGCCGATGGGCTTACCCGCCTGGAGCGCATCAAAGATCGTCGGGATCGTGTAATAGCAGCCCGTCATGAGCACGTCAAGGCTCGGCGCAAAGCCCGTCTTGCGATAGGCGTTGTTCAGGAACCAGAAGCCGGCATTGAACTCCGGCGACGCCCAGTTGTTGCCGTACTGCTGGTAATCGCCATACCAACTGCCCGCGTAGACGCCGAACTTCGCGCCTGATCGCAGGGAGCGCACCTTCGTGCCTACGAGGTCGACCCACTCTTGCATCACTTGCGCGCGCCAGGCAAGCCACTGATCGAAGAATGGCCCCGGCCGGATTCCTCGCTCAAGGCGGGGCGAAATCGTGTAGCGAAACACGTCGTCGGGCCACAACAGCTTCTTGCCGACGTGCTTCTCGAAGAGGGAAGTCGTCAGCGGGCTAAAGTCGGCATTCAGGCCGCCGTAGCGCAACCGGTCATCGTAGACGATGCCGTTCACCGGGTAGCGCGTCATGATTTCCTCGACGATCGCTAGGCCGTGGGCGCGCACCTCGGGGTGATTCGGATTCGTAATCAGCGGAAACTGTTGCTCAGGTTTGCCGCTAATCGGCATGAACGTGGGTGTGGTTTCAAAGGCGAGCTTACGGCCAGGATTGGCATGGTCGCGTAGGAAGGTGGCCCCGCGGCCGCGACCGACGAGCACCACCCCGCCGGTAGGAACCGTCGGCACACCACCACCCGCGCCCCCAAACTCGAATCCGTCCACCACGCGTTGAAAGCGGTCGAGAGATACGGCGAACAACTCGGGGTCGGGGTTCTGAATCAGCTTTGAATCTGTGAATGAAGCGACCTGTTCGGCGGTCGGCATGGTGTTGAGCTTCGGATTCAGCTCGGCCCACTTTCGTCGAGCCGGGTCGACCGGGTTGGGTTCCGAGACGATCAGCCGCGGCTCGTAGATCACGGTCTGCCAAGCCAACTTGTCGTATCCTGGCCCGACCTTGAACATCGCGTGGCCCTCACTAAACGCATTGAGGCTGATCAGCAGTTCGATGCCTTGCGCCTTGGCGTGGCGGCTCATCGAATCGAGCGGATCGAACTCCTTGGGGAGTTTCTGCCCCCGCCACTCTTCGATCTTGGGCGCATGCTTCGAGGGGTAGAGCACTTGGCCTGAGATGGGCTTGACGTCGTAGACGATGGTGTTGAAGCCGACCTTCTTGATTTGCGCCACCAGCTTCTCGATCCGATCGTCCGAGCTGCAGCGCTCAAGGTTGGCGGTGCCGTCGACCCAGAGCACGCGCCCTTGGAGTCCCTGCGCTCGGGCGGCTTGCTGCGCGAGGCCGATCCCATCGTTGATAGCATCAATCGTGATCGCGGGCAAGGTGAGGGGGGCCGCCAACTCAAACCTGGACGAGGAAATCAAGAGCGAGCCGACAAGCGCAACGAGCATGGGTAGGTTCTACCCCTTGACATGCAAGCAACGCTCTACTCAGGCCACGGATCGCTAAACGCCGGATTGGTCATGAACTGCCGATCCGTCAGGCTGTGGAGGAATGCCAGTAGCGCCGCCCGCTCTTCCTTGCTCATCTCAAATCCGGTCAGCAGGTGATCCTTGTCCGGATTGTCTCGGCCAACGCCCGCATGGGGGCCCGACGTGATTGTACGGCCACCGGCCGCGTAGTGATCGAGCACTGCATCGAGCGTCGGCACGCTGCCATCGTGCATGTAAGGCGGGTGGAGCGCGATGTTCCGCAGGGTTGGCGCCTTGAAGAAGCCCACGTCGTACTTGCTCTTCGTGTGCTCCGCGACGCCGATGTTGGGCGCGGGATAAGCGGTTGGACCCTTCACGTTGTACAGGCCCGTGTTGTGAAAGACGCTGCGCTCAGGGTTGCGGGCGGTGATCGTCGAGCTTGAGAAGTTGAACCCGCCGTGGCACCGCGCGCAGCCGAACTTGCGGCCGTTGAAGAGACGCTCGCCGTGCTTGGCCTGATCGGAGATGGCGTTCTCGTCGCCCTGATATCGGTATCGATCATAGGGCGAGTTGCCAGAGATGAGGCTGCGCTGGAACGAGGCCAGCGCCTTCGTCACGTTGTCCAGCGAGATCGGGTTCTTGTCCTGCGGGTAGGCGCCCTTAAACAGCCGCTTGTACACCGGGTCGGCGGCGATTTCCTTCAGGAATCGGTTGTCCTTGTGGAGCCCCAGCTCAACCGGATGGGTGCCAAACATAGGCACAATCGCTTGAGTCTCAAGCCGCTTCTCATTCGGATTCGACCAGGTCAAGGTTCCGGTGTAAACGACGTTGACGATCGCCATGGACTTGCGGATTCCGGGCACACCGGTCGTGCCGGGACTCAGGCGCACGTCGTCGCCGAAAGCCCGGTTCTGCCGATGGCAACTCGCGCAGGCCTTGTTCCCGTTTCGCGAGAGCCGCGTATCGTAAAACAGGTGCCGTCCGAGCTCGACGTTCTGGACCGTCATCGGGTTCTCGGCGGGGACATACGGCTCCGGGAAGCCTTTGGGAAGCCGCCAATCGTAGGGAGTGGGGGCTTGCGACACCGGCACTGCGGCAAAGAGCAAGAAGCCCGTCGCACCGATGAGCGTGATCCAAGGTTGTTTCAAGATAGGCACGCTTGTTCGGTATACCTTGTCAAGCCGCCCGATCGGACTTGAACCATCGAATCCGAGCAAGGAACCAACCCAGAAGGCCCCCAGCTATTAGGGCGATTGCGCTTGGAACGTATGGGGCAGACAACGGACTTCGCTCCACCAAAACCACTCCTCCAACCCACATCCCGAGGTGCATCAGCCAGAAGCAAAACACGATCACCGATAACCACCAAAGCGTCCGCTTCATAAGCGAGAGGAAGAGCACCCCCCAGAAGCCGACGGCAAACGCTTTGGTAGCGATGATTGCGACGATCTGGGCTTCAGGGGTGCTCAAACATGGTAATCGCGCCTAGTGAGTCACCACCTTCGGCAACGTCCCCGCATGCTCAATCCACTTCGTCACTTGCGACTCGCTGGGCACCTGACGAACCAGGCTCTTCGCCTCGTTCACTTCAGCCAGCTTCGCCGTCAGATTCGCGGCATTGCGCTGGGCAAGCTCGGGCACGCTGTCCACACCCGCGGCTTCGAGCAGGTCGGCATACTCCGAACCGATGCCATCTACGCGGTCGAGGTCAGCACGATTCACCCACTTCAAGATCAGGGTGTCGCTGATGCCGGTTGCTTCGGCGAGCTCATCCCGACCCTTGCGCGAGGCGCCCCGCTCCAAGAGCGTTTCAACATGCTTCACGCCCGCCTCCGCGAGCTTTTCCGCATAGGCAGGACCGATTCCTTCGATGTCAGCAATTGCTTTCATGGTTGCCGAGAGATTACTCCAAACTCAGGTTAAGGTAGCCTACGCGACGCGAGTCCGCCATGTCGAAACGTGATCCCATCAACGTGTCCAAGGCGGGAGGCATCATGGTCGCGGCGTTGCTCCTCAGCCGCATCCTCGGGCTCGTTCGCGACACGGTCATGTTTGGCCAGTTTGGCGTCGGTCTTGACACCGACTCCTATCGGCTGGCGATCCTCATTCCCGACATGATCTTCATGCTGGTCGCGGGCGGAGGGTTGTCCAGCGCGTTCATCCCCGTGTTTAGTGAGTATTGGCACAACGACAAGCGCGAGGAAGCGTGGCGCGTGTTTAGCGTGGTCGTCACAATCACGTCGGTCGTAGCGGTGGTGCTCATCGCGATCGCGTGGATCTTCACACCGCAGATCATTCACTACTTCCAAGACAACAAGCCCGACGATGTCGTACCTGGCGCGATCGGCATGAGCCGCGTGATGCTTCCCGCGCAGTATGCCTTCCTCGTCGGTTCCGTCATGCTCGCCACGCTCTACGCCCGCCGAAACTTCTGGGGGCCCGCGCTCGCGCCCAACGTCTACAACATCGGCATCATCCTCGGCGCGGCGTTGCTGCCTGCTTTGATGGGCATGGGCATCGAGAGCATGGCTTGGGGTGCGCTGATCGGCGCGATCATCGGCAACCTGCTCCTGCCTGGCGTCATGATGGCGCGCGAGGGGAGTTCGTTCCGACCGTCGTTCGACACCTCGCTGCCGGGCGTCCGCAAGTTCTTCATGTTGTTGCTGCCCGTGCTCCTGGGCTTCTCGCTGCCGAGCATGGCGGGCATCATCACGCAGAAGTTCGCCTCAAGCTACGGCTCGGACGGCGTCAACACCGTCCTCGGCGCGGCCAACAATCTCATGCAAGCGCCGCTCGGCATCTTCGGCCAGTCGCTCGCCCTCGCCGCCTTTCCCGTGCTCGCCGAGTTCGTCGCGACCCAGCGGATGGACCTCTACCGCGACCAAATCGGCAAGACGCTCCGCACCGTGATCTACCTCGGCATGATCTCGGGCGCGCTGATGTTTGCCCTTGCGCCGCAAATCGTCCACGTGCTCTACGGCTATGGCCAGGCCACCCGCACCCCCGAGCAACTCATGGCGGTCGCCGACTGTCTGCAGATCTATGCGGTCGGGATCTTCGCCTGGTGCGCCCAGCCGGTGCTCATGCGCGGGTTCTTCTCGCTGCAAAAGACGTTCCTGCCGGTGGCGATTGGCACGGTCATGACGGGCGTGTTCATCGCGCTCTGCGTGTGGGCGGTCAAGGTTTCGCCGGATTACCGAATGCTGCCGTGGGCGTCGAATGTGGCCGCGTTAGGATTGGCGATCTCGCTCTGTCTGGCGCTGGAGCGGCAGGTCGGAAAGTTCGATCGGGGAGCGCTTCTGCGGACGTTGTTCGGAACGGCCTTGGCCGCGGTCGCGTCAGCAGGCGTGGCGATGCTGATCATCCATTTCTGGAATCCGCAGCGCCGCCTCAGCGAGGTGATCGCCCTGTTCGTGGTGGGGCTGATCGGCTTCTGGGTTTTCTACGGCGTGACGCGAGCGCTCAAGCTCCCCGAGACGGCGTATCTGGATCGTGCGCTCCAGCGGATCACGCGAAAGCCCGCCCAACCATAAAGCGTAGAGGCGGCCTCAATGGGTCTTTCTTCCTGGCGCCTCAATGGGTCTTCCAGGGACCTCAAGACCCTCTAGTCCAGATTGATGAGCCTTGATTTCCGGTCGTGGGTGATCAGGTCGCGCGCTTCAAGATCGAGCTTCACCGTCTCGACATACCAATTGATCGAGCCGTCGAAGCCCTCGAGGCGCACCTGTACATCCTTCAGAAATTCGGCGTGAGTCACGGGGCCTGAGGCGGATAGGGAAGCGAGGATCGCGTCGCGAACCTGCTCATACTTCGCGGTCGCGATGTTAACGCCATTCTTGCCTTGCGGGTGGAGGGTCAGGGTTTTCATGCGCGCTTGAACGTGAGGATGGCGGGCACGCGGCCCGATCCGACCTTGGTTTGAATTTCCTTGCCGCCGTTCAAGATGGTGAAAGTGGCGACTCGACGCTGATTGTCGGGCACGGCTTTGCCGTTGCGGCGGAAGTCGGTCATGATGAGCTTGCCTTTCTCGACCTTATAGGTCCCCTCAGTCTTGCTCTTCTGGGTCTCGCCGTTGATCTCGACCACGTAGGTTTTGTCCTTCTTGATGGTCATGATCAGTTTGGTAGTTTTGGCGAGGGCTTCGAAGGCCTTTCGATCTTCGGCGGAGATGTTCGGGGCACTCACGCGGTAGGACCCGATCCACTTGCCGGTCAAGTCTTGGCCCGTTCCGATGCTGGCAAGGCCGATGATCACCAGTCCAATCGCGCTACGCATACCTGTATTGTAGCGGAACATCGGACGGGAGCGACAACGTAAACTGAGCGGTATGAGCACCACTGCCCCCGCGCCGATGCCCGAATGGGATCTTGATGTCTACTTTCCGAGCTTGGATTCTGCCGAGTTTGTAGCCTCGCATCAGCAGCTTCGCGACGAGATCGCCGAGTTTGATCGCCGCGTGTCGGAGCTCGAATCGCAGCCGAGTGTGACGCCAGCGCAGTTCGCAGATTTGCTTGATTTCATGGGCCAGGTTGAAGCCCGGAAGCGGCTCCTCGACAGCTACGTGTACGGAAAGCTCACGGTCAACACCCGCGACCCGCTTGCGCAAGCTCGTACGAGCGAACTTGAGCGCGACTTTGTTCCGCATCGCCAAGTGATGACTCGGTTTGAAGCCTGGGTCGGCAAGCTTGATATCGATGCCTTGATTGCTGCGAACGAACTGATTGCCGAACACGCGCACTTGCTTCGCAAGGCGCAAGTGCGCGCTCGCCACCAGATGAGCCCGCCTGAGGAGGCCCTCGCCGCCGAGTTCTACGTCACCGGTGCGGGCGCTTGGAGTCGGATGCACGGCAACGTCACCAGCCAGATTGAAGCCGATGTCGTCCTGGATGGCGAAACCAAGCGCCTACCGATGAGCGCGATTCGGAACTTGGCTCATGATCGCGACCGAAGTCGCCGTCAGGCTGGCTATGAAGCCGAGCTACGGACTTGGAAAACGGTCGAGACTCCGCTTGCCGCCGCGATGAACAGCATCAAGGGCGAAGTCGAAATGCTCTGTCGCCGCCGTAACTGGGGCACTGGGCTCGATGAGGCGGTGTTTGAGAACGGCATCGATCGCGAGACGCTCGACGCGATGCTCGCCGCGGCTCGGGAAGCGTTCCCCGACTTCCGTCGATTCCTTCACGCCAAGGCGAAGCTCCACGGGCTGGATCGCTTGGAGTGGTATGACCTGTTTGCGCCGGTCGAGTTTGAGGGCACCACCTGGACCCACGATGTGGGCTCGGAGTTTGTCGCCCAAACCTTCGGCGCGTATTCACAGAAGATGGGCGACTTCGCCCGCCGATCCTACGCCGAGCGTTGGATTGACTACGGCCCCCGTCCAGGCAAGGTCGATGGCGCCTACTGCATGTACACGCGGGGCACCGACTCGCGGATTCTGATGAACTACGAGGCTTCGTTCGGTAGCGTCAAGACGCTCGCGCACGAGCTTGGCCACGCCTATCACAACCTGTGCTTCGAGGGCCGGCCCGTCCTCGTGCAAGACACCCCCTCCACGCTGGCGGAAACGGCGAGCATCTTCTGCGAGACGGTCGTAAAGAACGCTGCGCTCGCGACCGTTTCGGGAGCCGAGAAGCTCGCGTTGCTTGACGCGTGTATCCAGGGTCCCTGCCAGACCGTCGTCGACATCTCCAGCCGGTTCATCTTTGAGAAGGCAGTGTTTGACGGTCGGGTCAATCGCGAGTTCACCGCCGACGAGCTGAGCCAGATCATGTTGGACGCTCAGAAGGACACGTATGGCGACGGCCTGGCGTCGTACCACCCTTACATGTGGGCGGTCAAGCCGCACTACTACAGCTCGTGGTCGTTCTACAACTTCCCGTACATGTTCGGCTTGCTGTTTGCGCTTGGGCTGTATGCGCAGTATCGCCAGCACCCCGAGGGCTTCCATGACCGCTACGACGATCTGCTGGGCTCGACGGGAATGGCCGACGCCTACACGTTGGGACAGCGCTTCGGATTCAATACCCGAGGCATCGAGTTCTGGCGCGGAAGCCTGGACGTCCTCCGCGACGACATTGCTGAATACGAAGCGCTGGTTTACTGAATCGCTCTGAACTCGCTCACCGCGTCGTTCACGGTGAGTTGAGCTTGGAGCACCTCGGCCTTCATGCGCGGAATCCCGGTGAGCAGCGTCACCGGGAGCTCGTCAAGGAGTTGCTTCACCTGATTCCGGTTGAGCGCCAGCATGTGCTGGAGAGCGGAGATGAGCTCCTCGGTCTTGTGGCCGCCATGCGAGAGCAGCACCAGTTCGTAGAGGTTGTCGTCGTCGCGCCGTGCGTAGGCGATGTGCTTGGGCGTGTGACCGTCCTCGACCGAGATCGGCACTTCGCGGTTGCAGTCCTCGCAGAGCAAGACCTCGGTCTTGGCGCTGTAGTAGTTCAAGTGGTTGCAGAAGCCGCAGCGAACCTGGCTCACGCCCAGGATTTGACCGTCCGGCGCAACGGGGATCATCCGATAGCAAGAGCCGCAAGCAAAATCGGCCCGGGGCTGATCGGTCATGCGGTTCTTGAACTGACAATAGGGGCACACTACGACGACGCTCGCGACCTTCTTGATCTGGGTCCACTCGTAGATCGCGTAGCCGAGGCTGCCGACGCCAGCGATCCCGAGCACGGCGATCAGTCCGATCGTGCTACCGTCTCCCCGGAAGGCAAAGAGCACTCCCGCGATAATTAACGAGATCACTCCAAGCAAGCCCGCAACGAGGGCGCGCATTCCAAACTGCTCAACTACATCCGAACTGCGTTCAGGCATGACAGACTCCTTACGGGTAGAGACGGCGACGAAGCCCGAACCGCACCGCTAAGGTTGCGGAGACGCCGTTACCGGCACAATCAGCACGTTACCCCGGCCTTGATCGAGCGGCGTGAAGCCGTGCTGCCGGCCCAACTCGACGAGCATCTCCATGCCGGTCTTCTGCGCAAAGTCCACGGAAATGGTCGGATCTTCGGCCATTCCCGGCGCGACCTCGAGGGTCAACTTGGTCACATCGCCGATCAGCGATAGCACATCGGTGAGGCGGGCATCATTCACCGACAGGTCGTGGCGCATCTCCCATGGCATCGCGGGTCGGTCGTTGGACGGAACTTGGGCCTCGGGGCTCGTCGATGGGTTCGACAGAATCGGATCGTCGGGCGGCGCTTGCTCGGGCGGAGGCTCGTTTTGGGTTGGTCGAACCACGGCCGGCGCCGGGTCGGTCGGCGGCGCTGGCGGAGGAGACAAACTAACGACGAGGAACGTGGCAAAGGCGACAACGGCTGTCGCGGACAGGGCGATGACCCATCCAAACCTTGGTGGCGCCGGCGCTTGCTGGGGCTTGGGGACGAACTTGGGGATATCGGGCGTAACCGATGCCGCCGCTGGCTTGGCTTGCCGCAATCCCCTCACCATCGCGATCCGTGACTCCAGTTCCGACTTCCACTCGGGAAAGCGGCGCTCGAAATCATCAGCGGCTTGCACGTCGCCGGACTCAGCGACGGTCCACATCAGTTGGTCAAGATCTGCCGGTGGCCGCTTCATTCGGCACCTTCGTAGAGCACCCGAAAGCGCTCGCGGGCTCGATAGAGGCGCGTCTTCGCGGCATTGACATTGCAGCCCAGGCTATCGGCAATCTCTTGAAGCGAGAGCTCCTCCCAGTAGAACAGGGTGAGGAGCGCTCGATCGGCGGGAGCCATCTCCGCCATCGCAGCTTCAATACGCGGATCGGAGGTGTCTTCGGCCACGCGCTCGGCGGCATGCTCGGCAACTTCGAGATCAACCCAGCGGGACTTAAACTTAACTCGCCGCGCTTGCTGGATGCTGCGATTCACCGAAATGCGAAACAGCCACGTGCTGAACTTACTGCGGCGATCGAAGCGGGGAAGGTGCCGGTAGACCAGGGTGAAGATTTCTTGGACCGCGTCCGCGGCCTCGTCGGCGTCGAGCAAAATGCCACGGGCGATCGCGAAAACCTTGTCGTGATAACGGCTGTAGAGAGCTTCGAAGGCGGTGGCGTCACCCGCCAAGAACCGTTCGACGAGAATCCCATCCTCGTCGAAGCTGGCCTTGGACTTGTCAAAGATCAGCGACACCACATCTATTTTGGACGCGAACGCGGGCCGAGTGGGTTACCCCGCCCAAATGCGGGTTGTTGCGAGGGCGGATGGGTTTGGGGTAGCATTTCCTTTCGCGTCGGGACGACGTGGTACACGATCATGGCTAACATCTGTCAAGTCACCGGAAAGAAGGCGAATAATGCCAAGCACATTCGCCACCGCCACTCGGGTCAGTGGAAGTTTCGCGCCCCGAAGAAGAACCGGTTGCAGCTCGTGAACCTAAAGTCTGTTCGTGTGAAGACCGAGCATGGCGTGGTGACGCTTCGCGTGGCCGCTTCGGTGCTGAAGAGCCCCGAGTTCAACGCGGTGATCTGTGGTCTGAAGCCGATCCCCAAGGCTTGGCTAAAGAAGCCAGATTACGGCATCTAAGGCTTCGACGTACGATTTTCAGAACCCGGCCAGTGGCCGGGTTTTTTGTTGCGTTAGCCTAGCGCGGCATAGAGAATGACGCCGCCCAGCGGGAGGGCGAAGAGACCCATCAGCCAGGCTTTTCGAATGACCGGGGCCGCGTATTGCTCGGCAAATCGCTGGTGCAGCCGCCACGGCAAGATCAGGAGGACGACGGATGACGCGATCAACACCCACCCGAAGAGCAAGAATGCGCTCGGAAACCGCATGGCTGGAGCGTTGATCAAGAATGCTCCACCCGCGACGAGCCGCAGGGCCATCTCGATCAAGTGCGCCTTTCTCGAACTTGCGAACGCTCCGAGGAAGTCAACCGCCCGCTTCGGTGCAATGAAGCAAACCGCCGCCAGGCCGACTTGAAACAACCCGACGAGGACGACGATGACGAGGGCGGCGGTTTCGATCATGGGTCAATCTTTTGGCGGCACTGCTGGCATCGGGACGAACCCACCGATGCCCTCAACACCCCCCCCAAATGTCCTGTAGCCGCAGGATGTGTCGTGCCTGCGGAAACACGTTAGAATGCAAGCTCGGCTCCTGATCCAGTTCGAGGTCAAGGCGTGGCCGCGTCCTTCATCACCTGCTCGTAGTTGGCTTGCAGGAAGTGAAATGGGCCGACCTGAGTAAGCGGATGGGAATCCTCATAGCCGTTCTCGTGAGCGAAATCGCTCCAGATGTAGCCGGAGTTGGTTTTCGAAACGCGGACCGTGAACGCACCACACCCAAGATCGCCGCACTCTGGGCAAATGTAGAGTAGAACTCGACCGCTCGCCGTGTCCGGTGGGGCCCGAAGGAGAAGCTGGGCACGTGACGAAGCGTTGAACTCATCCCAGCCACGAACAAAGCAACTCACGTAGTCTGAGTGACCTTCCTCGGCGCGGGTGAGCACTTGCAATAGGGACTCGCCATCAACTAAGAAGTCGGAGGAGAACCGCTCGGAGATGCCGGGACCGCCCGGACGATGAAGCGGTTGGTGGGCGAGGGTCGACACGTTCAAGAGTCTACGGCTCCATTACCGCTCTCCCGAACCGTCCAAGTATCCCCCAGCCGACTTGAAAAACAAAGCTCAACGTACTTCTTGCGCGGTTCGGTTTCCTCCCCGCGGCCGGTCACGGTCGAGTAGGAGTGGTGGATCAGCGAAAGCCCGACATCGGAACGCGCCGCTTGAATCTGCTGATACAGCCACCGAATCTCGCCCATGGTCGTGCTTTTCGGGCAGATGCAGACCAGCGTTCCCTCGTAGCCAAGCTCACCCAACAGCAGCCCCGTAAGCGCTGCGTAGCTCGGCGTCACCTCGGCGAAGGTTAGCAACCGATGGCCGTCACACTCCACCGAGAGAGGTGGCCCGTAGAACAAGACCTCGTGACCCAAGAACCGGCGAAGAACTCCCGGGTCAAGGACATCGCCGCAGATGCAGTCGATTCCGGCCTTTCTGTTGTGAGCCACGATCTCAGGAGTGATGTCGAGCGCGAGGTAGTCGCGGATGCCGAGGTCTTGCGTGTAGGCACGCCACTGTTCCGCGCAGTCGCCGCCGCAGAGTTCGCCTATGGATTGCACGACGGGCACGAGTTCACGCAAGATCTCGACCCGCTGACTGATCGTGTGCCGATTCGTGCGGGCGAAGTGCGGGTTGCTTGGAGCGGGGACGTGGTAATCGCTATGCATGGTGATCAGACATTTGGGCTTCGCCGTCGGCGTTCAGGGTTCATCATATCGAATGTGGCCGAGCCGGGCCGGACATGGCGACTCCGAGGGGAATCGCAAGTCGCCGTAGGCTGACTGGAAAGGAACACCTAACTGCAAGATAGTGGAAGAAGAAGACCGCGCGGAGTTTGCCTGAATCTCCATGTTCAATGACTTGCTCGTCATACACCGTCTGCCAGTTCGAGCGATCCACGTTCGCATCAGGCTGAGTGATGGAGCCCCAATCGATGGAATCGAAGCTGGTGGTGAGTTCCACTTCGATGAGCCACACCGGCTGGTTGGCTTCGACGGGGTACACACCTACCACGGTGACGGGTGGAGCGTCGAGCTTGACCATCAGTCGGACCTATTCGCCGAGCACTACCTCACGCTCCTGCGAGCCCGGTCCGCCCCTACGAATGACCACCTTGGCACCGACACACAATGGGTACGCTCGAAGCGGCGCTTCGATGGCGGCGAACAGCGCTTCAGCATCCGGGCCATACATGTAAAGCGTGACCACTCCCGGCCCGAACTCGTTGCCGTCATATTCTCCGACCTCGGCGGCCTCGATCGCTTCGCCAAGCTCATCTTCGAGCGTCGAAAGGTCGTATTCCTCGTAGACCTGGTCGGGCAATCCCTGGGCATCTAGATACACGATGACGGCCTGATCGTTGGTTGCGGGTGCTGACTTCTTTCCGAAAAGGCGCGCGAAAATGCTCATATCGAGGCACTATACCGTCTATGTTCATCGTAACGGCGGTGCGTCAATGAGTTTGAATCAAGCCACTTGAGATAGCATGACACCGTGAAGCACGAGCGAATCCACATCGCGCTGAAGTCACCGGTGAAGTCTCTGTGCTGGTTCGGAGAAGACTTAGCGGATTTGGCCAGTGGCGGGGTTGTGTACAACCTCAATGGAGACAATGTGAGTTCCTTTTGGAACTGGACCTATCGGTTTGATGCCGCCGTGCTTGCGCTAAGTGGTCGGTTTGCGGTCATCTATGAGCGACTGGGCACCAAAGGTCTCGTGCTTGATCGCGGAAAGCTCGTGCGCGAGGTCAATCGCAGCTACTACCACGCTGGCGTCTACGAGTATCCCGTTGTGCTCATTGAGCACTCCGATGGGCGCACGCTCATTGCCCATTGTCCCGACGAGTACAACCGCATCGAGATCGAAGATGCTCAAACGGGCGAACGTCTCACGGACCATGCCGATCGGGAGCCTGATGATATGTTTCACTCTCGATTGGCTGTGAGTCCAGGCGGCACCAGGCTCCTAAGTGCGGGATGGAGATGGCACCCTGTCGACGCCGTTTCTACCTGGTCCATCGCTGACGCCTTAAGTGATGGCCGGACGCTTGACACGTTCGGACCGCCTGAGAGCGCAGATGTCCTGGACATCGGGAGCGCGACGTTCATGGACGATGACCGGATTCTCGTCAGCGCTGACGAGAAAGCTCTCAAGAGCGCGTCTTTCGCGCCGGGAAGCCTCGGAGTGTACAACTTAGCGACGCTTGGGTTCGAGAGCGTTGTAAGCGTCGAGGAGACGATCGGCAACATGATGGGGCTCGGCGAAGGTCTTGCGGTTGGCTTCTGCGAGTCGCCCAAGGTGTTCGACATCACCACGGGCCAGGTTGTTCATCGTTGGCCGGACATCAGTTCCGGGACCAAAACGAGTAGCATCATCCACCACTTGAAGGGTTTACCTACGGTGGCATGCGACCCGGCGGGGCGGCGGTTCGCCGTCGCATCCGAAACAGGAATCGATGTGGTTCTGCTCTTATGAGGCATCAGGTGCACTGCAGTGAGAGCCACACGTTGCTGAAATCACCAGCGCGGGCCTGTTCTTCCTCGACCCAAAAATAGATGATGCCCCAGTCGCCCCATGAGAAGCCGAGGTAGTCATCTGAGTCGATTTGAAACAGCAGTCGCCAATTCTGCGCCCCCGATTTGAGCGAAGCGGCGCGGGGATCGTTGTGGCGATACCCGTGACTAGCAAGCTGGCACTCAAGTTCCATATTGTCGTTTTGAATGGGCGACGGGTAGCCCGCGATCTGGTGCTTGGGCAAGCCTTCAAACGGGGATTCCATCAGGTCGACGTACGCATCGTCTTCATCATCCTCAAGCGACAGCGCGACCGCTTCATCGCGCTCGTAGGATGGATAACTCTCAATCCGCCGCAACCCAATCGGTCGGAACGGCACCGGCGAGCCCGGCTCTGGTTCGGCGTCCGCGTCGGGCACGTGCAGGACCGCCCACCCGCCACGGTCATTGGGCTCAAAACCCCACGGCTGCTCCTCCATGTCGTAGAAGAACAGCAGCGCGCCTTCCCGCGGGAGCCAGTCGATCTCGAGCGCGTGATGCACCTCGGGTAGCGAGATACGTGCTAGGAACTCCCACTGCCGCCCGTTGCTTTGCGGCCAGGCGACGCCGTCGGGCAACCCGGGATTACCGCCAAAGTGCGACCGACCGCCGGATCGTTGCGTGGTCACGTGAATCGCCGGCTTCGTGATGCCGCTCGCGAGGGCCTTGAGATCGCGCATGGGCCTCTCCGGGGCGGGCGGCTTCGAGGGTGGTTGCTTGAACTTATCGAAGAGTTTCTTGAACATGAGGTACCTGTGTCAAAGCGAACTTCGTTACCCTACCCGATAGCCACGCCTGGAATTCGGGCGTCGTCGGCGGGCAGTGCTTACAGCCCGGGATCACCTCAACCTCCGCATTCGGGAGCACCGAACGCACCCGCGATACCACGGCCTCGCCGGGGAAGGAGATGTCTTCCGCCGCTCAAAGCACCATCAGCGGCATCGTCAGGCGTTGCAGGTCGGCATCCGTTGCCAGCGGTGGTATTCGAGGATCGAAGGGCATATCCCGCAGGCTCTCCCCCATGTAACCAGCCCAGTCGCTATCCCAAGTGGTCAACAGAGGATCAAGGAACCGGCGCAAGCTTGCCTCCGAACCGGACATCCGATAGCGAAGCATCGGCAGGGCCATCTGCGTGAGTCCTTTCCAGTGCGATCCATTTGCGATGCCCGCCGGAACGAGGAGCGCCAACCGCCGAACCCGCCCGGGCGAGGACGAAGCCACGAGTCGCGCGACGAATCCGCCCCAACTGACGCCGAACAGGTTCACCTGATCGACTCCCAACCCGTCCAGCACCTCGAACAGCCAGCGGGCGTGGGAATCATCCGTTAGGGGTAGTCGAACTTGGGGCCCCCGCACGGACTGTCCCGGTAGGTCCGGCGCGATGATCCGAAACTCGCTGAACAGGGGTCCGAGTTCCGACAGCAGATGCGCGGCTCCGGTGCGCATGGCATGCAAACACACGAGCGGCGGCGCATCTTCAGGCCCACCGATCAAGGCGTGACTCAATCCGATCGAAGTCGAGACCTCCCGACTCTCCACCTGCGCGGGGATGCGCGCGAGAAACTTCTCGTACCAGCCTTCCAGACGAGCGCGGCCCTCATTAGTCTTCCAGTTCACGGGTGCCATCAGTTTCAATGCTACCAAGGGTGGTGTCATGGGGTCGGAATGGGCATGAAGGGGACCGAGCGTTACAACTGCGTTACAACCGCGTTACAACCGGAGGGTTGGTCAGTTTTCTCCCCTATACTCACCTCATGAAGCACGTTTGCCGTCTCGCTCTGGCACTGATGAGCGCCTGCCTGACCGTTTTGTCTGTGGCACAGCCCCTGATGTGGTTCCACGATTACAAGCACCGAGCGAACTCGAAGATCACAAGGGATTACGGTGGAAGTCTGTATTACGTGTCGGTAGAGCCCACGACCCGGGGTTGGACGATGATCACAGACAAGTTCACGCCCGGCGGGGAAAAGGTCTGGTCAAGAGAATTCGGCAACGGGCGTCCAGATACCGAGACGTTCCACGTTGCGTCGGTCACTGCCGATGCGAACCATGTCTACGCGGTCGCAAACCGTCGGCTGAACGACGAGACCGGCGCCATTGCGGGTAGCTACCTGGTGGCCATTCGCGGCACGAATGGCAACTACGATCTCAACCATCAGGGCGAAGGCCAGGCATTTGCGAACGTTGCGGTCTCAAGCAACCATCTCGCCCTTCTGTCGCAGAACGTGGCTACCGGAGTCGCGAGTGTCACGTTCTTTCAGACAGGCACCTGGACGAATATGGGGACGGTCAATCTGGGCGTCGTGGCCAGCGTCGCCGAGGTCAGGCTCGATGTAGCCGGCAACGCGTACGTCGCGGCGAGCAACACCAACGGCACCGTGCAGATCTCAAAGTGCTCGGCGGCAGGCGGCATCGCATTTCAGACCACGCTTGATGCTCCCAATCCTCGCGTGGGTGAGAAGCTCGTGCGCTTAGAGGTCGATACGGTTGCGGGGAGAGCCTATGCACTTGGGACGGTCGCGTATTCGCCGACCGATCAAGATGTGATGTTGTACGTCGTGAATTCCGTTACCGGAGCCCAAGTCGGCATTCAAAGCATTCGCTCCTCGACTGCGGACGACTTCCCAGGTGATCTGAGCGTGGTTCCGGGTAGCGGTGGCGTGATCGCCAGTGCCTACACGCCTGCGACCGAAACTACGGTCGTCGCGCGGCGCTCCACGACGTCGGCCGCCGTATGGTCCGTGAACATCAACGGAACTCCCGCCGGGGCCGGCCGCTTGCATGGCACCGACGCGGATGGTCAACTTGTTGTGATGAGTCCGGTCTCGGCCAGCGTCGTCGCGATGGACCGCATTGATCGGGTGACCGGATCCACGCTCGGACGTGAGACCTTCTCGCTCGGGACAGACGCGAAGGCCAGGCAGTTCATCACCTCGGCCGGTTCCTACTTCGTGAGTTCAGAGTATCGGACCTACGTTCCCCAGGCTTGGGTAGCTCGGTTCCAACGCCTTCAGTCGTCGCGGCTCAGCTTCACGGATAACAACCGCCCCGGAGGAGAAACGGTTTATGGCAGTATCCATCGAACCCCGACGACCACCGTGGAGGAGACTTGGACCATTACGAGTGGTAATCCGGCGGTGGCGTCGGTGCCAGCGACGGTCAACGTCCCGATTGGCGTCCAGACCTTCAACTTTCCGATTGTGCTTTCCCCGGTGTCGGTGAACACGAATGTGAGCATCAACATCCGCTACGCGGGATTTGCCGATCAACAGACGCTGACGGTGGTTCCGCCCGTGCTTTGGCAGCTCCGGGCCATTCCCGCAGTGGTCGTCGGCGGCGTACCGACGGTCGCATTTGCCGAACTCGTTGGCGATGCCCCAACGGGTGGACTGACGGTTGTTCTTTCGAGCAACAAGCCAGCGGTCGCGTCGGTGCCCGGCACGGGAGTTGTTCCCGAAGGTGCCGACTCTGCCCAGTTCCCGGTGACGACGTATGCGGTGAACTCAAACCAGGGGGTCGTGCTCTCTGCAACAACGGGTGCGGTGACGAAGACGGCTTTCATGGCGGTGAACGCTCCCTCGCTCACCAGTATCGCCGTGAATCCGGGAACTTTGAAGGGTGGGGTCACGGGCAGCTTGACGCTTAACCTCAACGGCATCGCGCCGACGGGCGGATTCAGCATCGTGCTCTTCTCGGGACTGCCCGCAACGGTAACGCTACCCGCATCGGCCAGCGTTTCGGCCGGCCAGACCACACGAAACATCTCGATGCCCACGGCCGCCGTAACAGCCACGACCCAAGTGACGATCTTCGCCACGCGTAGCGGCATCTATAAGACCGCGACGGTTACGGTGACGCCATGAACAAACAAGGAACTACCATGCATAAACTCGTTCTGACCATCATCGCCCTCGTGGCTTCGGCCATCGCTTCGGCCCTGCCGACAGTTTGGAGTCACTATTACGACTCTGCCCGAGGTGGCAAGTTGATTCGCGATGCAAGTTCTAATCTTTACTTCGTGCGATCGGTCCCGACGTCGACCGGGCGAAGCTATGTCATTGAGAAGTTCAACGCCGCCGGGGTCAAGATCTGGGAGAACTCAGTCTGGGAGACAGGGCCGGTGGGCCTCCAGTTCGACATCAAGCAGCTCGCCGTTACGGCGACCGACCTGTACGTTCTCAGCCAAGTCCGGCATGAAGGCGGAACGGGTGACGCAAATCAGAGCTGGATTCGACGCCATCCGCTGAACTCCGGCCATACGTTTGGATCCTACGGAATTTTCTATGAGAACTTCGAGTCAATGGATCTTAACGAGTCTGAGGTCGTCGTCCACGGTCGTAAGCCAGAAAATGGTGAATCCTATATCTCCTACTCCGGGTTGGATCTGACCGCACCTAACCGCGTTTACCTTGGACCCACCGAACAGGCAGGTTTTGTCAAGATCGATCCTTCGGGGTTGACGTACGTCGCGACGACGCACCACGATCGACTGAAGATTTCGAAGTGCACGAGAATGGGCGGTTTGCTTCAGCAGATCGAGCTCAACTCAACGAGCCACTATTCGGAAGACGCGCTCGCCCTCGAGATTGATCCGGCCGCAAATCGTGCCTACGTGTTGATGCGGGGTGCCTACGGCCCGACCGACACGGATGTCATGCTCTATTACGTCAACCTTGCGACGCTTACGCTGGCGGGAACCTACGCGGTGAGCAACACGGCGACATCGGAATGGGAAGCGGAACTCACCCTGTTGCCTAATGCGGGTGTCATCGCGAGCGCCGTGCTGTCGGGGCAGAATCAAACTCGGGTCATCCGGAGGAACACGACCGGAGGACTGGTTTGGGACAAGCTCTTTATTGTGCCGTTCTCGAACGAGCGGCACGTTCATGCGATTGGCCCCGATGGCAGCTTTCACATCGCAAGCTACCACTCCAATGCCTACAACGTCATCGTTCGATTCAACTCGAGCACAGGTGCGAGCATGGGGCAACTAACGATGAGCTTTCAATCGTTTCGGCCTCAAGACTTGTTCATTGACGCGGCCGGCAACTTCTTCGCAAACTTCGACACCGTCAATGGCGCAGTAGTGATGAGGATACAGCCTGCCCAACTATCGTTCTCCGCCAACAACCTCACCGGCGGGGCGGCTGCGAATGGCGTGATCACGCTGAGTGAACCCTCTGCGGTCGATCAGGTTTGGACGGTCGCAAGTTCTAATGCAAGCTTGGTTGGGGTACCAGCAAACGTGACCTTGACGGCGGGCAACACAAGTGCGAGCTTCCCTCTAACGATCGGCTCCGTCACAGCGATCACCAACGTAAGCATCAATGTTCGGCACAGCGGGTTCATCTCCCAGCAGAACTTGACGCTTGTGCCGTCGATGATTCAATCCCTATCGATCTCGCCCAACGTGGTGATCGGGGGCGTCGGCACGACCGGCACGATTACCCTCTCGGGGACAGCCCCAGCTGGGGGTCGGCTTGTGAACCTCTCGAGCAACAAGACGAACGTGGCCACCGTTCCGGCAACCCGAACCGTTGCGGCGGGGGCGACCAGCGTGACGTTCCCAGTGACGACGTTTGGCGTCAATACAAATCAGGGCGCGGTGATCACGGCGACGACCGGGGCCGTGTCCAAAACTGCGTTCTTTGCGGTCAACGCGCCGTCGCTGACGTCGATCTCGTTGAACCCGACAACCCTCAAGGGCGGGGTGACTGGGTCGCTGATTCTGAACATCAGCGGGATCGCGCCGGTTGGTGGGTTCTCGATTGTGCTCGTTTCTGGTGCGCCGGGCATCGTGTTCTTGTCGGCCTCGGCTTCGGTAACGGCGGGGCTCACGTCCCGAACGGTCAGCGTGCCGACCGCGCCGGTAACGTCAACAACGAACGTGATGGTCTTCGCGACCCGAAGTGGGATCTATAAGACGGCAACGTTGACGGTCACGCCCTAGGATTTCAGATTTGCTGAGTTCAGATTTCAGAATGGGAGTAGAGCGGTACAACCCATTCTGAAATCTGAAATCAGCAAGTCTGAAATCGCTAAGGGCTGTGCTTGCGACACCAGCGCTTGGGCGCGTCCGATGATTTGAACTTGCGCGTGACCGTCTCGGGACAGTAGATCGTCGCCTTCTGTCCCGTGTCGGCGCAAATCTCGACTCCCACCGTTTCGCCAGTAGCCGGAGGGGGGTCGTTGCGGGTCGGCCGCGGCGGATCATTCTGCACCGTGGGTGCGGTGTTTGCGTTCTCGGTTGTTTCCGTCGTCGTCGGCGGATCTGTGACGGTGTCATCGGGGATCACCGTTGCGGGTGGAGTCGCCTCAGTCGGCGGCTTGGGGGCGCCCTCGGCTTCGACATTGATGTCGCGCATGAGGGGCGTCACTTCACGCACCGTCCCCGTGCCGCGCTTCTTCTGGGCGGCCCTCATCACGTCCCGCCACATCTCGACCGTGACGGTGCCGCCGAAAACACTGTCGCTCATCTCCTCATACTTCGCGTTGCCATTCTTGTCGTAGATGACGTTGGCAATCCAGCCGATGCCGATGAGGTTGTTTGTATATCCGCAGAACCACGCGTCGCGGGCCTCCTGGGTCGTGCCCGTCTTGCCGCGAGCGTCCTTGATACTGCCAGCCGCCCGGCCTGTTCCACCCGTAACGACTTCGCGCAAACACAGGTCCATATAAGCGGCCACGCGCTCATCGAGGATGTGCTTGACGATGCGAGGCTCGTAGTTTCGGACGATCGACTTGTCGGCCCGGACGATCTGGGCGATGCCATAAGGGGTGACCCGATCGCCACGCAACATGAAGACCGAGTAACCTTGCGCCATCTCAAGCGGTGAGACTTCGTTGACGCCCAGTGCCATGGAGCGGAAGGGCTTGATCGGAGATTTGAAGCCAAACACGTCGCGGGCATATTGGGCGCAGGTGTCGAGTCCCGCCTGGAACGATACGTGGATCGCGGGCAAGTTCTTGGAGTTCGCGATGGCCGAAGGAATGCTGAAGGTGCCACCGACCCCGCCCCCCGAGTTGCGTGGTCGCCAAACCTTGCCGTTGCTGGGATCCCGCCATTCGATGGCTTCATTGGACACCCGGTCGCCGGGGCTGATTGCACCCGTCGAGAGCGCGGCGGCGTAGATGAATGGCTTGAACGCCGACCCTGGTTGACGACGACCCTGTGCAATGACGTTGTATTCATCGCGTTCCCAGTTCGTGTTGCCCTGCATGGCCAGAATCTGGCCCTTGTCGTCGAGAACCACAAACGCACCGGCCGTCACCTTGCGGCGCTTGTACTTGTTCACCAGATCCTTGACTGCTTTCTCGGCAACATTCTGGATGTCCATGTCAATCGTCGTGACGATGGTCCACCCTGCGGTGCCGAGGTCAACGTCGGGATATTGGGCCTTCAGGGTGTCAAGCACGTATCGGGTGAAGTATGGGGCGGCGTAAATCCGCTCGCCAGAGCCGAAGGCTTTGGTTTTGAGCTTGGGTTCCTCGGCAAGCGCCGCCTGATATTCCGCGGCGGTGATCATGTTCTCATCGTGCATGATCTTCAGCACCACGTCTCGGTTGCGCATTGCGATATCCCTGTTCGCAAACGGATTTTCGTGGCTTGGGCGGCGAACGAGGCGCGCCAACATGGCCGCCTCGGCATGGGTCACCTTGTTGAGATCTTTCTTCCCAAAGTAGACGTCGGCAGCGGCGCGGATGCCGTAAGCACCTTGGCCGTAGTAGACCTGGTTCAGATAGGCGCGCAGAATCTCCTTCTTGGTCAGCTTTCGCTCGATCTGCACCGCGAGCGCCGCATCTTCGACTTTTCGCTCGAACGACTTTTCCGTGCTGGTGAAGAGCCGCTTGCTGAGCTGCATTGTGATGGTTGAACCACCCTGAGCCTGGCGACCCTCAGAGACGTTGCGGAAAATGGACCGTGCAACGGCGATGGGGTCCACCCCCTTGTGCTCGAAAAACCGCTTGTCTTCGGCGGCCAGTGTGGCGTCCACGATGGTTTTAGGTATCTCATCGTAGGTGTCAATCAGCTTGCGGTATTCGCTGCTCGCGCGATACAGCAACGTCTGGCCATCCCGCGCATACATGACGGTCGCCGGCGTCTCGATTTGGTCAAGCTTGGCCGGGAGGGCGTCGATCTTGTCGCCCGCCTTGCGGAAGGCCACCATGAACACCATGCCCCCCGCAACGGCTCCGATGAGGAACAGGAGGACGAGTAATGCCGCGAACCGCTTGGTCCACCTCAGCCAAGTCGGACTCTGCTTCCGCTTCCGACGGCTTTTCGGGCGGCCGCCAGCGCCAGCTTTTGAACTTGATTTGACCGCCACGCGCACTCAGTATGACGAAGGAGCCCCCAAGACCGTTTCAGCGCTGGTTCAAAAGTCGCGCAAGACGCCGCAGCTCATCGCCCGAAACGTTGCCAATAAGCGCGAACGCCTGACCCTGATGATTCCAGCTGAAGGCCTGGAAGCCTTCCGGAGTCCGGTTCGCCATCGGCAGGTTGATTTCGGCCGCTGCTTGGAACAGCGAAACGCTGAACTCTCCCTTCGTGTACACCTGCTGTAACACGGGAACGCGGTTGGCGGGTAGCCGTCGGACCCAATCAAGCCGATAGCCCTCGCTGTCCGGCAGATGAATCAGCGACATCTTGCTCTCCCTCACAAGACGTCGCAGTTCATCTTTGGGCGTGATAATCGTGGCTCCGCGTCTTTCCAGTTGAAAGTCGCTCGGGACAATTCTAGGCGCGAAGCTGATCTCGCTGAACTCAAAGAAGCCCACCCGGGTTCCGACCCGATCGAAGAGCTCGCGCTTCAAAATGACCCCATGCTCGCGGTCGATCCAAATGCGCTGAAGCGGGTTGCCTTGGCCCTCAGAAATGGTGATCTCGACCGTGGGCCGTTCGGCGACCTTGCCGCCATCTTGGGTCTTGAACCGGACGCCTGTCGACCGAGCAAGGTTCACGAGGCGAGCCATCGCCTCTTCGCGCCGCGGCGGCCCCACATAGATCTCGTTCTTGCCGGGATAGTAGTGCCTGCGTTCTCGCGGCGTCTCGACAATCACCTGACCCGCGAACGATGATCCGCTCGGGAACCACGTTCGGCTTCGCTGTCCGTCGCGCAACACGTACTCTACGTATCGCTCCCGACGCGCTCCTTCCATCACCTCGACAGTTCGGGTGCCGCTGAACTTTGCTGCGCTGGCCTTGCGCAGAGCCTGACGGAGGACCGGCGGCATCTGCTCTGGGTTGCGCTGCGCGAAACCTAGGGGAACCGACATGGACACGGCTATCGAAGCGACCAGAAGCTTTCTCATAGAAGATTTAGGTCAACAGAGTCCCACTCGTAGGACGCTGGCTGGGTGGCTCGGTCTCCACGCAAATCCGATCCCGTAGCGAGACCGAGCTCGTGACGGGCAACGGATTCAACGTGAGCATCGACCAACATGTCGCTCGTGATGGCGGCCCGAGGCACGTTCGCATGCTCGGTGGGTCGCAAGCCGAAGATGGCGATGCCCGCGATCGCGGCCATCCCAACGGCGCTGCTCCACACGGGCCAACTTGCCCATCGTCGGCGGGGCTTGGGGGCAGGCTGGAGCGCTTCGAGCTTGGCATTGAGTGCGGCGCGCCACGCCAAGCTGGGCTCGTCATCAGGCAGACCCTTCACCAAGTGCTTTACTTCAGGCAAATCATCAGGTTCGAAGTTGTGCTTGTTCATGCTTGACCTCCGTAGAGGTAGTCGCCCACCACTTTCTGAAGGTGAGCGCGGGCGAGAAACAGGCGACTCTTGACCGTGCCAATGGGCACATCAAGCGTGGTCGCAATCTCATCGTAGGCAAAATCCTCTTTGTCGTGGAGCAAGAGGACGGTCCGCAGTTTGTCGCTCATGCTCGCCAAGGCATCCTCGACAACGACCATGAGTTCTTCGTTCATGATGAGCGTTTCGGGGTCCCAGCGGTTATCGGAGACCTCGAAGATCGTCTCGTCTTCGCTATTCCGGTCAAGACTCGTGCTGTCGGGCATCCTTCCGAGTCGTCGAGCTCTGTCTACGCAGAGGTTGTGGGCAATTCGAAAGAGCCAGGTCCTCAACGAAGACCGCCCATCGAAGCGGCCGAACGACTGGTAGGCACGGATAAAGACCTCCTGCGCCAAGTCAGCGGCCTCGTCGCGGTCGCCAACCATGCGGCGCACAAATCCGAAGACGCGATTCTGATACGCGTCGACGATGATCGCAAAGGCTTCCGCATCTTGCCGGCGACACCGTTCGATTAGCGCGAGTTCGGTGGCCGGGTCGGTGCGTTTCATGCTTTGGACCGGTGCTCCGATGGACATTGCCATAACTTCTCGTAACGACGCCTCAAAACAAAGAATGTTCAGCAATGTAGATTGTTGAATTTAAGATTTCAGATTTCAGATTGCAGATTGATCGCAGAGTCACGAGTATCGTCTGGACCCCTCCAATGCTAGTGTCATAAACCCATGAATGGCAAACGTCATCGGTGTATGTCTTCAATCTTCAGTCTGCAATCTGAAATCTATGATCTCATCCTGGGTGCCTCAAACCAGGAAGTGTTCTCTCGGCCACGGCTCGGTCCTCGCGAGCGGCTGGATAGGACATGCGCAGCGCGTCCATTAAGTTGATAGGCCCAACCGCCATCGTGATGTCGAAGCGGGTTGGATCATTCTTGTCGGGTGCGGTGCACAGCATCAGGCGCTGGTCTTCTATCTCCCAGAACCGATACTCGATGCGGGCTCCGGCCACCGATTCTTGAGCTTCGCCAAAGCTGACTTTGAACTCCGCAACGAGGTCTTGGACTTCGGGGAACGCGCGGTTCTCCAGGCGTCGCAGCGCCAATGCAACCCGATTGTCCATGAGGATCAGTCCCAATCCCTCCTCGCGGCTCTCGAACCCACGAGCCCTAAACTCTTGGCCAAATCCGGGGGGCAGTTCCTTCGGTCCTACCATACCATGGGGTGAGGGAAACACCCTTGTGGCTTCGTCCAGCGAATCTCCGACCCGCAATCGCCCCGTCTCGCTGAAGAGGGCCAGGTCTGTTGGAGCGAGCGACTCCGGAGGCGTCACCTTTCCAGCGAACCGAATGGGCGGAGCGGCGGGCGTCTTCGCAACCGGTTGGGGTGATCCACAGCCCGACAGGGAAATGGCGATCAAGCCCGTAAACGCCCAAGTGTTACGATTCACTTTTGAATTATGCGTTGTTTGCGCCGGATTCGCGCTATAATCCGTCCAACCTATCAAATCTGGCTCTAGGATGGAGCTGGAGAGGGGACGAGGAAACCGCGCATGGATGCGACACGGGTACGAAGCCCGCACGGCCGCTGGTGGCTACCGGCGGAGGCGATGAATCGGCGAGCACTTCGCCGAGATCTGGCGTTATTGTCTCTCTCAGTTTTGGGCTTGGCGGCGCTCTTGGTCGGCCAGCCCTTCCAGTCGGTCGGCTTGGAATGGCTGCTGCTTGCCGTTCTAACCTTGATCGCCGACTGGCTACCGGTTCCGTTGGGGCATGCTGTTCGGCTTCGATTCGTGGCACCCTTTCTGGTTGCCGTTGCGATCGTGGTTGGACCCTCGGCGGTGGTGATCACCGACATGGCGGCCCTCTGGGCAGCTTTCTTTGGTGCTCGCCTGATGGAATCCAGCACACCGACCCTAGTGGGAAGGGCCGTGATCCGGTCGCTTGCGATTTCGGTGGCTTCAGCGGGCTCGTTTGCGCTGGTCGTGGCTCAGTTGGGAGCATCGCAGCTTGCCTTGCTCTTGGCCGGAGTTGCGCTCGCGTTTGTTCACACAGCAGGACAATTGCTGTTTCCCGAAGGGGGTCGGAACTGGCGGCTCCATCCCCTCGCCGAGCTACGCCCAGGCTTGAGCGTCTCCGCGATCTTCTTGCTTCTGGCGGCGGCGGCAGCCGTCTTCGCCATGAATGGCATCGTCGGAGCAACGGTTCTGCTCTTCGGACCGATCCTCGCGTTGCGGACGTACATTGAGGCCAAGGTGCGGCTTGCGGCGTCGAACTATCAGGTGGTGACGACGCTCGCGATGATGCTCCAGCACGCCCACCCCTACACACATCGGCACCTCGAGCGCGTCGCATCGTTTTCGGAGGAAGTGGCGTTGCGCTTGGGCTTGGACCGAGCGAGGGCATTGCGTGTGCATCGCGCGGCGGTGCTACACGATATCGGCAAGATCGCGGTTGACGAGGCTATCTTGGATGCGCCACGCAAGCTCACAGACGATGAGTTTGCCCATGTGCAGCAACATGCGGCGTATGGCGGCGAGATCTTGTTGCCAGTGCAGGAGTTCCGTGAGGAATCGACTTGGATTCGGCACCATCACGAGCGACCCGACGGGCGGGGCTATCCCGACGGCTTGCTCGATCCCGAGATTCCCATCGAGAGCAAGATTATTGCCGTGGTCGATGCTTTCGACGCGATGACGGGCGGCATGGAAGGGCGCGACGGGCGACCGTTCCGGGAGCCGATGTCGGTTGAAGCCGCGCTCGCCGAGTTGGATCGCTGTGCTGGCACTCAGTTTGATCGGAAGGTTGTAAACACCTTCCGCGCAGTTTTGGAGGGTGGGCGATGAACGCAGATGTTCTGGGGGTCGCGATCGCCCTCGTGCTCGTCACCATCGCCTTGGTCTATGCCACCCGCGTGGAACTTCCCGTTCGCGAAGATGAGAAGATGGCGCAGACGCTCCGTGCCTTCGCCAAAGCCGTCGAACTCCGTTTCCCGAGTCACGCCGGTCTTTCCGCGCGGGTCGCCTCGCTCAGCCACCATGTGGGCAGGGAAGTCGGCCTTGACGAGCGACGCCTTCGCGAGCTTGAAAAGGCCGCCTGGCTACGCGACGTCGGTCTGTGCTCGATCCCGTTCCACTTGATCAACGGCAAGTCGCCTGCAGACTGGACCGAGGCCGACCAAGCGACGTACGACCGGCATCCGGAAGTCTCGGGCGCGATGCTCGAACTCGTCCCTTCGCTGAGGCATCTTGCGCCCATCGTCCGCTGCCATCACGCCAACTTCGACGGCTCGTCCGGTGCCTACTTCCCGAACGGGGAGCACCTGCCCATTGAGTCACGGATTCTCAAGCTCATCGCCGACTATGTGTGGCTGGAGCGACGCCAAGGCCAACTGCTTGCGCGCGAGCATTTGCGCGATGGCGCGGGCCGCGCTTACGACCCCGCGCTCGTCGAGGCGTTCCTCGGAGTGCTAACATCAACCCGTGTCGGAGAACCTGCCGAATCCCTCGTCGCCGCTTGATGACCCGAATGCGCCATGGATCCGCTGGCTGCTGCCGGTGGTGTTGCTTGTTGCGTTCGGCGTCCGCTTGATCGGCATCGGTTGGGGCTTGCCTAACGAACTCCACAATCAGACCTATCATCCCGACGAGCAGGTGATTTGGAGCTACGCACAGGCCATTGAGCCGACCAAACTCGACTTCACGCCCGGGTTCTACAACTACGGAACGCTGTACCTGACCGTTATGCGCATCACAACCGATGTGGTCAGCGTCTATCGGGGCGGTCCCGATCCGCAGAACCCCGATTCGGTGTGGGCGTTTGTGGGCGCGTGTCACTTGGCGGGGCGCTACGTGAGCGCGATTGCCGGGACGATTGCGTGCGCGCTGATCTTCCTGATGCTACGCCGTGTGACCCATCCGATTGGTGCGGCGATCGGGGGGTTGCTCGCGGCGCTAGCGCCGGCGTGGGTTGTCCACTCGCGTTTCCAGACGGTAGACGCGCTGGCCGTGTGTTTGCTGGTGGCGAGTCTCTACGCCTCGGTGAGGCTGCTCGACGATCCCCAACCGGTCAAGTGGGCGCTTTGGGCAGGGGCGTTTGCGGGCTTATCCACCGGCACGAAGTACACGGGTGCGCTGGTGCTGTTGGCGCTGGCGGTGGCGTTGGTGGTGCGGTCCAAGCAAGGGGATTCGGCGGTGGCCGTGCCCAAGGTGTTGGGGATGGGCGTGCTGGTGTGGTTGGGCACGTTCT
Organism: uncultured Fimbriimonadaceae bacterium; assembly: GCA_964586225.1. GTDB lineage: Bacteria > Armatimonadota > Fimbriimonadia > Fimbriimonadales > Fimbriimonadaceae > JANJUB01. The sequence goes on from CAZPHD010000012.1 coordinate 50,127, forward strand.
TTGTCGCGACCCCCGGCGTGCTCCTGGAAACCGGGGCGTTCTTGCGGGACTTCAGATACGAGATGCTCCACACGGCGACGGGCCACGGCCTGATCTTTGAGCGCGCCCCGTCTGGCTTCTTCTACAACCTGCTGAATCTGCTCCAAGGCCTGCACCCCATTCCGGTGTTCGCAGGAATCGCAGGCTTGGTGATGGCCGTGCTTACGAAGCAACGGTTCGCTTGGGTAGTGCTCGCGTTTGCCGTCCCCTACTACGTTCTTATCGGTCGGGCGGAGATTTCCTTCATCCGCTACACACTGCCACTGATCGTGCTGATGCCCATCTTTGTGGGTTGGCTCGCGGGTGAGATGCATCAGCGAGGCGGCCGTGCCCGGATCGTGACTGGCTTGTCGTTCTTCTGTATCTGGGCGGCAGCGATGCCGACCATAGATTTTTCGTTCGCAATGTCGGGCACCGATCCGCGAGACCAACTGGCGAACTACTTCAAGCGCGAATCGCAGCCGACGACGACGGTGGGCCTCGTGAGTGACCCGTGGTATTACACACCCGCCCTCTTCAAGAACACGGCAACGATGCGCGGCAAGCAGCGGCTCTGGCAACAGTGGGAAGAAATGGCCGCTACAACGGCGCCCCGACCCGTGCAGTACATCCCTCCGAATCCGGATGAACGCCACGATTGGGATGTGCGGCTCATCGATGAGGCGCGACCCGACTACATTGTGTTCAGCAGCTTTGAAGTTGGACCCGTGTCGCGACTGAGCGACTATCCTAACGACTACGTCGAAGTCCGCCGGTTCCTTGAGTTCCACGCCCGGCTCGAAGCGGAGTACGCCGTGGTGAACGTCCCCGAGCCGCCCGCCGGCACGAATCTAAAGCAACGATATCAGGCCGCGAATTATCTCGTCCACGACCTCGAATACGTGCGCCCTCTCTATTGGGTATGGAAACGCAAGAGCCCCGAATCCCCGACGCCCTGAACGACGGCATCGAGGAGTTTCTCGACCATCTCGCCGCTGATCGGGGGGCGAGCGGTCACACGGTGGCCGCGTATCGGAACGACCTCGGCCAGGCGGCGGCGTTCTTTGCCGAGCACGGCGTCCAGCGGTGGGATGATCTCGATACGACGCTGATCCACCGATTCCAGGCGAGTTTGCGGCCGCCAATGGCGGTGACCACCGCTCAGCGCAGGCTCAGTGCCTTGCGGTCCATGCTGAAGTTCCTGCGGCGGCGGTGGGGGCTGGCGGGTGAACTGCCTTCGACCGGTGGCTTCCGTAAGCCGAAGACCCTCCCTAAAGCGCTGCCGTTGGCGGTGTTGGAGCGGCTGCTCGAAGCGCCGGATGTGAATACGGCCACCGGCTTGCGTGATCGGGCGATGATGGAGTTGATTTACGGCGCGGGCCTGCGCGTGAGCGAAGCGGTTGAGCTTGAGGTGTCGGCGTATGATGCGCTTGAAGGGGCGGTGCGGGTGACGGGCAAGCGCGGAAAGACGCGGTGGGTGCCGCTGCCTTCGGGAACGCGGCAGTGGCTTGATCGGTATCTGGCCGAGGGACGACCGGCTCTCGTGCGGCGGCCTTCCTCGCGGATTATGCTAAGCGATCGGGGGCTCGCTTGGTGCCGGCAAACGGTGTACAACCGGCTGGCTCGACTGGCGCGAGAGGCGGGGGTCGAAGAGCATGTGTCGCCGCACATTCTGCGGCATACCTACGCGGTGCATCTGTTGAAGGGTGGGGCAGATTTGCGAGCGGTGCAGGAGCTGTTGGGACACGAGAGCATCGCGACGACTCAGGTGTACACGCAACTTGATTTGGCCGAAGTCCAGCGGGCCTATCACAAGGCGCATCCTCGGAGATAGGGTCAGCAGTTTGCAGTAGGCAGTTGGCAGTTTGGGATCCGCCCTTGGGAGGGCGATGCTTCGTATCGCCGGAACCCTTGTTGCGTCGGAACGCACCCTTCCGTAACGGTCGCCATGGACACCCGTCAAGCAAGCATGAGAGCGTGGGTCATTGGGGGAATAGGGCTAGCGACCTTGGCGGCCACCCAACTTGATAAGCCAGCCACCCAAGTCAGTCAGAACTACCGTGGCCCCGAGGGTTCGATCGAGCTAGAAGGTGTGTGCAAGATCGACGAGGAGACAGTCAGCTGCTGGAAGGCAGACCGCACCCCCCATCCGGAGCTTCAGCAGCGCGTCCTTGACTACGCCAACAAGAAGAAGACCTTCGTGTCGTTCTATGGCTACAAGACCCGATACGCGATCTTCAGCATCAAGAACGCGGAGGGGTCGCTGCGTATCAACGACATCTATAACATGAGCTTAGATGTGGGTTCCCCGAACCTAACGGCGGTTCCCCTGATGGCAGATCGCGACGAGGATTCACAGGTGGTGAGGTTTACAGCTTGGGCACAGACCAAGGACAGTGAACCGCTTCGACTCGTAGAGGGGGCGCGTCTGCGCTACAAGGACGCAACAATCAAAGTCGTGAGCGTAGCAAAGAGTCAAATCGATCCTCTCGTTCATGGTGTTCAGGCAACCGGAAGATGGTTGATCCACTTTACATTCGACAAGCCCATCTGGACGACATCGCCCAACTTCCCCCCAAACTCTCAGGATGCCTGGCGAGTTGTGGGCTTGGATGGCAAGACCATAGAGGCCGTAAGTGTTCTTGGGGAGCCGCGACCCGCAAGTGCAGCAATGTTGGATGCACTCCAGAGGCCGCAATGGCAGGGTGAGCGAACCGAAATTCCTAACGTCCAAGTTGCCGGCGTTGGCATCGCGTCGGCGAACTACTCAGCGGCCAAGGGCCAAGGCACAGGCATGTTCGTGTCGAACGTTGACCCAAAGTTCATCAAGCACGTGGTCACGTCGGTTAGCACCTGGAGCAACTTGACGGTGAAGGACATCCCCATGGAGCCCAAGCCATGAGGGTTACAGCCTTGATCGGAGTTGGATTGGCCGCTATGGCTTTCTCGCAGATGGACACCAAGCCCATTGTGGTTCGGCACAACTATGTCAACTCAGAACTCTCCATCGAACTGGATGGCGTATGCCGCGTGACGGATGAGTCCGTCAGCTGTTGGAAGCCAGATCAAACGCCTCATCCCGTGCTGGAGAAGCGAATGGACGCCTATTTTCAGCACAAGAACCGCTTGCCGATCACGTTTGGCAAGAAGACCCGCTACGCGGTCTTCCGAGTGAGCGGGACGCCATGGCACTTCTTATCCGACGACTGGTCGTTCCAGTTGAACTCCTGGAGTTTCAAACCCTACGGGCACGATGACCTGTTCGCGGCCCGCATCGTAGCCGCTCCATCGGCGATTTCTGGTGAGGTCAGAACAAGCCTTCCTGATGACTCTGAGGAGACCGTTCTCGAACTCGAGCCTGGGGCCTCCGTGAAGTTCCAAAATGGCACGCTACGTTTCGTTCGTTACGAATCAACGAAACTCGATGTCGGACTCTATGGGATCGAGGCAGGCCCTCGGTGGTTGATTCGTTGCACTTTTGAAGGTGGGACGATGGCAGGAGCGCAGGTCATGGCGGTCGACAAGGATGGGGTGGAGATTCGAACCTTGGACTTGAAGGGAAAGCCCGTTGTTGTCGATCCACAACTGCTCAATGAGTTTTGGAGGCCGCCCTCCGAGAACAGAACGGCGGCAAAGCCCCAGTTTATGGAAGCGCGTATCAGCCAGTTTGGCGAAAACGGAGTGTCCTATCCGATGCGTCCCGGCGATCAGGTCTTCGCGACAAACATCGATCCCTCGGTCATCGGGGGCCTCAGGTTTCAGCACCGTCGCAGCCAGCCGCTGACGATCACGGATATCCCCCTCGATCCGCAATAGCGGTTTCGCCGTCATCTCCCGGATTCGCCGGGACGGCGAAACCACAACCCAGTACACTCTCCGCATGATCACGCTCAAAGCTGACCGGAGGGAACGGCTCGACAAGCTCCTGGCCCGGCTGGTGCCCGATGTCAGCCGTAGCCGCCTCACCAAGTGGATCGAGGCGGGCCACGTGCGTGTCGAGGGTAATCGCGCCATGCCGAGAACCATCGTGGACCCCGGCGCGCGTATCCATATGGACGAACTCGAAGAGACGCCCGCCCACGATCTCTCGCCTGCCGATATCCCGCTCGAAGTTGTGTTCGAGGACGAGCACTTCATGGTCATCAACAAGCCGCGCGGACTCGCGACCCACCCGTCACCGTCTCTAAGCGAACCCAGCCTCGTCAACGCCCTCATTGGACGCGGTACCACCCTGAGCGAGGGTCTGGCCCCTTTTCGGCCGGGCATCGTGCATCGCCTCGATAAGGACACCACCGGCCTCATCGTCGTCGCCAAGACCGACGCAGCCCACCCGATTCTCGCTCGCCAGATCGAGCGCAAGTCAGCGACCCGGATGTACCTCGCGATCGTGCGCGGCGAGTTCGCCCACGAGCAGTTCACCATCTCGGCCCCGCTCGCCCGCGATCCCAAAGACCGGATGCGCATGGCGGTCGTCGCGAGCGGAAAGCCTGCGATCACGCGCGTCAAGATCCTGCGGCATGTGGACGCAGGCACGTTGGTGCTGTGCCGCCTGGAAACCGGACGCACGCACCAGATTCGGGTTCACTTGCGCTCGGTCGCGTGCCCGGTGGTGGGAGATTCACTCTATGCGCCGAAGGAGATGCAGACCGCACCGATGCAACTCCACGCGGCGGGCCTCCGGCTGGATCACCCAGTGACCGGGGAGACGATCGTGTTTGTGGCCGCTCCCCCCGCCGACTTCTTGGCCGAAGTCAGCGAGGAAGAGTTGCGCGGCCTCATTTTGTAGCCGCATGATGCATCGTGCATGCGGAAACCTCTTCAGGCACGATGCATCCTGAAGCTACATCGAAGACTAATCCAACGCCCGCCTATAAACCGCATCGGTGCCTCATTCTTGTAGCCGCATGATGCATCGTGCATGCGGAAACCTCTTCAGGCACGATGCATCC
>CAZPHD010000012.1:55193-64046 GCA_964586225.1 uncultured Fimbriimonadaceae bacterium
ATGCATCGTGCATGCGGAAACCTCTTCAGGCACGATGCATCCTGAAGCTACAACAGAGACTAATTCAATGCCTGCGTATAAACCGCATCGGTGCCTCATTTTTGTAGCCGCATGATGCATCGTGCATGCGGAAAATTCTTCAGGCACGATGCATCCTGAAGCTACAACAAAGACTAATCCAATGCCTTGCGTATAAACCGCATCGGTGCCTCATTTTTTGTAGCCGCATGATGCATCGTGCATGCGGAAACCTCTTCAGGCACGATGCATCCTGAAGCTACAACAAAGATTAATCCAACGCCTGGGTGTAAACCGCCTTCAAGACTTCGTCCGGCGTGGTCCAGCCGGTGATCGCCTTCTGCTTGCCGTCCTCCATCATCGTGCGGAATCCTTGCTCGCGGGCGATCTTCACCAGGTCGGGGAAGTCCACCTTGTTGGCGATGCCGGCGCGGAACTCGTGCGTTCCCGTGATCAGTTCAAACACACCAATACGACCCTTGTAGCCGGTACCGCGACAGTCGGCACAGCCCCGGCCCTTCGCCCATTGTCCCTCGGATACTTCGGCACTGGTCAGGCGCATCATCTCGATCTCGTCGGGGTTCGGCGCGTATCGCTCTCGGCACTTCGGACAGTTCAATCGAACTAGGCGCTGGGCCAGGATCGCCACCAGCGTGCCCGCAATCAGGTAGGGCTCGGCGTCCATATCCACCATTCGACCGATCGTCTCTGCGGCGGAGTTGGTGTGGATGGTGCTCACGACCAAGTGACCCGTTAGGCCGGCCTGAATGCCAATCGCGAGCGATTCGGGGTCGCGCATTTCACCGACCATCATGACGTCGGGGTCTTGCCGCAGGAACGAGCGCATGACGCGCGGGAAGGTCATCTTCTCGGTGACCTGCACCTGCGCGATGTTCTCCTCAAACTCATATTCGACCGGGTCTTCGACGGTGACGATGTTGCGCCGCTTCGAGTCCAGCTGGAGCAGGGAAGCGTAGAGCGTCGAGGTCTTGCCCGAACCCGTGGGGCCGGTGACGAGAATGAGGCCGTAGGGAACCTGGATCGCGCGGTTCCACTTCTTCAGCACGTCTTCCGGCATGCCCAGCTTGGGAAGCTCGACCTTCATCGCGGCCGGGTCGAGAATACGCATGACCATCTTCTCGCCGTTCAGCGCGGGGACGCACGAGGCACGAGCCGAGAGGCGGCGTCCCATGTATTCCATGTCGATACGGCCGTCTTGGGGTTCGCGGTTTTCATCGATGCGCATGCCCGCCGAGAGCTTGAGTCGCGCGAGCACGTTGGAGGCCTGCTCCGGGGGGAGAAAGCCCGTGTCGTGCAGGACGCCGTCTTGGCGGTACCGGATGCGTAACTGCTCGCGCTCGGGCTGCAGGTGGATGTCCGACGTGCCCGTATCGAGGGCGTTCATGAAGATGTTGTCGACGATGCCGACCGCGAGCGACATTTCTTCGCCGCCCATCTCGCGGACAGAACCCTGCTCGCGCAGGATCAGACGGAACTTCTTTTGGGCCCCGCGGCCCTGAAAATCGTTGAACGACATGGTTGTGTGTGAGCTTACTCCCGTGGCGAATGACGGAGCGAGGGGCGGCGTCGGTTCGCTGAGAAATCCGGCGGGTTACAAAGTGAGAGCTGGAATCAGATGTCTACTTGTACTGGGTTTGGGAGGGCGTACAATGAGGATATGACGGGGAGCTCTCCAAGAGGAAGCAGCACGAGGCGAGGAAGCCTTACGAGGCGAGGAAATATAACGAGGCGCGCGGGGGTCTCGTACCGCGCCTTTCAGCGTCACTCCAAGTCCGCGTTCACCAAGTGCATGGAGGATTCTCTAAGAGGAAGCATCACGAGGCGCGCGGGGGTTTCGTACCGCGCCTTACAGCGTCACTCCAAGTCCGCGTTCACACTCGCCGAACTGCTTGTCGTCATCGGGATTATCGTCTTGCTCATCTCCTTCAGCATGCCCGCGATCATCAACGCGAAGCGCCACGCCAAGCAAGCCAAGTCGAACCAACAGATGAGGCAACTCCACGCGGCGATCCTGCTTTAAGCAGACTCCCAATCCGGTGAAGGTGATCTTGGGCTCGGGCTCCCACCCAGTCTCGTTACACTGAAGTCCGTTCAGAACCTGCCCGACGAGCTGTTCCGCACCGGAGGCTCGGGCTACAAAAGCCCCGCGGGCAACGCCCTCTACACCTGGATGCCGCCGCTGCCCATAACGTACTCCGACCTCATGCCCGCTTGGCGAAACCACGTCCAGGCTCGGCATGGCGATCCCATCCTGATCATCGACGAGACCTTCGTGGAGCATCCGGACGACCTCTTTGGCGTCAAGAGCGGCTACGGCAACTATTGGTCTGGATCACTCGTCCGTCGATCTACCGCGGGCTCACTATCCGACTATAAGGTGTGGCCATGACGCGCCGCAAACGGATCGGACTTGCCGCGGCGATCGTCGTGTGGCTGCTCGTCGTGGCGGTTTGGGTGCTCCGCAGACCTGCTGATCTCGGCGTTGCCGCGCGGGACGCGATGCTCGCGGCAGAAGCGTCGGACGGGCACCGGCTCATGAAGTATGCGTTCCCCCTTGAGATCGAAGTGAACGACCTCACGCCGAAGAAACTCGAACGGCTGTTCAAAGAGGTGATCAACCCCTACTACGAGAGCTACCGACGCACCGGAGCTGTAGAGACCGAGAATTTTGGCCACCAAGGGGCGGCAAGTATGCGACTTTCGAAGCCCGGAAGACCGGATGTCACGCTGGGCGCCAACACCTATAGGGTCGAAGGGCGGCCCCGAGCGCCAATCACCTCACACCTTCTGGCTGCATGGTCGCAAACGACGGTGGACAGGCTTCCGGGGCGGGACATGCGTCAGTTCACCGTTGCGCGGAACAACGCGGTCATCGCAGGCCTCCATCGGGACCGCAAGAAGCTCGAAGATATCGGGATCGTAGCGATTGTCGCCATTGACCCCATCGGGGGAACACAAACTGTAATCAAGCTGGACGAACTTGAGAGCCAGTATACGGCGTGGAATGCGCAACTTCTCAGTCAGCATCCAGTTGCGCCACAATAGCCTGTGCGCCTAGCGGCACCTTCAGTTCCGGCGGATCGGAGGTGGGTTCTCGCGCCACAGCTTGATCAGGAAGTCAAGATTCTCGACCACCGGTTCGCCGTTCTTCCAGGGTCCGGTGGAGACCTTCGGGTTCAGCTTGAGGTCGGGACTCATCTGAGACCGGTCAGCCCAGCTGGCAAGGAGTTTGAGCAGGCGAATCGCAAATGTTGACCTTGCGCTCGGTAGCCAGGAGATGATCATGCGGATGGTGGTGTCGTCCGGGGCGGGCGGGCGCTTCTTGACGTCGATGATCGGCACATCGGGGAAAGGAAAAAAGCGCTCTCTCGGTTGGCCGGGGAACTGGTGAGCGGCTCGCATGCGCTCATTTGCGGGAATGGCCGTGATGTCGCAGCTCGCGGTCCAACTCCACTTGTTCTGCGCGGCAAGCCTCTTCAACAGCTCAAACATCTCCCTGGCGTAGGATTCGTTACCGGGGATCAAGGTGAGCAAGCCCAGCAGTGGCGCGCGCATCTCATCGCCCTTGTGCTTGGCGAGAGAGGATTTCAGCACCGGGGTCAGCTCAGTCGCCATCCAGTCGCTTGAAGGTTGTCCGCAAATCGTAAGGTCAAACTCCGGCCCGCCCGTTCCGTTGCTAAACCAACGATAGGATGTGAAGTTCATGATCTGAATCCGTTCGAGAATTGCGTTAATCGAGTGTCTATCTGTTTGGTCACCCAAAGAGGCAACCAGTGTGAGGAAGAGCGTTCCAACGATGTCCTCTCGCCCTTTGCTATCTCGGGCTCGTAGAACACGTTCACTGACGTGCAAGCCAAGCCGGCAACTTCTTCAGCCGTGGCCGGGGTCTCGATGCGAAGCGTTCCGACTGGAAAATGTTCAACGAGCATGCGGGTTTCTCCCCGCAGGGGTTTAGTGACTAACAAGAGGTACGTTTCGTTGGGCTTGGGAGCCACGCCGCTTCCAACATATCGAGCCGTCACAACCCGCAGGGGTGCTTCCTCCAAGCGCTTTCCATCATCACTCAGGAGGACAAACTCGTCCACCCAAAACGTTGGACGAGAGAGTGACGGGCTGTCGTAGATGATCTGGAACTCAGCGTCCCGACGTTGCACAAACTTCGCAAAGAGGACACGGTCTACGTTCTTGATGCGGTCTTGGAAATACCCCATTTCACTCACGTTCCATGGATATGAAAGTGGGGTGTCCGGGATCCAGTAGGGGCGTTGCGCTCCGAGAGCCACGGCTATGACAGCGAGGAGATTCATGTCTTCATCTTACAGACGTGCCGTTGCTTTCTGAGCTTCACGTTGACTACCTCTTGACGTTGCGGACTCGAAATTCGATGAGGAGTCGGGTCGGCAAGCTAAACTAGCCGGGTGCGCCTCCCCCACCTGAACGTCAGCCTGCTGCTGACCATGCTGCTGTGGGGATTCAACTTCGTCGCGATGAAGTTGATGCTGCTCGAGATCACGCCCGCCACCGCCGCCCTGGGGCGCTGGTTCCTCATGTACGGCGTCCTCGTCCTGCTCTGCCTGCACTACAAGCTCCCCATCTGGCCCGAGCGCGGACCTCGCGGCACCCGCATCTGGATTCAAGGGTTCCTCGCGATGGGCGTGTATATGGTGCTCTTCACGCTCGGCATGCAGGAAGCCACTCCCGCCGAGGGCGCGATCATCCTCGGCTGCTCGCCCGTCTTCACGCTGCTGCTCGCGGCGGCAGTCGGCCAGGAGCGCTTCAATCTGCCCATTCTTGGCGCGACCCTGCTCGCGTTTGCCGGCGTCGGCCTCGTTGTTGTCGGCGCGGACCATTCGACCTCGGCCCAGATCGTCAGCCATCTGCTGCTGCTGGTCTCGGCGGCGGTGTGGGCGGTGGCAACCATCGTCAGCCGTCCGCTGGTGGCCGACGCACATCCGCTCGCGATGCTCACCCAGTCCATGCCCGGCGGGCTCATCGCATTGCTCCCCTTCGGCGCGCTCGACATCGTCCGCACGCCGTGGACCAGCTTGAACTTCGCGACCTGGGGCAGCTTCGTCTACTTCTCGATCCTCGCCGGGGTCGGCGGGTTCATCCTCTTCTATAAGGGCGTGAAGCAAGTGGGCGCGCCGGGGGCGATGCTCTATCAGTATTTGGTGTCGCCGCTAGCCCTCCTTTCGAGCGTCGTCGTGCTGAAGGTGGGTATGCGACCGATCCAGTTGATCGGGTTGGTCGTCGTACTCACGGGCGTCATGCTTGCAAATACCCTGCGAATGCGGCGTCTATCGGTTGTAGAATGAGGATGACGCCATGATCCTATCCGCACTTGCCGCAGTCAGCCTTGCGCAGACCCAGCCCGCCCTGGTTGCCGGTCGCTTCGAACTGGCCGAGCGCTTGAAGCGGCTGGACGTTGCTTGGATCGGCACGAAGGACGCCGAGCGCCGGCGCGCGGCGATCGCCCCGATCAATGATGCGGTCGCCAACTTCTTCCGTGGCCGCAACTCGGAAGCCGCGCAGGCTCTGGACACGGCGGTGGCGACTCTCGAGGGTCGACGTCTTCGTCCGGCGGATGCCATCAACGTTCGCCCTGAGTTTCCGATCTCCGAGCCGGGGGCGACCTTGACGTTGAAGATCACCTGGGCCTACCGGCCCTCCTCGGTGCTGCCGGTACGCGTGGGCATCAGTAGCCAAGAGATCGAGGTTCGACCTGGACAGGCGACGACCATGAAAGTGAACCCGTGGCTGGTGAATCCTGAGCTGCGCGGCAGTCAGGAGGTCGGATATCTGATGCCGATCGCGGTTGGTCAGGACACGCGTTACACCTATGTATCGTTTGTTCGCGGGTTGGGCGAGCGGCTGCAGAAGCTTTCGGGCTCGGCGAATCCGGTGGTGGCGGACTTGGCGAACGCGGTTCGCGGCTACCAATCCAACCCGGCGACGATGGAAACCGAGCTCCCGCTCGTGCAGTGGGTGTTTCAGGCCGAGGCGCTTGAGGAAGGGAAGGCGCAGCCCGCGGACCTCGATCAGGTGTATTTCGCCCGCCAGGGCTCCACGGTGCTCAGGGCGGCGTTTCCAAAGCAACGTCCTAATGGGCCGATGAATGTTGTGATTGCGCTTCACGGTGCTGGTGGCTCGGAGAATATGTTCTTTGAGAGCTATGGTCGGGGGGCGGCGGTGAGCGAAGCGCTGAAGCGGGGATGGGCGTTTGTTTCGCCTCGCGCGGGGGCGCGGTCGATCGATGACAGCCTTGACTGGCTCACGAGCGTGCGCGGCGTGAAGCTCGGCAAAGTGTTTGTGATGGGTCACAGTATGGGCGCTGGCCTCGCGGCGGGAGCTTCTCCGAAGGTCCGGCCGACGGCGTATGCGTTGTTTGCGCCGGCGGCAGCGCGCTTGGGTCCGATGGCTGGCGAGCTGCCGGTGTTCCTCGCGGTGGGCAAGCAAGAGGCGATGGCGATGATGGCCGGGACGATTGCGAAGGACAATTCGGGTCGCTCAGGGTTCGTGTTTCGGGAGTATGACCCGTGTGAACACCTGATGATCGTGGCGGATGCGGTGAGCGACGCTTACAGATTTTTTGACGGGTTTTGAACCTGGCTGGGGCGTCAAGGGCTGAATTTTTGGGAGAAATGGGCCGAAAACGGGTTGGGGCCCTTGACATTTGAAAACAGCCCTGGTATCATTTCTCCTTGCCGCTGGTCTGAAAAGGCCAAACGGCGCGAGCCGAGCTCTTTGAAAGTTGCATAGTGTGTGATTTGAAGAACCGAGCACTCGAAAGAAGTTGCTTAACGAAAGCTATTATGGGTGCGTGGTGAATGCCTAGGGACAAGTTGCCGATGAAGGACGCGTAAGCGGCGAAACGCTCCGGGGAGCTGCACAGAAGTGTTGATCCGGAGGTGTCCGAATGGGCAACCCCAATGGAGCAATACTCCATTACCCGTCGCTGAATACATAGGCGGCGAGGAGGGAACCGGGTGAACTGAAACATCTAAGTAACCCGAGGAAAAGAAATCGAAGAGATTCCGTGAGTAGCGGCGAGCGAAATCGGAAGAGCCCAAACCAGTCGGCTTGCCGGCTGGGGTTGTAGGACCACCACCAAGTCTCCCAAACGAAGCACTTGATGTTTCGTTTGAGAGATTTGGAAAAGGATATTGAGATCAGTTAGGAGAATAGAGTTGGAAAGCTCAGCCGTAGAGGGTGATAGCCCCGTATTCCAAAAACCAGAACAAATTCAGGTGGCACCTGAGTAGCGCGCAACACGTGGAACTGCGCGTGAACCCGCCCGGACCACCGGGTAAGGCTAAACACGACTTGTCACCGATAGTGCATCCAGTACCGTGAGGGAAAGGTGAAAAGAACCCCGGGAGGGGAGTGAAATAGAACCTGAAACCGCGTCACCCGCAAACAGTCGAAGCACCATGTCCGGAGCAATCCGGTCAAGTGTGACGGCGTACCTTTTGCAGAATGAGCCTGCGAGTTGTTGGTTCCGGCAAGGTTAAGTGTCTCAGACACGGAGCCGGAGGGAAACCGAGTCCGAATAGGGCGTCAAGTCGGAACTAGCAGACCCGAAACTGCGTGATCTAGCCATGGCCAGGTTGAAGTGGTGGTAACACACCATGGAGGACCGAACTCGTAGACGTTGAAAAGTCTTGGGATGAGCTGTGGTTAGTCCGGTGAAATGCCAATCGAACGCAGAGATAGCTGGTTCTCCCCGAAATGCATTGAGGTGCAGCGTTACGTGTTGATAATAGGGGGTAGAGCACTGAATGGGCTAGGGGGCCTACCAGCTTACCGAACCCAACCAAACTCCGAATACCTATTATTTAGCGTGGCAGTGAGACTGCGAGGGATAAGCCCCGTGGTCAAAAGGGAAATAGCCCAGATCGACAGCTAAGGGCCCTAAACGTGGACTAAGTGTGAAACGATGTGAGATCGCATAAACAGCCAGGAGGTTGGCTTAGAAGCAGCCATCATTTAAAAAGTGCGTAACAGCTTACTGGCCGAATGTGGTCTTGCGCGGAAAATGTAAGGGGGCTAAAGTCCACTCCCGAAGCTTCGGATGCGTCGTAAGACGCGTGGTAGGGGAGCGTTGAGTATGCAGTGAAGCTTGAGCGTAAGCACAGGTGGAGCGTACACAAGTGAGAATGCAGGCATGAGTAGCGATTAGACAGGTGAGAATCCTGTCCGCCGAAAACCTAAGGTTTCTCCGGCTATGTTCGTCAGACGGAGGTTAGGCGGTCCCTAAGGTGAGGCCAGAAGGCGTAGCCGATGGACATCCGGTTGATATTCCGGACCCAGTGCACGGGCAATGGGAGGACGCTTCTTGATATCCAATCCCGCACCGTTGGTTGTTGCGGGCTAGACCTAGATTGGGCCAGATGAGAGTTTGGCGGAAAGATCGAAGTCGGCGAAGGGATCCCTTAGGGGTGAACGAAGTTGGATTGAGGGGGGCCGAGAAAAGCCCCACAGCAATACCGTGTATCTGACCGTACTGCAAACCAACACAGGTAGGTGAGTCGAGGAGACTAAGGCGTTCGAGAGAACTCTCGTTAAGGAACTAGGCAAACGAGCCCCGTAAGTTCGCGATAAGGGGCGCCTCGAAAGAGGTCGCAGCGAAGCATCCCAGGCGACTGTTTACCAAAAACACAGGTCTCTGCTAAGGTGAAAACCGATGTATAGGGGCTGACGCCTGCCCAATGCCAGTAGGTTAACAGGAGATGTTAGGGGCAACCCGAAGCATTGAATCGAAGCCCTGGTGAATGGCGGCCGTAACTCTAACGGTCCTAAGGTAGCGAAATTCCT
>CAZPHD010000013.1:0-62619 GCA_964586225.1 uncultured Fimbriimonadaceae bacterium
CGGGGGATTGTTCGGGTTGGTGAGGTGTGTTCGGCTTGGTGAGGGTGTGTCGGTTGGTTCGGATTCGGACGAGTGGGACCGGTGGGACGACTTACCTGTCCGACCGGTCCAACTTGTCCAATCCGAGCCAACCCGAGCAAACCCGAGCCAACCCATACCAACCCGAGCCAACCCATACCAACCCGAGCAATCCCCCGCCATCACGGATCTATCTCGCCCGCCTGCAACTTGCGAGCGGCTCGGGCGTGCTCTAACGTGCGATAGACGGACGCCGCGTCCGGAATCGAGTCGAGGCTGAGCGCGGCCAGCGTCTCGCGGAGTCTGCCCTGCTGGCTTAGTCGGTCCATGTCTCGGCGACTGATCGTAAGCTTGATCGTGCCGACCCCATCGCGACCTTCCTCCAAGCTCACGAGTTCAAGGCGCTCCAACTCAAACGGGGTTACAGTCCTTTCGCGATGCTCCGTCACCACAATCACCCGCCGATCCGTGATCGCATAGGCGCAGTACTTCGCCCGGCGGGCACGACCCACCGGCCCACCCGCGAGCGTCAGGAGCCCAACCAGGATAAACGGCAAGCCAAACAGCGGGAAGATCACGCGAAAGAACCAGGGGGCATTGCCTGCCCAAGTCATCGCAAACGCCGCCGTTGTCCAGAAAAGGGCGAAGCCGGTAAACACGCAACCGGGCAGGATGTTCTTCCAATCGGCGCGCGACCATCGGAGTCCAGGTTCCGGCCGGCTTGACCACAGAAGACGTTCACCGGAGAGCAGATCGTGGCTCCGCACTTCTGCAGGAAAATCCAAGACCTAGCAGCCCCCTGGATACGAGAGGCCCTGTTCGCCTGCCATGGCCGCTTGGAGTTCCGCGAGTTCATCGTGGTCAGGCCAGATCTCAAACTCGCCGACTTCGGTGAACGACTCGTCGTGGAGTGTCCACCGGCCGTAGATCATGGTTCCGTCCCATTGGCCCGCATACTCAACGCCGTGGGTCCGATATTGCTGCGTAAAGATCACGCGCTCGCCATCATCGCATAGGAGCCCAGAAACATCAAAGCTACCTATGGGATCGTTTCCCGTGCCTTCAATGCCCGTTTCCGAGAAGCGGAGCTGCAACTTCATGTAGCCGCGTACGCGCTCCTGGGTCCAGAACCCTTTCCAGGGCCCGTTCAAGTCTTGCAGCCTTCGCACTCCTACCTCTCCGTAGATTGTACGGACATTCACCCAGATTCCACAAGTCGTCAGCTCAAAAAAACACGCAAGCCTCCCGAGTTCGGGAGGCTTGCGTGGACGCATGGTCAGACGTTTGTTAGCGTCCGCCGCCACCGCCACCGCGTCCGCCGCGGGGCTGCTCGGTGGCCTTGAACGGCGCACCACCCATGGCCTTGAGCTTGTCGGCCTGATCACCCTTCATGATCTTGCCGAGCTCGGTGTTCATCGTTTGCTCATTCTTCTGGGTGATCTCCTGCATTTGTTCGCGATCGATCTCCTGATTGCGCATTTTCTCCATGAGCGACTGCATGGCCTCCATCTGCTTGTCCTGGAGCGCCTTCACCGCGGCCTTCTGACCGTCGTCGAAGCCCAGCGCTTCCTGAACCTTCGGATCGAGGATGGCGCGGTTGCCCTGAATCTGGATGTGAATCTCAGTCAGTCGCTTCCACTTGGCCTCACCGATGATGCCCTTGATGGCGGTTTCGTTCTTGGCCTGGTTCTCCTGCATCATCTTCTGCATGGCTTCGCGGTCGAAGCCGCCTCCACCGCCATTACGCAGGTTCTCCATCATGGCGCGCTGCTCTTCGCGCTGCTTTTCCTGATGCTTGGTCAGTTCAGCCTTCATGGCATCCGTGAGCTGCAGATCAGCCTGCACGTCCGTGCGATTGATCAAGCTGGCCGGGCCACCAAAGCCACCACGTCCCATCATCATGCCGCCTTGTCCGCGGCCTCCACCCTGTCCACGACCGCCACCCTGGCCCTGCTGAGCGATCGCGCTTACGCTGATCGCGAGCAAGGAAACCAAGATGACCGATTTGATTGCGTTCTTCATGTTGTTTACCGTCCCCCTCCGTTCTGTTGGGTCTTGTTGTTGGTTTTGTCGCCAAATGCCCCTGACTTGTTCAGTTGATCTTGCGTTGGTGCGCTCAACTTCTTCCTTTGTTCGTCGGTCAGCTTGGCTGCCTCGGCCGGGTCGCGAACGACACGCGGCGTAAGGAACACAAGCAGTTCCGTCTTCTGATCCGTCTTGTCCGTTGACCGGAAAAGGTTGCCCAGAATCGGGATATCGCCGAGTAGAGGAATCTTCTTTACGGTCGTCGAGACCGTGCTGCGGATGATGCCGCCCAGGATGATGGTCTCGCTATCACGCACGGCGACCGTCGTTTGCGCTTGGCGCTGGTTCACGATCGGAGCGTTGAAACTTGTGAATCCTTGGAGATCATTCGCGGTCTGCTCGACATCCATCGTCACGTAGCCGCCCGCGGTGATGCGCGGCGTAACCGTGAGCACGATGCCGACGTCCTCGAAATCGTAGTTAAACGTGATGTTGCCGTTAGCATCTTCCCGTTGGCTGACCACGAACGGCACGCGTTGGCTGATGTTGATCTGAGCCTCGACGTTGTTGCTCGTGAAGATGCGTGGCGTGGAGAGCACGTTGAACTTGGTATCCGTCTTCAGCGCGTTCATGAAGGCGGTGAGGCTGCCTCCGGAAAGCGTGTATCGGAAGCCTTGTGGCAAGCCATTGGCCCGGAGGCCGAAGTCCTGGTTCGCGGTGCCGGTCGAGCCGGGGTTGCCGAGCTGGGTGCCCAACGCGTTCTGCCATTCGATGCCGAGCTTGCTTGACGAATCCAGGGAGGCTTCGACGATGATCGTCTCAATCATCACCTGCTCGGGAATTCGATCAAGCTGACCCAGCAACGATCGGATGAGCGCCGCGTTCTCGGGCGTTGTGACCACGATCAGGCTGTTGGTGTTCTGATCCGGAATGACGGTCACCTGGTTCGTCAAGTCTTGAACCGGGACGAGACGCCCCGAGGCATCGCGGCCCATCGGCACATTCTGCCGATTCTGGTTGTTCTGTCCGCCGCCTTGACCTCCTCCGAAGAACTGACCAAAGATGCCACCCTGAACGCCAACCGTCGTCATCAGTTCGCCGGCCGACAGGTTCTCGTCTTCGAGCAGCAGCTCAAGGTCGCTCGCGTTCGGGTCAATGTTGTTGGCCCCAAAACCTCCGCCAAAGTTGCGATTGCCCTGGTTGTTTCGGTTCTGGTTGTTGCGATTCTGCTGGTTGTTTCGGTTTTGGTTGTTGCCACCGGCGTTGTTACCGCCGGTTCCGGTGCGATTGCCAAAGGCCGACCGCAGCAAGTTCGCAACTTGATCCGCGCGGGCATTCTCGAGCGGGAACACAAACGTGTTCGACTCCATCTTGATCTCGGTGTCAAGTTCCTTGATGACCGAGGCCACCAACTCCTGATTCTCCGGAGTCGTAGTCACGATGATGGAGTTCGTGCGGGCTTCGGCGATGGCGCTGCCCAGGGTCTGGTTGTTCTGACCACCTCGGTTGAACAAGCCGCCAAATCCGCTGAACTGCCGATCAACCGGGACATTCGCGCTTTGTCCACCTCGTCCTAGCGGCCGATTCGAGTTGAGCAGATTCTGAATCACCGGTTGGAGTTCTTGGGCCGTTGCAAAGGTGAGCTTATAGACCTGGGCCTTCGTGGGGTCATCGGCTTGCTTGTCAATCTGCTTGATCAGACCCTCGATTTGCTGGTGCATATTGCGTGGGGCGTTGACGATCACCGTGTTGCTGTAATCGTCGGATGAGGCGCGAACCGTTGACTGGTTGCCCCCGCCGAATCCACCGAAACCACCACCTCGACCACCGCGGCCGCCTTGGTTCTGCATGCCCGCAAACATCCCCATCAAACTCTGAAGGGGGTTTTGACCGGCATTGACAAACACTTCGTTGACGACGCGGGCCACCTGACTGGCATTCGCGAACTGGATCTGATAGACCTTGAGCTCCGTGCTGCTATTGCTCATGCCTTCAAAGATCTGGCGCATCTGATCCGAGTTCATCGAACCCTGCCCGCCGCCACGCTGTTGCTGTCGCGGGCGCACTACGAGCAAATTGCCTTCCTTCTTGAGTTCAAAGTTGCGCACTGAAAGGGCAGCATTGAGAATCTCAAAAGCTTCCTTGAGCGGGACTTCCTTGGCGCTCGTCAGGGTCATCGGGGCCGTCAGCGCGGGATCTTTGACGATCGTGATGCCCGAGGTTTTGGTGAACAGAGCGAGCACCATGTCCACGTTCGCATTGCGGAAGTCGAGCTTCATCTTCTTCGCGGGCAAGGTGAAGCTTTCCCATGCGGGTCGCTGTGCAGCGCCACCCCCAAAGTCAAACTGCGCCATCGCGCTAAAAGGCACGATCGCGGCAAACGCCAGCAACGCAAGTCTTGTCTTCATGGTTCTTCTACTCTACTACTCCCCAGGAGCAAATTGAAACTCCATTCCACCATCACCCGACGGAATGGTCACGACTCCGGCTCCGGGGCCGGGCATCATACCGAATGACGGCTGCCCGCTCTGCGAGTTACGTCCACGGTTGTTGTTATTCCGAAGTTCGTTCGGCACGGCGACGGGAAGCGGGGCAAATCCGCCAGCCAGCGCCTTCGGGCGCTCTTCGTTCACGAGCGCAAACGTCTTGGTTCCGCTCGGTCCCTTCATCACGACGCTGTCGGGCAGAATCTGCGCGATGGTGCAGCTCTTCCACCGGTCACCCGCTTTCAGGAAGACGCCTTCACCGCTCGATCGATTCTCCAGCAAAGCGGTGGGAACGCTGTCGATTTCGGCATTGCCCGTAAAGAACCAACCCGAATCTCCACCGGCAAACTCCGGCGGAATAGCGTTGGCCTGCCCCTCACCCGCGCCAAAGCCGCCTGAACGGCGCGCAATCACCGGTTGGAACGAATTCTTGAGCTCAATGTTCACCGGCTCAAACTTGGCGTCGTCGTCCTCTTCAAGAAAGGCAACCTGACCCTTCTTGACGGCAGATTTCTTCGCCGTCGGTTTGCGTGTACTAATCCCCGAGCCCGCTTCTTCTGGGGCAGTCGCTACCCAGGCAACGGCACCGAGTGCAACAACTCCAATCCAAAAAATCGGTTTCTTAATCAGGCTCATGGTTTCTTAGGATCCTCTTCTCGGTAGGCGACCAACCCAATGGTGGACGACACTTTGTCGCTCGCCCCATCCGCAGAAGCGATCTGTATCGTAGATACGATGGTTTTGAACTTCGAAGTTTCCAAGTCCTGCACGAAGCCGATGATCTGGGGAAAAGGACCTTCGAGCGAAGCCTGATAAGGAAGTCGGGTGATGCCGGTGTCTTCTTGAACTCGCTGGGGCCGAAAGGCAACGACCCGGAGGCCACGCGCCTGGGCCAGACTGGTCACCTTGGCCATCGTCGCCGCCGCAATCTCGTCGGCCGCCTGAGTCCACACCCGGGTCGCATTCTTCGCGCGCAGGGTGGTCAGTTCCAACTGCAGTTTCTTGACCGACGCTTCGTATTCGCGGTCGCGGCGGGTGTTTTGCGCGGCCCGCGCTCCGGCGGGCTTGACCGGGAACGCAAAATTTGCCACCAACAGCATTCCCGCCACCACAACGGCCGCGTAGGCCACGGCGAGCCAGTTCTTTTCGGTCATGGCTTGTAATCCTCCGAAGCGAGGCTGAAGTTGCCGATCACGTGGAGCGTCAGCGAGAACTGCACCACGTTCGTCTTCTCGATCTGCGCATTGTTTGCAAAGATCAACTTCACGTCGCGGAACCGCGGATTCGCCGAGAGTTGCTCAAGATACTTCGTCACCGCTTCGCCGTTGGTCGCCGTTCCGCGCACCGTCGCTGGTTTGCCACGCTCAACCGACATTCCCGTGATCCAGAGGCCTTCCGGCGTTAGCTTGGTCACCAGCGCCACCACATCAACAAGCCGTTGCCGCGGCTCAAAGCCCAAGTTGAGGACGGTCGCCACCTTCTGAACTTCGGCCACTCGCGACTTCGCGAACGCCTCTTCCTCTTTCTTGCGATTCAGAATGTTCTTCCACTTGGCCTCACCCTTGTTGACGACTGCCTGCTCGGTGGAGCGTTGGTCATACAGCACGGCTCCCAACAAGAACGTGGCGAGCCAAAGCCAAATGGTCACGCGCTGGACCCGTTTGGTGCGGCCAAGTGAACGCTTGGCTACCAGGTCCGGAGGCTCAAGATTGATGGCGACTTGACTGGAACCGAGGAAAGCCAACGAAGATCGGGGATCAGATTCTCCACCGAGCGCCGTGAACCCGGCCGCGCCCACCACGGACGCCGGTCGCATCTTAGCCGCCGCAAACGTGCGGGCAAGTTCGGCGCTGAGCTGGCCATTCGAGGGCATGGGCGTGACGCGGGCTGATTTGAGTTCGCCCTCCTCAATCAGGTCGATCGCGAGTCCCTCTGTGGTCTCCTGAACAACGGCAGCTTCGGTGAGGCCCTTTTCCGCGGCAAGCATCGCCGAGCCCAGAGCCGCAGGCACAATGGCTCGGGTCTTTAGCCCAGCCGCCTCAACTTCGGCCATGACGGCCTTGAGCGTGTCGCTCTTCACGGCCGCTACAATCGCCAACCGACCCTCACCGTTCTTGTTATTCGTCAGAAAGAAGTCGACGGCGGTATCGCTGGGGCTAACGGGAAACAACGTGCCGATTTGAAGCGAGAGAATCTTCTTGACTTCATTTTTGCTTGCATCGGGCAAGCGGGTCGTTCTCAGGAACGACGACCTTCGCGAAAGAGCAACGACTACCTGGTCCCCTTCGATCTTTGAGCGAACCGCGGCAATAGAGTCTCCTCGGTGCGATTTACCACTGGCGGGATCAAGGACGGTAACGCCGCTCGGTGACCATTCAACCACGGGGATCGAGGTGCCTTCGTTTCGGCTCATTCAAGTTCCTCCCCGAGAACAATCTCTCCGGTCGTCTCTTCGGGCCAGCCCCAGAGGGCGGCCATATTGCGATTGGCGGGTTCCGTCACCTTCAAAACAATAGCACGCTCATTGGCGATTCGCACGGTTGCTTCAAGCGCAAAGCGCGTTGAGCCCGAGATACCCTCCACGCGCACCAAAAACACCTCGGAATCGGTGGTGACTCGGTCAGCAATCTCAATCATCGTGGCCACGGTGATTCCAGGAACTTGAAAGAGCTCGCTGATGGCATTGATTCCGGCCGTCTGCCGGGACACGATCGCCTGAGCAACGTCGCTGGTCATGTTGGGCAGGGTCAACAGGACGTCTTCTCGGGCGGTGTTGATGTTGATTCGCCCCTCCACGCGCGGCTGATTGCCCACTTGGAAATTGTCAAGGAGTGCCCCAGCGGCTTCGGGCGTCATTCCGGTCACAGTGAGCACGTCACCCATACGGGTGAACGTGCCCTGCGTGTTCCGGCGAACAATGATCGCGGCCGCAAGTTGTGGTGAAACACCAGCTTGAACCAGCTGGCCCTGCCCAACCGTGTTGATGTTGCCTTTCGTTTGCCCCGCAGGAGATTGGCTCGGCGAAAACGAATCGACAGTGGCCAGCGAGTAGATCGGTTGGGGGGTCAATCCGCTGGTGTTCGCCTGTTCAGGCGTCTGGAACAGTGTTGCGGGTTCCCAGCCCTTGATCAGCAAGACTTCGTCGAGGTGATCAAGTCGCCCCAACTTTGCATTGTAGGGGCGGTCGAGCGTATTGTAGAACTCATCTTTGGCGCCCTCAGGCCGGGGGGCAAAGCCCTCTTCCCGCCAATCTAGCAATGAGTCGATTTGTTCAGAGGTCAGCCCCATGTTTTCGAGTTGCACCTGGTCGGTAGTGTTCAAGTTGACCAGACTCGATGCGTCGACAATCTGCATCCGGAACGATGTTCGACCCACGACGAAGCTGTCAGTCGATTGGCTGCCTAGCGTAAACCACTCGTCCAACTGCGTAACCGGGGCCGTGACCTGGAACTGTAACGTAGCGAGGGCCCGAGCGAGCCCAGATTGGGCCGCCAGACGAGCGCGATCCTCATCCATACGCTGAATGGCGTTGCGGAACTCAGCTCGCTCGGTGGCAAGGGCACTCACGAGCATGGACGTCACCGCAAACAGGACGACCATCGCAAGAATCAGTGCGGCCCCGCGTCGGCGTGTTGTTCTCACTGGCTGGCACCTCCCGCTTGAACTTCGGTGCCCAGAGGATTGGCCGCGGTGATGTCGCTGGCGGGCAGTCGCACCACGAACACCCGCAAAAGTTCATCCTCGTCGGTGTTTAACGTGTAGCTGATACGAACAGCGGCGGGCAATCGGCGCTCGCCGGTGTCGGTATCCCAATCGGGCTGCCAGTCCGAGCCATCCCAGAACTCGAAGCTGAGCGTCGTGATCCGCTCATCGAGTAGCGACTCGAATCCACCTTGCTCCGGATCGCTATCGGATGGAGTTTGCTCTCGCAGAAATGCGCCCGTAAGATCGCCCGCGTCGCCAATCGGAGACAACCCGATCCGCCGCTCGGTGATACCGCCGACCGGGGCCAGATTCGAGTTTCGGTCTTCGAAAGTTACTCCAGTCTGAGCAAGGGCTCCACCGGGGAGGCGGCCTCCAACGACTGTGAACATGATCTCGGTGGCCGCTTCGCCCGCGTTGAGTGACGACGAACCCGAGGGGTCCACACGGCCAATAAAGAAGGTGTGCTCGCTATCGAGACTGTTGTCCACAAAGGCCCGCTCAAGGAGCCGTCGCAAGCGAGCTTCAATTGCGAATTCCTGCAAAGCCTCAGCTCGGCGCGGAACGACCTCTGTCTGATACCGCATCGCAGATGAGAACGCAAGGTTCAGCCCTAAAGCGACAAACACGCCGATGACCAGTGCCGTCAACAGCTCAATGAGGGTGACACCCCTTCCTTTCACGGGGACACCTCGGTGGTCAGAGGTTCCTCGAACGCCAGCGCCGATGCGGTGACTTCGAGGGTTCGAACTTCGTTATCTGCGAGGCGCACCGTGACGATCAGTTGCGACAGGTTCTCAACTCCCGTGGTGCCAACACTCGACTCCCAGTAGTATCGCGAATCGCCCATCTCCTCAAACGTTCCGCCCACATTGGTGATCTGCCCAGTCGAGACAAGCTCGTCCAGCTTCATGATGGCGAGCCGGTTCATCCGCTCTCGCTCGACCACGATCGCTTGGGCCTGCGTCAGCGAAGCCAAACCCTGCACCGCCGCCGCTACGCCAATGCCCGTCAGCACAGTCGCGGCAAGCGCCTCGACGACCGTAAAGCCACGCCTCCTAGCGTTGGACATAGTCCCCCGCTTCCCACTGATCGGTCGCCATCTCCGGCAACTCACCTCGTTGAACCCGACCTCGAGCCGACTTGGGATCAACGACGAGGGCCCACTGCTCGGCTGATTCTTCGATCAACACGCCGCCCGCGTCAGCGGTCCCGTCGCTATAGAAGCGAATCGACCACTCCTCGCTTCCGAGATCATCACTCCCCAGTCGATGGTTAACCACCTGAACCCCCGGAATCGGGGTTACTTGGCTCAGAGGGGTCGGATCCTCTCCTTCAACCTCACGCTGAATCTGGAAGCTCCCTTCCCCGTCGCTCACAAGGCTGACGATCTCGCCCGACTGGCGAGCGATCGCCGAGGCTTCGAGCGTCAACCGCTCAAGGTCCGAAAGGTAACTACGCATCCGCTGCGACTTCATGGTCGCAGCAACGCTGGGCAACACGATCGCGGCGATCATCGAGAGAACCAAGATGACCGTCGTAATTTCGATCAGAGTGAAGCCGCGGCGTCGCAAAATGGCCTAGAACTCTCCTTCGTCGTCGCCAACATCGGCGTTGTTGCCCTCGCCGCCAGGAGCTCCATCGGCGCCATACGACACCAGGAAGTAGGAGTCGTCGGTGCTACCGGGAAACTCGTACACGTATTCGCCGCCCCAGGGATCAGGCGGCACCGCCTTTTCGATGTACGGTCCGCGCCAACCACGAACTTCGCCCGGCTGCGTGCGCAGGGCCTCAAGCCCTTCTTCCGTCGTCGGATAGCGATCGCAATCAAGCCTGAACTGGCTTAGCGCCTTTCCAAGCGACGAGATGTCCGACGCGGCCTTAGCGCGCTTTGCGTCATCGGTTCGACCCACGACACGCGGCACGATCAAGGCCGCCAAGATCGCGAGAATCAAGATGACGACCAGCAGCTCGATGAGCGTAAATGCGGAACGTCGGGTTTTTGCCTGCGAGAGTCTTATCATTCACTGTCTCCAAAGAACATACGTAAACCGAGGGGCGCTACTTCACCAAGTCTTGCGCTTGGAAGATCGGAAGCACGACCGCTATCACCACAAAACCTACGACCACCGCCATCACCACGACGATCAAGGGCTCGACAATCGACGTCAATCGTCTGACGCCATTGTCCACTTCAAAATCCAAACTATCCGAAACTCGGCCGAGCATCAGAGGCAAGTTGCCAGTCTCTTCGCCGATGGCGACCATGTGGATGAGCACAGGCGGAAACCCACCGTCATCGCGCATGGCCTCAGCGATTGGACGCCCTTCACGAACGTCCTGCGCGACGCGCTCGCTCGTCACCTTGAACAGTCGATTGCCCGCCGACATGCCCGCGATCTGAAGCGCTTCAAGAATCGGAACGCCGCCAAAGACCAACGTGCCCAAGACTCGCGCGAATCGTGAAACAATCGCCTTGGAGATGACCGGGCCGACGATCGGCAGGTTCATCATCATGCGATCTCGAGCAAGTGCGCCGGGCTCAGTAGCCGCCCATCCCCGATAAACCACGACGGCAGCAATGAGCGCGACGATGATTACCACCGCATTGCCGGTAATGAAGTCGGTCGTTCCCAGCAGGAAGCGCGTCGCCGCCGGTAGGTCGTCGCCGAGGTCTTCGAACACCTTCGAGAGTCGCGGCATCACGAAGGTGATCAGGAAGACAATAACGGTGAGCGCCACGCCGGCCAACACACTCGGATAGAGCAACGCGGCCGAAATCTGCGAACGACGCGTGACTTCGTTTTCCTGAAACTCGGCCAGTTTAGAAGCCACCTCGGAGAACTGACCGCTCGCCTCACCTGCGCGAAGCGTCTGCGTGTAAACCTCATTGAAAATCTTGGGGTGCTTCGAAAGCGCCGCCGATACGCTGAGGCCGCTGCGCACATCTTCAAGCGCTTCCTCGGTGATGTGCGTCAGGCGCTCGCTTTCCGACTGCTCGGCCACCACCTGCAAGGCGCGATCGAGCGGCAAGCCCGCCGAAGAAAGATCGGCAAGGCGGCGTGTAAAGAGGGCGATATCCGAACGACTGACCTTTCCTGATCGACCGGTGGGCTTGCGAGCACCGCTTGATGCAGCGCCTCTCCCGCTGGCGTCGGCCCGGATCTCCAGCACGAACCGACCCTCAGCGACGATCTTGGCGATCGCCTGATCTTGGTCGGCGGCTTCGATGAATCCCGTGCGCTTCTTTCCCGCCGGATCCAACGCAACGTAAGAGAACGTCGTCATACCGGCTTAGGCTAGATTTCCTCCCGCTGACAGACGCGGAGCACTTCGTGCGGTGTCGTTTTGCCGTTGAGAACGTTGAGCTTGCCATCGCCAATAAGGGTGCGCAAGTGGCAGTTCTCGATCGCGTATTGCTTGATCGTGCCGCTGGAGGCGCGCTCGACCGTCATGTGGCGGATGTGCTCATCAATGACGAGCAGTTCGTAGATGCCCTGACGTCCCTTGTAGCCCGAGCCGCCGCACTTGTCGCAACCCTTGCCTTCACGGAAGTTCGCATTCGCCGCTTCCTCGGCCGAGATACCGACCGCGCGCAACGCATCCGGGTCGTATTGCGTGGGCTGACTGCAGAACGGGCAGTTGCGGCGAAGCAATCGCTGCGCCACGACGCCAACGATAGACGAGGCACACAAGAACGGCTCAACCCCCATGTCCAGCAACCGGGTGATCGCACCGGCCGAGTCGTTCGTGTGGAGCGTGCTAAAGACGAGGTGACCCGTCAGAGCAGCATGGATCGCGATTTCCGCCGTTTCGTGGTCGCGGATTTCACCGACCATGATGATGTCGGGGTCTTGGCGAAGGAATGAGCGCAACCCTGTCGCGAACGTGAGACCAATCTGCGGTCGAACCTGAACCTGACCGATGCCGGAAACCTGATATTCGACCGGATCTTCGATCGTCAAAATGTTCGTTGTGGGCGACCAGATTTCCTGAAGCGATGCATAAAGCGTGGTCGACTTACCCGAACCCGTCGGACCCGTGACCAGCACGATGCCGTAGGGGATGCCAATCACCTTGCGGAACCGCTCCAGCGTGTCCGGGAACATCCCGAGTTCCTCCAGGCCGAGCATCGCCGTGCCCTTGTCGAGAATACGCATGACCGCGCGCTCGCCAAACACCGTCGGCACGATGCTTACGCGAACGTCCACCGAGCGCCCGGCAATCGTGAGCTTGATGCGGCCATCTTGCGGAAGTCGCCGTTCCGCAATGTTCATCTCACCGAGAATCTTCAGGCGTGAAATCAGTGCCGCCTGCATGCGCTTCGGCGGACGCATCATCTCACGGAGCAGACCATCGATGCGGTACCGCACCTTCACATCGCGCTCGTAAGGCTCAATGTGGATGTCCGACGCGCCGTCGCGGACCGCCTGGGCAAACAACAGGTTCACCATCTGGACAACTGCCGTTTCGCCGGCCATCTTCTGCAGGTCCGCCAGGTCGGTCGAGTCGTCGATTTCGGTGACCGTGCCGTCGTCGCTGGGAATCTGGGAGAGGATGTCTTCCAGGAACCGCTCTTCGATCCGGTCGCGAATCAGCGACGGGTCGGCAAGCACCGGCGTGACCGGCATGCCGAGCAGGATGCCCAGATCGTCGACCGCAGGCAAGCTCTCGATGGAACCGATGGCGCACACCAGCACGCCGCCTTCTTCACGCACGGGCAGAATCTGGTGCTTGAGGGCATAGTCGCCCGGCACGCGGTCAATCGCGTCAGGATCGGGCTTTTGCTCCGCCAAATCAAAGACAGGCAGGCCGAAGTCAGACGCGGCAGGATGCAGGGCACTCATCTAGTTTGCTGGGCGAAGGTTAAGACGTTCAACCGGAATGGAAGTTCTTGGCCCTCGCCGACATTCTACGCAAACCTGAGGGGACTGGGTGCCCAGGCCCAGATTTTGCTACAATCGGCAATCATGCGAAAGTTCTGGTGGATTCCAACCTTGCTCGTTATCATCGCCTGCGGCGGCTCAGGCGTCAACTTCACGTACCCTCACACGAAGACGCTCGCGATCGAGTTTAGGAACACGGGCCCGAATCCCATTGATCTGGGCATGATCGGCGATCTCGAAACCATGGCCCCCGGCGCGATCCGCACCGAGAGCCACACCCGAACTTGGGTGAATGAAACTCAGGTCTACTCGTTCATCGCCCACGCCGACAACGGCGTTGGCATTGGCACGACCCGGATCGATATCTCTGGAAAGGAAAGCCACGCCGAGAATCTCTCCGGCATTCTCGTGACCTGGGACGGCACGACCATCCGCGCCGTGATTCGCTAAACGTGCGCATCACCGGCATTCGGGCGTATCGGGTTGAGCTCCCCCTCGTTGAGGGGAGCTACCACTGGTCGGGCGGGAAGTCGGTGTCAGTCTTCGATAGCACGGTCGTCGCCGTGGACACCGACGCGGGGCTGACCGGCTGGGGCGAAGTGTGCCCGCTCGGGCCGTTCTATCTGCCCGCGTATGCCGACGGCGTCCGCGCCGGGATTCGCGAGCTTGGGCCCCACCTCATCGGCTGGAATCCGCTCGAACTGGGCGTGCTGAACGAGCGCATGGACTCGGCCCTGCTCGGTCATCCCTACGTGAAGAGCGGCATTGATATGGCGTGCTGGGACCTTCTCGGCAAGGCCACCGGCCAGCCAGTGTATCGCCTGCTCGGCGGTCGGCATGGCGAGAGCGTGACCTTGTATCGCGCGATCTCGCAAGAAGACCCGGCCACGATGGCGCGAAAGGTGGCCGGTTATCGCGCCGAGGGCTACCGTCGGTTCCAGCTTAAAGTTGGCGGCAATCCCGATACCGATATTGAGCGCATCTTTGCGGTTGCGGACATGCTCCAGCCCGGCGACCGTCTCGTGGCGGATGCCAACACCGGCTGGATTCTGCACGAGGCGATGCGCGTGGCGGCCGCGGTGAAGGATGTGGACGTCTACATTGAGCAACCGTGTCGCACCTACGAGGAATGCCTCGCCGTTCGGCAACACACGAACCGACCATTCATTCTTGATGAGAACATTGATTCGTTGGCGGCGCTGATGCGAGGGCATCAGGACCGGGCGATGGATGCGGTGAACCTCAAGATCAGCAAACTCGGTGGACTCTCGAAGATCCGCCAAGTGCGCGACCTGTGCGTTTCTTTGGGAATCGGAATGACGCTGGAAGACAGTTGGGGCGGGGATATTGTGACGGCGGCGATTGCGCATTTAGCGCACAGCACCCCCGAGGCGAACCGGTTTACTTCGACCGACTTCAACAGCTACGTGACGGTGAGCATCGCCGATGGTGCTCCGCAGCGCGAGCATGGCACGATGCGGGCTTCGGACGCTCCGGGGCTGGGAATCGAACCTAGGATGGATGTGTTGGGGGATGCCGTGGTCATAGTCTCTAGATGAAGCCACGCCACTTGAACGATACGTCAATGCGGAACAGTTCACTCGACGACTGACGAGTCAAATTGAGCAGTTTCCGCAACTTTCTTGCTCGCCTTCTTGACGGCCCCTCTTCCCCCCGCGGTAATGTCTTGACCATGAGCAGCGCTGTTGGTCGAGTCGCGCCCGCCGTCGTCGCGATGTTGTGCCTCTTGCTGAGTGGCTTCTCGGTGGCTCAAGGTGGGGCACCTGTCGTCTGGCCGGACGTAACGCTTGACCAACGTGACTACCAGGGGAACATTCAAGCAACCGATCGAAACTGGTACTACGAGCCGTCACAAGTGCATCCCGCGATTGAGTTCCCGGCCTCACCGCAGGTCGTGCATGTGCTCTATATGCAGGGCGAAAACATCGTGGTCAAGGTTCGCTGGAAGAACACGAACAGCTTCGCGCTGAGCGGGACGCTGACTTGGCAAGCCGCTCGTTTGAAAGTTCCTGGTCCGAACTACTCAGATCCAGGGCCTTACTACTTGGACTTGACAGTGCCGAGCGGCTCGGTCAACGTGAGCCTGCCCGCAAACGGAGGCACTTTCGAGACGACGCTCACCCTAACCGGTACACCCGAGTACGTCGCTGTCGGCGGGTTACAGGTCAAGTTCAACATGCCGCTGACCGATGGCGAGGGGTGGGGCAACAACGGCACAAATGGAAACTTCGTCGGCTGGGAGCGTGTTTGTTTCACCCGATCTACCCCCATCGCGCCCATGTCCGTGCCTTGGGCTGATCTTGCTGAGTTTGCTTGCCGCTGGTCGTTTGGCTTCTCCACGTACGAAGATGTTCGACGGGAAATGACACGCGGAATGCACTACAGTGCCTATAGCCCTTGGAATCGTAACGAATACACTGGCGAGGAACCCTTGGTCTGGAATGGCACAACTGCAGGCAAAGTTAACTTGTCAGCATACCTCTATACACTTGGAGACCCTTGGAACACGAGCTATCTGGGCATGGTATGGGCAGAGATGGACTGCCGAGACTTTACGGCCCTGCTGAAGTTCGCCCTCGCAATCCATGGAGTTGAAGGTGAAGCGCAAAGGATAAAACGATCAACTGGTAATGGCAGCTTTGCTTTCTGGCCGCTGTGCCCTGCTGGCTCTAGTGCAATTGCCCCACCAGCCCAATATTGGTTTGGCGTTTTCCAGTATCACTTTACGGTTCTCAGCGACTCAATGCACTATGATGCTGCCGCTGCCTATTGGTGGGATATTTACGGACTCGCATGGTACAAACCCGCCTACGACTGGCACACGAACGCCTATTGGCAGAACCCAGCAGGAGGGGGAGTCTTCTACGGGCTTTGCTACGATGACGCAACACCTGCACCTACTGCTGCTCCCTGGACCCACAATTCTCAACAAGGGGTCACAAAGGAGATTCTTGATCCCATGTTGTACGAGTGAGGTGAATCCACATGCTAGTTCTTCTATATCAACACATTGGAAGTTACATCCCAGTAAACAAGCTCGAGGAAGCGGGATATCGAGCTACCGTTGCCTCAGACCCTGCTCGAAGTAAGACGGCCATAGTGGTTGGAAGGCAGGCGGGCGGCAGATCTTTGATGGTGAGAATTGACCCAGAGGAAGCCACACCAAACGGACTCATGCGAGAGGGACCGCATTCAGCGAGCTACAAAGAAGGAACGACGCCGCCATCGGGCATGCCGATGGGAACGGACAACTACTTTGTCGTCCTGCGCGGTCGACTCTCGCTGAGCGCGATCACGCGCTACGAGTGGGTTCAGTTCTCGATGGCTGGCCCCAATCGCGTTACTTCAGAAGGCCACCGAGAGAAGCTCGAACACGACTGGACGAACGACCAAAAGTTCGCGGAGCGCATTGTTCGCCGTAGCCTCGCGATGACGGCTGGGCAGCGC
Source organism: uncultured Fimbriimonadaceae bacterium (assembly GCA_964586225.1). Lineage (GTDB taxonomy): Bacteria > Armatimonadota > Fimbriimonadia > Fimbriimonadales > Fimbriimonadaceae > JANJUB01. The sequence goes on from CAZPHD010000013.1 coordinate 16,586, forward strand.
ATTGGCGATCTCAAGATCCGAACCGTGGCCGGGTCAAGCGTTTCCTCTGGCGTCTGCCGCAAGAGCGATCGGGTGTTTGGCGACCTTGCCGCATGGTGTGCCACTCGCGGGTGGAGCATGACGCACAGCGACGACTATGACTACTACACGCTGCGCAAGGGCGGCAAGTACGCCGTGGTGCCGCTCGGCAGCGCCAAGGTCAAAGTCAACGGTGTCTGGAAGGACGGCATAGACACGGTCGCGCTCGTCGGCGGCAAATGGTTCCTCACCCAGCAGGCACTCGAGGCCATCCGCTTCGGGGAGTAGGAGAACGCGCCAAGGGCCACGAGAACCGAGCCAATCCGAACCAATCCGAGCCAACCCGAACCAAATCCCAGTAGACTCCCATCAGGAGGACTCAGAACATGAGCATCTGCCAAAGCTGCGCAATGCCCCTCGACCAAGACCCCAAGGGGGGAGGAACCGAGGCGGACGGCAGCACCAGCCCCGACTACTGTAGCTATTGCTACGATGGCGGTCAGTTCCACGACGAGGGCATTGCCCTCCCCGACTTCACCACGAAGCTCCAGGGCATCATGGGTGACATGTCGTTGCCGCCAGGAATCATGGAGAGCACCGTCGCCATGCTGCCCACGCTCAAGCGCTGGCGATCCTAAATCCGACCCGAGGTGATCTCGTTATGTTGACGTTACTTCTTGGATTCGCCCTTCTCGACACACCTGGATACGTCACACGCGACGTCGAGGGCTGGACCCTGCACATCAAAGACGAGATCGCCTCGGAACCCGCGACCGCGACCGCGGTGGAGCTCCTCGAGCGTCAACTCATGGAAGTCGAGCGTGTCGTCCCCGCCAAGGCCGTTGCCGAACTCAAGAAGGTCAAGCTGTGGATGTCGCCCGAATACACGGGCATCCGGCCGAGCGCGGAGTATCACCCCGGCGCGCAGTGGCTCCGCGACAACAAGCGCAACCCGGCGATGGTCAAGGGCGTCGAGTTCACGAACATCCGCATCTTCGAGGCCGAAACGCGCCGCATGCCGAACTTCGCACTCCACGAACTCGCCCACGCCTACCACGACCGCGTCCTGCCCCAGGGCTTCAACAACCCCGACATCAAAGCCGCCTATGAGAAAGCCAAGGCGAGCAAAACCTACGACGACATCGAGCGCCAAGACTCTGAGGGCAAGCGCACCAAGGACCGCGCCTACGCCATGGTCAATCAGCAGGAATACTTCGCTGAACTGACGGAGGCGTACTTCACCCAGAACGACTTCTTCCCCTTCAAGTGGAGCGAGCTCGTCACCCATGACCCGACGGGTTACGCGGCAATCCGCAAAGCATGGGGTGTGCCCGACATCTCGGTGCCGCCCAGCTCGATCACGCGGAACGCCTTTTACGGCAAGTTTTTCGACGCGGATGGCTATCCGGTGATCTCGTCATCCAAGGTTGACGACTACGCGCTGAAGGAGACCGGCTACCTCATCAACTTGCTCCTCGCGAAGCGACCCGACATCAAGGCGGCGATGGTCAAGAGCGGCTCGCGCATGGTCGTGATCGGCTACCAAGAGTTCACCACCGACATTCCCGAATACAGCCGCATGACGCCGAAGGATTTCTGGGATGCCCGGGCGCGCGGCCTCGGCGGATCGCGCACCGATCCGGTGTGTAGTTGCGCCGAAGAGAACGTCTTGGGCTACCCCGGCGATCCGTATTCGACCGAGAGCATCGTCATCCATGAGTTCGCCCACAACATCCATCTGCGCGGGCTGGTCAACATTGATCCAACCTTTGACGAGCGCTTGAAAGCCACCTACGATGCGGCGATGAAGGCCGGGCTTTGGGCGGGCAAGTATGCGGCGACCAACTCAGCGGAGTATTTCGCGGAGGGCGTGCAGTCGTGGTTTGATAACAACCGCGAAAACGACAGCGCGCACAACCACGTGAACACGCGGGCCGAGTTGCTTGCGTACGATCCGGGACTGGCCGCGATCTGCCGCGAGGTTTTTGGGGATACCGAGCTGAAGTACACGAAGCCGGCGACCCGGCTGACGGGGCACTTGCTGGGCTACGATCCGAGCAAGGCGCCGAAGTTCACGTGGCCAGAGCGGCTGACCAAAGCTCGCCAAGAAATCCGCGGCGGCGGTGGGTAGTTCCCAGAGGTACAGGCGCCGGGAAAAACCACCCGGCGACCTCGTGAGCTTCAGAGATAGTGCAACCACGAGGACGCTGGCTGGTTCTTGCCAGCGTTTCTCACCCGGCGACCTCGTGAGCTTCAGAGATAGTGCAAACCACGAGGACACTGGCTGGTTTTGCCAGCGTTTCTCACCCGGCGACCTCGTGAGCTTCAGAGATAGTGCAAACCACGAGGACGCTGGCTGGTTCTTGCAAGCGTTTCTCACCCGGCGAATTCGTGAGCTTTAGAGATAGTGCAAAACACGAGGACGCTGGCTGGTTTTTGCCAGCGTTTCTTGGCATGCCTGGAGACCGCTAGGCTTCGGCGCGGTCCATCCGCTCGGGGGCGCTGATCCCCAGCAGGGCAAACACCGACCGCAGGGCGTTGCGCGTCGCCACACAGAGCGCCAGTCGTGCCCGGCTGAGCTCGGGAGCTTCCGGCTGAATCACGCGACACGCGTCGTAAAAGTGGTGATACGCCCGGGCGAGGTCGATCGCGTAGGTCGCCAGCCGGTGGACGCCGTAATCCTCGGCGGCGCGCGACACTTCGAACGGCAGATCGGCGATCATTTTGATCAGCGCGAGTTCCTTCGGATGGGCGAGTAGCTCGGGACTCGACCCGGCGGTCAGCCCGGCTTCGGCGGCCTTGACGATCACGCTGCAGATGCGCGCGTGGGCGTACTGCACATAGAACACCGGGTTCTCATCGCTCTGCCGCTCGGCGAGATCAAGGTCGAAGTCGAACGTCGTGTCGTGCGAGCGCATCAAGTAGAAGAAGCGCGCGACATCCTTGCCGACCTCTTGCTGCTCAGCCTTGCTGGCGTTCGGCTTGACGGTTCGGCCGATCTCGTCGACAAGGTCAATCAGCGCGTAGATGTTGCCGTCTCGCTTGCGCATCGGGGCGGGCTTGCCGTCCTTCATGAACCGTACGAGCTGGAAGATGACGACTTCGAGCCGCTCCTTCGAGAGAGCGAGCGCGGCCTGGCAGGCGTCGCGCTCGGCGGGGCTAGCGTAGAGCTTGGCTTCAAGTTCGGTGAGGGGTGCGGCGTTGGGGTCGTTGCTTGGCTCCATAAGGAGCGCGGCAACCACGGCATGGAGCCGCCCGATGTAGCCGTGATGGTCCGGGCCGAGCACGGTGATCAGCTTGTCCGCGTTCTCGGGCCGGTTGAACTTGTCCTTGTGGTAGGCGACGTCGCTGGCGATGTAGGTGAGGCGGCCGTCTTGTCGCTTAAGGACGCGGTCTTGGTCGTCGCCGAACTTCGTCGATCGGAGCCAGAGTGTCCGAGACTCCCCCTCTCCTCGAAGGGCCATCGTCTTCGAGGGGAGGGGGTCGGGGGGTGGGGTGTCGTCGCCCGCCGCGTCAAGGTCCTCGTCAACGCTCGCCTGCTGCTCGCGGATTACGTCTTCCAGCACACCGCCCTTACCGAGTTTGAGCTTGTGGCGAATGGGCTCGGTATCAGCCGCGCCTTTTTGGGCGAGGGCCTCGATGTCTTGGGCGACGATGCCCCGGTCGTGGAGCGATTGCTCCGAGAACCAGGTGTCGAATTCGGTGGCGAAGGCGGTGAGGTCGCGGCGCTGCATGCCCAGCATTGCTGCCTGTCCGTGTTCATGGTACCAAGCAATACCGCTATCACCAACAGAGTTGAGCACCGCCTCACTCCCAAACCTCTCCAGTAGGAGCCTGGCAGCTTCGTCAACATAGTCGCCCGGATACTGCGCTTCACGTTCCGCGTACGACTGGAAATGGCCATCGCTGTAGCAACTCTGGTAACGCACTTTTGCACACAGTGACACTCGCTCAGGATCAAGTTCCTGAAGGGCCAGTTTGACTCGAGGGCCCCCTGTTTCCAGGATCTTGTTCTTGAAGAACGGCGGGGCCATGCCTCCATACCCAGGGCCCATAGAGCGATTGAGTTCATCAATCTCAGCAAGCAATGCCCCAGACTCCGGGTCCGCCGACTCGATCCACTGAATAAACCGCCTCGTGACGTAGATCTGGAGCGACATTGCGAACTGCCGCATTTGCTCGCTGTTCACGCCGTCGTTGATGTAATACTCGCGGTGAACCGAATTCCCCGCCGCCGCCAAAACATTGCACAGCGTCGATCCGAACGCCGCCCCGCGCCCCGAGCCGATCGTGATCGGCCCGTTCGGGTTCACCGACACAAACTCGACGTTGATCCGCTTCGGCGAAGGATTGCTCTTGGCGGCTTCGGCGGCGAGTCCTTCTCCGGCTGCCAGCAATGGACCAAGCCAGCCTGCCACATAGCTCGGCGTCAGGCGAAAATTGATGAACCCCGGCCCGGCGACGTCAATCGCATCAAACACCGACGCATCCATGACCGCCGCGCGCACCATCTCAGCCAGCTCGCGTGGGTTCTTGCCCGCCGGTTTCGAAGCTACGAGAGCAAAGTTGGTGGCGAAATCGCCATGCGCAGGATCGCGCGGATCGGAGATTTCCAGGGCGGGCAACCCCGCCGGCAACGCACCCGAAGCCACCAAACCGTCGACGGCTTGGCGGAGGCGCTGAGTCAGGTCGGCGCGGATCACGGCGTGGACGAAGGAAGCTTGTTGCCCACGATGTCCAGCACGATGGTGAGGACCATGAAGGCGATCCCCAAGCCAAGGGTCATCCGCGAGATCAGGTCGTCGATGCTGGCCTTGCCCTTAAAGGTGGTACGCACGCTGCCGCCTCCGGACATGGCGTCGCCCTTCCCCGTGGCGAACACGAGAAGCGCGAACACGGCAGCGACCAAGATCGCAAGCCCAAAGAGAATGTTGTAGACAACCAACACGGCTCGGATAGTATACCGGAGTGAGGTGAGTGACGAGTGATTCGAGTGACGAGTTATTCGAGTGACGAGTGATTCGAGTGACGACTGGCGAGTGATTGGAGAGTGAGGAGTTTCGGCGTGTGTCACAACCCTCCGCGGGGAGCAACTTCTCTTGCCCATCACTCCTCACTCAAAACTCGTCACTCCTCACTCGTCACTCACAACTCGCCAGTCTCCATGTATCCTCTCCCCATGAATCCCCCGACCGTGCGCGTGGCCGATGTGCTCGTGGACGTGCGCACGGGTGGGCAGGAGGCGATGTGGACCTATCAGGCCCAGCCTGAGCATGCGCTCGGCGATGCGGTCCTCGCTCCGCTTGGGACGCGCACCGTCCTCGGTCACGTCGTCCGACTTCGCGAGGTCGATGAATCCGGACTAGGATTCCCGCTCGAAAAACTGAAACCCCTCGGCACGGCCATCCAGGGCCTCGGATTGCCCCCAAGCCTCATTGCGCTTGTCGAGTTCATCGCCCGCGAGACGCTATCGCCGCTTCCTGTGGCTCTCAGCCCCGCCATGCCCCCCGGCGCGCAGGCCCGCATCGTCACCCGCTGGCGGCCGATTCCCGGAGTCCAAGCCGATCTTCTCACACCGCTCCAGCAGGAACTTTGGCGCACCATCCAGGAAGAAGGGGAGCTGACCGAAGCCAAAGCGAAAAAACTCACGGCGACGATGAAACGAGGCCTGAGGCTCCTGCACGAGAAGGGCCTGGTTGAGTCGCAACGCTCCGTCGTCCGACCCCAAACCCGCAAAGGTGACGACGCGCTTCTTCGCCTCACCGCCGACGCCGACCGCATCGAGGCGTTCCTCCACGACGAGGGCAAGCGCAAACCCGCCCAGGCGCTCACGCTCATGCGTCTTTCCACCGCCGACCGGCCTCAGTTCTCGCGTGAAGAAATCCGCGCGCTGTGTGGGGTCACCGACCAGACCATTCGCGCGCTTAGAACAGCCAAGCTGCTCGAACCTGTGAGCGGCGAAGATGCCCAACGCCGCCTGCCTCCCGAGCCGAACGCCGACCAGGCCAAAGCCATCGCCGCCCTTCGCCAGTCCGTCGAAGGGCGAACCCCGTCGCGATTCCTGCTCTTCGGCATCACCGGCTCGGGCAAGACCGAAGTGTTTCTGCGCGCGGCGGCCGAGGCGCTGAAGCAGGGGCGTCAGGTGCTGTATCTCGTCCCCGAAATCGCCCTCGCCACCCAGGCGATCAGCCAACTCAGGGAGCGATTTGGCGAGCGCGTCACCATCCTGCACAGCGAACTCACTCCCGCCGAGCGGCTGGAGAACTGGATTCGCATTCGTCAGGGCGAGGCGCCGGTCGTGCTCGGAGCGCGCAGTGCGCTGTTCGCGCCGCTCGACAACATCGGCTTGATCGTCGTCGACGAGGAACACGAAAGCTCGTATAAGCAGGAGTCATCGCCTCGCTACCACGCCAAACCGGCGGCGCTCGAACTCGCGAGGCTCCATAGCGCGCCAATCGTCTTGGGATCGGCCACCCCCAGCGTCGAGAGCTTTGCCGAGGCTCAGGCGGGCAAGCTCATCCGGCCCGATCTGCCCAGCCGCACGGCGTCAGCACGACTACCGAAAGTGGTGCTCGACGACCTGCGCGAGGGCTACAAGATCGGCCAGCCCGTGATCCTCGGGCGGAGCTTGCGCGACCGGATGACGGAGACTCTTGAGCGTGGCGAGCAAATCATTCTCTTTCTCAATCGCCGTGCCTATTCACCGTTTCTGCTCTGCCGCGAGTGCGGTCAGCAATTCCAATGCCCGCGTTGTTCGGTGTCGCTCAGCTACAGCCGCCAGGATCGCCGGCTGCGATGCCACCACTGCGACTACCAATGCCCGCCGCCCGAGAAATGCCCTGGGTGCGGCGGCATCAAACTCGCACCCGTCGGGATGGGCACCGAGAAGGTGGAGGAACAGGTTCGGCAGAAGTTTGCCGAGGCCAGGGTGGCGCGGCTGGATCGCGATGTCACCCGCCGGAAGGGCGCGCTGGAAGAGATTCTCGCCCAGTTCCGCGCGGGTGATCTCGACATTTTGGTTGGCACGCAGATGGTGGCCAAGGGGCTGGACTTCCCCCGGGTGACGCTCGTCGGTGTTGTCACGGCGGACATCGCGCTCAACATCCCGGATTTTCGCGCCAGTGAGCGCACGTTCCAACTGCTGTCGCAGGTCGCCGGTCGGGCGGGTCGCGGCAGTGCTCCCGGCGAGGTCGTCATCCAAACGTTCAACCCCACCCACGTCGCCCTCGCCGCCGCCGAGACTCATGACTACGTCAAGCTCTTCAACGAGGTGCGCTTCGAGCGGGAGTTCGCGAAGTATCCGCCGTATTGCCGCTTGGTGAATCTCATCATCTCGGGCGTGAGCATCACAGAAACGCGGGCGGTGTCGCAGGCGGTGGCCGATGCGTTGCGTAACGTGCCCGACGCCGAAGTTCTCGGCCCGGCGAGTGCGGCGGTCGAGCGGGTGAAGGAGCGGTGGCGGCGGAATGTGCTGGTGAAGCTGCCTCCCGACGCCGACGTGACGCCGATTGGACTAGCCCTCGCAGCTGTGCCACTGGGGAAGACGCAACTCGTGATTGACGTCGATCCGTATTCGCTGATGTGATTTAGCTCGGGTTGGTTCGGATTGGTTCGGATGTGGTTCGAATTTGGTTCCACGAGGTCACCGGGTGGTTTTTCCCGGTGCTTCCTGAGAGCGTCGGCAAAAACCAGCCGACGACCTCGTGAGTTCGCCGCAGGATTTGGTTCCACGAGGTCACCGGGTGGTTTTTCCCGGTGCTTCCGGGAGCGTCGGCCAAAACCAGCCGACGGCCTCGTGAGTTCGCCGCAGGATTTGGTTCCACGAGGTTACCGGGTGGTTTTTCCCGGTGCTTCCGGGAGCGTCGGCAAAAACCAGCCGACGACCTCGTGGCTTCTACTTCGACACACTCTACATTCTTTACTCTTCAGCCGTCACTTGGAGCGCTCAAAACGCCGCCGCCAAATCCTCGAACCGCGGTCCGTTCTCGTCGCACACCGCATACCGACCACCGCCGAACATCACGACCCCAGCGTGGCGACCCTTCGCATCGAGCACGTAGAACTGCAAGTTGAACGACGGGCGACCCGACGTATGTTGCAGTCGCTTCTCAGTGTTCTGGGCCACGCGCTTCAGCGCCGTGATTCCGGCGTCTTTGGGATGGGCCCCTCGTCGCATCTCCTCAACGATCAGATACGAGCTTAGGTTATAGAGGTTGGCCTCTCCACGCCCGGTCGAGCCCGCCGCACCAACGCTCTGATCCACGTAAAGCCCTGCGCCAAGGATCGGCGAATCGCCGACGCGACCGGGGATCTTGAAGGCGAGCCCGCTCGTCGTCGTGACGCCGGCGATATCGCCGTTCGGCGCAATTCCGTTGCAGTTGATGGTGCCGTAGTAGTGCTCCGGATCAATCCAGCCATCCTCGATCATGCTGAGCGCGGCCGCGTCGCCATCGCGCTTGGCAGGGTCGAGGTAATGCCCCGGATCGGTGCGTCGCATCCATTCTAGCCACGCCCGCCGCGAAGCGTCGGTGTTCAGGTCAGCCTCGATCGTGAATCCCATCCGCCGGGCAAACTCCCGCGCTCCCGGACCCACCAGCAGATGATGGTCCGTATGCTGCATCACCGCGCGGGCGACCGAGCTTGGCGTCCGAACGCCCTCGAGACTCGCCACGCCGCCCGCCCACTTCTTGCGTCCGTGCATCAGGCAACTGTCGAGTTGCACCACGCCCTCGGCATTCGGCAGACCGCCGTAACCCACCGACGTATCGGCCGGGTCAAGTTCGACGATGTTCACCCCTGCGATGAGCGCATCAAGCACGTCGGTGCCGCCCGTCATCATGCGAAACGCACGTTGAACACACGTCTCGTTCGTGTCGTGCTTGACCGTGTTGCCATTGCCCGATGCGATTACGAGCGGCTTTGCGGTCTGATTGGGCACCCAGATGTGCGGGAAGGAACGCACGAGGGGGACGGCCGTCAGGCCGACACCGGCGGTGAGAATGTCGCGTCGCGTTAGGCTCATGGCCGCAGTTTAGCGGAACGGGAAGTGGAATGTGGCCAGGATCCGGAGCAGACGTGCCCGGCCGGGACCAGATGATCTGTAACCTATGTGTCCGGAACAATGTGTAACCCATGTCTCCGGAACGGACATGATGTGTCCGAACGGACAACGACATTCAACATCCGACGGCCCACATTCGGTTGCCGGTATCCTGATTGTAATGCGCGTGGCCCTCGTTCTTGTGCCAGCCGCACTGGCTTTTGCCGGCGCGGGCACCCTGTTGATCCTTCGATCTCAGCAGTCCTTCGGAATTCAACCCTCGGTCGAAGGCGTTCCGCGGCACCCCGTCACCGATCCCATGCGGGAAGACGCGGCCGCAATGGCGCGCAAACCCGCCGCCGATTTCAAGATTCCCGATCTTGACGGCAAGGAGTGGACGCTTGCCAAAGTTCAGCAGGGCAAGCCCACGCTCATCTATTTCATCCTTGACGGCTGCCCGTGTAGCACCGACGCTGAGCCGCTGATCCAATCTTTGCGTAAGACGCACGACGGCCGCGTCAACTTCGTCGGTGTGATCGACTCGCCCGCCGAAAAGGCGCGGAAGTGGGTCGAGGGTCACAGCACGAAGAACCTGGTGCTCATCTCACGGGACGCGAAGGTCATGCGGGACTACGAAGCCTTGCGCTCGGTCTATTCCACGCTTCTCGATTCCAAGGGCCGCATCATCAAGCAGTGGCCGGGGTACTCCAAGCGCATTCTGACCGAGATGAACGAGGAAATGGCGAAGGCGACCGGGGTTCCGACTCCCGAGTTTGACACCGCTTATGCGCCGCTAGAAGACTCTTCGGGATGTTCGTTCCAGGAAGGCGTCGGCTACTAGCTCTCACCTGAGATGACATCGGACACGATGCCGACGCGACTACGAACGTATTCGCCGCGTTCGAGTTCATCCACGATGAACTCGGCGATATCGTGGACCATCACCGACTCCGAGCCCTCGGGCAACGCCTCGCGGGCGACGCGGTAGCGCGAATCGGGCAAATCGTCGCTGAAGAACACAGGGCACACGAGCGTCCAGTCCTTTGAGCTTTCCTGCAGATACTGCCACTGTCGCCGGTGCTCGGCGGCGACGTTGAGAAGGAAGTCCGGGAGGTCCTCGCGCTCGCGAAACACGCTCGCCCCACCCACGGCGATGATCCGCCGAAGCGACGCGTCTCGCATCTCGCGGAGAATCGTTCGCAAGTTGTCCGAGAGGTCTGTTGCGGGCCTCGAAATGTCGGCCATCGCGAGGGTAGAAATGACCGCTTCGGCTCCCGCCAATGTCTGAGAGACGACGAGCGGATCCCGGATATCGCCTTCAACAACATCGGCATCGGGCACATTCGATGCGAGCCGGAGCACACTTCGAACAAGAACGCGAGGACGGTGTCCCCGTTTCATGAGCAACTCCAAGACCTGCCGGCCAAGTTGACCGGTGGCGCCAAACACCGCTACGACCATCGTCTTTCTCCAGAGTAGCGCTGTCGCAAAGTTTGGGCCATCGGTTCAGTTTTAACGCAACGAATCAGCTGCGGCCGTGCTCTCCCACGGAAAGGCCGGGTTGCCAAAGTGGCCGTTCTTGGCCGTGGGCAAGTAAATGGGTCGCTTCAGATCGAGGTGCGTGATGATGCCCTTCGGCGACATATCGAAGTTAGCGCGAACACGCTTCTCGATTTCGGCGTGGTCGATTTTTTCGGTGCCGAAGGTCTCAATATTCAGCGAAACGGGTTGGGCGACGCCAATCGCATAGGCGAGCGCCACTTGAGCCTTATCCGCCAGCCCTGCCGCTACGATGCATTTTGCAACGTGGCGAGCCATATAGGCTGCCGAGCGATCAACCTTGGTCGGGTCCTTGCCTGAGAACGCGCCGCCGCCGTGGGGGCACATGCCACCGTAAGTGTCCACGATGATTTTGCGGCCGGTCAAGCCAGTGTCAGCCTGCGGACCGCCGATCACGAAGATGCCGGTTGGGTTGATGAAATACTTGATTTCGTCGGCCGCAAACTCTTCGTACTCCCTGAGCACCGGTCCCACAATGTGCTGACGAACAACCTCGGTGACCGCCTCATGCGTAAGTGTTGGTGCATGTTGGGTCGAAACCACGATCGTATCAATCGCCTTTGGCCGACCGCCTTCGTAGATGACCGAGACTTGGCTCTTCACATCCGGGCGAAGACCCAGCGATGGGTGCTTTCGCCGGACTTCAGCGGCGCGTCGCACCAACGCGTGGGCAATCGAGATCGGGAGCGGCATCAATTCAGGCGTCTCGTTCGTCGCCATCCCAAACATCATGCCTTGGTCACCCGCACCGCCCGTGTCAACTCCGACAGCAATGTCGGGCGATTGTTCTTGGATCGCGGTGGTGACGCCACATGATCGACCGTCGAATCCCAGGTCGGTATCGACATAGCCAACTTCGCTGATCGTATCGCGGACGATCTTGCTGACTTCGATGTAGCCATCAACGGTCACTTCGCCCGCGATAAACGCAAGGCCGTGGGTGAGAAGGGTCTCGATCGCGACTCGCGCGTTCGGGTCTTGGCGGAGGCACTCGTCGAGTAGGGCGTCGGAAATCTGATCCGCCAACTTGTCGGGGTGTCCTTCGCCAACACTCTCCGACGTAAAGATGCGCAGTTTGCTCATGTTGCGAGGGCAGAGGGTACCCGCTAGCGCCGTCTCGGGGCTTGGCTGAGAAGTTCTCTCGCTCGCCGCAAGCCGGCTGCGAGCGACGGTTGCAGATTCGATTCGCCGATGTGCTGGTGAAACTCGGCCTGCTTCATGAGATGCGCTGGCTGGCTTCTCGGCGCGCACAACACCAGGTGACGTCCCGAGGCTCGCAGCCGATCCGCGAGTCTTTCAAGAGCATGGAGGCCCGTAGCATCAATCGCCGTCATGTTCCGTAACCTTAACATCACGACCGTGGGCAAGGCATCCACTTGATCTTCAATGACCGAGAGTTTCTCGGTTGCCCCAAAGAGAAAAGGTCCGTGAATTCGAAACACCTTGACTCCTGGAGGGATTGGATTGGTTTGGAGACTGTGTTCGAATCCCTCTTCGATGTACTCCGGAGTGACCTCCGCGACGGTGGTTGTGGCGGTGACCCGCCGAATGTAGAGCAGAGCCGCGAGAATCATGCCGGCTTGGACCGCAACGGTGAGGTCAGCAAAGACGGTGAGCAGAAAAGTGATCAGCCACACCGCGATGTCGGCTTTGCTCTGCTTCAAAATCTCGGGAATCTCGCTCCATTCGCCCATGTTGTAGGCCACCACGAAGAGAATCGAAGCGAGGATGGCCAAAGGAATGTGTTTGGCAAGCGGAGCGGCAACGAGCAGGATGATCAAGAGCACGAGCGCATGGATCATGCCCGCCACGGGGGTCTTCGCTCCCGAGCGAATGTTCGTCGCTGTGCGAGCAATTGCGCCGGTTGCGGGCAAGCCGCTCAAGAGCGGCGACACCATGTTGGCCACCCCTTGCGCGACCAGTTCGGTGTTTGGCTGGTGCTTGTCGCCGGTCATTCGGTCAGCGACGACTGCAGACAGTAGCGACTCGATCGCCCCGAGCATCGCGATCGTGATTGCCGCTGGCAACAGCGTCATGATGAGGTCCGCGCGAATTGGCGGTACCTGAAAGGGCGGCAAGCCCTGGGGTATCTCGCCAAACCGTGTCGCGATGGTCTCAACGGGCAAGGGCGCCGCATAAGCAATGATCGTGCCCGCAAATAGCACCACGATCGCTCCAGGTACCTGCTTGATCCACCGAGCAAACACAATCAACACCAAGAGCGCGGCAGTGGCGAGCGCCGTCGTGATTGGCGAAAACGAGGAGAGGTGAGTTGCGACAAGTTCAATCCGACCCACGAACTCGCCGGACGATTCCACGTCAAGCCCAAAGAACTCCTTAAGTTGGGTGCTCGCAATGAGCACCGCAATGCCGTTCGTGAACCCGATGACAACAGGCCGGGGAATGAACTTGACCGCGGTGCCGAGACCGGTCAAACCCATCACGAGGAGCATCACCCCTGCCATCAGCGTGCAGGTGAATAGGCCTTGGATGCCGTATTGGGCGACAATGCCCGACACGACGACGACAAACGCACCGGTCGGACCACCGATCTGCGTCATCGAGCCACCGAGGGCCGAGATGATGAATCCCGCCACGATGGCCCCGTAGATCCCGTCTTGCGGCGGTACCCCCGAGGAAATGGCAAACGCCATCGCCAGCGGCAGGGCGACCAACCCGACGGTCAACCCGGCGATGAGATCGCCCGCAAACTTTTTCGCCGAGTAGTCGCGAAGCGCAATCACGGACTTGGGCAACACGTTGTCCCAGTTGCGGCGACCGATCACGACCGAGACTCCAGTGCGCTGAGCAGCGCGAGGGACTCCTCCAGATGTCCGATAAAGTGCCGCCGCATGGAGTCGAGAACTTCGGCGAGCATCGTGTCGCGAAGGCGATAGAACACCTGATTGCCCTCTTTGCGAGTGAGAACTAGACCGCGGCTGCGGAGCACGCTCAGATGTTGCGAGAGGTTTGCGGGCTCGACGCTGATCGCCTTGAGCAAGTCGCCGACCGAGCGCTCACCTTGGGCCAATTCCTCAACGACATGAATCCTCGTCGGGTGGGCCAGCACTTGAAACACCCCAGCTTTGAACCTGCGCAGCGCATCGTGATCCATGCTTCATTAGTATATTCGAAATTTCGAAACTTGCTTTGAAAAGCAGACCTTCTCGCATGAAGTACGAGCAAGCCCAACCCTACTTGATCGGGTTCAAGCTACTCAAGGTCGAAGTAGCGGTCGTTCATGTAGAATGCGCCGAGTTTCTGCCGCTTGGCGTGGCCATCGGCCCACGCGATGATCACCGCATTGTTGATCTCATCGGGCCTTCCCCAGCAATCGCCGTCGGGCTCGCTGGGCGGAAGCAGGAACTTGCCGTCGTCACCACACCAACTCCCCGGTACGCTCGTGCGTGCGCTCGAAAACACCACCGTCCCCGCCGGATCCGCAATCGCGGAGGTCGACACCGCCCTCGTATTGGTCGCGTTCGAGAAGTCGAGGGCAAGGTCGGTGAGATACCGCGTGTTGTAGCCCCAGTGGCTGGTGACCGCACCCGTCAAGTCCTTCGTGCTGACCGAACTGCCTGGGCAGTGCCACACATCTTTGTTCTTCACATACGGGTCGAGGATGTCATGCCAAATCGCGAATCCCGAGGCCGTGCCATAGGCCGCCAGCGGATAGGTCTCGTCGTGGTCGGTGATGTACAGCTGAACGGCAATGTTCATTTGGCGCACGTTCGACAGGCCCGCCGTGGCCTTCGCCGCCGCCTTGGCCGAGCTAAAAACCGGGAACAGAATCGCGGCTAGGATGGCAATGATCGCAACCACGACCAGGAGCTCAATGAGAGTAAAGGCACGGCAGGGCACGCTCAATTGTACGCCACGCCCCCAAGTAAACTCTGCCCATGCTCCTTGAGCGGTTCCAGCGCCACCTTGCCGAACGAGGACTGATCCCAAGTTCGGGGCCAGTTTTGGTCGGCTACTCGGGGGGTGCGGACTCCACGACGCTGCTGCACCTTCTCCATCGCTCGGGAGTCGATATCATCGCCGCCCACCTTCATCACGGACAACGCCCCGAGGCCGACCGCGAGATGCGACTCTGCGAGGCGTTCTGCAACGAGCTGGGCGTCGCCTTTGTCTCAGGAAAGGCCGACGTCCCTACCATCGCCGACCAGCACCGCACGGGACTCGAAGAAGCTGGCCGCCACGCGCGCTATGAGTTCTATCGGCAAGCCGCGTTTCGGCTTCAGGTGTCGGCGATCGCCACTGCCCACACGCGTGACGACCATGTCGAGACCGTGCTGTTCAACCTGACTCGCGGCACCGGCATGGCGGGCATGACCGGAATTCCTGAGCGGCGGGACAACATCATCCGCCCACTTCTTCCCTTTACGCGTTCCGAAACCCGAGCCTACTGCGACGAGCACGGTCTGTGGACGCACGACGACCCCGCCAATCGAGACATCAGCTTTGCCCGCGCGCGCATACGGCACCGCGTGATCCCGGAACTTCGGGCAATCAATCCGGAAGCCGATGCCGCGGTCGCCCGGCTCGCGGAGACGCTTGACGCCGAGCACCGCTTTCTTGATGCGATGGCGGCAAGGGCGCTGGAAGATCTTGAAGTGCCGCTCAATGGGGATCTCAGATTCCTCACGCTCGACTGCGAGGTGGCGTTCGACCGTCGTGGCTTCGAACACCTACCCTCAGTGCTGTTTCGCCGGGCGGTTCGCTTGGCCACGCAAACGATCGGGCAGGCCTTCGACCATCACCAGACCCTGCTGATCGAGCAATTGCTGCCCCATGAACCTCGGGGGTCGGTCACCGCCGAGGGCGGGCGGGTCTGCGTAGAGTGGGACGAGTCAACGATTCACATTCGCGACCTGAGTCCGACCGAGCCTTTCCGGTTCCCGCTCACCGTGCCCGGAGCCACCGACTCGGATACGTTCGGTTGGACGCTCGAAGCAACCCCCACCAGCGATGCGCCGCCGTTTCGCCGAGATAGCCTGACCGTCGTGCTCGATGCCGATGCCATCCGCCATCCGCTCAACTTCCGTTCGGTCGAACCCGGCGACCGAATTGATCCGATGGGGTTTGAAGGATCACGCAAAGTCAGCGATTTGCTTTCCGAAGCAGGCCTAACCTCAACTGCGCGTCGGAGGTTGCCGGTGATCTGTGATATCCTAGGGGTGGTTTGGGTTCCGGGAGTTAGCGTGTCGAACCGAGCGGCTTGGCAATCTGGCTCGACGCGCGGCTTGAGGCTCCGGTTTGGACCCTACGAACCGGTCTTGTAGACGTTTTGGAAACGTCGGCCCCACGTTAAGCGTAGGGAATACCGGTTCGTGGTTTGGAGACGCTTTGAATAAACCCGTCAAGTTCATCATTTCGACTGTCGCTCTGGCACTGCTGGTCATCGTCGTGTTCAACGCAATGGGCACGAGTTCGAACCTGTTTTCGTCGACCGCGCCAAAGGAGATTACGATCTCCCAACTTGAGCGCGAGCTCAACCTCGACAAGCCCGACGAGCCCGCGAATGTCGAGAGTCTGGAGTGGCAGCAGAAGGAAATCCGCGGCAAGCTGAAGGACGGCTCGAAGTTCACCCTTCGCGGATACGACGAGGACTCGCCAGCAGGTCGCGACTTGGCCGACAAGTTGAGCCGCAAGGGCGTTGATGTCAAGCTCCTTCCACCCCCGGTCTCTGCGGGCATCGTGAGCATTCTTGGCTTCCTCCTGGTGCCGCTGCTCTTCATCGCATTCCTGTACTTCTTTGTGCTCCGGCCCCAGATGGGGGCGGGCAACCAAGCGATGAGCTTTGGCCGCTCGCGAGCCAAGCGTGTGGGCGAAACTGGCCCAAAGATCACGTTCGAAGACGTGGCGGGCATTGATGAAGCAAAGCAAGAGCTGTTCGAGATCGTTGACTTTCTCAAGAACACGAAGAAGTACACTGCCCTGGGCGCAAAGATTCCAAAGGGCATTCTCCTGACGGGTCCTCCTGGCGTCGGTAAGACCCACCTCGCCCGAGCGATTGCCGGCGAAGCCGGGGTTCCCTTCTTTCATATCTCGGGTTCCGACTTTGTCGAGATGTTTGTCGGTGTGGGTGCCGCGCGCGTCCGCGATTTGTTCGAAACGGCCAAGGCGTATCGCCCGTCGCTGATCTTCGTTGACGAAATCGATGCGGTGGGTCGCCAGCGCGGCGCGGGTCTCGGCGGTGGTCACGACGAGCGCGAGCAGACGCTGAACCAGTTGCTCGTTGAGATGGATGGATTCGACCCCAACTCAGGCGTCATCCTGATCGCGGCCACAAACCGTCCTGACGTTCTCGATCCCGCCTTGCTTCGCCCAGGCCGCTTCGACCGCCAAATCGTGGTCGATGCTCCTGACGCCAAGGGCCGTGAGGCCATTCTGAAGATTCACGCCAAGGGTAAGCCATTTGAATCGGATATTGACCTGGCGGCAATCGGTATGCGCACGCCCGGATTCACCGGTGCTGACCTCGCGAACATGCTGAATGAGTCCGCTCTACTCGCGGCCCGTCGCGGTCGGGTTCGGATTGGACAAGAGGACCTCGACGAAGCGCTCGACCGCGTGATCGCCGGTCCGCAGCGGAAGAGCCGCGTTATCGATGCTAAGGAGCGCGAGGTCATCGCGTATCACGAAGCTGGCCACGCCGTGGTCGGAGAGTTGCTTGAACACAGCGACCCCGTCCACAAGGTCACGATTCTGCCACGCGGCATGTCCCTCGGTTCTACTTGGCACATTCCGGTGACGGACAAGTATTTGGTTTCGCGTGACGAGCTCGAAGACGACATCGTCTCGCTCCTCGGCGGACGCGTAGCGGAGGAGATCGTCTACGAGCGAGTCTGGACAGGCGCGAGCAACGACCTTGAGCGCGTTACGCGCATCGCCCGCGCCATGGTCTGCGAATACGGCATGAGCGACCGATTGGGCACCCTCGCGCTGGGGCGCCGGGCCCACAACCCGTTCCTTGGCCGCGATTACCACGACGAGCGCAACTACTCAGAAGACATCGCAAAGATGATTGACGAGGAAGTGAGGGCGATTGTAGACACCTGCCACGCGAGGGCGACCCAGATCCTCACCGATAATCGTGTAAAACTCGATGCCGTGGTGCAAGCGCTCTTGGAGCGCGAAACGCTCGATCGGGACGAGTTCTTGGCGGTGATGAACGGGCAGGCCCTTCCGGAAATCAAGAAGGATGACACCAACGGTGGAACCGCCGCGCCCACGACTGACGATCCGAAGGAGACGGATCTTGGCCCAAAAACGTTGCCCCGCTTTGAACCGGGTCCGGCCTAGGTAGTTGCGATTCGCAAAATCCGGTGCTATACTGCCTAGGCAACAAGCAAAGCCATGTCGCTCTCCATGGAAATCGCTGCGGTCTATCAACGAGGATTCGAACTGCGGTGCAACGGCCAATACCCAGAGGCCCGCGCCGAACTCCAGCGTGTGCTCGCGGTGGAGCCAAACCACTGTGACGCCCTCTGGCAGATTGGTCTCATCCAGGGGTTCGAGGGAGACTTCGATGGCTCCCTCGCTACGCTCACGCGCGTCGTTAACATCTGCCCGAACCATCTCTTTGCCCGATACGACATGGCGATGACCATGATGATGCTGGGTGACTACGATGCGGCGTGTGCCCACTTCAAGGCGATTGTGGCCGCCGATCCGACTCATGAGGCCGCGGGCAAGGCGCAGAACCAGCTCGCCTACTGTCCGTGAGCCTGCCGGCTGGCTATACGGTTCGCCCGTACACCCCGGACGACGCCGAACATGTTGCTCGGTTTTTCAATCGCGTTGAGCAAGAGCCCGAAACGGCCGACTCTATTCGCGCTCGTTTCGAGCGTTACCCGGCCTCGATGTCTGTTCAGCGCATCGTGGTGCAATGGAGCGATGCGGTGGTTGCCTACGGTCACGGGGTGGCACTTCATGAACCCGACTCTGGGCGCCCACTCGTGTTCATTGTTCGTGCCGACGTTTCCGCAGCTCACGAAAGCCTAGGCATCGGGCAATACCTGTTCTCCATGAATGAGGCGTTCGCACAGGAGAACGGCGCAGCTTGGCTGATGAGCAAGGTTCGGGATGACCAAGACCGCGGGCGGCGATTTCTTGAGCAACTCGGCTACCGTCAGGAGCAGCACCTCTACGGAGTAATCTTGGATCTCGAATCCTTCGACGAGCCGCTCGTCATCCCCGAGGGAATCCAAATCAAGACGTGGGCAGAGTTCCCGGACGACGATGAGCATCGTAGGCGGCTTTACGAGTGCTACATCGGAGCCGACGCAGATACGCCAGGGATCGAGCTTTGGGGCTTGGTCACCTATGACGACTGGCAGAACAGCATTTTCGAGAGTCGTTGGTATCGACCCGCAGGTTTCTTCGTCGCTCTCGACGAGCATGGCGAGTTTGTTGGCGTTTCCGTCGCTGGCCCGACCGACAATGACAACGTCTCGACCGACTTCACCGGCGTTCTCCGCTCACATCGGGGTCGCGGCATCGCACGCGCATTGAAGATCGCAGGAGCCCAGTGGGCCAAGTCGACCGGTGCCAAACACCTTCATACGTTTAATGACGATCGCAATGAACCCATGCGCCACATCAACTTCGCACTAGGGTTCAAACCTCAGACCGGTTGGCGGATGATGCGCAAGGACCCCTAAGGTCCCAGTCCGGCAACCCGATTCATCGCGGCATCGTCCAACGGTGTATGGACATCCTCTACTGGATCATGGTCGGTTTCTTTGCGGGCGTCCTCGCCAAGGCGCTGGTCAAGGGTGAAAAGCACGAGCCAAAGGGATGCCTGATGACGATTGTGCTTGGCATCTGTGGCTCGGTCTTTACGGGCTTTGCGATGCGCCTGCTCGGCATGCGCGGCGAAGGAACGTTGATTCCGACGATATTCGGAGCCACGATTGGTGCCGTAGCCCTGATCCTCCTGCTTCGCAAATTCGCCAAGTAGTGTACGATTCCCGGCGTGGACACCCTGACGGTCGTCAAGGACCTCTCGATCATCATCGCCGGAGCGGTCACGCTCATCACCTTCATGATGGGCGTGATCCAATACGCCCGCCAAGGCCATGATGCCCGGGCGACGCAGTTCGTCCAGATGCGGCGGCGGTTCCTTGAAGATCCTGCCTTTCGCGAGCTACTCAACCTCCTCGCCACCGATGACCCACGGCTTGCCCAGATGCCGATTCAGGATCGGCGCAACTTCGTCGGCTTCTTCGAAGAAGTCGCGCTCATGGTTAACTCGCGCATCATCAAGCCGGGCGTGGCTCACTACATGTTTGGGTACTACGTGCTGTTGGTAGATCGCAGCGAGCATTTCTGGGAAGGGCTGGACCGCGATGGCGTCTACTGGGAGGTCTTCCGGCAGTTCGCAGCCCAGATGAAGTCGGTCAAGCGTGAAGCCCTCACCCAAAAGGAGATGCATCTGTGATCAGAATCGCCGGCGTTGATGAAGCCGGCCGAGGTCCGCTGGCCGGACCGGTCGTCGCGGCCGCGGTGATCCTGCCCGACGGATGTGCCATCGAAGGGCTCGATGACTCGAAGAAGCTCGATACGGAGACCCGCGAGCGGCTTGCCGAGCAGATCATGGCCGAGACCATCTGGGCGATCGCGCTGGCCGATCATGCGCTCATCGACCGGCTGAACATCCTATGGGCGACCATGGATGCCATGGAACGCGCCGTGGCCCAACTCTCCGCCACCCCCGATGAGGTCTGGGTCGATGGCAACCGCGTCCCCAACGGGCTACTGGAGGTTGGGCGAGCCCTCGTCGGCGGCGATGCAAACCATCCTTGCATCTCAGCCGCTTCGATCCTCGCCAAGACGCATCGCGATCAGCTCATGCGCCAACTTCACCATCAATATCCAGCGTACGGATTTGATCGCCATTTCGGATATCCGACGCCCGAGCATCTGGCCGCGCTCGACGAGCACGGCCCGTGTCTCATTCATCGCCGGTCCTTTGGCCCGGTCCTGGCCAAGGAGCAACTATGTCTGGATCTCGACGCGACTTAGGGCGGCAAGCGGAAGATGCGGCTGCCGATTATCTGGCCGAGAACGGCTTGCTCATCGTCACGCGCCGCTACTCGTCCCGGCGTGGCGAACTGGATGTGATCGCGCTTGATGGCGATGTGATCGTGTTTGTCGAGGTCAAGTTGCGCCGCGATGGACGTCGACCCGAGGAGAGCATCACGGCGCGGAAGTCCGCCCGAATTCGGCTGACCGCTCACGCCTATCTCAAGGAAGTCGGCGCACTCAACGCTGACTTCCGATTCGACGTCGTAGCGATTGCCCCGGACGGGCTCCACCACTATCCGGGGGTTGAGTTTGGCCTAGCCGACATGCTTGAGCAGATCACGCAGGACGGTCGTGACGCCGTTGACGATGAACTGGACACCGATCACCGCCGTGAGTAGGGCGAGCACTTTGCTCATGATGTCCTGCCCTGATGGGCCCATCTTGTTCACCAGCGCGGGTGCTGCCCGTAGCGTGATGAACACAAGCAGAATGCACACGACGATGCACGCGATCAGCACGGCCTGATGCACGGAGCCACGCGCTTGGCCGCTAAGCACCATCACGGTCGAAATCGACCCTGCGCCCGCGATGAGCGGAATGCCGAGCGGAACGATCGACGGGTCGTCCACCGCGGTGACTTCCTCAGTGTGGCCGCCCGACCCGTTGAGATGGCGCATCGCCGAGATCGCAAGCAGCAAGCCGCCCACGATCTGGAACGCGGGCACCGTGATGCCGAAGAACGAGAAGATTGCCCCGCCCGCGATCGCGAACAGCAAGAGCGTGACGCCTGCGGCCATGCACGCGCGAAACGCGATTTGGCGACGACGATCGGGTGCGTTCTTCGTGAGGTCCACGAACAGCGGCGCGGTTGCGATCGGATCGAGCATCGCGATGAGCGACGAGAACGCGAGCAACCCAAACTGCAGCGGCGGGGTCATTCGCCCTCCTCGATCGGCACGACCGTCGTGCACTTAGGCGAGCTGAGCACAAACGTGCTCTTGACGCGCTGCAGATCGGCGACGGCGGTGAGCCGCTCCAGCACAAACTGCTCGTAATCGCGCGGGCTGGCGGCGACAACCTTGAGCAGAAAGTCGTCATCGCCGGCAATGTGGTGCACCTCGATGATCTCGGGCAGCGCGGCAACCGCTCGCAGAAAATCGGCGTTGGTTTCGCTCGTATGCGAACGTAGGCTGACCGACACGAAGACCGTCACGTCCAGCCCAAACTTCTCGCGGTCGACATGGGCGGCGTAGCGCGTGATGTAGCCCTGGGCTTCGAGCTTGTTGACCCTCGCGAGCGTCGGTCCCGGCGTGAGCCCAACTCGCCCAGCGAGCTCGACATTGGTTATCCGCCCCTCGTGCTGGAGGATGTTCACGATCTTTCTGTCGAGGAAATCGAGGCTCATATGATAGATTATGGCATGTTTTTAAGATACCGCGATAGATTATGTTGCCTGGTTGGCAGTTGGCAGTTGCAGTTAGCAGATGCCAGCCAGGGATCAGGCCCAGACCGTGACCGGGCAGCATCAAACTGCAAACTGCCAACTGCTAACTCAAAACCTGCCAACATTCACCCATGATCACCTCGCTCGTCGCGTTGGCCCTCATGGGGCAACTAAGCAACGATCCGATCCTCGGTGGCCTCGCCATGCCGCTCCAAGGCCGGAGCATGCGCGAGACCAGCACGTTCCGCCGCGGCCCCGACGGGCGCTACTTGCGCACCGCCCCACCCACCGGCGACGACAAGGAGCATAGTAACTGGGACAACTTCCGCGTCGCTCCCGGTGCCACCCACGTCCTCATGGACCGCGAAGGGCCGGGCGTCATCACCCACCTCTGGATGACCTTCCTCGGGCCGGAGCCGCAAGATTGGGCCAAGCAAGGTAGCGCGAACCACCAAGACATGCTACTGCGGATCTATTGGGACGGACAAGAGAAGCCCGCGGTCGAGGCGCCGGTCGGCGATTTCTTTGCCAACTGCTTCGGCAAGCGCAGCGAAGTGATCAGCCTTCCGGTCGTGGTCGAAGATGGCGATAGCTACAACTGCTTCTGGCGGATGCCCTTCCGCAAGTCGGCCCGTGTGGAGATCGTGAACCAGAGCACCAAGCCGATCAGCCTACTGTACTACAACATCAGTTGGATCAAGCTCGACTCGATTGCGCCCGAGGTGCCCTACTTCCACGCGCAGTATCGGCAGGAGTATCCCGTGCAGAAGGGCAAGGACTACGTCGTGCTGGAGACCCAAGGCAAGGGGCACTTGGTGGGGGTGGTATTGGGTGTTCGCTCGCGTTCACCTTCGTGGTTTGGTGAAGGCGATGAGAAGATTGAGATTGACATGAACCCCCTCTCCGCGAGTGGCTCGTCTCGCGGGGAGGGGGCAGGGGGTGGGGTTCTTTGGGGCACGGGCACCGAAGACTACTTCCTGAGCGCGTGGGGCCTCAAGACAACGTCGACGCCCTACGCGGGCACGCCCTACTTCGACCAGTGGGGCATCGTTGGTGGGCATACGAGTGCCTATCGCTGGCACCTCAACGACCCGATCGTGTTTCAGCAGAGCATCAAGTTCTCGTTTGAGCATTGGGGCTGGATCTCGCCCGACGAGAACCCCGAGAACCGCGCGATGAGTTGGAACGAACGTGAAGACGACTTCAGCAGCGTGGCGTTCTGGTATCAGCAGGGGCCCTCGACATTTACCGCCCGGGCGCCCGAGAAGCGCACACTGCCAAGTATTGAGCGGGTGACGACGACCGCCGTATCCGCCCACGGCACCGGCCGCACCCAGCCGCAGCAGCTTGGACTTTACGAGGGGCCGCAGACACTCTACATGCCCGCGGCGGCAGAGGGTGCTTGGATCGAAGTGCCCTTCGAAGTCCGGGAGAAGGAGCCGCTTCGCCTCGTGCTGAACATGACGAGGAGCTACGACTTCGGCACCTATCAGGCGATCCTGACTCAGGAAGGGCATGCTCCGGTCAAGATCGGCGGACCGCTGGATTTCTGGTCGGAGAAGATCTTGAATCGTGAGTTCCACCTGCTGGATTTCTGGCCCGAACCGGGGAAGTACACGCTCCGTCTTGAATGTGTCGGCAAGAATCCGCGCTCGCAGGGGCATTTTCTGGGCATTGAGTCGCTGCGATTGCGCGAACGCCGCCCTCGGGTGAAAGAGATGGGCTGGGATAAGGACAAGGACTGGCGGAAGAGCCCGGTGCTTTATGGATAGGCCTGTTGTCTGTTCCAGCAGCCGCAAGATGCGTTGTGCTTGCGGAAGATGCAATTCTCGACCTACCTCCCTGTAGCCGCAAGATGCGTTGTGCTTGCGGATGCTTGGTTGTACTTGCGGAACGCGTGACGCGCTCGCGACGCGTGGTTGTGTCACGAAAAACTGTACAATGGCGACATGGCCGACCGCCTACCAAGGCACCTTTATCGAGGCGAAAGAGCCTGTGCATTTACCGCTTGTACCAACGAGCGGACTCCGCTGTTCCTTCAATCTGATACGGTTGAGGCATGTATCGACTATCTAAAGCGCTCAGCCGACAAGCACCACGCTCTGGTGCCCGTGTATTGCTTCATGCCCGATCATCTGCACGTGCTCTTCCGTGGTCTTGGGGATGACTCGGACTTGCTCGACGCAATGAAGCACTTTAAGCTCACAAGCGGCCTTTGGATGATGCGGCGTCAACTACCTGGATGGCAGCGACGCTTCTATGACCACAACATCCGCAATCCCAGCGATGTGCGCAATCACGTACGATACATCGCCAACAATCCTGTGCGGACCGGATTGGTTCAGAATGCCCTCGATTACCCCTTCACGGGTGCGATCGGGTGCGACCTCATCGAGGTCATCGCGCCAACTGGGGCATGATCCGCATTGGTAGCGGTTTACATCGTCCGCAAGCACAACGCATCTTGCGGCTACAGGGATGTACGGCCCTACAACGCCTCCCCACCCGAAGTGACATTCTCGCTCGTAAACACTCGAGACCCGAGCGTGATCTTCTTGGGCACTTCCTCCCCCTTTAAGACCTTGAGCAAGATATCGATCGCCTCGGCGCCCCCTGTCGGATACTGGAACGTCGCCGCCATCAACCCCTGCTTCACGTACATCACGCCCTCGTGGGGCAGGGCGTCAATGCCAATGAACAACATCTCCTTGTCGCGTCCTGCCGCCTTGGCCGCCAGATAAGCCCCGTGCGCGCCCGGATCGTTGTGCGCGTACACCGCGTCGATCTTGGGCAATCGAGTCAACGCCGACTCCATCTCTTTTCGGGCCTCCGGCTCGAGCCACTTCATATCGGCCTCAAAGCCGACCTTGATCTCGCTACCCGCCAGACCTTCACGAAAGCCCTTGTTGCGGTCGATGCCCGGCGCTGAGGTCTGAAGACCTTTGAGCTCAACGATGGTTCCCTTCCCACCCAGCTTTGCCTTGAGCCATTCCCCGGCCGCACGACCGATCTTCACGTTGTCCGCCCCGATAAAGCACGTGAACTTGTCGCCGTTTACCGCTCGGTCCAACACGATGACCGGAATGCCGGCTTCAAAGGCCTTTGCGATCGGCTCGGTCAGCGGTTGCGATTCTTTCGGGCTCACGATGATCGCGTCAACCTTCTGGCTGACGAACTCCTCGATCTGCGCGCGTTGCTTCAGCGTGTCGTTCTGCGCATCCTTAAAGATCATCTTGATGTTGGCGTGCTTCTCGGCGGCCGTCCTGACGTCGGCGTCCATTTGCACGCGCCACGGCTCGCCCAAATTGCACTGACTCATGCCGATCGTGTACACCTTATCCGGCGCACCGGCCACTGGCTTGGGATCTTCACCCGATCCCGACGAACATCCAAGGGCGATGGCCCCCACGGCCCCCATGGCCAACCAGGCTCGAAACTTCATATCCGCCTCCGTCGCTGCATCATCACAGCCACCACGATGATAGCACCGGTCAGCATCAGCCGCATCGCTTCGGGCACGGCGTTTAGGCTGAGAATTTTCTCAAGGTAGCCGATCGTGAGAATGCCGACCACCGTCAGCGCGATGCTGCCCTGCCCGCCCATGAGGCTCGTGCCGCCGATCACGACGATCGCGATGGCGTTGAGCTCATATCCGACGCCCGCCTCGGGGTCGCCCTGTTGCTCCTGGGCGGCTTGGCAAATCCCCGCCACCGCGGCAAAGAAGCCGCTGGCGACGTAGGCGAGGAGCTTCGTGCGCGCGACACTCAGGCCGGAAACGTGGGCGGCGTCTTCGTTGCCACCGACCGCGTAGAGGTTGCGGCCCCACACCGTTCTGGCAAGCGCCAACCAGGACACGGCGACGCAGAGGGCCATGATCACGGTCACAACCGACAGATTCTCGCCGAGGATGCGGGAGTCAATGGTGCGGAACACGCCGGGGACGTCGACGTACTCAAACCCGCCGTCGGGCTGCGGAACCGCCGTGGCGACCTTCACGCCCCCCGAGAACGTCTTGGCGAGGCCGCGCGCAAACACCATCATCGCGAGCGTGGCGATGAAGGGCTGTAGACGCGGATAGACCACGAGCAAGCCGCTGACGAAGCCGCACATGGCACCCAGCGTGAGCGCCGCCGAGATAGAGAGCCACGGCGACCAGCCGTACCAGATGGTCATCTTGCTGACCCCCACCGCCACCAGCGCGAGGACGCTGCCGACGGCGAGATCGATGCCGCCGGAAATGATGACGAGGGTCATACCGCAGGCGAGAATGCCGTAGACGGAGGATTGGCGGAGGGCGTCACGATGGGTGCCGAGTTTGAGGAACGCGCCATCGGCGTTGAAGATGAGGCCGAGCACCAGCACGACGACGAGCGCAAGCACCGCCCGCGCGACTGCACTGTCCCGAAAGTGGCGTGGGTTCATCCTCCAGGCGGCATGTTACCGGCTCTGGGGTAAATTCTCCGGCGGAGAGGTCGCATAGTGGTCTAGTGCGCCGCACTCGAAATGCGGTGTGGGGCAACTCACCGTGGGTTCGAATCCCACCCTCTCCGCCAGCCTTTTGCGGAAGGACGTGCGCCGTCTAAAGCGACATGAACTCGATGATCGGGCCAAAGTTGTTCGAGTCAGCCGCCCTCAGCGCCTCAATGTAGCTTCGCTGGGTCTCGCTCGGGAGGCAGAGATCTGCAGACCCCCACTTTGAGCGTCTCCAACCCTGCTGCTCACACAACAGGTCGGTAGCTAACCTTGCGAAGCGCCCATTTCCATTTGGAAACGGCTGAATCCAAACGAGCCTGTGGTGAAAGCGGGCAGCAATCTCCGCTGGAGGATAGATCTTCGCCTTGATCCAGACCTTGACATCTTCGCCAAGGTTCTTCATCATCATGCTGATCTGCCAGGCTTCGCAACCGATGCTCTTCTGGGTGGTTCGGTACCTTCCAGCCCACTTCCAAGTATCTCCAAATATTCGCCTATGCAGTTCGCGGAGTGTTCCATCGTCAAGTAGGCTCGCTTTGATCCTCAAACTCTTCTTGGCCCAAGCCGTGCCCTCGAGGATGTTCAGAGCTTCATACTCGTTGAGTTCACCTTGGGTCGACAGCGAGGGAATCAGACCCTCTGCCTCATCGGGATCAAGGGGTGTCGCACCTGCAGGCAGGTCTACTTCCATTGCCAGATGCTGCTATCTCCTCGATCAACGAGATCCGTGGCTGTCTCTTCGATCAACCTGTCCACATGATCATCGGAGAGGGTTTGATCTTCCATTGCCATTGAGTGACCGGCGCGAGCAACGATGTCGCGTGCGGCGACACGTGCACGCTCATGGACGATGGACTCAAGCTTGCGCTTCGGTCGCAGGTAGATCACGAGTTCACATTCAAGAGCTTCTGATGCAGCGCGGAGCCGCTTGATAGAAATGCTCTCGAGCCTCTCAGCTTGTTCCAACTGATGGGCGGTTTGCCGCGAGATGCCGAGTCGGGCACCAAACGCGTCTAGAGTCATGCCAAGGGCTTCTCGGATCGCTTGGACCCAGCCTCCTCGTGGTCTGATGGGAATCTGAGGTTGCGTCTGTACGCCAAGTTGGACGTCGAGTTGCTCACGCCGAAGCTTGCGCTGTTTTGGTGTCATGTCAGAGAATTATACGACACACAGACAGATCTTGTCAAAGTATATACTGACAAATAGCGTTTCCATGTTCGAAGTTCGTGTGACAACTCTGCCCAGCGACTAGAGAAGTTTAGAACTCAGCCGAGCCGGGCGTGCGGTGATACGGGATCACGTCGCGGATGTTCTTCATTCCCGTCACGTACATCAGCAGCCGCTCGAAGCCCAGCCCAAAGCCCGAGTGCGGGGCCGACCCAAATCGCCGCAGGTCGAGATACCACCAGTACGCCTCCATCGGCAGCCCCATCTCGGTGATGCGGCCCTCCAAGTGATCCAGCCGCTCTTCGCGTTGCGATCCGCCAATGATCTCGCCGATGCGCGGGGCCAAAACGTCCATCGCGCGCACCGTCTTGCCGTCCTCGTTTTGCCGCATGTAGAACGCCTTGATGTCCTTGGGATAGTCAGTCAGGATCACCGGGCGGCCCACCTTCTTCTCGGTGAGCCAGCGTTCGTGCTCGCTCTGCAGATCGACGCCCCACGAAACCGGGAACTCGAAAGACTCCCCGCTGTTCTCCAGCATCGCAATCGATTCCGTGTAGGTCAGCCGCTCGAAGGGCGAGTTCACAACGTGGTCCAGCGTCGACAGCAGTTCGGGCTCGATGCGCTGATTGAAGAACTCGAGGTCGCCCGCGCACCGATCCATGACCGCCCCGATGACTTCCTTGAGGAACTCCTCGGCCAGGTTCATGTTGCCTTCGAGGCTGCAGAACGCTTGTTCGGGCTCGACCATCCAGAACTCGGCCAGATGGCGCACGGAGTTCGAGTTCTCGGCGCGGAAGGTTGGCCCAAATGAATACACGTTGGTCAGGGCGAGGGCAAGGGTCTCAGCCTCGAGCTGACCGCTGACGGTCAGGAACGCCGGCTTGCCAAAGAAGTCATCCGCCGGATCAAGCGGCTTGCCTGCGTAAGGGTCGTGGGTGGTGACGTGGAACATCGCGCCCGCCCCCTCGGCGTCGCTCGCCGTGATGATGGGCGGATGGATGTAGTGGAATCCGCGCCGGTGGAAGAACTCGTGGATCGCGAACGCCGCCTGCGCGCGGACGCGAAACACCGCACCAAACGTATTGCCACGTGCCCGTAGGTGCCCGATCTCGCGGAGGAACTCCATCGTAGCGCCCTTCTTTTGGAGCGGATAGGTGGCCGGGTCGGCGTCGCCAAACACTTCGACGCCGGTTGCTTGAAGCTCGACCGCCTGCTTACCGCCGGGAGATTCGACGAGCGTTCCCATGAAGCGAACGCAGGCGCCCGTCGTGAGCCGCTTCAGGCTGGCTTCGTCAAGTGCACCCTCGGGCACCACGACCTGCAGGTCAGCGAACATGGATCCGTCATTCACCTGCACGAAGCTCACGTTCTTGCTGTCGCGGCGGGTCTTTACCCAGCCGAAGGCTTCGACTTCGGTGCCAGGGGCGGTCGCGAGCAAGTCGCGCAAGTAGGAACGACGATAATCCATGCGTCGAATTCTACTTAGCTTGGGCGCGGGAGCTTCACGAGCCGCGATTCGACCAACCTCTCGCGATGGTCGTTGAAGACACAGATCGAACGAACGCCCAGAAGATTGGCGACTTCGACAGCTTCGGTCCACGTCTGAGGATTCACCTTCTTATCGCGGCATTCCTGCGTCTCTTCATTAAATCGGGCACAATCTCGACAGAACATTGCTTATGCTCACCACGCTGCTTTTTGGCGCTACGCTACTCCAAGCTCAAGGGACGCAGACTACCCCGCCGCCCGCCGGGCCCTCGCTCATTTTAGAGTCAAACGGGTTCTTGGTGCGCGCCCTCGGCCGAGAGCATCGCGAGCCCTTTGCCAAGCCCGCCACCGTCGCCGACGACAAGATCACCTATCGTAAAGACGAGGCCTACGCCGTTTGGGACGCGCGCGGCTTGAGTGTCCGCCAGGGATCCTTTGCCTTCACAACGCGCCTGCCGGAAGTCGCTCTCACCCCAAAGCTCTTCACAACCGCCGAGATCGAAGCCACCAAGGTGGCGGTTGCCAAAGGCGACCGCAAGCGCGACGCTGACCGTTTGATCGGCTCCCGACGCATCGGCAATGACGTCTACTTCTGGCTTGGATGGACGGAGAAGTCCGGTCAGCCGTGGCTCGAAGCGTTGGTGAAAGTCAACCTGACTGCCGAGAAACCGAAACCGGAGTTGGTCGGACGGTTCGACGGGTTCGCGCTGGGCCTCCGCGCATCCGAATCTTTGATGATCGGTGAGCAGGCGCTAGTGGTGCTCACGAAGCGAGGCTCGGAATGGGGCATCGGACGGTTTGGCCTGGAGTCCAAGTTGTTCACGTTTGAACCCAAAGGGCAAGGCGCGTCCGAGGCGATGGCGCTTTCTGGACGAACGCTCTTGCTCAGCGAGATCACGAGCTACAACAAGACGCGCATCGTGCGGTACGACATCCCGACCGACTCGATGCGCCCAGTGGCGGAAGTTTCGGGCAAAGCGACTCTCGTCGATGGCGAACGCCCGCCACTGGCCATTATCCAAACCAACCTGGGGCCAGCGCTACGGAACTTTGAGACCGGAGTGCAGACGGCGCTCCCCGCCGACGCCGTGGTGCGCCGTACGCCCGCGGGGATCCTGATCTGGCCGAGGAATAAGCCTGAAGAGGGGTCGGTTTTTTCGCCCGAGCGATTTCTAAGGTTGGCGCGGGTCTCAAAACTGCCGTAGTCGCCAGGTTTGTCGTATCGGCGGAAAGGGGTGACGCCTGGTGTCACACCAACCGTGCCCACATCCGCGCTAAACTGCCCGCATGATGCGTGGGCGAGTTCTTGTGTGTGCGATCGCGTTGGCGGTCGCGTCGTTGGCCGGAGCGCAGGCCGAGTCGGAGCTGATCAAGGGGCTGAAGTGGCGGTCCATCGGACCCTACCGGGGTGGGCGATCGCTCGCCGTCGCCGGTTCCGTCCAGCGGCCGAAGGAATACTTCTTCGGCGCCACGGGGGGCGGCATTTGGAAGACCACGGACGGCGGCGAAGAGTGGACCTGCGTGTCCGACGGCTTCCTCAAGACCTCCTCCGTCGGTGCACTTTCGATCGCCCCATCCAATCCCGACATCATCTACGCCGGCATGGGTGAGAAGGACATCCGCGGCAATATCGCGGGCGGCGACGGCATGTACAAGAGCACCGACGGCGGCAAGACCTGGGTTCACGCCGGGTTGAAGGAATGCAACACGATCAGCCGCATCATCGTTCACCCGACCAACCCCGATGTCGCCTACGTGGCCGCGCTCGGACATGTGTACGTCAAGCGCGATCTCGCGACCGGCAAGGTCACTGCCAACCCCAACCGCGGCATCTATAAGACCACCGACGGTGGCAAGTCGTGGACGCGCATCCTGCACAAGGACGCGGTCACGGGCGGCATCGACGTCGAGTTCGACCCGAGCAATCCCGATACGGTGTACGCCGGACTCTGGGAGGCGTGGCGAACGCCGTATACCATGCATTCGGGCGGCCCCCACTGCGGCATTTACAAGAGCACCGACGCGGGTAAGACCTGGACGCTGATCCTGGGCCATAACAAGGACGGCAAGAACGGCTGGCCCAAGGAACTGGTCGGCAAAGTCGGCTTCTCGGTGTCGCCGGTCGATCCGAAGCGCATCTACGCGATCGTCGAGGCGCTCGATGGCGGCATCTTCCGCTCGGATGACGCGGGAGCGACTTGGACCAAGACGAACGAAGATCGGAACTGGCGACAGCGCGCTTGGTATTACACGCATGTTGTGGCCGACACGCAGAATGTCGACACGATGTACGTGCTCAATGTGGGCATGGGACGCTCGACCGATGGCGGCAAGACCTTCCGGGGCGTAAGCACGCCTCATGCCGACAACCACGACATGTGGATCGCGCCCGACGACGCCAAGCGAATCGTGCAAGCTAATGACGGCGGTGCGAATGTCAGCTTTGACGCCTGCGCCACGTGGACGGCCCAAGATCTGAACACGGCCCAGCTCTACCACGTGAGTGTGGACAATGCCTT
The DNA here is from genome assembly GCA_964586225.1 of uncultured Fimbriimonadaceae bacterium. GTDB lineage: Bacteria > Armatimonadota > Fimbriimonadia > Fimbriimonadales > Fimbriimonadaceae > JANJUB01. Next base: position 48,330 of record CAZPHD010000013.1, read on the forward strand.
CCCGTACAACGTGCTCGGCGCGCAACAAGACAACTCGACGCTGCGCATTCCCAGCCGCACCGGCGGCGCGGGCATCCGCAGCACGGACTGGACTACGACCGCGGGCGGCGAAAGTGGTTTCGTCGTGGCCAAACCAAACGATCCGGACATTGTGTTCGGGGGCAGCTACGGCGGCTATCTGGAGCGGCTCAACCACCGCACGGGCAAGAGCCGCAACATCAATATCTGGCCCGATAACCCGATGGGGCATGGGGCAGCGGACCTGGTTCATCGGGTGCAATGGACCTTCCCGATCGTGTTTTCGCCTCACGACCCCAACATGCTCTTCACATGTTCGCAGCACGTGATGCTGTCGACGAACGAGGGCGGTAGCTGGACCAAAGTGTCGCCCGATCTCACGCGCAACGACAAGCGCACCATGGGCCCGTCAGGTGGGCCGATCACCAAGGACAACACGAGTGTCGAATACTACGGCACGGTCTTCACCTTCGCCGAGTCGCCCAAGCAGAAGGGGCTCTACTGGGCAGGGTCGGACGATGGCCTCGTGCATGTGTCGCTGGATGCCGGCAAGTCGTGGCAAAACGTCACGCCCAAGGGCATGCCCGAGTGGGGATTGTGCAGCTCGATCGAGCCGAGCGCGACCCGACCCGGAACCGCGTTCCTCGCGGTCGACAACCACGAAAACGACGATCTGAAGCCGTACATCTACATCACCCACGACTTCGGCAAGACGTGGACGCTCTCCGTAAACGGCATTGACGGCGAGTCATTCTTGCGGGTGGTGCGTGAGGACCCGACTCGCAAGGGCCTGCTCTATGCGGGCACGGAGACGGGGGTGTACGTGAGCTTCGACGATGGGCAGAACTGGCAGAGCCTGAGCGTAAACTTGCCGGTCACGCCGGTTCATGACCTGGTGGTGAAGAATGCCGATCTGGTGATTGCCACGCATGGGCGCGGCTTCTGGATCATGGATGACGTTGGCCCACTCCGCCAAGGATGGGACGGCAAGCAGGCGCTCCTCTTTGCGCCGACTGATGCGTACCGGGCCACGTTCGGTGGCGGGCGTGGCGGTGGTGGCGGCCGCGGCCGCCAAGCCGCACCCGAGCCCATGGGCGAGAACCCTCCGAACGGCATCATCGTTCACTATGCGCTGCCGGCCAAGGCCGAGACGGTCAAGCTTGAGCTCTTAGATGCCGACGGCACCGTGGTTTCGACGCTGAATGGCTCGACGAATGCCGGGCTGAACCGCGTGGGCATGAACTTGCCGCGCTACCCAAGCTACCGAAGCGTGCCCGGCATGATCTTTTGGGCGGCTGGTCCGCAGCCGATTCCCGGACCGTCGGGAACGTACCAGTTGCGCTTCACTCACGGCGATAAGGTCTTGACGCAGCCGCTCAACCTGCTCAAGGATCCGCGGAGCGAGTGTACGGATGCCGACCTAGTCGCACAGACGAAGTTTGCGCTGAAGATTCGCGACCGAGTGAACGAGGCCAACGACGCCGTGCTCCGTATTCGCGCTCTGCGCGAGAAGTTGGAGGCGGCGGCGAAGGAAACTCCCGCCCAAACGGCTCCGATCGTCAAGCTGGTTACGGACATGGGTGTCATCGAGGGCGAAATCTATCAGGTGCGCAACCGCTCGGGCCAAGATCCGCTGAACTACCCCATCAAGTTGAACAATAAGATCGCGGCCCTGCTCGGCGTGGTGCTCGGCGGTGACAACGCCCCGACCGCGCAGAGCTATGAGGTCTTCGAGCATTTGAGCAAGCAGTTGCAGACACAGTTGGATGCGCTGAAACTGCTGGAGCGTAGCCAACTGGCGGCGATCAATGCGGAACTGGTCAAGGCGGGCAAGAAGCCGATTGACTGAAGAGTGACGAGTGACGTCACTCGAATCACTCGTCACCCAAACCTCCCTGTCCCCAAAAACGGGGACGCGGTTCATTCTGTCAGTCAAGCGTTCGCCATTTTGGAGCAGTAGTCTGAACTTATGATTGCCTTGCTCGCGCTGATGGCGCCGGTCGCCGCGTGTACGCTCCACGCCCCCCAACAACTTCCCGCGTCCATGGCCAACTGGCCCAGTTGGAAGGCCCAACCGCTCAACACCGCAGAGACGCACCTGCGTAACGTCCGCCAACTCACCTTTGGCGGCCAAAATGCCGAGGCCTACTGGAGCGTCGACGGGAAGAGCATCATTTACCAAACCCGCCAGCCCGAGTACCCCGACGAACAGATCTTCACGATGAACGCGGACGGCTCAGGCAAGCGACTCGTGAGCACGGGCAAAGGCCGATGCACCTGCAGCTACTTCCTGCCCGATAAAAGCGGCATCGTCTTCAGCAGCACCCACGAGCGCAATCCCGGTGCCCAAAAGCCGCTCGACATGAGCAAGGGCTATCTCTGGATGGTGAACCCCGATTTCGCGCTCTATCGAGCCGATCTCGACGGCAAGAACATTCGCCCGCTCATCATGAAGAAGGGTTACGTCGCCGAGACCACCGTCGCGCCCAACGGCAAGTTCATGACGTTTACCGGCGACTTCGAGGGCGACATCGACATCTACCGGTCCGATCTCAACGGCAAGAACATCCGCCGCCTGACCAACCTGGTCGGCTACGACGGTGGCCCGTTCGTGAGCTGGGACTCGAAGAAAATCGTCTATCGACGCGATACGATCGACAACGATGTCGAGTTGAAGGACTACCGAGACCTCCACGCCCAGCACCTCGTGCGGCCCGGAAAGCTGGAAATCTGGATTATGGACGCCGATGGCGGCAACAAGCGCCAGGTCACCAACCTGGGTTGCGCGTCCTTCGCCCCCTTCCTGCATCCCGACAACCGCCGGATCATCTTCGCCAGCAACTACGGCGACCCACGCGGACGCGAGTTCGATCTTTGGATGATCGATGTCGATGGCAAGAACCTCAAACGGATCACCCACACCCCCGATTTCGACGGGTTTCCGATGTTCTCGCGCGACGGCAAGAAGCTGATTTGGGGAACCAATCGATTTGGTGTTGAACGTGGGGAAACCAACATCTTTGTCGCGGACTGGATAGACTAGCGCGCGTGCTCAACCCCGGACATCGGCTCGCTCTCTTCATGGAGGGCGCACTTGGCGACGACATCGGCAAGATGGGTTACGGGGTGCTCCGCTATTCGCCCAACGAAGTCGTTGCCGTGATTGAGCCGCGCCACGCCGGCAAGCGCGTGACCGACGTCGTGCCGCCGACCTATGGGGTGCAAGATCCGCCGGTGGTGGCTTCATTGCGCGAAGCCATTGACCTCGGGGCAACCGCGATGGTGCTGGGGATCGCTCCGTTGGGCGGTTTGATTCCGGCGTCGTGGTATCCCGTGATCGAAGAGGCTCTGCGAGCGGGGTTGCTCGTAGTGAATGGACTTCACGACCGTCTCATCGACCACTTTCCCGAGTGCCGCGAGCTGATCTGGGACATCCGCGTGGAGCCGTCCGGGCTGGGGAGCGGTTCCGGAGCGGCGGCTTCGCTGAGCAACCGGCGCGTGCTGTTTGTGGGCACCGACATGGCTTCGGGCAAGATGACGACGGGGCTGGAAATCTGGAAAGTTGCTCGCGAGCGCGGAATCTCGTCGGGGTTCGTCGCGACGGGGCAGATCGGGATTACGGTCACCGGGGCGGGCGTACCCCTTGATGCCGTTCGCATCGACTACGCCTCCGGCGCGATTGAGCGCGAGGTCATGCGTTATGCAGATCGCGACTTGGTGCTGATCGAGGGCCAAGGCTCGCTCATCCATCCCGGCTCATCGGCGACGCTGCCGCTGCTCCGGGGAAGCTGCCCAACGCATCTGGTGATGTGCACGGTTGCCGGACGCGTTGGCCCCCGGCGCTATGAGCACCTCGGCACGCCGCCGCTCGGCGAGTTGATTCGGCTGGTGGAGGACCTTGCCTCGGCTTGCGGCACCTTCCGGCGACCGAAGACGGTGGCAATCGCGATCAACACGTCGCATGTGGGCGCTGCCACGGCTCAGCGCGAGCGCGAACGTTGCGCGGCAGAGTCGGGCCTTCCGGTCATTGACCCCGTGGCCGATGGCGCGGAAGGCTTGCTGGATCTCTTGTTATAGGTCTTATAGGACCTATAAGACCTATAAACCACCAATCCGCGTGCGCGTCGTTGGTTGCACGGGGCGCTTGCGCGGGTTCTTGGTCAGGTCGTCGATCAGCTCCTTGATGCCCGCATCCAACTGTGGGTCGCGACCCGCCACAAACGCGTTCGGATCGCTGGGCACGTCGACGTCCGGCGAGACTCCCGGCCCTTCGATTACCCAGCCTTCGCCCGGTGTCCACATTCCGTAGCCAGGCACGCTCACCACGCCACCATCGGCGAGGGGCCAGCCCGGATCCGAGCCCACTTCGCCGCCCATCGTCCGACGACCGATGATCTTGCCAAGCTTCAAATCTCGGAAGCGATGCGGGAACTCCTCGCCGCACGAGATGTTGAACTCGTTCTGTAAGCACACCATCGGCCCGTCGAAGTAGTCCTGCTGCCGCGTCCACGACATCGAGCTGTCGCGCATGTTAAAGAAGCCGGTCAAGCGCGAGGCCAGCACGCGGTTGACCACATCCTGGATGTTGCCGCCGTTGTTGAATCGCGTGTCGATGACCAGGCCTTCCTTATCGCGCTGCGCGAAGTATTGCTTCACGAAGTCCTGCATGTCTTGCGTTGTCATCGCGGCCAAGTGGATGTAGCCGAGCCGCCCGTTGCTGTTGCGTTCGACATACTTGCGGTTGCCCTCGACCCAATCCAGATAGCGCAAGCGCGCTTCCGAAGGAATCGGCCGCACATACACCGTGGTCGCCCCCTCCTTCGAGGGCTTCGTGTTCACGACCACCGACACCACCTGCCCAACGCGGCCTTGCAGGCCCAAGAACGGATCGGAACCCACCCTCGCCGGCATACCTGCGATCTCCAGCACGATCATGCCTTCCTTAACGTTCTTGCCCACGCCGACCAGCGGCGATCGCTCGGTCGCCCGGAACGTATCCCCGCGCAGAATCTTCTTGATGCGGAAGTAGCCGCTCGCGTCAGGCTCGAGGTCAACCCCGAGATAAGCCCCCGGCACGCGCCGCTTATTGTCGATCACGTCGCCCGGCGTAAGATACTGGTGGGAAACGCCCAACTCCGACTGCATCCAGCGAACGATCTCGTCAAGCTCGTCGCGTGAGCGAACGGACGGCAAGAACTTCGCATACTTGCGCTGGATCGCCGGCCAGTCAGTGCCGTGCATGTTGGAAACATAGAAGTAGTCGCGGAGGAGCCGCCAAGCGTCGTGGAACATCTGCGTCCACTCGGCGCGGGGGTCGACGCTGAGGCGCAGCCCGGCAAAGCCGACACTCTTGCGATCATCTCCAGCGATCGTCACCACCTGGAAGCCCGCCGGACCGGGCGCCAATACACGGCCGTTGTCGCCTGAGAGTTGGAAGCCGGGTGCTTCAACAAGCACGCCCGCTTGCTTGGTTGCGAGGTCGTAGAACTGCACGCCCGTCGCGCTCGCGGCAAGCACGCGATTCCCGGCCATTTCAACCTGGCTGTAGTTCGCGGGCGGAAGCGGGACTTCGATCCTTCGCTCCCAAATGCCGTCGAAGTCGATTTTGAAGGGCCCGGGCTTCGGAGCCGCTGCGGCGGGCGCACCTTCTTCGGTGTTCTTCGGTGCGAACGGATCTTCGGTTTCGGCGGCCAAGGCGACGAGCGTCACCAGCCCCATCGGCGCCATGTTCATCTGGTTGAGCACCGGATCCCAAGCCGCGGAAAGGCGTCGATTCGAGACCATCACCAGCCACTTCCCATCGCTGCTGAACGCCGGGGTCACTTCGTTCGCGCGACCGTCGCTGATCGGCGTCGTGTTGCCGGTCTCGATCTCATACACGTGAACCACTCCCGCGAGCGTGATCGGCGCGATCTGCGAGAAACAAATCCACTTGCTATCCGGCGAGAAGTCGAACGGCACGCCGAACCAGGTGAAAGGAACATTTGCGACCGCCTTCTCTTCACCGCTCTCCACATTCACGATTCGCAGGTTCATCTTCGAATCGCTGAACGCGATCCACTTACCGTCGGGTGAGAACCTCGGCGCGACCAGTTGGCGGCCCGTGTCTTTGGTGAGTTGCTTCTCGCTTGAGCCGTCGGGGTTGGCCACATAGAGCTGAAACTCGCCCATCGCATCGCTGAAGAACGCGATCTTCTTGCCATCGGGTGACCCGATCGGCGCGCGGAATCGTACGCCGGGCTTGGCCTTGATGACCTGGGCGGCGCCCTCGCCGACCGGCAGCGAAACGAGTTGGCCCCTCGATTCGACCAAAATGCGCTTGCCGGTGCCCGTGATGCTGGCCGATTGAATCGTCGCCTCTACCGGCACGGCCTTGGGCCGGGCGTGAATCTCGTCGCTTGCCAGGCGCAATCGGATCGGATTCGCAACTTGCGTGACCGGGTCGAACACCTCGGCACCCACTCCGCGCTCAAACACAAGCCGCTGGCCGTCGGTATCCAGCTCGCGAATCTCAACATCGCTGGCCGGAAGCTCATTCCGAACCTGACCCCCGCCGGCGGGCACCGACATGAGCGTGAACTTGCCCTTGTGCTCATTCACAAAGTAGATCCGATCGCCGCACCAGGCGGGGAACTCGTTGGTGCCGGGCACGTTGGTGATTTGCCGGAACTGGGTCGCACCGGGCTCGCGCACCCAAATCTGGTTTTGCATGCCGCCATCGTAGTGGAACCAGGCGCTGTACCAGCGGTTAAAGCGGGTGAAGGCATAGCGCTGGCCGTCCGGCGCAAACGTCATGTGCGACACGAACTCAAGCGGAAAGGGCTTGGGGACGCCGCCGGTGACGGGCACCGACGCCATCTGGTAGTTCGTGGGCACGTTGGTGGTGCGGAAGATGACGCTCTTGCCGTCGGCCGTCCAGTCGGTGACGGCGCGAAAGCCTTCGGCATAGGTCAGCCGCTTGGGGATGCCGCCCGCGGTAGGCATGACGTAGGCTTGACGTCCGTCGTATTCGGCTTCGAAGGCGAGGCTCTTGCCATCGGGCGAGAAGCTGACATTACGCTCGACGCCGGGGTCGGTCGTGAGTCGCTTGACGTTGCCGGTGGTGAGGTCTCCCAACCAGACATCGCCTTCCGAGGTGAATGCGACTTGATTGCCGTGGATGTCGGGATACCGGATGAAGGACGGAGCGGCCTGAGGAGCGGCGATGACGATGCCCAGCGCGAGGGACAGCATGGCGGGATGATACCGGGATGGCGATGGTGCAATTGCGGCAGATTCTCGTCGCAGATCCGGAGTTCCCGTTGTATCATGAGTCGTGTCCTCGCCGCTGTCGGGCCGCTATAGCGCGACTACGGCGGGAAGGTGGCGGAGCGAAGGCAGTTCACTAGGAATGCGCAGTCGATGAGAATCATGTCGGGATGGATGCTAGGCGTTATAGGCATCCTGTTGATAGGCTTGGGCATCCTGTACATTGCTGTGCCTGGAGTCGAGGTCATCTACAGATTACGATCTCTAGGAGTCATCATGGTCGGGCTCGGTGTGATGTACATTGCGTACAGGTTGAGCGATGAAGGAAAGCTTGGCAAGTGATTGGGGCTAGCTTGCGGCTAACCCGCGACCTCATTGAGTCGGTCGGCATGTGAGACGACCCCACCCCGGTTCGCCGGAACTCACCGGCCCTCCCTCAACTTAGGGCGGGTTTCCGACCCAATCCGAACCAATCCGAACCAATCCGAACCAACCCGTGCCACCCCGAGCCAACCCGAACAAATCCGAGCCAATCCGGACCAACCCGAACCAATCCGCGCAAACCCGAGCCAACCCGCACCAACCCGAACAAACCCGCGCCAACCCGAGCCACCCCGTGCCATCATGAAGCGTTCTCCATGACGCCGCTGGCAACCACTATCCAAAACTGGCAACGCGAAGGGTTCACGATCGTCGTCTCCACCGATCAGCCGAACCGCGCGCGCACCGTGCTTGCCCAAGCCGAACTGCACGCCATCGAGCTTGAGAGCGGCGAACCCGAAGCTGGCAAAATCTACCTCGCTCAAGGCAACCTCGGCGGCGGCTTCGTCATGCCCGAGCGCAAGTTCGCCGTGGTCACCGATGCCGAACTCTTCGGCGTCGCGAGACTCAAACTTCCTCAGAAACGCTTCAACGAGGGCGCGCCGATTGCGACCGTGCTCGACCTCAAACCAGGCGACTTCGTGGTCCACGTGAACTTCGGCATCGGCGTGTTTCGTGGGCTTGTGACCCGGGAGATGGACGGCGTCAAGAAGGAACACCTGTACATCGAATATGCGCCGCCGGACAAGCTATTCGTGCCTGCGGACCAGCTCGACCGCGTTCAGAAGTATCTGAACCCTGGCGACGCACAGCCCAAACTCAACCGCCTCACCGGCGGAGAGTGGCAAAAGACCATCGCCAAAGCCAAGGAAGACGCCCGCGCCTTTGCCCGCGACCTCGTGAAGTTGTACGCGGAGCGGAAGGCGGTGCGCCGCCGCCCTTTTGGCCCGGACACTCCGTGGCAAGCGGAGATGGAAGCGACCTTCCCATGGGTGGAGACGCCCAGCCAGATGACGGCGATCAAGGACGTGAAGCGGGACCTGGTCCAGGAGTGGCCGATGGACCGCCTGATCTGCGGGGACGTGGGGTTCGGCAAGACGGAAGTGGCGATTCGGGCCGCATTCAAGGCGATCCAGTCGGGCCGCCAAGTAGCAGTGCTGTGCCCGACCACGATTCTGAGTGAGCAACACTTCCGCAACTTCCGCGAGCGGCTGGGCGGCTTTGGCGTTCGGATGGGCTTGCTTAACAGATTCCGGAGCGCGAAAGAGAAGGCAGAGATTCTGAAGGGCTTGGCCGAAGGCAAGATCGAGCTCGTGCTCGGCACCCACGCGCTGCTCAGCAAGGAAATCCAGTTCAAAGACCTCGGCTTGGTCATCGTGGACGAGGAGCAGAAGTTCGGCGTGAAGCAGAAAGAGGCACTAAAAAGCCTGCGCACGTCGGTGGATGTGCTCGCGATGTCGGCCACCCCCATCCCGCGCACGCTCAGCATGGCGATGATGGACTTGCGGCAGATGTCGCTCATCAACGATCCGCCGCCCGGACGTCTTGCGATTCGCACCTACGTTCGCCCCTACAGCGCCGACGTCGTGCGCGAAGCGATCCTCCGCGAGCTCAGCCGTGGGGGGCAGGTGTTCTATGTGTTCAACCGCGTGGATCAGATCTACCACGTCGCCGAGCGCCTCAAGAAGCTCATCCCCACCGCGCGCATCGGTATCGGCCACGGACAGATGACGGAAGCCGAGCTCGAGCCGGTGATGATCGGCTTTATCAAGGGCGAGCTCGATGTCTTACTCTCCACGACCATCGTCGAGAACGGGATTGACATTCCGAATGCGAACACGCTGATTGTCGAGAACGCGGACCGGTTGGGATTGTCGCAGTTGTATCAGCTTCGCGGACGGGTGGGGCGCGCCGATCGCCAAGCCTACGCCTACTTCCTCTATCACCAGAAAGAACTGGGCGACAACGCGATGCACCGACTGCAGGCATTGCAAGAGTTTTCGTCGCTCGGGTCGGGCTATTCGCTGGCGTTCCGTGACCTGCAGATTCGTGGTGCGGGTGAGCTTTTGGGCGCGAAGCAGCACGGCGCGATGGCGGCCATTGGTTACGAGCTGTACACACAACTGATCGAGGAAGCGGTTTCGGCGCTGAAGCAGGGGGTTGACGGGGCACCGGTCGTGATCCCCGGCGAGCAGATCGAGATTGACTATGGTCCGCTGCCGGTGTTTGACCTGCCGGTGGCGGCGTTCATTCCTGAGAGCTTCATCCATGAGCAATCGCAGCGGCTGTACTTCTATCAGCAGCTCATGTCGTGCCGAACGGGCGAGCGATTGGCCGAGGTGGCGAGCGAAATCGAGGACCGCTACGGCCATCCGCCAGAGCCGGTGAAGGCCGCGTTCGAGGTGATGCGGCTGCGGATGATGGGGCGAAAGTTTGGGTTTGAAAAGGTGGACGGCAAGGGCGGACGGCTGTCGGTTTCGTTCGAGAATCGGGCCGCGATCCCGCCGCGCGTGCTGAGCATTCTGGTGGGACGGCGTCGGGATGCCTATGTGACACGCGAGGCGTTGGTATGGCCCTTCACGGGCGACCCGCTCGCGGCCTGCCGGGCGATGCTGGATACGTTCGGTTCCGCGTCAGAACAAGCGGAGCGAGAACGGGAAGAGCTTGGGCTGGGTTGAGCGGGTAGCCATGACCCGCAATTCATCGCTACAATAGTAGGGATGTTGTCGTCGCTCTTGGTCGCCCTTGGCCCAAACGTGCTCACTGAGTTTGGAGCCCGATGCTACGACGGCGTTGCAGAACATCTAAACACCGAGCGCAACTTCCACCTCGAAAGCGCGATTGCCGAAGCGTTCCGCGTTGCGCTGGCAACGTTGCAACAGACCGCCGACAAGACCTATAACGACAACGTTGGCGATGCTTACTGGATCATTCGGGACCAAACCGCTAACGAACTCGCGCCGCAATCCTCGACCTTCATCCTGGCGTTGATCAGACCATTCGTTCTCCAAAATTTAGCGGCGATCAGAGAGGTTGTGTGGCACCATGTCGAGCCGCACGTCCGAAACCAACGTGTCTCGGTCCGACAGGCGATCGAACAGGACCTGCCGAGCACCACGTTGTACGTGTTTCAGAAGCTCCTGAAGAGCAAGAAGCACGAGAAGGCGTGGATCGCATTTCAGCGGGAGTGCTGGCACGTGTTGCTGGCCGGGGTTGGGCGGGCAGTCGATGCGCCCAGCGAACTCAAGTTGAGTGATGTCACCCCGCCGACCCTAGCCGACGGCGTCATGCACATCATCGACGGCCGCTTCGACGAAATGGCGAGGACTTTGGACGAGATTCAGCGAGCTATCGCCAACGTCGAGCAAGCCGTGACCTGGCCGCCGCGCAAGCACCTTATTGCACCTAGCCCCGACGGACTCGCGCAGGCTCTCAACTACCGGTTCGCACTCACCAGTTACCGCTACCCTGGGGGGTTGCTCGACGCCTTTCTACGCTTTAAAGGCCAGGAGACGATGTTCTCGTGGATGGTAGTCGGTGGCCCCGCGGGTTCTGGCAAAAGCCGCTTCGCATTCGAACAGGTTGTCACCCTCCACGACCTCGGCGCCTGGGATGCGTTTTTCTTTCAGGACGGCACGCCCTATGACCAATGGGAGCATTGGAATCCCTTGACCGATACGGTGATCGTGTTTGACTATGCCTACCGTCAGCGGGCCACCCTCAAGCATGCGATCACAACGTTGGTAGATCGCTCCAATGAGGGTCAAATCCCGAAACGAGTCCGTTTTTTGCTTCTAGAACGCGAGGCGATGTCCTCGTTTCTTATGGGCGAACTTAGTGGCTTGCCGGCACTCTTTGCACAGTCGCCCCCTCCACAAAGCGACAGTTTGCATCGTCTCGGCATGGGGTTGATGGTCGATCGCTCGGAACTGGTGTTCAAGATCGGTGACATGAGCCCTCTGGATCGGACAGCCATCCTCGCACAAACATACCGAACCTTTGGCGGACCCGGCGACTCCAGGGCAGCCGACGAGATAGGCGAGCTCGATGCACGAGGTCTATCCACACCGCTTTGGGCGATGATCCGTGGGTATGCGGCTGCTTTGTCTGACAACAAGAGTCACCCACGCACCGAGGCAAACGCAGACGCCATGCTTCTCGCGCTGTTTGAGGAAGAGTGGCGAAAGGCCGATGCACTGAATCCAGACGCAACGCCGCTGGCCGCCTTAGCAATTGCTGCCGCAACGATGGGTGGAGCCACGACCTGCCAAGCACTGAGCGAACTGGAGCCGCTACGCGGACAGGGACTCGACTGCGCCGCGATCAATACGGTTGCAAGCGAATCATTGGAAGGGATGTTCTCTCTCTTCGCTCGGTGGAGAGATCACCACGTTCACCCTGCCGAACCTGACCTCATCGGTGAGGCGTTTGTGCTCTTCCTACTTTCACAGAAAGTCAAACAATGCCAACCTCAGCTCGCCCAAACCCTCAGCGCTTATCGCGACCACCTCGTCAAGGATGCCACGGACCAAGATGACCACAAACTTTGGGAGTTCACCGCCCGCGCTGTACAGAACTTTCCCGAACTGGCGCAAGCCCACTTGCGTGATCACCTGCCCGAGGGGAGCGAATCCACATGGATCATGGTTGGTATGACTACGTTAGGGGAAGAGTTCAACGAAGCGAGGCTCAAACGCCAGACCAACCTCGCTATCGGTCAAGCTAGGACCAGTGCTTGGTGGATGGCGGCCCTGGAACGCGTTTGCCGCCAACACCCCGCCGCCTACGAGCAGGCAGACTGGCTTTGGCGAGGTATCCAAGCAGACCCCCAAGCCCGTACGAGTCACGCTCGTTTCTATTCAGGCATCCTGTTCAATAAGGGCGTGACACTTGGCGAGCAGGGCCGTAGTGACGACGCGATCGCCTGCTACGATCAGGTTATCAAGGTGACGGAGGCTCCAGTTGAGCCTCGGGCGAAGGCCCTGTACAATAAGGGCGTTATCCTCGGCCAGAAAGGAAGGAGTGACGACGCGATTGCCTGCTACGATCAGGTCATTGACATGGCCGCCGCCCCCGCCGAGCCTCGGGCTATGGCCCTCAACAATAAGGGCGTGATCCTCGGTCAACAGTGCCGTAGTGACGACGCGATCGCTTGTTACGATCACGTCATATCCATGGGCGATGCCCCCGCCGAGCAACAGGCGAAGGCTCTCAACAACAAGGGCGTGACCCTTGGCGGACAAGGCCTCTGTGACGACTCGATCGCTTGCTATGATCAGGTCATCAGTATGCCCGATGCCCCAGCAGAGCAGCGGGCTATGGCCCTCAACAACAAGGGCGCAATACTCGGTCTGCTAGGCCAAAGTGACGACGAGATCCTCTGCTACGATCTCGTCATCAACATGCACGACTCACCCCCCGATCAGCGGGCGAAGGCTCTCAACAACAAGGGCGTGACCCTGGGCGAGCAGGGCCGAAGCGACGACGCGATCGCCTGCTACGATCAGGTCATCAATATGTCCGATACTCCCACAGAGCAGCGGGCAACGGCTCACTTCAACTCAGCCTGCACTTACGCTCTGGCCGGTGAACTGGACATGATGGAACGTCGTCTGCGATCTGCGATCCAGATGGATCCGGCGAAAATTGCTTCCGCCATGATCGATGCTGACTTTGACAACGTGCGGGGGACCGAGCAATTCAGGCGCGCGATCTCAGTCTAGCTGCTCCTCAGTGTTTGGCAGCCAACCTTTGCGCGGCTTCCCACGCCTTTGCGATATCCGCCACCAGCAACGAATACCCCCCATCGTTCGACGCCGTTTGATTCCGCATGATGTACGCGGGATGCAATGTGGCGATCGCGGTCTTCGCAAACTCGCACGGGAAGTAGCGCCCCCGCTCGACCGTGATCTTGAAGTCCTTCTTGATCAAGTTCTTCGCACTCGGCGCACCCACGCACAAGATCACCTTCGGCGCAATCGCCGCGAGTTGCGGCACCAGCCACTGCCGACAGGCCGTCACCTCTTCGGGCAAAGGGGCGCGGTTCTGCGGTTTGCCCGTGCTCCAATCGGCGGCGCGGCACTTCACCGTGTTGCAGATGTACACATGCTCTCGCGTTAGACCGTTATCCAGCAACGCACGATCGAGCATCTGCCCCGCCCGGCCCACAAAGGGCCGCCCCGTCGCGTCCTCGTTATCGCCCGGCCCCTCGCCCACCAGCACCAGCGGCGAGGCCGGATTCCCTTCACCAAACACCACATTTCGTCGCCGCTCGGCGAGCGCACAGGCCCGACATCCCGCCGCAGCTTTGGCTAGGTCGGTCAGGCGCTCACTCATACGGCTCATTTTACGGTGTGGCCACAATAAGACGTGTTCATCACCTTTGAGGGCCCGGAGGGCGCCGGCAAGACCACGGTCATTGGGGCCGTTGCGGACCAGTTGCGTAGCGAAGGTTTTGACGTGCTGACCACCCGCGAGCCGGGCGCAGGCGAGGTCGGTCGGGCCGTTCGCAAGATTCTGCTCGAGGGCGGCGATATCCACCCGCTCGCCGAGGTGTTCTTGTTCCTCGCGGATCGCGCCCAACACATCGAACGCATCGTGCGGCCGTTCCTCTCCCCACCCCCCGACCCCCTCCCCTCGAAGACGATGGCCCTTCGAGGAGAGGGGGAGCACCGGATCGTGCTGTGTGATCGGCACGCGGACT
>CAZPHD010000014.1:0-18093 GCA_964586225.1 uncultured Fimbriimonadaceae bacterium
GCGACCACCTCTACAACTCGGCGGCGTACCTTGAGCTCGGCAGCGAACCCCGACTCGTACACGTTTATCGCAAGTTCTTCTTGCCGACGTACGGTGTCTTCGACGAGGAGCGATTCGTAGCGCGCGGGCATGAGTTGGGGGTGTTCGATACGCGCCTCGGGCGGATGGGCGTGCTCATCTGCGAGGATGTGTGGCACTCGATACTGCCGTCGTTGTGTGCGGTGCGGGGGGCGCAGGTGATGCTGATCCCGTCGGCCTCACCCGCGCGGGGATTCCAAGGCGAGTCGGTGGGGAATCTGGAGCGCTACGGGCGGATGTTGCGGGCGGTGTGCGACGAGCATGGCGTGTACTGCGTGAATGCTCAGCTGTGCGGCTTTGAGGGCGGCAAAGGATTTGTCGGCGGTAGCTCGGTCGTGAGCCCGTTCGGGCAAGTTCTGGTGGAAGCGCCACTGCTGGAGGATCAGTTGTCGCTAGCGACGATCGACCTCGATCAGATCGCGATTGCGCGCGCCCAGATCCCGCTGACGGCGGACCTGCAGAGCGCGTGGGCGGATATCCAGCGCATTGTGGCCGAAGACGCGTAGTCGCCGGTTGCATCGTACCGGCGGGCGGCAGGCTCAGATTGGGTAGCAAGGAACTCACCCTTGCTTGCAGGGGAGGGTCGGTGAGCGTTAGCGAACCGGGGAGGGGTTTGCCTCGCTGACGGCGGAACGACTACCCGCCGTCCTTCTTATCCGTCCGTGGGCCGATGACCTTGCGCCACTCGGCCAGCTTTTCGGTTTCCGCGAGCGCCTTCTTCAGATGTTTGACTCTCTCCTCAGAAGCCTTGGCCTTGATCGCCTTCTTGTACATCTCCACGGCTTGAGCTTCCTCGCCATCGTCAATCAAGTGCTTCGCCTTGAGTTCCAAGATAAACGTGTCGTTGGGCGCAAGCTTGGCAGCTCGCTCGAACAGGAGTTTACCATTTCGCCCATATCGCTGATGCACTAAGAGCAACGCCAAAACTTGCTTATCAAGGTGAATCCCATCATCATCCACTATTCCAAAGGGAAGACTCGACCGCTGGGCATTAGCAGTCTCAAGGATCAATTTCTCAAGTGTGTCTCGGTCACGACCTGTCTTAACTCCTGAAAACTCAACTGCCGCGATTGCCAGCATAGCCGTTGAGGAGTTGAAGAGAACACTGTGTATTCTATACTGCTCAACAACTTCTACGCTTACCTCCAAAATGGCAGGAATCTCCTCGTACCTGCGTTGCAGAAAAGCGACATCAAAGGCTAACTTTCTAAACGTGTAGTCAAGCGGAAACTGAGATCGGTAGTGCTGCACAACAACATTGGCCTCCTTGATAAACCCAGCCGCTAATAGCGCTTGAGCTCTCTCTTGCGCTTCCACAGGAGCCTTTATGGAAGCATCTGATGTGCCATCAACGTTCTTACCGCCCACCTTCACATCCTGAGCAGTTGCGGTGTATGCCGACAAGATCACAATCAGCAATGCTGCATACTTTGCGAAAGACATCTCTTTCATTGGTTCACCACAATCTGAGTCCACTCGGGGTGAGGCTTGATCCAGAGTTCCACTGCCTCTACGACGGACGTAACAATGTTCGGCGGGTTCCCACCCAAGTCTATCTCACCATCAGGAATCCAGAGTGCCGAAGAAGCAGACAGACCCACTCTCCAGTCGCAGCTTGCGATCGGAACATATCTAACTTCTGAGCCTGACACGTTTGGCGGCAGGTACATCCAGTACATTCTGAACGCATCCTTCATGTAAAGCGTTTGGAGACCCTGAAGGTTCTTGTCGATTCCAAATCCAGGAGCGTCGAATGCTTCCTGTGGGGTGCCACTTGCAACCGTTGAGCTCGTTTCTGGGTATGGGAAACTGTTGTCAAGCCGAGGAGGAGTGGAGAAAGCAGGCGGTAAAACAGCCTTTGTCCCATTTACCCAATAGTGTCTATCGGTGGATAGAACCAACTGAGCGTATACCCAAGAACCCTTATCTTGCCCAACCCAAAACATTTCGGGAGTCCTCAATGCGCCCTGAAACCACATCTTGCTAAACTGCAACCATCGGTGCGTCGCATCAACGAAGCACTTCGCGCCTACGCTGATTGCCTCTCCTGAGGCAATTACCTCATGCAGGTCAACAACCGGCACGGTCTTCTCCAGGTCCACTTCAAAGACGGTTTGCGGTCCTTCGGTCAACTTCATCTTATGCGTGCAAGCTACTTTCCCCGTGCCCGGCTTGGCCCAAAATGCCCATCCCGTCGCCCCTTGCTGCGAAGTGTACGGCGTCAGTGTGCCCGATGCATTTCCCGAGGCAACAACGTAGTCAAGAAATGGACTACAGCCGCTGATCGTCCACGTCGTGTCGTGCTTGGGCGGGTCGGACGTTTCGTTGAGTGCCGGTGTCAACGGCGCATCATCGCCGTACACAACAACGCCCGTCACCTTCTGGCCCGGCAGAATCTTGCGACGGTCTTGGTCATTGGGATCTGCGGTCGTGCCGCCGACCGCGATGTTAACCGCCCATGCTTCCACTTTGTAAGAAACTGACGCACTACCACCCGGCATTCCCGGTGCAGAAGCGTCAGCAGAGGGAGTGCACGTTACGTTGAACGACGCCCCTGGGTTGTTCTTCACGTGATACTTCACTGCCGACTTCTGTGTGGCATAGTATCCGTTCTCGTCGGGGCCGGTCGTGTTGGGAACCAGATTGTCCGAGAATCCTGGGTCGCAATCTCCAGAGGTTCCCACATAAGCAGCGTAGGCAGTTTCTTTGACAAAGGCTTCCGGGGGGAGGAGGATCAAGAACAGAGTTTCCATTCGCTGGGGCCCACGAGAGCGTAGCGATAATCTCACCGTCGCACTGGGCATCCCCCGCACCAACGGTGGGGATCCAGGCGAAGCCCATCCAGATGGCACCGCCGGTGGCAATGGTCTTAGACGTCGTGTTTCCCGCCACGGCGTAATCTCCACTGTAGTAACGGACGTTGCTTGGACCAGCGCTCTCCCACTCGCCGACCTGCGGGAACGTCGTTACCCAGTGCCCAGCGTTTGCGAAGCTAGCGATCACCAACAGAAGTGCGGTCCAAATCCAACGTGCTGCCATGACAGTTCTCGTTCTTGCTCTCATTCATCATGATACAACACATTCTTCGATTTACCAAAGGACTTTTCCGATTCGCCTCAAAAATCCGAGCAATCCCGCGCCATCCCCTCAACTCGCCATCTGGCTCTGAACAGGCGCGACCGGCATCACCACAAAACGCTTGACCTCAAGCTCGCCGACCGCGAACACCTTCGCAGCCTCGCGGAACTGGGTCATGTGGTACGTCTGGAAGTTGCGCGTCATGGCGTCGACGCCGCTCCATTGCTCGAAGAACACGAGCAGATACGGGTCAGCCGCATCACAGAGGACCCGAAACTCAATGCATCCGGGCTCCAAGCGTGAGGCTTCGGCCAGCGCAAGCGCCGCCGATAAAGCACCGTCACGACGGTCGGGCCGAATACTCAACCGCCCCGTGACCATCAGGGTCGAACTGTCAACTCCGCTACGCACCATGGTTGGTGTAGTTATCGGCAAGTTCGAGGGCGAGCGTTAGGATTTCAGATTGGAATCATTTCAGATTTCAGGTTGCAGATTTCAGTTGAGGAAGGGAGCTCTTTCCGTTTCCCCAATCTGAAATCTGAAAAAATCTGAAATCTCAATGCTTGCCCTGATCCAGATGCAGCATCGTGCCCATCAGCGTCTTTTCAGCCGTCCCCGCATCGCCGCTTTGGATCGCGCGCAAGGCCATCGTGACCTCATGCGCCTCCTGAGTGCGGCCCTCATTCAGCAAGAGCGCCTGGGTCTTTTGCAGTTCGCTCACCGCCATCGCCGCCGTTAGCTGGTGCGTTTTGAGACCCATGATGGTCTTCTCGACGACCCGCGAGGCCAATGCCAGATCGCCCGCGCTCTTGACTTTGGGGTTCTGCGGGGCGGAGTAGCGAGCTGAATCGGCGGTGAACTCAATCAGGAAGTCAAGCGGAATCAACTCGTTCCGACCGGTGACCGAGTCGTCATACGTGAGCGTGCCTTCGGCGACCCGATACCATCCGAGCGGGTGATTGGGGAACTCAAGATCGAACACTTGGTCGAGCGTCGCGCCGCGCTCGAGGTCGGCCAGTGGGATCGTGACCTCACGATCGGTGCCTGCGTTGTGAGAGCGAAGGTTAACCCAACGCGCCAGCCGTAGCTTGAGGTTGAGATTCCGCGCCGCTACCGTCATCAGCTTTTCGAGCTCGGTTCGGAAGATCTCGGGCAGAAGCTCGGGGCGGGGCACGAAGTAGTAGTTGCCGCCGGCGCGTTTGGCCATTCCCGCAAGCAGTTCCTCGTTATAGTCGGGGCCGAAACCGAGGAACGTCACCGTGATGCCGCGGGTCTTGATCTCGGACGCAAACGCCGTTAGGGCGGAGAAATCCTTGATGCCGGTCGTGGGGTCGCCATCGCTCAAAACCAGCATTCTTGTCGCGCGATTTGACTCGGCATAGCTGCCCAGTTGCTGGGCGGCAAGCGCCATCCCGCCGTAGAGGTCGGTCGTGTTGCCGACCGTAAGCCGCGAAATGCCATCCTTGATCGCTTGCCGATTGGTCACCCGCTGGGGCGCCATGAGCAAGTCGACCACTTCCTCAAACGTGACAATACTGAGCACGTCGTCGGGTGAGAGCAAGTCGACAACGTAGGAGCACGCCGACTTCGCGTACTCCAGCGGCGCACCCTCCATTGAGCCCGATCGGTCGATCACGAGGCACACATTGAGGGGCGTACGCCCGCCTGAGCCACCCGCGATGTTCGCCGCCGTGAGCTCCAACAGGAACTGCTCGCGCGCGGGCCCGTTCGCCATCGTGGCTTCGCGACCCGGCAAGATCGACGCCGACAGCGCCCGAGTCGGCACCGTCATCGGCGTTGCGGGATCGAAGGCACCCATCGCGGCCGTGCGATTCGGGTCCATGCCCATCGCGGCGGTGCGGTTGGGGTCGAAGCCCGTAGCGATCGTCTTGTTCGGATCCATGTTCATATCCTACACCGTGGACGGCGGTACCATCACGCTTATGGGCCGAGGATATCCGTTCACCAAGGCATTGTGTGCTTTGATCTTGGCTGGGATGGTCGTGGTGATGGCCGCGCCTTCGATTTCCGGGGCTCTCGCCTACAACACCGGAGCGATCATGCCACTGGCCGTTCTGTTGCATCTGTTTGGCAACGACGTGATCGGGGCGTTGCTCTCGGTGATCAGCCTTTGGTGGGTCGCGCGCTCGCTGGAGTCCGATACTGGCGTCGGCAAATCTGTGATCTACGTGGTCATTGTCGCATTGCTGTCAACGATCGGAGCCCATCTGGCGTCGGGCCTAACCCAACAACATGCGTTGCTGGCCGGAAGCTGGGTGCTGGCCGGATCGATGATGGTGACCTGGGCAACCCGATATCCGCGAACGCCCATGCGAATGTTTTTTATGCTCGACATGGAGGGGCGGTGGTTGGGGCTGATCGGCGCGGCCTTGGCGTTTGTGACGTTCAAACCGGTCGTCAACGGCATCGCGGCAATATTGCCGCTGGGTTTTGCCTGGGCGTTTGCCGCGAACAAACTTCCTTTTTTGAGCTATGGCCTTCCCGTCCGCACGGTGACCCCACCCACCGGACCGCGCGGCATCAAAGCCCCGCGTGATGACTACTTCGACGACGTTAAGCGGCGCGAGCGCGAACGAGACGAACGCGAGCGGCTTAGGAAGCTCTTCGAGTCCAGCATGAAAGACGACGAATCCTGAGCAACCGCTGATCCGTAGGGACTTTTCAGATGGTCGAGTTCACACCGACGGATAGCGATCTCGTGTTTCGGCGCAAGGAGCGGTTTATCCTGGCGGGCGTTTTCGTGCTGGATGGGCTGCTGTTTGCGGGAATCGTCGCGTATGTCTTTTCGCAGAAGCCTCAGGAGGCCTGGATCGCCGCCGGGGTCCTAACGTTGGCTCTGGCGAGTCTCGGACTGGTCGTAGCTTGGCTCTGGACCTTCGAGGTTCGCTTCACCCCCTATGAGTTCGTGATGCGCTCCATGTTTGGGGCCAAGGTTGTCCAATATTCGAACATCAGCCGCTTGCACCGCCAACGGGTTCCAGGCAAGGTCCCTGCGCAGTATCAGTTGCGACTGGAAACCCAAGACGGGTTCAAGTGGACCGTTCCGGATATCTCGGAGCAAGGCACGAGCGTGCTCGCCGAGTTGCGCTCGCGTTGTCGGGGAGCCGAGATCATCGACGAGCAGGCACCCACCATCAACGTCCACAATTCCCCCGATGAGTGATCGCCCCCGCGTGTGGCAGCAGTTTTTCGATCAGCATGCTCCCCACTACATGCAGAACCCGTTCACGGCGAACACCCGCGCCGAGGTGGAGTTCCTGCTTGAGTTGCTCCAACTTCCCCGCGGCAGTCGGATCCTTGATATGGGCTGCGGCACGGGCCGTCATGCCGTCTTGCTCGCGCAGCGCGGATTTGAAGTCACGGGCGTCGATCTGAGCTTGGGCATGCTCGACGAGGCTTGCAAGGCGGCGGCACAAGCCGGCGTGACGGTCGAGTGGGTCCACGCAGATGCCGCGACCTGGGAGGCGGACCAACTCTACGATGCAGCCATCTGCCTATGCGAGGGCGCGGTTGGCTTGGCTGATCCAGACGAAGACCCGGTAACCCACGACCTGAACGTTCTGCGAAGAATCTACACGGCCTTGCGACCGAACGGTCGATTCGTCATGACGGCCATGAACGGCTACGCGGTCATCCGCCAGATGACCGACGAGATGGTTCAGGCCGGACGGTTCGACCCGGCGAACATGCTATCAATCTACGAAGACGAATGGGAGCTCCCGGAAGGGAAACGAACAATGCAGATTCGAGAGCGCCTCCTCATACCGCCGGAAATGGTTGCTCTACTTCGGCATGTTGGATTCACGGTCGAAGCCGTTTGGGGCGGTACGGCGGGCGAGTGGGGTCGGCGGCCGGTGAAACTCGACGAAGTCGAGGCCATGTATGTCGCCATCAAGGAGTGAGCAAGTTGGGTCCTTTGACCCTCAGCTAAAAATGAGGGAACCGCTAGCGAATCTCATTCGTTGAATAGGGTGACGCATATCCTCCTTCCCTCTCCGGGAAACCCCAATAGCCCCCGACCGAAAGGCGGGGGCTTCAACATTTAGGTAGGGCTCACGGGTTACGGACGCGCGATTGTGGTCAGCATTTGGTCGATCTGTTGCGCCAAAGGGCTGTCCGTCGGCGCAAGGGTTCGCGCCCGCTGGAGTTCACGCACGGCCTCAGAGTTGAGGCCGGATCGTCGAAGTTCGGTAGCGACTGAGAAAAGCGACGAAGCGGCCCGAGTCTCATACTGTCGTCGCCGCGTTGGATTGTTCTCAACCCTTCTCGCAGTTTGGAAGTAGCTACTCGCGTTACGGAGCAGTGTTAATCGCTGACGGGCTTCCGATTGGCGGACGGCAGCGGACGCATAAAGTCCCGCGAGGCTTCCAAGTGTTACCGGATTCTCGGGATCAAGCGACAAACTTCGTTGGTAAGACTCTTCTGCACGCGCAAACTGGCCAAGATCGAAGCTCTTCTTGCCGAGCTCGTTGTACAGGGGGGCGATTCGCTTGCGCTCAACTTCAATCGCCACCGGATCACGCAACTGCGCCACGAGTTGCTCTCGGTTCTGAATCCGAACCTCGATGGGAGTGAAAACATCGTTCTGGTCGGCGAGCTTCTGGCGAAGATCGCGATCATCGGCAACGGCCTCCTGCCGATTCAGCAATGTGACGGCTGAACTAACCGACACTGAGGCAAGCACGAGCGCCGACCCTAAGACCGCCACGCTTACCCCTAATCGCCCCAAGAAATCGAGGCCAGCTCTCTCCATCACATTCCTCACCGTATCTGGGCCTTTGCTTGCTCTGCCCAACCTGCAACTTCCGTGCCGTTCGGCGCAACCGCCGCCGCTCGAAAAATCCACTCACGTAACCCGCTTCCGCGTATACCTCGCTCCCATTGGGACTCATAGATATATCGGTAGCAAAGTGCCGCTCTCTCCTTATCAGACCGGACAAGTCGGCCATCTGGTTCGCCAGACGCCGCAGAATTTAGAAGACCTGCAGCAGATTCCCATAGGGCTTCCCGCGCCAGCGGTTCTGGTGCAGTGCTGGCCCGCGCCATCAGGTCCAAGCCCTGTCCACGCTGGGTCGCGGCGATGCCCGAGTCTTGCTGGGACTCGGGTAACGCGGCGGGGATCGGAACCCCCGACGGCATAACTGAGGGCGAACCCGAAGCGGGCTTCGGCGTTAGGGCACCCGTGAAGTAGAAGATCGACAGGATGACGACCGCAAAGAAGGTCGCGAGCACCACCGTGATCACGCCGATCCGCTTGAGGAGCGCCTCCTGGTCGGGTGAAAGCAAGGGCTTCCGCGGCGGCGGCGGGTAGTAGTTCGGAAGCGGATGAGGAAACCCTGCGGGCGGGACGGGACCGGTTTGGTGGGGTCCCGGCTGATACGGGTTGTAAGGATACACAGGGGGCGGTGCCGGCGTGGAAGTCGTCGTGCCCCCGTAGGGTGAGCTCAGCGTTGGAATAGCACTGCCGGGCACAGGCGTCATGTAAGGATTCGCCATGGGCGGCCCGAACGAGCCGCTGGCGGCCTCGTTCTCGGCACGCTGAAGCGCCTCCGCCATCTCCTGAGCAGAGCTGAACCGCAAGGCTGCCGACTTCTCCAGCGCCTGCTCGATCACGCGTTGTACGCTATAGCTTGCTTGGCTGGCTGGCGACGCCGCGTGATTTAGGATTGCGTAGGTGATCGTGATCACCGAGTCGCCCGTGAACGGCTTTTGACCCGTGATCATCTCATGAAGCAAAATGCCCACGCTAAACACGTCGCTTCGGGCGTCGATGTCGCCTCCTCGCACCTGCTCCGGCGACATGTAGCTCGGCGTACCGAAAACCTGTCCGTCCATCGTGAGGTTCGGCTGGAAGGTCAAACGGGCGATGCCGAAATCAGTGATCTTGACACCACTCGTCGTGAGCTGAATGTTGTCCGGTTTGATATCGCGATGAACAACTCCATTATCGTGAGCATGCTGGAGTCCCTTGAGAATGGCGAGCGCGATGTCGATCGCTCGTTCTTGGGGGAGCGCTCCATTCGTGTCAATCTCGTGGCGGAGGGTGTTGCCATCGAGATACTCCATCGCCATGAAGTAGCGCGAGCCGTCCTGCCCGAACTCATAGATGGTCATGATATTCGGGTGAGCCAATCGACCGCCCGCCCGGCACTCGCGCTCAAAACGCTCGATCCGATCCTGGCGCTGCTGATCGGTCGCCCCGGACGGCATGTTGAGTTCTTTGAGAGCAACTCGCCGATCCATGATCGGATCGTAAGCCTCGTATACGATGTCATTCGACCGCGCGATTTCGCGGATGATCTGATACTTGCCGAGGGTCGTGGGAGGGCTACTCATTGCCGCTGGCGGGCCGCACGGACTCAGCCGTGTCAAGGGTTGGTGCCACTCCTCGCATGTTTGTCTACTTAGAATAACGGTTGGAAGGGTCAGTTCGTTTAGTGGACTCATCACAGAGCGAGGAGACACCACCGCAGCCGCACTAAACTGATGAATAATAGTTCGCAATGGCTAACAAATCACGAATAACCTGAGTCAGAATAGATGCATGGCAAAAGATATCCCAATCGGCCAGATGCGCCCTGAGAGCCTCATGATGTCGTACGGCTACCGGCCCGAGCTCTCCGAGGGTGCGCTCAAGTGCCCGATCTTCCAGACGTCGACCTTTGTGTTCCGCAGCGCCGAAGAGGGCAAGGCATTCTTTGAGGTCGCCTACGGACTGCGAGACCAAGCTCCCGGCGAGCAGTTGGGTTTGATCTATAGCCGCCTCAACAATCCTGATTTGGAAATCCTTGAAAATCGACTGGCGCTGTGGGACAAAGCCGACGACTGCGCCGTGTTCGAAAGCGGGATTGCCGCGATCAGCACGATCCTGCTGGAGTTTTTGCGCCCCGGCGACATTCTGCTCCACAGCAAGCCGCTCTACGGCGGCACTCACCACTTCATCCACACCTTTCTGCCACAGCTCGGCGTGGAGACGATCGGTTTCATGCCCGAGGACGACGGTTCCGCCGTGCGCGAACGCATCGCAGGACGTGAAGATCGGGTTGCCCTCATCTACATCGAAACTCCAGCAAACCCCACCAACCACCTGATTGACCTTGAGATGGTCGCGCAGCTCGCAAATTCGCTCAGCCGGGAGGATCGCCGCGTCGTTTCCGTGTGCGACAACACTTACATGGGGCCGATGTGGCAAAACCCGTTGGAGTTTGGCATCGACCTCAACGTGTACTCAGCGACCAAGTTCATCGGCGGGCATAGCGACGTGATCGCGGGATCGATTGCCGGTCCAGCCGATCTCATGCGCCGGATCAAGACGCTTCGCACCTTCCTGGGCAACATGGCGGGGCCGTGGACCGGTTGGCTGCTCATGCGCTCGTTAGAAACGCTCAAGGTGCGCACTGACCAAATGCAGGCCACGGCTCGGCGTGTCGCGGAGTTCCTGCAAGCGCATCCAAAGGTGACGCAAGTGCGCTATCTCGGATTCCAAGAGCCCGGCTCGCGGTCGGAGATGCTGTTCCGGAAGCAGTGCTCGTGCGCGGGCTCGATGATCTCGTTTGAGGTTGTGGGCGGCGAGGCGGGAGCCTTCCGGTGTTTGAATGCGCTGAAGCTGGTGTCCTTGGCCGTGAGCCTCGGGGGCACGGAATCGCTGGCCGAGCATCCAGCAACGATGACTCACGTCGATGTGCCTCTCGCCGAGCGGGAGGAGCTTGGAATCTCCGAGAGCTTGATCCGGCTTTCGGTGGGGGTTGAGGCCGCCGAGGACTTGATCTGGGACCTCGAGCAGGCTTTGGACGCCGTTTAGCGGCACGAGGCGCGTGAGGGCTTGTGCGACGCTCACAGACGCAAGCCACGTCAATCTGCTTCTCAACTTTGTCAGGGCTCGCAAACTTGCACCGGGACGAACCCACCGGTGCCCTCATCTAGTGTGCAGCACTTTCTGCAGGTCTACACCTTCCGTGTCTTCAACCGATCAAGCATCACCGCCGCCAGCAACACCACACCACTCGCCACCAGTTGCCAAAACGCGTCGATGTTGAGCAGGCTCATCGCATTTTGGACCACACCCATAATTAGCACACCGACGATCATGCCGCTGATCGTGCCGATGCCGCCCGTCAGTGAAACGCCACCAAGCACGCAACTCGAAATCACTTGTAGCTCCAAGCCCTTCGCCGTATCCGGGTTGCCCGACGAAACGCGAGCGGCCAGGATCACGCCCGCAAACGCCGCCACCGCACCCTGGAGCATAAAGATCAGCACCTTCGTGCGGACCACTGGAAGGCCCGCCAACCGCGCCGCCTCCGCGTTACCTCCGATGGCCAGCGTGCTTCGGCCGAACACCGTCCGATTGAGCAGGAACCCAAAGACCACAAACAGTGCGATCATGTAGTAAACCGACGCCTGGACGCCCAACCACGACCACGTCGCCATACCCGTTAGGCCCCGATCAAAGACACCGATGGACGAACCATTCGAGGCTAGGTAGGCCGCGCCTCGGACGATCTGCATCGTGGCCAGCGTGGTGATCAGGGCATTGATGCCAATTCGGGCGATCACGAACCCGTTGACCGTGCCAATCAAGGCCCCTGCCGCGATCGGAATCATCAGCGCGAGCGGCGCGTTGCCGTACTTGTTGATGGTCAAGGCGGCAAGCACCCCGGCAAGCGCCACGGTCGAACCCACCGACAGGTCAAAGTCACCGCCCGCCAAACAGAACAGCATGGTGCAAGAGATCATCCCGACCAACGAGACCGCGAGCAGGAGCCCCTTGATGTTGTCCCACTTGGTGAAGTTCGGCACGAACGCCACACTCAAGACCAGCAACAGCGCCAACACGAGCAACATGCCCGCCGATTGCCAAAGCCGACTCACGCCGCTTCCTCGCCCACCGGCAACGCGAGACTCAAGACGGAAGCTTCGGTAGCTTCGCCTCGATCCAGTTCCGCGACCAACTTGCCTTGACGCATCACAAGAATCCGGTCGCTCACTCCGAGCACCTCGGGAAGTTCGCTGCTCACCATGAGCACGCCCACGCCCGACTCGGCCAGGGCGTAGATCAGTTCGTAAATCTCACGCTTTGCGCCAACATCGATCCCCCGCGTGGGTTCATCGAGAAGCAACACACGCACGGTCTCGCTCAACCATCGCCCGAGAATCACCTTTTGCTGATTCCCCCCGGACAGCAAGCCGATGGGTTGTTGCAGGTGCGGAGTTCGCACGCGGAGTCGATCTACTTGATGCTGCGCGTTCTCGCGTTCCCAGCGCTCGTCGATGACCACGCCTAGTTTGGCGTGGTTACGGCGGGCACTCAGATTCGTGTTCTCAAGCACCGAGCGCAATCCAACGATGCCTTCCTTCTTCCGGTCCTCGGGGCAGAGCATGATGCCCGCCGCGATGGACTCCCGAGGATGCCTGATTCGAACGGGTTGACCGTCGACCCGTACTTCCCCGCCGCTGCCCGCGCTTGCCCGATAGATCGCCTTCAGGAGCTCAGTTCGCCCGGCGCCCACGAGGCCAAAGATGCCCACAATCTCGCCCTTGCGAACCGAAACTGATTGAGGCCCATTCAAACCGGGTCCCGTGATGCCAAGTGCCTCCAGCGCCGTTTCGCCATGCTCTCGCGGGCGATAGCCCCAGATATCCTCAATCTCGCGACCGACCATACGCTCAACGATCACCCCAGGGGCCACCCCCTCAAGCGACTCGAACGTCTGCACGTGCTTGCCATCACGAAGCACCGTCAGGGCGTCGCAGACGCGAAAGATCTCGTCCATCCGGTGCGAAACATAGAGGATGATCTTGCCTTGCGCTTTGAGGTCGGCGATGATTTCGAACAGCCGTTCGACCTCGCGGGCACTCAGCGAGCTGGTCGGCTCGTCGAACGCGATCACTTGCGCATCGCGCGACAACGCTTTGCCGATTTCCACCATTTGCCGCTGAGCGAGCGACAACGAAACCACCTTTACGTCGGGGTCGATGTTCTCGCCGATCCGGCCGATGATCTCCAGCGCGCGCTGGCGGAGATCACCGCGACGAATCCAGCCCGCCGCCGCCGGGTAGTGCCCGAGGAACAGATTCTCAGCGACCGTCATCTCCGGGACGAGGTGAAGTTCCTGGTAGATGACGGCAATGCCTGACTCCAGCGCGGCGACCGGCGACGCAAAGGACAGGGTCTCACCGTTCAACACGATCGAACCCGAATCTGAGCGATAGGCGCCGCTCAGAATCTTGAGCAGCGTAGATTTGCCCGCGCCGTTCTCGCCCATCAGGGCATGGACGCTTCCCTCACCAACGGTGAAAGAAACGTCCTCAAGGGCCCGGACACCGGGAAACTCCTTGCCGATTCCGCGAAACTCGAGCGGCATCGGGGCTTAGAGCCCTTCCTTCTTCATCTCCGCTTCGAAGTTCTCGCGCGTGATCAGCGTGCCGCTGGTCCACGTTTCCTTCGGCGGTTCGACGCCTTCGCTCACCCACTTGAACATCATCTCTGCAGTGTCGTAGCCGTGCTTGCGCGGGCTCAGGAGAATCGAGGCGAAGAATCCGGTCGCGGGTGTTTTCTTGAGATCGTCAACGCCCGATGTCCCGTTGATTCCGACGCCAATTACGTTCTCGGCCTTGATGCCGCGCTGCTCGGTGGCGCGCACGATCCCTAACACGCCGTCGTCGTTGGAGCTGAAGCCCACCCAATACTTGACCTGCTGTTGTTGCGTGAGGACAATGTTGGCGGCGTCGAGAGCGTTGGGAATGTCGGCACTCGCCGCGTTTCGCCACGGGGCCTTCCAGATTCGGTTCTTGTCGAATCCGTTGGCGGTCAACACTTCCATGGCTCCTTCGGTGCGCTCGCGGGCCGTTTGAAGCGTATCGAGCGTGACGCCGATCGCGCCCACCTCGGCCATGTTCCATCCGCGCTTAGTGATCTCATCCACGAGGGCCTGCCCCACCGCTTTGCCGATGTCACGCGCCGAGATGCCGACGTGCGGGACATCGGTTAGCGGCTGGCCATCGGGACCTTCAAGCCGATCGTCGACGGTCATCAGCTTGAGATTCTTCTCTTTGCACTTTTCAACGATCATCGTGCCGAGCTTGGGGTCAGGGGTGCAAATGATGACGCCTTTCGCGCCTTTCACAGCGAGCTCATCAAGAGCCGACGACACCTTTTCGGCGTCCTTAACTTCTTGCTTGATGAGTTCAAAGCCATGCTTCGCGGCGGCTTCATCAGCAAATTTCCACTCGGTTTGGAACCAGGGTTCCGTCGCGGACTTGACCAAGAAGCCGATCTTCACCTTCTCGGTCGTCGGGCTTGTCCCGCCGCTCGTCGAGCCGGAGTTATCTCCGCGCGACCCGCATCCCGCGATCACAAGGGCGGCCACCAAGCCGACCAATATCCAAAGTCGTTTCGCCATAGGTTCACCGATTATCGAACTTCGCATCTAAAGGGGCCCTAAACCAAGTTGCGCGTTCGCATTCATAATCTTAACTGATGAATCCGCCATGCCGAATTGAGATGCTGGGCGGATTGCGCGTGCGACTCGGCGATCGGGTCATCACGCGCTTCCAAACTCAGAAGACGGGCGCGTTGCTCGCTTATCTTGCGTTACACGCGGGAAAGAGCTTTCCCCGCGAAACGATGGCCGAGTTGCTTTGGCCCGACGGTGACCCCGGAGCGATTCGAAATCGCCTCAACCAGGCCATCTCGTCCCTGCGCCGACAGCTTCACCCACCCGGAAGTGAGCCCGGCTTTGTGTTGCAGGCTGATCACCTCTCGCTTCAAGTCAACTACGCGACCGTGACCACAGATATCGCTGAGTTCGAAGCTTCGCTCAAGCTCGCCGAATCCGAAGAGACTGCGGCCGTTACCGCGCTCCGACATGCCGTCGATCTGTATCAGGGTGAGTTTCTCGACGGTTACTATCTCGACTGGGTGCTACTGGAGCGGGTGAGGCTAAGCGACCTGTACTACGACGCCCTAACACGACTGATCCGATCCTACGCGCAGAGCGGCCGCATCTCCGAAGCCATCGAAGTCGCCATCCGGCGGCTCGCCATCGATCCTTCTGACGAACGGGCCCACCGCGCCCTCATGCGGCTCTACTTGGCGGCCGGCCGGCCGCGCTCCGCTTTGGCGCAGTATCACGAACTAGCACGAGCCCTGGCCCTAGACGAGGAGATTCCTTCGGAGCGAGCCGAGAGATTGCGCGACGAGGCCCTCGCCACGCTTCACTCTGAGGAACCCGAGCTTGAGGTTCACGCACCAGTCTCGGTCGCTCCGGCAACTTCGCATGAGCGGGTCGTTGTCGAGTCACGCGCCATGCCGCGATAATTGACGCGGCTATGGGGGCGCGAGGCTGAGTTGGGGACTATCGACGCGCTGCTGAGTCAAGCCCGATTAGTCACGCTTTGCGGTTTTGGGGGCATCGGCAAAACACGGCTCGCCGTTGAGGCCGCCTGGAACGCGGCCGAACGCTTTGGAGGAAGAGTCGCCTTTGCCAGCATGGCAGATCACGGCAACCAAGAACCGGTCCTACAGGTCATCGCCCATGCACTCGGCCATGCCCCGTTTGACGACCCTATGGTAGCGATTGAGCGATGGATGGAGGGCCGACCGTCTCTGCTGGTCCTTGACAATGTCGAAGGCGTATCCGATGCGGAACTCGCATCGACCTCGGAACTCCTTCGACGGTGTCCCGAGCTATACATCCTTGCCACAAGCCGTCAACCCCTTGACCTTGAAGGCGAACACGTGGTTTCACTTCGGCCGCTTCCCGTTCCTACTACTGCGCACGGCCTAAACGAGTTGGCCTCCAACCCTTCTGTCGCCCTGTTTGTTGACCGGGCTCAAACCGCGCGCCAAGACTTCCAACTCACCGAACGCACTGCTGAAGCTATTGGCGAGCTCTGCGCACGACTGGAGGGGGTCCCATTAGCCCTCGAGCTTGCCGCTAGCTGGGCCCGCACGCTGACACCTAGCCAGATGGTCGAACAGATCACGACGCACTACGACCGCCTCACCAGCCGTCGAAAGGACATTGCCCGACGTCATCGCTCGATGCGGGCGGTCGTGGATGGGAGCTTTCAGATGCTCCCCGATTCGCTCCGAGATGGCTTTGCGCGGCTGAGCGTGTTCGTGGGTGGTTGGGATCACGGCGCTGCCGCGCAAGTCTGCGTAGGCGTTGACACCTTTGAGCTGATGCGGGTCGCCGAGGAACTAGGGCTCGTCTCGCCTTCGGCCGACGAGCAGCAGGTTAGGTTTGACATGCTCGAAACCGTCCGGGCATTTTGCCGGGATCAGATGACTCACGACACCCTGGCCGAGGCCAGCAATGCGCACGCCGAATACTATGCCGCATTGGTGTCTCGCGCGATTCGGCGAGACAACATGACGGGGTTACCCTTGATCACCGACGACCACGCGAACTGTGTAGCCGCATTGCGCTACCTCATCGAAGCCCAGCGATTCGAAGAGGCCGCTCAACTCGGTGCCGATCTTGCCCTCTATTGGGATGCCTCAGGGCGGCTGCGTGAGGGCGCAGGATTACTCGAAGCGCTTGCTCAGCACGACGCCGTACTCTCCAAGAACCTGCGGGGCTTGCTTTGGTCGCGTCAGGCACGTTTGGCTTGGCGTCAGGGCGACTACAAGAAGTCTCAAGCACTCAACGAGCAGGCCGTCACCCTGTTCACCGAGGCCGACGACCTCGACTACCTTTGCGAAACGCGCCTACAACTCGCGCTAGAAGCGCATCGCCGATCCGATTTCGACCGAGCTGAGACCATCCTCCGCGAGAACCTCGACACGCTTCGCACACTTGACGACGTGGGCAGCGGGGCCCGAAACCTGCTCGCGCTTGGCAATGCTCTCATTGAGAAGCGTACGTGGGATGAAGCCGCAAGCATTTATGAGCGGTCACTCAAGCTCGCTCGAAAAGCTGGGAGTGAGTATCTGGCAGCGATGCCTCTCGCGAACCTGGGACATCTCGAGCTTCTGCGCGGCAACTCCGAAGCCGGTAAGACGTTGATCGAAGAGGCACGTCGCATCTTCGCCAAGACTGGGTTCTACGTCTACGAGCGCGACTGCCGGCGGATGATCGCAAAGGCTGACCGGCAGTTGGGGGACCCTCTAACGGCACTGCGAACGTGTCAAGCGTTGCTTGCCGAGCCGAACGACGAAGAACCGATGGTCGCTAGTATTCTGCTTGAAGCTGCGTACGCCTATATGGATCTTGGAGAAGCGGCAATCGCAGCGCGACTGATGGGGGCGGTCGAATCGCTCTGGGAGGTCTCCGGAAGCCGGGCTTTCGGCATCGAAGCCGACCTCTACGATCACGCCAAAGGTGAGCTCCTTCGGCAACTCGGTCCTGAAATCGAGACTTTGTTAGCCACCGGCAGACGGCTTGACAGCGCAAGCTGGGGGAAAGTTCTCGCCAGTCGCTAATACGCCGGCATTCGGGGATCCACTTCGGCCGACCAGCCATTCATTCCTCGAACGAGATTCCTCACGGACGAAAACCCTTGCGCCATGAGAAACTCGGCCGCCCGGCCACTGCGCGCGCCTGACCGGCAAATGATCACAATGTCGCTCGCCGGGTCAAGTTCGTTCAAGCGTCGCGGAAGTTCGCCAAGGGGGATGTGGTGATCAACGTTGAGCGACGATATCTCAAGTTCATAGGCTTCTCGCACATCGAGAAGCACCGGGCGTGGGCCCGATTCGAGTTGTCGTGAAAGTTCAGTGGGAGTTACTTCGGGAATCATCGTCGAGTGGCTTCCTTTAGACGCTTGATCGCGCGGATCAGGTCGCTTGCACCAGATCCGCCATTCCAGTGCTCGGCGAGCCAGTTCACCAGCCATGAACCGACGACCGCCCCATCCGCCACTTGGGCGATCGCTTGCACGTGCTCGGGTTGGCTAATACCAAATCCGACG
>CAZPHD010000014.1:18103-39614 GCA_964586225.1 uncultured Fimbriimonadaceae bacterium
ACACCGGGATTGATGTGTGTTGCTTGATTCGGGCTACGAGGCTTCCGACGTCGGGCGGTGCGGCTTGGTGATTGCCGGTCACTCCTGTCCGGGAAACGGCGTAGACAAATCCGCTCGCTTGCTGGGCGACCGCCAGAATGCGCTCATCGGTGCTCGTTGGAGCGGCCAGAAACACCGTGTCGAGGCCATGCGCTTTGCTCGCACTTACCCACGGCCCGGCCTCTTCCGGAGTCAAATCGCTCACAATCGTGCCCGCAGCCCCGGCCGCCTTGGCTCTTTGCGCAAACTTAGCCAGTCCAGCGCGGAGAATTGGGTTGTAGTAGCCCATCAGCACGACCGGGACTGGCAACGGATGCTGACCAAGAGATTCCAGCACCTGACCCGGAGTCACACCTCGATCGAGCGCACGCTGGCTGCTGGCCTGAATCACCGGTCCATCAGCGATAGGATCGCTAAAGGGGAGACCGATCTCTATGACATCGGCCCCACCTTCCACCAGGGCTTCGAGGATGCCGGGAAAGTCCGCGAGCGACGGATCACCCGCCGTGACAAACACGATCAACGCGGCTTCATTCCGAGATCGGAGATTCGTGAACGTGGCGTTGAGCATCGGCTTCGGTTCAAACTTACCAGAGAAGCCTCCTTTTCGGCAGGAACCGATGACCCGCAAAGCAACCGACCCCAAGATTGAACTCAGCAAGCGTCGTGCGGCGTCGCTATCGCTCGCGTTCAACTTGGTGTCGACCATCGTCAAGATCGTTGCGGCAGTTCTCACGGGCTCCGTGAGTCTTCTCAGCGAAGCAACCCACTCATTCACCGACGTCTTCGCTTCGGCCATCGCCTACGCAAGCGTCCGCGCCGGGGCGGCCCCTCCGGATGATGAGCACCCTTATGGCCACGGAAAGATCGAGAGTCTCGCCGGATTCGCCGAGTCGATCCTGCTGTTCGGCGTGGTCGTCTACGTGGTAATCGAGGCCCTATCGCGGCTCGTCGACCCGCAGCCGATCACCCAACTTGACCTTGGCGTCGCCGTGATGGCGGCAAGTGCAATCGGAGCTTTTTTGGCCGCCCACTTTGTCGGCAAGATCGGGAACAGCACCCATTCGCTCGCACTTCAGTCCAACGCCCAGCATCTGATGGTGGACGCGGTGACCAGTTTAGGTGTTCTGGTCGGACTCGGAGTTGTTTGGGCAACTGGAGTGCCGTGGGCAGACTCCATCTTGGCCCTGGCATTCTCCGTTTGGATGGGATATGGGGCCTGGAAGCTGGCGCATCGAGCATTTCACGACCTGATCGACGTGCGGCTATCCGATCCAGAGATCGCCGAAGTACGGACCCTCATTGAATCGGAAGCCGACGTCATCGGATATCACCGGCTACGAACGCGCAGGTCAGGTTCAGTACGCTATGTCGACATGCACCTGGTGGTCCCCCGCGAGTGGTCGCTGGTGGAGGCGCACGATCTCGCCGACCGACTGGAAAAGCAAATCGCCGCGAAGTTAGCCCCTGCCAACGTCGTCATTCATGTCGACCCCTACGACCCGAATCGCTGAAGTTCTGAAGATTTCGCGCCGATATCTCAATTGAGATGCTCGGCTTGTTCTTTTATGCGGCAGGGTGCGTGATTGCGTCCATCGTTCTGACGTTCATCTACTCGATGTTCCGAACCGTGGGCGCGCGCGACGATTACAAGTCGTGGCGCGTGATGGTCATCTTCTTCGTGCTGGTTCTTGCGGCGCCCTACGGCTACAACGAGTTTTTGACACGGCAGATCGGCCCTTCCTTGAAGGATGCCGTGATCGAAGGTCTTGAAGACGCCGAGATCGACGGAACGCTGAACTACTACCGCGTGGTGAAGTCGAAAGGTGACACGTGCCGCATCATCGCGGTGGTCACCGAGAACCAAGATTGGGGCGGCACCGAGCGGCCCGTCGTGGCGATCACGGCTAAGAAAGAGAACGGCCAGTGGAAGAGCGAGAGTTACCTCGTGGTCAACTCCGTCAGCCGAAACGCCGACAGCTACACGTTCCCGCCCTATTACTAGCCCCATCTGAAGCTTCCTTAACTCCACCTTAACCCGTGCCTGATATCTTCCGAGCACGGAGTCCCATGTTAAGGGCCGAGTAAACTCCCAGCAGCGCGCAGAGTCGCGCGTTTGGAGGAAGAGAGAAGTTGGGAAGCGCATACACCCCCGGATTGACGGTTAGCGGCGATATCATCGTCCGTCGAACACGGCGTCTGCCGATCAAGGGCGAAGTCTTGGTTGGTCAAGGCGACGCGGTCAAGGCGGATTCCGTCATCGCTCGCGCCATGTTGCCCGGCGTATTGCAGACCATCAAGGTTGCCGAGAAGCTCGGTATCGAACCCAAAGATGTTCCCACCACCTTCCAGCTCAAGGTCGGCGATGCTGTTGAGAAGGGCCAGATCGTCGCCCAAACCAAGGGCTTCCTGATCTTCAAGGGCCAAACTCTGACCTCAGATTACACCGGCACCATCGAGTCAATCTCTGAGATCACAGGTAGCGTTCTCGTTCGGGAACCCTCAATCCCGGTCGAGATCAAAGCTTACATCGAGGGCCACGTTGCTCAAATCATTGCCGATGAAGGCGCGATTGTCGAAACCCGCGGCGCTATGGTGCAGGGCATCTTCGGCGTAGGCGGCGAGCGGCAGGGGGTGATTCGTGTGGCCGTTGAGGGCCCCGATCACCAGCTTCATGCCGACCATATTCTGGAAAGCGACCGCGGCAAGATTCTCATTGGTGGTTCCGGTTTCTCGTACGACGCGATTATGAAGGCCAGCCAGTGCGGCGTTCTAGGCCTCGTCGCGGGCGGCGTCAAAGACAGCGACCTCACGAAGTTCTTGGGCTACGACATCGGCGTCGCGATCACCGGCACCGAGCCCATTGACCTCACGCTGATGGTCACCGAAGGTTTCGGCTTCCTGAACATGGCCCATCGCACCTTCGAGCTGTTCCAGCAGTTGGAGGGCAAGGTCGCCAGCATCAATGGTGCCACGCAGATTCGCGCGGGCGTTATCCGCCCCGAGATCATCGTGCCGCTGCCGCTGACCGGCGACGCGGAAACCGCGGGCATGGGCGGCCTGCTCGAAGTCGGCACCGCCATCCGCGTCATCCGCGAGCCATATTTCGGCCAGCTCGGCACCGTCACCGATCTGCCTTCGCACCTGATGGA
Organism: uncultured Fimbriimonadaceae bacterium; assembly: GCA_964586225.1. Lineage (GTDB taxonomy): Bacteria > Armatimonadota > Fimbriimonadia > Fimbriimonadales > Fimbriimonadaceae > JANJUB01. The sequence goes on from CAZPHD010000014.1 coordinate 21,295, forward strand.
GGTCGATTCCGGCACCCACGTCCGCGTCTTGAAAGCTCAACTCGAAGGAGGTCACGAGGTTCTCGTTCCCCGTGCGAACGTCGAAATCATCGCGACCTGATCCGCCTCACCGTAGGCGCTTCGGGTTGCCCGTCTCTGTTGCCCGCCCGCGCCTATGAAAGTTCTGATTGTTGACGACGAACCGACCATCCTCGAGACGGTCGAAAACAAGCTTCGCAAGGAAGGCTTCAGCACATTCACGGCTGAATCAGCCGAGGAAGGCATGCGCCTCTTCCGACGAGTGAAGCCCGATTTGATCTTGCTGGATATCATGCTGCCGCAGAGATCGGGAACGGACCTCTGCAAGGCAGTCCGCCGCGACAGCACGACGCCGATCATCTTTATCAGCGCCAAGTCCGACGAAGCTGACCGGATCAAGGGGCTGGAGATCGGCGCGGATGACTACATCACCAAGCCGTTCAACCTGTCAGAGGTTGCCGCGCGGGTGAAAGCGGTGCTCCGCCGCGCTACCGGCGAACCCCCTCGCGAGATTGTCGAACGTGGAAGCCTCGTCATCGACCCCCGCCGCCATGAGGCGACCCTCGATGGCAAGGAGCTGACGCTCTCGCCCAAGGAGTTCGGATTGCTGTATTTCTTGGCGCGCCACGCCGGGCAAGTGTTCTCGCGGGACGTGCTCCTCGACCGGGTTTGGGGCCGCGATGCGTTCGTCTCCGGGCGAACGGTCGACGTACATATCCGCTGGTTGCGGACGCATATCGAAGAAGACCCGAACCACCCGACGCGGCTGCTTACAGTTCGCGGTGTGGGCTATAAGTTTGCGGGCTAGTTGGCAGTTGGCAGTTGGCAGTCCCCTGTCGGAGAGAGTTGGCGAAGTACTTCGAGCCGCGACCATGGCCCTCGGCAATGTTTTGATGGGATGGATACAGCGGCTCTTCGCATCTGACTTGCTAATCCGTATCCAAATGCCTCTCCTGATTTCGCCATTCACCACCGACTGCTAACTGCCAACTGCTAACTGCGAACTGCTAACTCCCCCGATCCACACCCGCCGCACCAACGGCGCGCCGATCCAGTAGGCCAACTGCGCGGGGTCGTCGGCGTCCCACAGCACGAGGTCGGCGCGCTTGCCCACTTCGATGGAGCCAACCTCGTCCGCCAGGCCCAGCGAGGCTGCCGCGTTGATGGTGCAGGCACTCAGCGCCTCGGCGGGGGTCATGCCCATCATCACACAGGCGAGGTTCATCACAAACGGTAGCGACGGTGTGGGCGATGAACCAGGGTTGAAGTCCGTGGCCAACACGACTGGCATTCCCGCCGCGATCATGGCTCGCGCGTCGGGGTACTTCGACTTGCGCAGCGCATACACCGAGGCGGGAAGCAGCACCGGCATCGTGCCTGAGGCAGCCAAAGCCGCGATTCCCGCTGCGCTCGTTTGCTCCAGGTGATCAGCAGTGATCGCTCCCAGCGATGCCGCAAGTTCTGCCCCACCAGACGCCGTGAGCTGATCCACGTGGAGCCGTAACGGCAAACCCTGGAGCGAGCGCGCATCCTCGGCGGTAAAGTACCCGTCCTCGATGAAGGCGTCGGCGTACTTCGCAAGTCCTCGGGCGATGACTGCCGGGAGCAGGACTTCGCTCGCCTCCCGCACCCACTCGGCCCGGTCCTTGCCGGTAGGCACAGCGTGGAGAGCCAACACCGTAGGGACGATGCGTTGAGGTCCCTGCCGGTCGAGTTCGCGATAGGCCTCTAGGATGGCCAGTTCGCCTTCGACGGTCATCGCATAGCCGGATTTGGCTTCTAGCGTCGTGGTGCCGTTCGCGAGCATCCAGCTGAGGTGTCGGCGGCCGATACCCACCAAGTCCTCGCTGGCCGACGTCTGGTTGAGCGTCGAGCGAATGCCCCCGCCCGCGGCGGCAATGTCCTCGTAGGTCGCGCCTTGGCAACGCTGCACGAACTCGCCCGCGCGACATCCGCCGAAGATCAGGTGGGTATGGGCATCAATCAGGCCGGGGGTGAGGAGGCGACCGCCGCAATCCTCGCCATCGCCGGAGAGATTCGGCCCAATCTCCGCGATCCGACCGTCGACGATGCGCACGTCAACGCCATCGCGGAGGGCGAGATCGTTCATCGCCGCCCCGCGACGCACTCCCCCGGCGGGGGTGGCGATTCGGGCATTGTGCAAGATCATACGTTCATTATGGGGACACCTGTGGGGACTGTCTGGTCTGCCTGAGTCGGAGCGTGTCCCAGTTACAGATTCACGAGGCACATTATTTCAAAAAGTCCAGAATAGTCTTGGAGATTGTGAAAACATCCTTTATACTGTTCTTATGGACTCTGGCACTGCACATGGAAAAAACGGGGGGGGGCACTTCAGTGGGTGGTCCTCGTAGGGGGTCTCGTCGCCATCTACCTTGCCTTTGCCCAGCGACCGGTGTCTGCCTCCGTGCAGTCTGATTCACACAGCCACGTGTGGAACGCGTCTGTCGTCGGTAAGAGTTTGCTTTTGCCAGCGGAAGATGCTCAGGGCTACCGCCGACCAGAAGGCAGGCCGATGCTCGTGTTAGTTGATGCGTGTTCCCAATGCTCCGATTGGCTCGCGAACACGGTGGCCGCAGCACCCAAGCCACTTGCCGTGCTCACAACGGCCAAGTTAGAGTTCGTCCCGAGCTACCTCAAGGGTCAACCGGGTGAAGTGCTCGTCTATTCATCGGCCCGGCTCTTGCCGAAAGACATCTACGATTCGGCTCCTCAGATGTATGCAGTCTCGAAAGACGATCTCATCATTGATAGCCCCATGAAGGGTGAAGCGAGTGACGCGTTTGTCAAGAGGATTGAGCAGAAATGAGGATTCGGCGCGGTTTTACGCTCATTGAAGTCTTGGTCGTGTTGGCGATCGTGGTGGTGCTCGTTGCCATCATGACGCCCGTGTTGTCCAGGGCAAAGCGGAGTGCACAAATCTCCTCGTCCGTTCAGAAACTGAAGCAGCTCCACCTCGCCTTGGCGGTGTATCAGAACGACCATGCGAACGGTGGGTCAGATTGGTATGGTCGCGGGCTCGCGCCCGAGACCTACTATTGGAAGACACGCTTTGGCTTTAGTGAGGCGGGCATTCGAACTCCGTGCGGTTATGACGTGACTCTTTACAACTCGGGCCCCAACACGATGCCGGGCTGGGTCTCATACACCGGGACGTTTTTCTATCCGCCGTTCAACAATCCCGGCATGGGCGACTACTTGGAAACTTACAAGGACAATGCGGTCGTTTTCGTCGATTGTTACTGCAATCCACCAGGAACAGATATGAGGGACCACACGAAGCTCAAGCGTGGACTCGCCGTCACGCTAGGTGGTCAACTCGTGAATCGGGAGCGACTGGGTGACGGATTTGTGCTGCAGTTTTACTCTGATCCACCGGACAACTAGTGGTAGCACGAGTGTTAGATAGGAAAGGAAGATGAGGTGAAACGATGAAGAAGCGACGAAGATCAGCATTGATGGTGATGTTCGCCATATTGGCGGCCAGCATTATCTCGGTGGGCACGGTGTACGCCGATGATGACCCGCCTGGTGGAAATCCGAACTGCGGAACGGTTGGCGAAGCCATCCCGGAGTGCAGGGAACCCAATGATCCCACGTGCAAGACCATCTCTGCCTGTAACGGGCCGCAGTCGGGCAGATTTGGTTACTGCTGTCAAGAGACGGACACGCCTAGCCAGAGGTGCAGACAGTATACGGGCCGCTGGACATGTTGCAATGGCACTTGGGTTAGGAAGTGCACAGTTGGCGCCTGGCAACTTGGCGGCACCTGTATCGGTAATGGTGGAGATCAATGCAGCTTATAGCAAAGACATGAGGACGCGTTGGGCCCTTCTTGGAGCCGCCGGGCTCACTCTCGCGGTGTCCGCGTGGTTCTTTTTCGGCCGCGAGACACCGGTTTCCGTGGGCATGAACCTTTTGGATTGCGTCAAACGGCTTGACGCAACGTGTCTGCATCGGAGGATGTCTGAGGGAGAAAGAAGTGATGCAATGGCGACAGTGGAAAACCTGAACAAGTTCCTGCGGACCGTGGTTGAGCCGCGCCTTGGCGGCTTCGAACAAGTAGGCGAACCGGAATATGAAGTCCAGTTAGCGGGTCGGCAAGCAATAGTCTCTCAGCGTATGCGTCACCCTGACGGCCGCACCGTGGCGTTGGCCTTTTCGGTTACCAGAACTGACGATGGCATCTTTTGCGACGGTCTGATTCGCCAAATTCTGGCACCGTGCGTGATGTCTGCGGTTGGGGCCGGTCAGCCGTCCCCTAGAGGTGCGTATTACGCAACTCTATGGGCGGATAGTCTTGAAGCGTGGGCACCCGAGCTGAACGCGAGTGGAATTTTGGGGGCAACGATGGTCAATGAGGTCGGGCTACACCAAGTGCTTGCCTGGACGGACCTTATCGCTAAGTTCAGGGAGGGTTCTAAGCCCAAAACCGACACAACCAGAGACTAATCAAAATCGCAGGCTAGCCCTTGGGATGGTTGAGTTTGCCCCGCTCTTGCGGGCTCATGCGATCGCGGGCCGAGCCGGGCTTTTGAGCCTGGATGTCCCACTGATCGGTTTGGGGTTTCGGTTCCTCTTGATGCGCGTGGCGCTCTTCGACCGCCTCACGCATCCGAGCGACCTTCTTGTCTTTGCGTTCGCCGCCTTTCTTGCGTGTATGCATATCTCATCCTACGCCATTGGGCAGGGGCGCGGATGTCCTCATTTTTCTGGACGGTCAACTGATCCAGCGCTTATCCATGCGTCCCCACCAGCTGCATCGATCACAAACCTCCACGAAGCCGCCGACTCCGCATAGGGCTTCGGGCGGTGTGTTGTTTTGCCAGTAGATCCAGCGCATCGGCTGGAAGCAGAAGGGGCAGCATAGGGGTACATCGACCGGTTCTTCATAGAGCCGACCCGCCGGAGTGTGCTTTCGTGACCTCCAGGGATCCAGTTCGTCCCAATCGAAGGGACAGTTGAAGTAGAGGGTGGCGAGGAGGGCCTGGGCTTGCTCGGGTGGCATCGGGTTGGCCTCGATGAGCTGGTCTTCGTAAGGAATCAGCCAATTGTCGTGGCGGTGGGGATATTCGATGATCGGTCGGCGCGGCCTTCGGGATTCAATGTCCAGCCTCGCCCGAGCCCGCCGAGCGGCGGATCGTTCGAGCAGGTCCTCGTCGAAGCCTGGAAACGATGGCTGTTCCTCGCCGCGCATCCTGGAGTTCTACCCGCAAATCACGGGGCGGCCAACTCGTCTAGAATCCTAATCTATGGCGGAGTGGAAGAACAAGCTCTATTACGGCGATAACCTCGATATCCTGCGAGAGTACGTTGCCGATGAATCGGTCGACCTCATCTACCTGGATCCACCGTTCAACTCCAAAGCCGACTACAACGTGCTCTTCAAGACGTCAGCTGGCGAAGGAAGCGCCGCCCAGGCCGGAGCCTTCAAAGACACGTGGGAGTGGGACGAGGCCGCCGCTGAGGCCTACCACGAGATCATGACCAGCCACCGCGTGCCCACTAACCTACGCAACCTCATGGAAGCGCTCAAGGTCTTCCTCACCGGCGACACCGGCAAGCGCGGCAACAGCATGATGGCGTACCTGTGCATGATGGCCCTGCGCCTCGTCGAACTCCACCGCGTGCTCAAACCCACCGGCTCGCTCTACTTGCACTGCGACCCCACCGCCAGCCACTACATCAAGTTGATTTTAGACGCAATCTTTGGGTTCGGCGCCTTCAAAAACGAACTCATTTGGCAACGGACCAGCAGCCACAACGACCCGAAGAAGTTCGGGCGAGTTCACGACGTCATCTTTTACTATGCCAAGGGAACACCGCTTTGGAACAGTCAATACGAACAACCTGATTCCGACTTCTTTGATGCTCACGACTTCGAGATCGACAGCGATGGCCGGAAGTACAGAAAACGCGATCTTACCGCTCCCAGAAGAGGGCAGTCGGGCCAATACGAATGGAAAGGCATGATGCCCCCCAAAGGGCGCATGTGGAGCTACACCCAAGCAAACATGGAAGCGCTGGAGGCCGAGGGCAGAATTGTTTATACACGTAATGGAATGCCACGCCTCAAGATCTTCGTTGAGGACCTAAAGGGTTTGCCCATCCAAGATGTTTGGGCAAACCCCGAACTTTGGCTGAACAGTGGGTCCAAAGAACGCCTCGGCTACCCCACCCAAAAGCCCGAAGCCCTCCTCGAACGGATCATCCTCGCGAGCAGCAACGAGGGCGACATCGTCCTCGACCCCTTTTGCGGATGCGGCACCACCATCGCCGTCGCCGAACGCCTGAACCGAAGGTGGATCGGCATTGACGTCACCTACGTCTCCGTTGACCTCATGGAGCGAAGGCTTATCGACATGTTCACCCCCGAGCACGACGTCAACAAGCTCGCCAGCATTCCCGTGCCGAAACGTCGCCAAGCCCTGAGAGACTATTGGAGCAAGGGCGAAGACACGCTCATGATCGGCATCAAAACCGGCCTCAAGCCCTACGAGGTCATCGGCGACCCAAAGGACTTCGAAAGCGTCCGGTTCCTCGCCGAGAACGACAAGTATCAGTTTGAGTGGTGGGCGATCCGGATGCTCGGCGCGAACGGCAAAGAATACAAGAAGGGCGCGGATCGTGGCATCGACGGCGAGATCAACTTCTTGGACTCCCCAGGTGAATACAAGAAGGCGACGATCAGCGTTAAGGGCGGCAACACCACCCCTGCCAACGCCTTACGTGACCTTCGCGGAACCATGGAGCGCGAGAAGGCGGTGAGCGGAATCCTTATCACCCTCGTCCCACCTACCGGCCCGATGAAGAAAGAAATCGCCGACGCTGGCCGCTGGAACAGCACCCTCCATCCCGATCGCAGTTTCCCGGTGCTTCAGGTCCTGACTGCGCAGGACCTGCTTGATGGCAAGCTGATGGAACTGCCAAGCTGGGGGATTGATAAGGGGGGTCGCGCGAAAAAGGTGGTTCAGAAAGGGAGCCAGCCGAGCCTCTTGGACGAGAACTAAAGTTCAGACGGGAGCCGGGTCGCGGTCGCGTCCGGGCTCAAACGGGGCGAGACGCATACCCTGGGACGGGCATGCCACGGGTTCCGTATACTCGAAGGCCATGTCCCGGAAGATTCTTGAGTGCGTTCCCAACTTCAGCGAAGGGCGTGACCGAAGCATCCTCGATGCCATCGCCGCGGCGGTGCGCACCGTCGAGGGTGTGAAACTGCTCGACGTGGACCCCGGTGCCTCGACCAACCGCACCGTGTTCACCTTTGCGGGCGAGCCCGACGCTGTAGTCGAAGCCGCCGTGCGGGCCGCAAAGGCCGGGACCGAGCGTATCGACATGCGGAAGCACGCGGGCGAGCATCCCCGATTCGGAGCCCTTGACGTGTGCCCGCTAGTGCCCATCGCGGGCATGAGCATGGAGGAGACCGTCGAATACGCCCGTCTCCTCGGTCAGCGCCTCGCCGACGAAGTCGGACTCACGATCTATCTCTACGGCTACGCGGCCAGCTGCCCCGAACGCGAAAACCTCTCGGTGGTCCGCGCTGGCGAATACGAGGGGCTGGAGGCCAAACTCCGCGATCCGAACTGGGCACCCGACTTCGGCCCGGCAAGTTTCAACGCTCAATCGGGAGCCACCGCCGTCAGCGCGCGGGACATCCTCGTTGCCTACAACATCAACCTGAACACGACCTCGGTGCGGCGTGCGAACAGTGTCGCCTTCGACGTGCGTGAGAAGGGCCGCGTCAAGCGCGTCGGCGACCCCATCAGCGGCGAGATCGTGAAGGATGCGGACGGCAATCCGGTTAGCGAGCCGGGGGCCCTTAAGCACGTCAAAGCCATCGGCTGGTTTATTGAGGAATATGGCTTTGCGCAGGTTTCGATGAACCTGACGAACACCCGCGAGACGCCGGTCCATGTCGCGTTCGACACGACGTGCGATAGCGCGACGGCGCGCGGAATTCGCGTAACCGGTTCCGAACTCGTTGGCCTTATCCCGCTCGAATGCCTGCTCGAGGCGGGGCGTTACTTCTTGCGAAAGCAACAGCGGAGCGTGGGCGTTTCCGATGCGGAACTCATCAAGGTTGCGGTTAAGACCATGGGGCTCGACGAGCTCGGGCCGTTTGAGGTGCGAAAGCGCGTGATCGAGTACGCCCTTGAAGACGATGCGAAACTCCTCGTGGACATGACGCTCCGCGCCTTCACCGAAGAGACGGCGAGCGAGTCGCCCGCACCGGGTGGCGGTTCGATTGCGGCCGCGATGGGAGCGATGGGAGCCGCGCTCGGCACGATGGTCGCCAACCTCAGCAGCCACAAGCGCGGCTGGGATGACCGATGGGAAGAGTTCTCCGATTGGGCCGAGCGGGGCAAGTCGCACTACGACGAACTGCTACGGTTGATTGATGAGGACACCGCGGCGTTCAACCGCATCATGGATGCGTTCGGCTTGCCGAAAGGGACGCCCGAGGAGAAGGCGGCACGGAGCGCGGCGATTCAGGACGCGACCAAGGGTGCGATCGAGATTCCGCTCCGCGTGATGGAGGTGTCGGTTGAGGCGATGGCGGTGGCCCGCGCGATGGCGGAGCACGGTAATCCTAACTTGGTCAGCGATGCGGGGGTGGGGGCATTGGCGATCCGATCGGCCGTATTGGGCGCGCACCTCAATGTGAAGATCAATGCGGCTTCGGTCAAGGATGAATCCTACCGGGTGGCGGTGCTCGCGAAGGCCGATACGCTCGCCGCAAGGGTGGTTCGCGAAGAGGCTGAAGTGTTAAGAATCGTTGAGAACAAGATCCAGGTATAGGAACCAGGATAGTTGAAGAACGGTCATAAACAGAGTAGAATGAACCTGAAGGAAGGTGGGAGAGAGATGAAACTTGCGTTAACGAGCATTGCTTCGCTACTGCTGATCGCTACGGCGACAGCGCAGGTCCCGGCATGGAGCCAGGATTTTCACTTTGGGCCGCTCATGCCCGATGAGGCCATCGACATCGGCGTAGACACCAGCGGCAACGTGTACAGCGCGGGCACGAAGGGGCTCAACAAGGACATCTTGGTGGTGAGCTACGCCCCGAACGGAACCCTGCGTTGGTCAAGATCCTACAATGGCCCGGGCAACAAGCACGACACTCCCGTCGAGATCGCCGTCGACGCAAACGGTGACGTGTTCCTCGTCGGCATGGCCTGGGAGGATGTCAACACCTACGGCATGATCACTCAGAAGTATCACGGTGCAACCGGAACGCTGCTCTGGACGAAGTATCACAAGTATGACGACGGCATGTTTGGCCTGATGCCGTGTTTGGCCAAGGGGATTACGCTCGGCCCGAGCGGCGTGCTCTACGCGTGCGGCGCGGCCTCGATTTTCAACGAGTTCTATGATGCCTACGTCGTTCGGCAAAACCGTGCCACCGGCGCAATTGAGAATACGCTGGTTTATGGCACCACAATGGTTCCCGCCGCAAACCAGATCGCCGAGGACATTGCGTTCAACGGGACGGACGGCGTGTTCGTTGGCGGATCGTCAGCCGACAATCAGCATCCCTATTCGTCGGATGGCAGCGACATGTTCATCACGCGTCTGAGCCCGACCCTGACCGAGGTTTGGACCAACACCTACGATGGCTACGCCCGCCGCGATGTTGCGCGAAACATCGGTGTTCGTGGCAACGACGTGTTCGTTTTCGGAAATGCGACGACGAATCCGGCGCTCTATCCGGTTCTGTTCCTCGTTAAGGCCAACGCGACGACGGGCGCCGAAGTATGGCGAAAGCTCCGTTCGACGGCTGCTGACATTGAGAACGGCAAGATGGTGCTCGACCCGTTCGGTAATCCAACGATCATGGGCAACATCGACATGCTGGGCGGGCTGGCCCTGCGCTACCGAGCCACCGATGGCTTCCTTTATTGGGAGCGCATCTTTGGTGAGCAGTACAGCGATATCGCCACCGACAGCGCCGCCGCGACCTACCTCGTGGGTCCGACAACGATGAAGCTGTCCCACACAGGCGCGACGCTCTGGAACGCCCCGCAGGCGGGAGCGAGCGTCGCGACCGGACCGGGCAACGTGCTCTACACCAACCGAACCCAGTTCAACGCCACGGCCGACCTCCGGACAATGCGGTGGTTCCAGGGCGCCTTCACGTTTACGCTCTCAACCAACTCGACGGTCGGCGGAGTCAACGTGACCGGAACCCTCAAGTCGAACCTGGTCGCTCCGGTCGGTGGATTGACGTTTACCATCACCGAGAACTCGATCTACACGGCCACCGTGGCCAGCGCCACAATCCCGGCCGGCAACACGATCGCAAACTTCACGATCTTCACCGCGCCGAACAAGGGATGGACCAACATTCTGATCCCGATCACAGCGACGCTGAACGGAGTCGTCCTGACGCAGACCTTGACGCTGTTGCCGCCGGTGCCGCAGTCGCTCGTGATGAATCCAAACTCGGTTACGGGTGGCCAGTCTTCAACGGGAACGGTCACGCTAACGGGCAAGGCTTCGGCCAGTGGCCTGTGGGTGGCGCTGAGTGACAACAGTCTTGCGGTCACGACTCCCAACGCGGTTAAGGTGTTGGCGAACCAAACGTCGGCACAGTTCGGCGTCCAGACCACGGCCGTTCAGGCGGTCACGGTGGTGACGATCAGTGCGAAGTCAAATGGCGTGACGACGACGGCGACGTTGACCTTGAACCCGTAAGGTATCTTGGGAGGGCGTTGATTTTTGACGCCCTCCCAGGGGAGCGCATCCCGGCCGGTGTCGGGCACGGTCTTCAAAACCGGTAGAGGCTTCGTAAGGGGCCTGGTGGGTTCGACTCCTACACGCTCCCGCCAACCCTTCAGAAACTTTGGCGGCTTTCATGCCGTCTCATAGGCGAATCATGCAAAAGTTCGCATACCTCGCTGGACTAGCGACCCTCGGCATCGCCCTTCCAGTTTTGCAAGCCCCCGCCGAACTTGACCACGAGGGGGTGAAGGCCCTCATCAAAGAGCTTGGCTACGAGATCAAGGAGACACCTCTCGAAAAGGGTGGTGCAACCTACGAATTCACGGTCAAGGACGAAGATTTCACGGTCCCGATTCTCGCGGAAATCAGCGAGTCCAAGCGCTATATCTGGCTCACCGTCTTCCTGGGCGATCCGCCCAAGGACCCCGCCAAGCACTTGGCGCTGCTGAAGCACAACGCCGACATTCAGCCCGCATTCTTCTACGTGACCAAGTCTGATAAGCTGAAAATCGGCCTCGCGATCGACAATCGCGGGTTCACATCCGCCCATCTTAAGCGAGTGGTTGGGCTCGTTGTGGAAGGGGTCTCCTCAACGGCGAAAGATTGGGATTCGGGTGATGGCACGCGCGACTTGCGTTTGCTTAGGTAGCGGCTAAGGACAGGTGAGATGCGAACGGATGGGAAGCTCCTGTGCGTCTCGCCTGTATGAACCGTCGTGGTTTTTCGCTCGTGGAGATTCTCGTGGTGATCGCGATCATCGTGATTCTTGCGGCATTAGCCTTTCCTGTTATGGCGAGTGCGAAGCATCGCGCCAAGCAAACGACGTGCATGAGCAACATGCATCAGAAGGCGCTCGCACATCAGATCGAAGGGAGTGTTGCGCCGAAGTTGGAGTGCCCGCTCTCCGAGCAGTTCGGCGTCAACTATTACTACCTTCAGAATCAAAAGCTTGCCATGGCTCTGGAAGTGGCTGACCCGGGCGCCGCTTACTACATCTGCTACCTGCACGGTAAGCATGTTGGCCCTGACACGCGTCCCGCTGACTTCAGTGGCAATGTCCTGCGGCTGAGACCCGACGGATCGGTTCAAGTTCGATCCGTAGATCGCAAGTGTCTCAACGGTGTGCCGTTCCGCTCGGACTGGATGTTGTTCTCAGATGTGCCCTGCCCGCCCGAGTTCTGCCCTGCTGGGCTGACGGCTTGCGACTAAGGCTCGCGCGACAGCTCTTCCATCCAGCGAGCCAGCGCCATATCCTCTGCCTCTCCACGCTCGTTCAGCCCGCGGATTACGCCCTCGCGGCTGCCCACAGACTTGTTCCGGCTCACCTTCGCCTTCACCATCAGCCGCTCAATGGGCATCGTGAAGGCGACAATCCCCGCTAGGATGCGCTCGTGTTCGGCGTCAGGAGCTCGGTTCGCGCCCCCAGGACCCTCGTAGAGATCGATCAACTCCCGGACAATCGCCAAAGATCCCTCGCGGTCCGCCTCGACGGGTACGCCCCGCGCCTCGGCGAGCAGATAGTTCCACGTCGGCACTTCTGCGTGGTCATACCATTCCGGCGTGATGAACGCATGCGGCCCCTGGAACACAACCGTCAGTGGCGTCTGACCGTCAATCAGTTTCGCGTGAGGATTGGCGCGGGCGAGATGGCCCTTGAGCATCCGCTGCTCGGCGTCAACCACCACCGGCATGGGCGTGATATAGGGTTCCCCATCCCCAACGCTGATCAGCAACGCAAAAGGATGCTCGGCCATCAGCCGCCAAGCGGTGCTTTCGGGAGTCCGGGTGTGCCCCGGAATGTAGATCACCAGACCCTCTCGATCGCTCCGTTCGGAAGTTCAAGGCGCAGCGGTAGGCCTTTGTCGTCGATGAAAGCCACCCCCCGCTCGGACTCGGTGCGGTGAGCCTTGACCTTGCGGCCGGCAATCGTGACCTCTTGCGTGCCCTTGTAGGTGGTTGTAACCAGTTCCCAGGTGAGCGTTTCGAGATTCACCGTATTGGCCTTGACGACCGCCCCCGGCTTGGGCTGGTCGCGCAAGAACCAGAACTCGCTGAGATCTTCACGGACCGCCGTGTCGGGCAACGGGATCTTCTTCACGGTTCGCTTGCCGCCTTCGTCAACCACCGCGTTTGCACCGACGGCATCGAAGGTGACGACCACCGTCTTGCGCGTCTTCTGAGTTACATTGTGAGTCTCCTGGAACTTGCGAATCGGCCGCCCATTCTTGTCGTAGCTCGACTCTTGGCGAAGGTTGATGGCCACCGTTTCGTTCTTGAGTTCCATCGAGAGTTGGACCGACTTGCTGCCGTCGGCACCGATCTTCTGCAGCACGGTCGCAGATCCAGCGATCCGCCCGCTAAGATAGACCGTCATCTTGACCGGCGCCGGAGCTGGCGTTTGAAGGGTGCCGATGAGTGAGAGAAGGGCAAGGGAGGACATGGGCATTTTGGATTTTGGATTTTGGATTGAAATGGCTTGCGCAGAAATCTGAATCATTGCGATCTGTTTTAGGCTTTGAACTCCAAAAACTAGAATCGTTGCGCGGCCTGCACGCCGGTTTCGAACGCAAACTCGACGCGTCCGCCGAGAAGACTGTCGCCGGCGATCACGAGGCGCTGGTCACTCGCGTTCACCTTTTCAAACAGCGAAAGGCTCTCCGGCAAGCTGTACCGCCACCGCTTCACGTCGCTCACCTCCGGGGTGTTCCAGTCTGCCCCGTAGAGTCTCGCGATGTATTGGCAGGTGTCGCGGACGATCCGCTCATCCTCCGCCTCGTAGTTCTGACGGCTGTAGCTGGGGCTGAGTTGCGCCACAAGTGCCGTCTTGCCCGCCGGAGCCCGTTCGGGGCATTTCACCGACTCCAAACTCAACCATGTGAGCGGATGGCGTTGCTCAGGCTCAATCAGCGCATGATAGCCGGCGTCGAGCGGCAATGCATAGCCCAGTAAGACCGAGAGGCAGGACCGATACGACACGTTCTGGATCGGACGACACTCGCCCGACGCTTCCAGCAGGGCGAATGTCTGCGGGGCGGGCGGGGTGAGGATGAGTCCATCGAACGCCTCGCCATTCAGCTCGAATCCCCCATGGCTCCGTTGGAATCGCGCGACGTGCGAATCAAAGCGAATGTCGATTCCCTCCGCAAGCAACTTCGGCAGTTTGGTGTTGCCGCTCCGGTAGCAGTAACGCTCGATTCGGTTCTTCATCGAATCACCGGGGCTGACGCGCATGCCGGCGAGCGCGTGAATCGGCCGCTCGATCTTCACGAGTTCGTCGGTCGAGAGTCGCTCGAACATCCAACGTTCCAGACTACGCCCCCGAGGAGCGATGCTCGTTACGCCGGTGTCGAACGTGTAGTCCCCGACTCGTCGGGTGGCGCATCGGCCGCCGACCGCGCGACTCTCCTCGAATACGACCACCTCGTGCCCGGCTTCATGAAGCGTTCGCGCCGCCGCGAGGCCGCTGATTCCGGCTCCGACAATGCCAACCCTCAAGCCCGGACTCCGCAGAGGTCTTCGATGGCGAGCCGGGCGGTTTCGTAGCCGCTGGCCAACGCACCTTGGATGCTGCTGTGCTCGGTGATCTCGCCGGCGACGTAAAGCCCGTCTCTCCCCGGCGTGTTTGCGGCCAAGTGCCGGCGGAAGTGCGGAGGCTGAGCGAACTGTGCGAAGGGAATACGGTAGGCCTTCAGCAGCCGCCACGCTTCCACGCCCAGACCCGGCAGGAGCGCGGCCGCGTCGGATTTCACCATCGCCGCCAGTTCATCATCGGCCGCGGGATGATCGCCGTTGATCGTGACCGAGACGAGAGCGTCCTCGCCCCCAACGTGCGGGTTGACCATGCTCACCGGGACCACCACGTTGACCAGCCCCTCGCCCGTGCGCAGGATAATCTTAGGTTGCTCGGTGGGCGGTTCGGGTGCAGTGAAGTAGAGGCAGATCTGCGACTTTGCCGCGGTCGGGGTTTCATAGCCGGTGGCCGCCGCAAGTGCCGGACCGTCGGTCGCCCAGATCACGGCCTGCGCATCAAGCACTTCGCCGCTGTCTAAGACCACGCCCCTTACACGCCGTTCACCAACAAGCGACTTCACGCGGGCGTTCATCCGCAGCGGCAGGCCCGTCGCGAGTTGGCGCGGGATCGCCTCGATACCCTCGGCGGGCACGACCGTATCGCCCTCCGAAAGCATCTTCCAAACAAACGTGAACATTTGCCGCGATACGTTGAGCGAGCGGTCCAAGAAGATCCCGCCAAAGAACGGTCGGGCAAAACGCTCAATGAACTCGTTGCTGAACCCCAACTGCCGCAGGTGGCGATAGGTCGGCATGTCGGGCATGCGCCAAATCTGTTCGGACGACATGCCCCGGCACTCCCAAGTCAGGTCGAGCACCTTGAGCTTGTCGGCAATCGACAGAAACCCATCCATCGCGGTCTTCAGCGGGGTGTCGCCGTCGATATCATGAAGCTCGCCGCGGTCCGACACGAGCGCACCGGGCGCAAACCGCTGGAGATCAAGCTTGCCGTAGTCCAGAAGCTGCCGGGCGGCAGGATAAGCGGTGAAAAGCACTTGGAATCCGCGGTCGAGGCGATAGCCTTCCACGACATCGGTCTTGAGACGTCCACCGGGGCGATCGGCCGCATCCAGCACCAGCACAGGAAGACCTCGCCGTTGCAGTTCGCGAGCGGCAACGAGCCCCGCCAGCCCTGCGCCGACGACAATAATGGGGGACGCCATGCCGAGAGTTTTACCTTCGGACCTCCGATCAGCGTAAGATAAATCGTGACTTGCCCGCGATGTCAGGCTCCGGCGGCTCCGCAAGCGGCGTTCTGCGCCAACTGCGGCATGGCGCTGGGCGTTCCCCAGGGTAGAAGTTTCTGGTGGGGTGCCGTGGTCGGGCTGCTGGCGATCGGGGGCTTGATGGCCGTGCTGTTCGCAACGGGCGTCCTCCAACTCCGAGGCAATCCTCCCCAAGCCGCAATCACCCAGCAAGGCACGGTGCCCCCGCCGATCACCGCCAAGGGGCCGAAGCAGATGCCCGATGATGTCCGCGCGTGGCTCGAGCACCTTGAGCGGATCGAAAAGAAGCGCGTCGCCCTCGCCCAGAAGCAACTTGCGCAAGTCCTCGTGGTCGGCACGCAGCTCAAAGGCACGGGCATCGCCGACATCCTCGGTAGCATGCTCAGCGACGGCGAGGAAAGCACCACGCCGCCCGAAATCGAGAAGGCGCAATCGACCATCGCGGACGTCCGCAAGCCGTGGGCGGAACTCGCCGACGAGTTCAACACCCTCCCCCCTCCGCCGGGCTGCCAAGAAGTTGCCGTGGCCTACGACCAAACCCTGCGCGAAACCGGCGCGACGGTGGGCGACATTCAAGACGTCGTCACCAACGCGATGGCCGATCCGCAAGCCGCGATCGAGAAGCTCCAGGCGATTCGCGGGAGCCACACCTCTTCGATCGATGACGCCGCCACTCGCACCGACAAAGGCGTGCAGGCGATTTGCGACGCCTACGACACCCGCAAGTGGTTCTCCATCACTCGCGATGTTGGCGGCTCCATGCCAGGATTGACCATGCCCAATATCGGGGGCATCACGCCGTGACCCCCGCCCTCAAAGCGAGGGCCGAAGCGCTTCTCGACGAGCTGATGGCGAACCATCCCATCGGGCCGCGCCCCGTCCTTAAGTGGAAAGCAATGCGCGTCAGCGCGGGGCTGGCCTACTACCACGAGTGGGCCATCGGCCTGAGCACGCGGCTGATCACCGACGAGCACCGGCTGGAACTCACTCTGAAGCACGAGTACGCCCACCTGATGGCGGTGGCGCGGCACGGGCGTAAGGGCGCGGGGCATGGAGCGCCTTGGCGGCAGGCGATGCTGGAGCTTGGCGAAGATCCCAAGGTGCGGCACGACTATCCGGTCGAGCGCAATCGCCCAAAGTCGGCGGTGCGGTATCGGTGCGATCGGTGCAATGAGGAGTTTGATCGCTCGCGGAAGCTGCCGCAGGGGCGGGTCTATCGGCATGTGGGCTGTGGGGGCGTGGTGAAGTTTGTCGCCCGGGTGATGCCTGCCCAAAGAGATGTGGCGTAAGGGGATGGCTCGGGTTTGCTCGGATTGGCTCGGATTGGCTCGGATTGGCTCGGATTGGAGAAGCCCACGAGGTCGCCGGGTGGTTTTCCCCGGCGCTAGCCGTAACCCGCCCAGGCCAACGAGGCGTGCGGATAGTTTGTGCCGCGCCAAGCTGTAAACGCGGGAGCATGGCACAAGACATCCATGCCCCACGTGAGCTGCCATCGATTACAGCTTCGCGCCGGGAAAAGCCACCCGGCGACCTCGTGGGCTTCCGCCATCCGAACCAACCCGAGCCCATCCCGCGTACAATTACATCGTGGAGCGCATCTTGCTTGCCGCGCCGCGGGGTTTTTGCGCCGGGGTTGCCTATGCCATCGAAGTCGTCGATCTCGCCCTAAAGATCTATGGCGCGCCGCTCTACGTCCGCCACGCGATCGTCCATAACCAGTGGGTCGTGCGCTCCTTCGAGCAGCGAGGCGTCATCTTCGTCGAAGACATCACCGACATCCCCGAAGGCTCCGTGGTCGTCTATTCCGCGCATGGCGTCTCGCCCGAGGTGCGCCGCCAGTCCGCCGAGCGTGGCCTCAAAATCATTGACGCCACCTGCCCGCTCGTCACCAAGGTCCACAACGAGGCCAAGCACTACGCCAACAAAGGCTACTTCATGATCTACATCGGCCACGATGGCCACGTCGAAGCCGAGGGAACCATGGGCGAAGCCCCCGACCGAATGGTCCTCGTCGAGTCGCCCGAAGACGTCGCCGCGCTGGAGATTCCCCACTACGACAAGCTCGCCGTCCTCACCCAAACCACCCTCAGCGTCGACGAAGTTCAGCGCACCATGGACGCCCTGATGGCGAAGTATCCGCACATCGAGCGCCCCAAAAAGGAAGACATTTGCTACGCCACGACCAACCGGCAAATGGCGATTCGCGAGCTCGCCGAGCAGTGCGATCTCGTGATTATCGTCGGCTCGCACCAGTCTTCGAATAGCAATCGCCTGCGCGAAGTGGCCGAGTCGTGCGGCACGGAAGCGCACCTGGTGGACAGCGCGGCGAATGTGGATCTCGCGTGGCGCGATCGGCGCGTGATCGGCGTTTCGAGCGGGGCATCGACGCCCGAGCACCTCGTGGAAGGCGTGATCGGGCGGCTGCTGGAAGATCACGCCGAAGTCCCGGTCGAGGTCTTGGAAACAATCCGCGAGGACGTGCATTTCAAGCCGCACCGCGAGCTGATCCAGTTGGCGATGGCGAACACGTAGCGTGGTATGGGCGTCTCGCCCATGCCACTGAAGGCGGGGGAACCATTTCCTAGCCCGCGACTGGCATTTCCTAGCTCGCAAAAACCATTTCCCAACTCGCGACTGACATTTCCCAGCTCGCGACTGACATTTCCCAGCTCGCGACTGACATTTCCCAGCCCGCGACTGACATTTCCCAGCTCGCGACTGACATTTCCCAGCTCGCGACTGACATTTCCCAGCTCGCGA
>CAZPHD010000014.1:39714-61265 GCA_964586225.1 uncultured Fimbriimonadaceae bacterium
TCCCAGCTCGCGACTGACATTTCCCAGCTCGCGACTGACATTTCCCAGCTCGCGAAAACCATTTCCTAGCCTGAGAATGCGGCATTTTCGTTTGGCGCAGCGTCATTTCCAGAGGGAAAAGCCGTGGCCCAGATGGATGGGGACCGGTTCCCAAGGAGTCAAACCGAATGCCTAGCTGGTTACCCGTCCGCGAAGCCGACCGACTGGTCTGGCTGCAGAACTTCGCCCTCAAGCTCAACGTTTACGTCGGGACGGCGGGGATTGTGGCTGGGGACGTGACGAACGTTAACGGCTACCGCGATCTCTATCTTTGGATTCTCAACCGGACGGACCAAGTCCGAACGGTGTCGCAAAACTTGACCGAATGGAAGCGGCTGCTGAGCGACGGGCCGATCGGCACGCCCATCGGATCGGCGCCGATTGCCCCGGTTTATCCCTCGCCGCCGCTTTTTGTGCCCGTGGCGGGGATTTTTCCGCTCATCATCGCGCTGGCCGAGCGCATTCGGAACACGGCGGGCTACACGACCGCGATTGGCGAAGACCTGGGCATCGAGCCGCCCGTGGGCGGGGTTCCGCTGGGCGATCCGAGCTTTGCTGTGGTCGCGCTGCCGGGCAGCGAGGTTCGGCTGGACTGGGTGAAGTCCACTTCGGATGGCGTGCTGATCGAGGGCCAGCGCGCGGCGGAGGTGGTTTGGACGTTGCTGGGCACCGACCGATATTCGCCTTATGTGGACGGTCGCGCGCCTTTGGTCGCCGGCCAGCCGGAGGTTCGGCGCTATCGGATGCGATATCTGGATGGCGACGACGCGGTCGGGGCTTGGTCGCCGGTTTTGAGTGTGACGACGGTTCCGTAGCCGCCCCTCACCCCCCAACCCCCTCTCCCCCAAGGGGCGAGGGGGAGTTCGGAGATCCCGTGTCCTCAAGGGGCGAGGGGGAGTCGCGGGTAAAACGCACGGGTGACTGATCACCACACCATCGACACCCTGCTCGACGAGTCGCGCACCTTCCGCCCATCGCCCGATTTTAAGACCCAGGCTAACGCCAGCGACCCCGCGATTTACGACGAAGAAATCATCGCCTACTGGTCGAACTGGGCGAACACGCTGCGGTGGATGACGCCCTGGACGACGGCGCTCGAATGGGACTGCCCCGACGCGAAGTGGTTCCTCGGCGGCACGCTGAACGCCTGCGATAACTGCGTCGACCGCCATGTGGATGCCGGCGCGGGCAACGAAGTCGCCTTTATCTGGGAGGGCGAACCCGGCGATCAGCGCACGATCACCTATGCCGAACTCAAGGACGACGTCAGCCGCATCGCGAACGCGCTGAAGGCGATGGGCGTGCAGAAGGGCGACCGCGTTTGCCTCTACATGCCGATGATTCCCGAGCTGCCGATGGCGATGCTGGCCTGCGCGCGGATCGGCGCGATCCACTCGGTGGTGTTTGGCGGCTTCAGCGCGGACTCGCTTTCGGAGCGGATCAACGACGCGGGCGCGAAGGTGGTCGTCACCGCCGACGGCGGCTGGCGCCGCGGGCAGATTGTGCAGCTGAAGCACATCACCGACGAGGCGCTGACGATGGGCTGCCCGACGATCACGGGCGTGCTGGTCTACCGCCGGGTCGGCGATCTGGCTTCGCATCATTGGACGGATGGGCGCGATATCTGGTGGGATGATCTGGTGCAGGCGCAATCCGCCGATTGCCCCTGCGAGCCAATGGACCCCGAAGACCGGCTATACATCCTCTACACGAGCGGATCGACGGGCAAGCCGAAGGGGATCGTGCACGCAACGGGCGGCTACATGACGGGCGTGGCCGCGACCTACAAACTGGTGTTCGACCACAAGCCGGGCGACCTCTTCTGGTGTACGGCCGACTGCGGCTGGGTGACGGGGCACAGCTATGTCGTCTACGGCCCGCTGGCGAATCGCGCGAAGGTTTTCCTCTACGAAGGCGCGCCCGACACGCCGGACAAGGATCGCTTCTGGCGCATGATCGAGCGGCATCGGATTACGGTGCTGTACACCGCGCCGACCGCGATCCGCGCGTTCATGAAGTGGGGCGATCAGTATCCTTCCGACTGTGATCTAAGTTCGCTGCGGCTGCTCGGCTCGGTGGGAGAGCCGATCAACCCGGAAGCGTGGATTTGGTATCACGAGAAGATCGGCGGCAAGCGATGCCCGATCGTGGATACGTGGTGGCAAACGGAGACGGGGTCGATCATGATTTCGCCGTTGCCGGGCATCACGGAGACCAAGCCCGGCTCAGCCACGCGCCCGATGCCGGGCGTTCAGGTGGGTGTGCTCGACGAGGAAGGCACGATCATCGCGCAGATCGGCTCGCCGTCGTCGGTGGGCGGGCATGGCGAGAAGCCGCACGAGATGGGCGAGCAGGTCGGCGGCTATCTGGCGCTGCTCCATCCGTGGCCGTCGATGCTGCGCGGCATTTGGGGCGATCATCAGCGGTATGTCGATACCTACTGGAGCAAGTTTCCGGGCAAGTATTTCGCGGGCGACGGCTGCAAGGTGGACGAGGATGGCTATTTCTGGCTGCTGGGGCGGGTGGATGACATCATGCTCGTCGCCGGGCACAATATCTCGACGATGGAAGTTGAGTCGGCGCTCGTGGATCATCCGGCGGTGGCGGAAGCGGCGGTTATCGGCAAGACGCACGAGTTGAAGGGGCAGTCGATTTGCGCGTTCGTGATCATCAAGGAAGACTTCAAGCACGACCATCCGCAGGTGACGCCGGACGTGATGATCAAGGCGCTGAAGGACCACGTGGCCGCCAAGATTGGGCCGATCGCGCGCCCGGATGACATCTTCATCACGGTGGACGTGCCGAAGACCCGGTCGGGCAAGATCATGCGGAGGTTGTTGCGGGATGTGGCCGAGGGCCGGGCGCTGGGCGATACGACGACGCTCGCCGATCCGAACGTGGTGGCCGCGCTTCGCGACAAGTACGAGGAAAGTGAAGCGTAGGCAGGTGTAGAATCCTCGGTTAGGGAGTGAGCGAGGCTAAGCTTAGGCTGTTTGGGGGGGTTCGATTAGTCGACGGTGACGAGGAGTTACCGTCGTTCGGTACGGTGCGTGCCGCCAAGCTCCTCGTGCTCCTCTCCCTTTCGCGTTCGGGCAAGATGGCGCGCGAGCATTTGGCCGAGAACCTCTGGCCGGACGACTATTACGACGCCACCCGCTTGCGTCTCCGCCAAGAGATTCATCGGCTCAAGCGCGCCCTGGGGGATCGGGCCGAACTCGTGGGAGCGTCGGCCACCGAAGTCTGGGTGGATCGTGGTGTCCTGCAAACGGACATCGATCTGCTGGAGCAGGCGGTGAAGCACGGTCGGCCGGTACCCGAGGATGTGCTGTTGCAGCCCTTTCTGCCCGGATGGGATGATCCGTGGGTCAATGGACACCAGCGGATCGCCGAGCAACTGCAGGTGCGCGCCGGGATTGCGATTATCGCTCGCGGCGTCCAAGCCGGAGAAGCGGATCGGGTTCAAGACTTGCTGCAGAAGATGATCGCGCAGCATCCTCTGAACGAAGACTTGCGCAAGTTGGCGGTCGAAGTTCACGCCCAGCTAGGCAGTCTGACCGCCGCCGTTGCCGAGTTTCAAGACTACCGTCGCAAGGTCAAAGAGCAACTTGGGGTGGACGCGCCCGATGTCAGCGAGCGCTTGATTCAGAACCTGTCGTCGCGGACGGCGGAGAGGGTGGACGCCTCCGATTGGTCCACTACGGTGCCGGTTTCGGAGGAGCCGATCTACGGGCGCGATGAGTTGGTGGTTCGCGTCATTGATCAGCTACAAGCGGCGAAGACCCGCGTGGTGACCTTGGTGGGGCCGGGGGGCATTGGCAAGACGCGGCTGGCCATCGAGGTTGCTCAGCGGCTCGAGGGTCGGGTGGCGTTTACCTCGATGGTCGAAGTCGCCGATCCCGCCCTGTGGGCACGCGAGGTGTTGGCCCAACTCGGGAGCGATGCGCCGGGAGAAGCCGATCCGCTCAAGTATCTCTCGGCCCTCGTCGCCCAAGAGCCGACGGTGATCGTGCTCGACAACTTGGAGACGATCTTGCCGGCGGCTGCCGAGGAGATTGCTCAGCTGAGGTCATTGACCCCCAACTTGCGGCTGTTGATCACCTCGGTGGTGCCCTCGCGAGTATCGGGCGAGGTGCTGATGCCGGTCGGACCGCTTGATCCCCGCGTCGCGGGGGCGGAGTTCCTGAGGAACGCCTACCTCCAGCATCGCCCAAATGCACTGATCTCAGAGGCGGACCAGCAAGACTTGATGCAGATCGCCGATCGGCTGGACGGCTACCCGTTGGCGCTGCGGCTGGCATCGGCCCGATTGCGGTTGCTGTCGCCCCGCGATCTTCTGAAGCAGTTGGAGCAAGCGCTGGCGCGCTCGTCGGCGCATGATTTGCCCGAGCGCCACCGGTCACTCGAATCAGCGTTGGCTTCGAGTTTCGGAAGCCTTGATGACGGGCAGCGCTTCATGGTGGAGCGGATTGCCGCCTATCCGGGCGGCATGGGCATGGATCTTTGCGCCCTCGCGTTTCCCGACCGACCCTACCTGGATCTCATCGAATCGCTTCTGGACCTCGCCTTGCTGGCTTTGGATGATCACTTGGGAAAGGTCCGTGTTCGGATGCTGGTGCCGGTGCGAAACTATGTGCTCCAGCGCATGGGTGCCACCGCCCAGGCCGCCCACGAGGCATGTGCTGCCGCTGCGATCTGCAAGTTTCTCGAAGAGCACGGAGTGACGCTCTGGCAACCGGCGACGTGGTCCGTGATGGAGACGCTACAGTCCGAAGCGGACAACATCATGTTCACGTGGCGGTGGTTACTGGAGCATGATCAGCAGAGTGCCTGGCAGATTGGCCCCAGCGTTGCGCGGCTCGAAAACAGTCGCGGCCGCTCGTTAGCACTGATGGAGCAGTTGGAGTCGCTCCGTCCGCAATGGCAGGACGCGGACGAAGACGACCAAGTCGCGATGGAATTCTGCATCGCACACTTATCATTCACCTGTCACCGCGAGGAGCGAGCAAGACAAGCACTAGACACAGCGAAGGCAAGGGCCGATCTCAACCGTTGGGGCCCGATTCTGGCCGTCAGTGAGGCGCAGTATGCGTTCCGGAGGGACTTCGATCGGTGCGAGGACATCAGCCGCGAAGCCGTCAACGTCGCGCAGTCCGCAGGAGCGGTTTATGCGAGCGGCCGAGCCATGCGCACGCACGGCGTCTATTTCTGCTACACGCGCAGACCTAGTGAAGGACAGCTTTGGCTGAGACGGGCGCTGGAAACGTTGGAGTCGGTTGGTGCCGAGACGGAGCTTCCCTCGCTGGGTACGTTCTTGGGTGCTGTGCTGTGGTTTACGGGCCACAAGGCAGAGGCCCTGCAGGTGATTGAGCAGGCGCGGGACCGGTTGCGCGGGTTGCGGGAGCCGATTACGACGGCCTTCATGCTCGAAACCGAAGGCAAGATTGTGCTTGACGACGGGCGTCCCGAGGACGCGGAGCGGTGCCTCTTGGAAGCGCTCCGCATATGGGAGGCGATCGGTAGCCCTTACCAGGAAGCGGATCAACTCCATTGCTTAAGCATGGTGTACATCGTGCAAGATCGCTGGGAGGAGGCTCGTGTGACCACCCTCGAAGCAGCGCGCCGATGGATCTTGGATAGCAACTTCGGCGGGCTCTGCTGTACGCTCAACCTCCTCGCCCATGTGCTTCACCACCAGGGAGACGATGCGCGTGCCCGACAAGTCATTGCTTTTGCCATCGACATGGAGAAAGAGATGAACCTGGCCCTAGTTGAGACCGCAGTGTCGCATCGCGAAGCCGTCAGCGCCGAGATCGGTGGCGAATTCAGCCACAACCTGCCGGTTACGAAGGAGCAGGCTGAGGCGCTGTTTGATTGGATTCGATAACCATCACCCGCTCGATCCGACCAATCAGGTAGTTCCATGCGTCGGCCTCTTCGGGTTCGAGGTCCAAGTGAAACATCAGCTGATGTGCAAGGGCTGGAAAGTGGCGCGGACGTAAGCCGAGCCCAATGAACGATCGGCCCAGTGACCGACACTCCGAGACAAATGCGGCTTCGTCATCCAGGTGATCCACCGCCGCCGCCAATGCGAGCCAGATGAGGCGAGCAAGCTCTTCACGCGCGACGCCACGCAAGTCCGTGGATTCGCTAAGAAACTGATCCACCGCCGTCAAGGCGATACCCTCGCTCAAGGGAATGTGTCGTAAGAACGAGGGTTCGAGTTGACCCTTTTGGTGCATGTCGTGACCAGAACTCATCATGTGTCTCATGGGGGTTACTGCTATGGTCCCTCAGAAAAAAGCTGAAAATTTCGTTGTAACGCAGATGTAACGCGGATGTAACGCGAAGCTGCTGGCAGTGTAACGGGCGGCCCCCATCATGTTCACAACGCTCAAGGGAGCAAGCAAACATGAACATGAAACTTCGAAACGCCCGCTGGACCAAGGTGATCTCCTTGGCCCTCGCCACCACCACCCTCGCCGCCGCGGCGACGACCGCTGTCGCGCAGCGCCAGGTCCCTCTTCCGCAATCGCCGTTTGGCTTCAGTCAGTCAAGGCCCCGGCTCGTCATCCTTCTGCACGGGGTCACGCCGGAAATCTACGAAAGCCCTGAGCAGCGCATCGGCTCGTCGGCGCATGCACGCCACTACTGGGGCTTCGACTTCATCAAGGGCATTCAAGGCCGCACCGACGAAACGAAGATGCACCTCGTGACGCCGATGGCGAATACGAAGATGCGCATCACGGGTGCCGAGGCCAACGATTGGCGCCCCGAGACGACCGACACCAACACGTTCGACTTCGCCCCGATCGCCTTCCCTATCTCATGGTTTAGCAACGTGCCCCCGTCGGTGAAGAACGACCAAGAGTTCATCAAGAGCTACATTAACTTGATGACGAAGACCGGCGCAGATCACACCATGGTGATGATCAACTCGCGGGACGGTTCTAAGCACTTTATGCCCCAGCTCGCCGAGACGATCGAAGAACTGTACGGCAGCTACACCGTTGCGTTCGGGCACCTGCCGGAGAAGCAACAGCCGCAGATTTACCTCGTCGGCCACAGCTTTGGCGGAATCATCGCACGCGGCATCATGGCGAATCCAACCGGAGGCGACCTTTGGGGCAACAAGCTCACCCCCAAACAGCGGCAGTGGGCCGACTACCTGCGACGACGCGTCGTCCTGATCAACACGCTGGCGGCTCCGCACGAAGGGACGTTCATCGGCGACCAAGCCGGCGACGTTGCGGATTTCATCATTGAATATGGTCCGTCGATCATCTTCAACTTCTTGAACGAAATCAACGACCTCTGGTTCAACACCAACAAGTTGTCGAAGGCCGAGTTGAAGAAGATCACCGTGGAGCTCATCGATACCGCGCTCAACGCCGTCTCCGGCAAGCGCGACTGTCTGCAAGACCTCCTTCGCATGGGCGAATACAACAAGGGCATCTTGCATCCCAACACAGCCAAGCGAAGCCCCAATGGCCCCTTGGTTCCCATCTTCACCGTTGCCGGCCGAAACCCAGGTGGAACGTTCATCGACAAGGACCGAAGCACGTTCTACATTGGTGGTAGTCAATGGAATCCGGTGACGCTCATCGACCTCCTGCGCAAGGGACCACGCGAAGCCACCGAGGGTGCAGCGCTGTACTTGATCAACGCCCTGATGCACTACGACGGCTACGGCTACGAGGGCAAGATGCCGTGGGGCATCGCCGAGCATCCGGAAGGCGACCGCGTCAAGGGCCCCTTTGTCGGGATCGGACCGAACGTTGAGCGAGGACTGGCCGCCAAGTGGTTCCCAACCGAAACGACGCTCAAGGGTGTCATCAACGAGTTGTTCCGAGGCGCGCCCTACGAGTTCAACAAGCGCGACGGCGAGTGGGACTCGGACGGCTTCCTCGGCTTCGATTCTGCTCACGCATACCACCTGATCAACCAGAACTACTACCGAGTGTTCTCGCAGCAAGTCCACGGCGACATGCTCCCGTCGGACAACTGCCACCACGGTTCGATCATGTTCGACCCTGGAATGGGAACTTGGATTCACAACGAAATGGTCCGCGGTGCAGGCCCAATCGTTGGCGACACGCAAGATCGTCGCAGCATCTGGCACCCGCTGGACATTCCCGAGATTCCCAGCAACAACCTCAAGGTCGAGATCATCGAACTCAACAACTGGAAGGGCGACATGGACCCGAACGGGGCCGACCTTTCGATCAACGTTCGAATCGGTGCCAAGACCCAGACCCGGCACTTGGGCGCCGACAAGAACCTGCACCTCGGCCTTGAGCCGTTCTATCTGGAGAACTTCGCGGGCAGCGTGGTGCCGATCAAGATCGACTGCTACGATCGCGACAATCCCGATCCCGACGACATGGGCGTCATGAGCCCGGTCCCCGGCAAGACCTCGCTCCACTTCTACTTCGACATGCGCACCGGCCGCATCATGGGTGACATCACCGGCGAAGAAGGCGAGATCATCGTAACGAAGCCCATCTGGTGGGGCGTCCCGCACAACGTGCTGAGCCGCATCCGCGTTACCCGGCTTCCGTAAAAAACTCAACAAAGGCCGGTATGAAGTGCGCCACTATAGGATTCTTGAGTCTGTCGGCAGGCATCGCGTGGCCCTGCTGCGGGGTGACGTTCGACGGCCGCGGCGTCGTGTTCGGCGGCCAAGCCAACGTCATCATCTGGGATGCCGCCACCAAGACGGAGCACTTTATCCGTCAGGCGAGCTTTGAAACGGACGCCCCCGATCTTGGTTTCATCGCTCCCACGCCCAGCGTCCCCGAACTCGAGATTGCTGACGTCTCCATCTACAATGCGCTTGAGGGGCTCGCCCCCAAACCTTCGGGCTGTTCCGCACCAGGACCAACCGAAAGCGCCACCGCATCCCCGGCCGGAGTTGAGGTTATGCAGGTGAAGGATGTCGGCGCGTATCGAGCAACCACCTTGCGAGCCGATGACGCTAAGGCACTGGCCAAATGGATGACCGACAACGGTTACGTGACTACGCCATCAATCGAAAAGTGGACCGAGTTCTATATCGGCAAGAAGTGGTATCTGACGGCCTTCAAGTTCCGCGCGGATGCCGATCTCAAGCGAGCTCAGACGGAAGCGATCCGAATGTCCTTCAAGACCGACCGACCGTACAACCCCTACTACGTTCCGAAGGACAACATCGGTGATGGGGGCGGCGCGGGCTTGACGATCCACTTCGTGAGCGACGGCCGATACGTCAATGAAGTCCCCGGCACCCAGCGGAAACTGACGAGCAAGTGGCAAGAGCGACTGGGTGACGAGGCCCTCGTTCAGATGAAGCGGTCCCTGAAGCTCGACCTTCCGGACGTAACCGCGGGCTGGGAAGTCGCACGATATGAGGACTGGACGTTTCCAAACGACGCGTCCGAGGACCTGTACTTCACCTACGCCGGCCCTTCGCCGTGGACCTGGAGCCCAGCTCGGATCGCCATTGATGCCGCATTCGTGGCGGTCGTAGTGGGTGGGCTGGTCTGGTTGCGGCGGCGGCGCGGTGCGGCGGCATGAGCGAGCGCAAGCCGATTGCCGTCGTGTTCATCCACGGAGTGGGTGTACAAGATCGCTATCAGCAATTGAGCGCCTTCTCGGCTGGCATAACGGAGTTCAGTGATCGCAAGGTAACCGAGCCCAATAGCGATGGCCCCTTGGGCACGTATCAGGTTCTCAGCGTCGAAGAAGCCGACGGCCAATCTCAGGAGATTCGCATCTATGAGGTTTTCTGGGGGCCACTGCTCAACGGGCTCACGACGCCCATATCCGTAATCCGATGGGCCGCCTTGGTCCTCTGGCGAGCCTTCCCCGCCAACAAAAACTCCGCGGCGGGAATTCCGCGAGCAGGAAGGCAAGTCACTTCTCTCGGGAAGTGGCTGTGGCAGGCGGGCTACCTTGCGGGCGCCATTGCCCTCGTCGTGGGGCTCCTTTTCTATCTGGGTAGCGCCACGCTTCTGGCCGCCGATCGGCTGACCGCTCTCCATGGCGATCCCTCTAAGTCTGGGTTGGTTCGCCAAGGTGATGTCGGCTCGGTTCAGTTCCGGAGCGAACCTGACCTGCCCGACCTTGCCCCAGGTTCGAGCCCACCCATTGGAGTTGAGGCGCTCACCTATGTGTCCAAGCGAGGTGACCTCGCAGTTTCGACAGAATCGCTCAAACGCGCCCTCTCCGATCTCCACCTCGGGCGCATGCTGTGGACGATTGCCTATGCCATCGCGTGGTTCTATGTCATGCGCCAAGGTTTGCGACTACTTGGGCTCCTGCCCAAGCTTGCCGATAGCAGTGCGCGGGCACGTCTGTTGTCCACACTCTATGGTCTCGCGTTTGCCGGAGGCCTTGCCTGGCTCTTCGGCCTGCGCAGTGACACCTTGGTGGGACAACTGCTCATCGTCGGCAGCCTCTTCATGATCGCTTACAAGGGGGTGAAGTTCGGACTGAGCGAGATCTTGGGCGATGTCGAAATCTACACGGTTCGGAACGAAAACAACCGCAAGTACAAGGGACGCGAGGAGGTTCTCCAGCGAGCGGTGGGGACGATCCAGAAGATTTTGAAGAGCGACGATCACGACGAGGTTGTCATCGTGGGGCACAGCCTAGGGTCCGTTATTGGGCTGGAGGCGCTTCGACGACTGTTCACGGATTACTCCTTTGACCAGGGCGTGCCCTATGCGAAGATCAAGTCGTTCATCACGATCGGATCACCGCTGGAGAAGACGCAACTGCTGTTTGACGTGAAAGACCACCGCAGCCGCTATCAGGAGTTCAGCCGACTCGTGGACGATCGCATGTTTGCGGCGGGTGCGTCGTCGGACGACTATCGCTTTCCATGGTTCAACTTCTGGTATTGGTCCGACATCGTTGCCGATCCCCTGTCGAGCTATCCACTCCGGCCCGAGGATGACATCTATCTCGGACGAGGGCGGCTGACATGGAGCCACAGCGATTATTGGCGTGATCGGCGCTTTGTGAACGCCTTTTGGGATGTCGTGCTCCACCGCGCCATCACTTCATACTAGAGCGCATGATCGTCCACCTCATCGACGGCACCTACGAGTTGTTTCGCCAGTTCTACGGCTTGCGAAGCTTCTCGAAGGGTGACGACAAGCCCTTGGGCGCGGTCGCTGGGGTGCTCCACTCGATGCTCCAAATGGTCGAGCAAGGCGAGGCTCACTTCGGCGTCGCGACCGACCACGTGATCGAGTCCTTTCGCAATGACCTGTGGGCAGGATACAAGCGGGCGACCGGCATGGAACCCGATCTGACTGACCAGTTTCATCCCCTCGAAGAGGCTCTGGCCGCGATGGGCGTGAAAGTGTGGCCCATGGTGGAGCTTGAAGCCGATGACGCCCTTGCATCCGCAGCTTTTCTTGCCGAGCAAGACCCGGAGGTGGACAAGGTGTGCATCTGGACCCCCGACAAAGACCTCGGTCAGTGCGTTCGTGGCGACCGGGTGGTGCAGGTGGAGCGCCGAACAAAGATCATTCGCGACGAGGCCGGAGTGCAAGCCAAGTTCGGCGTCCCGCCCGCACTCATTCCGGACTACCTCGCGCTGGTGGGCGACAAGGCGGATGGTTATCCTGGCATTCCGGGCTTTGGCGCGGTAGGCGCAGCGAAAGTGCTGTTGCGTCACGGCCCCATCGAAGCCTTCCCACCCGAGGTGCTGGGAGAGCGTCAGGAGTTGGCGCTGCTGTTTAAGACCCTGGCGACGCTCCGGACAGATTTTCCAGCGTTTACTGGCGTTGATGAGTTGCGCTGGAAGGGTCCGAAGGACGAGTTTCAAGAATGGGTTGAGCGAATTGGAGATGAGCGACTCGCGGAACGATGCGCAAGGGCCGCTCAGCGCTGAGTTGCGTGGTCAATCATTCGATAGAACCAGGCGTGGTATTGTCGAATTCGTATGGCCAATACGTCGGTTCAGTTGCGAGTCGCCGAGTGGGTGCGAGACGTTCCTCTGCGAGAGATCTACGGGTGCGACTTCTTGCGGCGCAAGGTCCAGCTCAGTTCGGGCGGACTCCATGAGTTCGCCGCCGTGAACTTCGACGACTCCATCATTGGGGCGATCACGACGGGCCGAGCCTTCACAAAGAGCCAGAAAATGGCACTCGGCAAGCTCGATAAGGTGCGAGCGGACTTGTACTTTCTGCACCTGACCTCGGCCAAGCAGCTCTTTATCGTCGCGACCGATCCCGACATGGCCGTCATCCTTGAACGCGAGCGAGATGATTTTGGGCGCATCCCCACCACGGTAGACATCATTGCCGTGAGACTTCCTACGGCTCTAGAGAAGGAACTTGATCGTGCCCAGTCCGCAGCGACGAACGAAGTCTCGGCTTAGCACACTGGCCAAGTTGGCCCTTGGAAGAGGCTATTGAGGCTCAAGAACCTGGTCGGGGCGACACGATTCGAACGTGCGACCTCTTCCACCCCATGGAAGCGCGCTACCAAACTGCGCCACGCCCCGACAACCTCCAAAAGATACCCGAGAACACTTAGGGTTCATCGGGAAACGTCGGCTCGTCGTGGTGGTCATAGTTTCCAGCCTCAATGTCGTCCGCCATTTCACCAGCGTACTGGCGAAGTAGCGACTCAGGGTCGTGCTGAGCCACCAATCGCAACGCCTCCACCGTTCGGTCGCGGAACTCGGGTTTCCACTCCACCACATGAAACAGCCCGTGAATCGCCGATCGTCGGCCAATCCGGCTAGGCGCTTGTAGGCACCCCAACAGCACGGGGCCGCCAACCTCGGAGGGGAGATGCCCGCCCAAGACGACGCCCGCTTTGAACGTCGTGCGGGCGAAGTCATCTTCGGCCGACCAGATTAGATCGTGCATCGCCCGAATCGCGGCGTCCTTCTCATCCTGGGTGTGGCAGAAACTCTCAAGGTCTTCGAACAGGTCCAAAACGCACCACTGGGCCGACCGTCGATGCGGATGGCGCCGGTCGTTGAGGACCGCGATGAGCGCCGGGGCAAAGATGCCCGCGCTCGCATGGGTCTCGATCTCGATGCGGGCGTCGTTCGCCACGTCGCGGTCGGGGCAATAGAGCAGGCGCAGAAGATCGCCGTAGCCGAGATCGCGGATTTGACCCTTGAAGCGAGTTTCCCCACCCCCCAGTCCGAGGCACTCTGCGATCACGCGCTGTCTTCGGAACAGCGGTTCGGCGGCATCCGCGAGGGCATGCTTCATCGCTTCAAGGGAATCCCCGCGGACATCAAGCCAGAGTGCATCGCACCGGCCGAACACGCCGTCCGGCGTGGTGGCGACCAAAACTTCAAAGGTCTCCCCCACCATCTCGACGTCAATGCGGCCCTTCCACTCGCTGGGCAAGACGTGAAATGCGCCGCTCACGGGGTGAGGCGGCCAGTGAAATGGAATGCGGTGTCCAGGCTTGATCGCGCGCGTGCCCAAGCGCTCGGCCGCCGCCACGATGGCGCTTTCGAGTTCCTTCACCAAGGCTTCGGCGGTTTCAACCCCCATAAGTTCTCAGTCTACACCGCTTGCTTGGCGGCGACCCACAGTTGGTCCCATTCGGCGGGGTCCAAATCGCCGAGCGGCTTGGTGGTCATCCGCTCCATCGCCTGGAATCGGGCGGTGAATCGGTCGAGCATTTGCCGCAAAGCTTCCTCGGGCTCGATCTTCAGCCAACGCGCGACGTTGACGAGCGTGAAGAGCAGGTCCCCCAGTTCGCCCACTGCGGCGGTGGGGTCGTTCTTCGCAAGGGCCTCGCGAAGCTCGGCCTCCTCCTCGCGAAACTTATCCCAGACGGCTTCGACGTCCGGCCATTCAAACCCCACTCGCGCGGCTCGCTTGCTGATTTCGAACGCACGGAGGAGCGCGGGCATCGCGGTCGGCACGCCTTCGAGGAGCGACTTGGGAGCGTCACCCTTCTCCGTGCGCTTGATTTGGTCCCAGTTTCGCAACACGGTCTCGGCGTCTTCCGCCTGCACATCGCCGAACACGTGCGGGTGGCGGCGGATGAGCTTGTCGACCACGGTCTCAGCGGTGCCCTGGGTATCAAACGCGCCAGAAATCTGCCCGTGCATCACGGGTTGCAGTAAGAGATCGCCAATCTCCTCGCGAAGGGACTCATTGTCGCCGCGGTCGATCGCCTCGAACACTTCGTAGGCCTCCTCCAGCAAGTGGCGCTTGAGTGTCTCGTGGGTTTGCGCTTGATCCCACGGGCAACCACCCGGACCGAGTAGCCGGTCGACCAGCGTGACCAGTTCCTCAAGGGGCGTGGCTGGAATCAGCAAGATCGCATGCTCGGGGATGCCGCCACCCAACGGCTGCCAGACCACTCCCTCGCGAGTGAGCGTTGCTTCGAGAGGCGGATTCGCCTCCAGGAGCACCACCGGACGATCCTGAAGCTGCGCCCGCGCATCGGCGGACCAAAGCTCGCTCCGGGCTCCAAGTCGCAACACGCTGAGCATGATTGATACTAGCATCTAGAGAAGCTTGCGGAAGAGCGGGCGTGGCAAGAACGTCGCGAGCCATCGCAGGTAGCTCTTGGCACGCATGGGAAATCGCCGGAGCGACTGGGCGTACGCCCGGCGACCTCCACCAGGATCACCATTGAGCGTGCGCACCGTGCCGAGCGCCGCCCAGTTATGGGCCATCCCGCGATCGAGCACACCGGGAACGCGAAAGGCATCCTGCCATTCGGCATTGCGGGCCACGTAAATCGGCTCGCGGGACACAATCCACTCGCGGAGCTTCTGATCGTCCTTCCAAATCCGCTCAAGCTTGTGGCTGGCGTTGGCGCCGTGGACTCGATAGCGCGTAAGCGGTTCGGGCACGAATCCAGCCGCCCAAAGCTCACACACGCGCAACCACATTTCCCAGTCACCCGACCCAAAGTAGGCTTCATTGAATCCGCCTAGGTCCAACAACGCCTGGCGCCGAACCAACGCGGCGGAAGCGATGATCTTGTTCTCGTAGAGCAGGCCTGCGAGGATGTCGCCGGTCTCGAATCGCGGGAACGCGAACCCAAGGGGCGAACCGGGGATGACGTTGCCATCCCCATCGATGAAGTCGCCGTCGGTATGGACGATGCCTACGTGCGGGTGCGCATCCATCACGGCGACCTGGCGGGCCAGTTTCTCGGGCCGCCACACATCATCGTCGTTCAAGATCGCAATGAACTCACCGGATGCGGCTTGGAGTGCGACATTCAGTGAGCCGTACGTGCCGAGATTCTGCTCATTGAAAATGCGCGTCATGGGCACATCGCAGTTCGAGAGCCAATCGCGAGTGCCGTCGGTGGAACCGTCGTCAATCGCAATTATCTCGTAATCAGTGAACGTCTGCGCGGTGACACCCGCCAGTGCCTCCGGCAAGAAGCGGATGTGGTTGTAGCAGGTCAGGAGGACAGAAACGCGTGCCACGAGTTACAGCCGCCGAACCTCAACTTTCCAGTCCACGATATCGAGATCGGGGTCCGCGACGTCTCCATTCGGCTCAAGATCGAAGAAGCGCGCATTGTCATAGGTGCCGCTATTGCGGAGCGGGATCGTGATCGGGGTGTTGATTTCGCTCGGAAGGCGCCCATCGCCCAGCGCGTCCCAGTTCTTGCTCCCCGAGTTGCCTTGCGGTATTCGGTCGTTGGTTAGGATATTGAACTGAAGTGACTCGTAAGTTGCGGCGGTCGCGGCATCGGGCGCGATCTGCGTGAGATCGATTTCGAAGCGCAGTTCCTTCCCGCCGGGCAAGACGTCGACGAAGTTCACCGGTGCCCCGAGTGCGAAATAGTCGATGAGTGCGGCATCCCGGAACCGATAGAGCAGGTAGCGGGGGGATTGGATGTTCGCCCAACTCACAAAATGGGTGACCGTTCCCGCAACGAACCCGTTGCCCCACGGTGGCGCAATTACGGGAATCGGGCCCTGCTCGGGCGGATTTGGATCCGTCGAGGGCCGGAGCGCCACGACATACACGTAGTTCGGGTTCACCTCACGGGCAAGCGTGATCGTGAACGAAATCCTGGTGCCGCCGGTGCCGACGCCCGAGTCCGGAAGCTTGGCACATCCGACCAAAGCCAAAGCGACAAGCGGAGCCAACCACTTCATATCAGACCCTCCGTCACATAGAGGATGCGGAAGCATGATTCGCACGTTGCGATGCGACCTTCGCGGGCCGTCTCAATGAGCTTCTCCGGCAGGTGAGTTCCGCACGAGCCACAGAAGCCCTTACGGACCACATCGGTCATGCCGACACCCCCGGCCTTCTGGCGGATCGCGTCGTATCGGGCAAGCATGGGCTTGGGCACCTGCGCAAGGGCGGCCGGTCGTTCTTGCTGGCGTTGGCGAAAGGCGGCTTCCAACTGCGTCTTCTCCTCGAGCACCTTCTTCTGGTGGACGACGAGGTCTTGCTTCAGTTTCGCCCGGCTCGCCTCGAGAGTGGTCACCTCGGCTTGGACGGGCGGGATTGCTTCCCACAGTTCGAGGAGCCGCTCATCAATCTCACCCCGTTGGCGCTTCAGGTTGACGATTTCTTTTTCGAGGTTCTCGACCTCCCGGGGGTTAACAACAGTGCCGCCGTACATCTCTTTGTCGATCTTCTGCAGCTTGGCGTCGATGCCCTTTTGCTTGAGTTCGAGGTCGGCTTGTTCGCCTTGTAGGGTGTGGAGTCGGCCGCTGGCTTCGTCGAACTTGGCTTGAACTTGCTGGAGGGCGGCTTGAATCTGGCGTCCGGGATCGAGCGCGGCTGCCCGGGACTTGATTTCGGCGATCGCCGCATCGATGAGGTGGAGTTGATGGAGGCGGCGGAGATCCATTTCGGACATGGTTCATTATGGTGGGATTCGGCTTGGTGTTTCTAGCTCGGAACCGTCGTACAATAAGAGACATGATCCCGCGCGAACTCGAACTGGTGCTGGAAGCAACCCCGGACACGTTGTCGGGCGCTGTCCGATTTCGCGGGACTCGGGTGCTTGTTCAGAATCTGCTGGATACGCTGCAGGAAGGCGGAACGGTTGAGGAGTTCCTTGAGGGGTTTCCATCGGTCTCTCGAACTCAGGCTGAAGCGGTCGTGCGGTGGCAGCAAGAGCAAACTCGTGTCGCGCTCGGACTTCGGGCTGGAGCATGAAAGTGCTCTTGAATGCCTGTGTAGACGTCCGCCTCGCCGCGTATCTTGTTGTACACGAGGTTGACACGGCAGGTGCGGTTGGCATGGCCCACCTATCAAGGCATCTGGCTACGACGTCCTCTTGACCGCGTCATCAACAATCAGTGACTGGGCGAAAGCTTTCTTTGGTGACAATGGCGCCCGTTCTGGTGACCCTCAAGCATCTCGAACCGCTGCTCCCCGAACTCCTGGATCTGCTTGAACACATCGAACCCGGCATGAACGAGTCCATCAGCGAACCTGCGCAGTAAACTTCTCGCCATGCCAGCAAGGGTCGGGGTGGTCGCCATCCAGGGAGACTTCGCAAAGCACATCGAGGCGTTTGGCAAGCTCGGCGTTGACGCCACCGAGGTCCGCACCCCAGATGATCTGGCGCAAGTCGAGCGCCTTGTCATTCCAGGGGGCGAAAGTTCGACGGTCGGCATGCTGATGGAGCGCTTCGGGCTTGGTGAGGCGATTCAAGATCGCGTGGCCCTCGGCATGCCGATCTGGGGAACCTGCATGGGCATGATCCTCATGGCGCGGACCGTCGAAGGGTTGGAGCAGTATCGGCTGGGAGTGCTGGACATCACCGTTCGGCGCAACGCCTTCGGTGCTCAGGTTCACTCGTTCGAAGACACGGTTGTGGTTGAGGGGATGGGTGAGACGCTCGGCGTGTTCATTCGCGCGCCGATCGTCACCGCGGTCGGGCCCGATGTGGAGGTGCTTGCGCGTTACCAGGATGCAATCGTCGCCGTTCGCCAAGGTCATCGAATCGGCACGTCGTTTCATCCCGAGCTGACCGATGACCTGCGGATGCATGAGTGGTTTCTTGGTTCACAGGTATAAGGAAGTACTTTGAGTGAGATCATCCTTTACCGCTCGGGCGACGGTGCCGCGAAGATCGAAGTCACCTATGAGGGCGACACGTTCTGGCTGACGCAGAAGCAGCTGGCCGAGTTGTTTGGTGCCGAGCGTAGCGTCATCACCAAGCACTTGGCCAACATTTTTGAAGACGGGGAACTTGACCAGAGCGCAGTCTGTGCAGTTTTTGCACGAACTGCCGCCGATGGCAAGACCTACCAAGTCCAGCACTACGCCCTCGACGCCATCATCGCCGTCGGCTATCGGGTCAACTCCAAGCAGGCCACCCAGTTCCGCATCTGGGCCACGAACACGCTCAAGGAGTTCGTCATTAAAGGCTTCGTGCTCGACGATGAGCGTCTCAAGCTCAATCGCCGCTTCGGAAAGGACTATTTTGACGAACTTGTCGAGCGCATCCGCGAGATTCGCGCCAGCGAACGGCGCTTCTATCTGAAGATCACCGACCTCTTCGAGCAAGCCAGCATCGACTACGACCCCAAGTCAGAAGTTACGCGCACCTTCTTCGCCACCGTCCAGAACAAGCTTCATTGGGCCGTAGCCGGTATGACCGCGGCGGAGATCATTGCGTCGCGCGCCGATTCGAGCAAGCCCAGCATGGGGCTCACCAGTTGGAAGAACGCGCCCCACGGCAAGATCTTGCGAAGCGACGTCACGACCGCCAAGAACTACCTCATCGAGACGGAGATCAAGGAGCTTGAGCGCATCGTCACGATGTACCTGGACTACGCAGAAGATCGGGCGGCGCGTCAGATCGCGATGAGGATGGCGGATTGGGTCGAGCGGCTCGACGCGTTCCTCCAGTTCAATGAGCGCGACGTGCTGACCCACCCAGGCAAGGTGACCGCCGAAGTCGCGAAGGCGCTGGCGGAAACGCAATATGAGCAGTTCCGCGTCGGGCAGGATGCAACCTTCGAGAGCGACTTCGAGCGCGAGATCAAGCGGGTTGAGCGTCTCGAAGGTTAGGTTCGGCCGTCTGGTATCGTGAACTATGCGATGGATCGTAATTGCTTTGGCCCTTGGATGGGCGACGACCGCGGTCGCCGACCGCATCGTCTTTGCCCCGACCGGGAGCAAGCTCCTCATGCGCCAAGCGCGAATCGAGTTCCAAACCGGGCTCACCCGCAAGCGTGAGGACAACCGGGTCTATCTAGGCTACGGCCTGACCAAAGAGATTGAGGCCGAATTCGTGCTGGATCGCTTCGCGCCGAACGCCCGTATGGGCACGATGAACCTGAGCTACACCTATTTGGGCCCGATCATCGACACCTCCCCCGGCGTGTCGATCGGAGTTCAAGATGCCATGGACCGCACGCCCGAGGGCCGGTTTATGTACGTCGCGTTTACCTACCGCATGGGCTTGGATGGTCGCTACAACTCGGGCGTACCGATGGAACTGACGGTCGGCGGGGGCGGCGGGCGCCGCAATGGGCTTTTCACAGGCGTGGTCCTGCCGTTCACCTGGCAGTTCCGCGGCTTCGCCGAGCACGACACGCGGCGGATTACCGCGGGATTCGAGTTCCGCCCGGTGACGGGGGCCGCGTTGCGGTTGATGTGGCGCGAAGGAACGCCGTTGGCTTCGGTTCGGTATACGGTGAGGTTTTAGCCCTGGTTAGGTCGGGTTGGTTCGGATTGGCTCGGATTCGCCTGGTCGGCTCGGACGCGAGCCAACCCCCTACAACTTCCTAATCCTGATCGACCGGTATGACACGACGTCCCCGTGATCCTGGAAAGCCAGATGCCCCCTAGGAATCTTGCCATAGTGCGTTAGGGCCGCGGCGAACTTGCTGTTTTGCACCAGCTTCACCCACTCTGGACTGCCCAAGCGATACTCGACGACCTTCACATTGTTGAGCCAGTGCTCGACGTGATCCGCGTTCACCACGATCCGCGCTTCGTTCCATTGCCCACCGCCACGCACCACGTCGCGTGAGCGCGGAATCAGGCCATAGAGCGAAGCCGCCGAAGTAAGCGTGCTCCGGCCGTCCGGGTGGAGATCGTCATCCAGCACCTGGTACTCGGGGCCGGTGTGCCACACGATCGGGTGTTCCTCGCTCACGCGATAGAAGATCCCCGAGTTGCCACCGACGGCAACCTTCCACTCTAAGCGTAGCTCGAAGTTGTCGTACTGCTCCTTCGTTATGATGTCGCCGCCCTGGGTGCCCGGCACGTAGCGGAGTTCGCCATCAATGACCTTCCAGCCCGTTGGTAGAGTTTCCTTGCGGAAGCCCCGGAAGTTGTTCGCGTGGGTGCCATCGAAGATCATCTCGAAGCCAAGCCTGCGCTCCTCGTCGGTGAGTTGGTTCGGTACCGGCGGCACCGAGCCTTTGCCCAGCTTGTTCCGTGGAAGCTTGTTGAGCGTGTACCACGCTTCAGTCGACCAGAGATCGCGCCCCGATGCCGAGGGCAGACCGCGGTTGACCTTGATATACACCACATGCCCTTCACGAAGGCTGTCGAGTTCGAGGAAAACACGCCGTCGATCCGCGGAGACCGTCGCGCTCTTGGGGCGCAGCGTGCGCTCATCCACCTTGGGACCACCATACTCCGCCGTCGGCACGTAGCGAAACTGCTGGACGGTGTAGTCTTCGACCGACCGACCCGCGCCTTCGGCCAGCGGCTCGGTGAACTGAATCTCCATGCCGTTGGTCATCGCGCGAACGGCGAGCATTTCAAAGGTCGGCTTCTTGTTGTAGCTCAGCCGCTGGAGGCCAAATCGCTCCTTGCCTTCTTGCCCCCAGTTGCCCGTCGAGCCGATGCCACCAACGTACAACGCACCATCCGGGCCCCAAACGAGTCGGTTAATGCCCGCTTCAAGCCCCTGCGTGAAGCGGAACACCGCCCCCTGGTGCACACCCTCAACTTCCTCGACAAACACGCGCTTGACGCCGCCGTGAGTGACGTCGCCATGGATCATCTGGCCCATGAACGGGCCGACATTGAGCGAAGCCGGTTGGCTGGGCGAGTTGCCGATTTCGTTCTGCGGAAGCCAAACGACGGGCGGCATTTCGGGCGTGTCCTTCTTGCCAACCGGGTCAACCGACCGGTTGCCATAGAATGCGCCCGGTTGGAACAGCAAGAGCTTCGAAGAAGGCAGCCAGTCGCCTTGGTTGTCGGTAATGTAGATGCGGTTCTTGTAGCCGCGACCGATGCCGTTGGGTGTTCGGAGTCCGGATGCGATCAGTTTGAAATCACCGGTTCGCGCATCGATTTCCACGACATGGCCGCGATCCATGTTCTGCGGATAGGTGCTTTTGCCGCCCGGATCGATGGCCGTGGCGAGGTTAGCGTAAAACTTCATCCCGTCGTTCACAAGTCCAAACGCAAACTCGTGGAAGTTCGAAGTGACACCCCACCCATTCGCGACCGCGTGATACTCGTCGATGATTTCATCGCCATTCAGGTCACGCAGATGGGTTAGTTCCTGCTTTTGCAGAACATGGCTCTATGGGGTTTTGAGTGGGTTGAGATCGAGTTTGCCTAGAAAGAAGAGGA
>CAZPHD010000015.1:0-16597 GCA_964586225.1 uncultured Fimbriimonadaceae bacterium
GCGCAAGAGCCGCTACTCCGAGCGCGACCACCGACATGAAGTTCACATCAGCCATCACGAGGTGGAACATCTGCATCCCCACCGGGGCCTTGAAGAAGATGTTCAGCAGACCGACAACGATCTGGAACGCGTAGATTCCCACCACCCATTGCGCGGCCTGGCGGACGTACGGCGAGGGTCGAAGGTGATGAATCAGGCCGCTGATGAACAGCAGATAGACGCCGACGGTCACGCCCAACAGCGGGTGCAGCGGCTGAAGCCGGACCATCCAATGCGTGGCCGGGTTCATCGAAGCCGCGATGACGTTGTCGACCGGCTTGAGCTGGTGCCCTAAGGCCGAGATCGCTCCACTCACCCCGAGCAAGATAAGCCCCAAGAATCCGACAACAAGCAGCATCAGAATCGTGCTCTGACCTCGGAATCTCGGGGCCTCGCGTCCACTCGCCATGAGCGCCGTGAACAGCAACGAGCCGAGCAAAATGAACGTGCTGATCACGTGGACCGCCATGACCATGGCCCGCATCACGGAATCGTTATCGGTGACGAGTCCGAACTTGACGATCACGGCACCGATCAAGCCCTCAAAGAGCGTCAGCGCGAGCACGGCCGTGGCACCTTTGCGAACGGCATGGCCCAGTCCGTAGAGTCGGAATCCCCAAATGATCAGGATGATCGCAAGCAACCCGCAGAGCGACGTGGACAGGCGATGCGACATCTCGACCATCCGGCCAACGTTGCCCATCAGCGGGGTGTGGTCGCCATCGCAGAGGGGCCAACGACTGCCGCATCCATCACCAGACATGGATGCGCGGACAAACACGCCCCACGCAACCACGATCAGGTTGTAGAGGAGTGTGAGCCAGGCAAACTTTGCGAATCGGCTCGACCCCACGGAAGCTGGATTGTACCTAGCTGAGGAGCCGCGGGGTTCTCTCAGGAGGCCCCGCAGAGCCTCCAAAGGGAGTGAGAACAAGATGAGGCGCGGGTGGGTTCGTCCCCACGCCTGCGGAAGGCGTGAAATGCCGAAACATCACGTAGCGCAGGGATGTCTCGTGCCCTGCGGAAAGGTCTTCGGAGGCGCGGTACAAACCCCCGCGCGCCTCGTAAGCTACCGCAACTTGCTGAGCGAGAAGTAATGATCCTCGCACGCCGAATCGACCGGGCAGTCCGGCGCGAGGACATCGCCCAGCCGATGTGGCTTGAAGTCATCGGCGTGGAACCCATACCCAAACGCCCCAACCCGTAGAGCCGGGCGGGTCGAACTCGCGTGGCCGTCACACCAAACGAGATTCCCCACCCCGTTGTGCCGTCCCTGGAACCCCGGAAAGTCGGCCGAAGGTGGGTCCAGATAGGTGTTCCCTTCCAGCGTGGGCGACGCGTACGACCAGTTATTGATCCGTGCCGACGTGCCAAACGCGATCGTCTCGGCGGTCGATTCAACTTGGCTCCCATTGACCGGAATCGCAACCTCTGCCCAGGTCGGCGGCTCGTAGGAACTCGGCGACAGATAGGCGTAGTTGTAGCCGTAGCCCGTCAGCCCGAGCGCGGTGCGCAGCCGATTCGGGAACGACGGATCGGTCGCGAGGCCCTGGCTCTTCGTGTAGAGGTAGAGCAAGCCCTCCTCAGCCCGGAGGGTCACGCCGTCAAAGCTGCCCCACCAGTAGAAGACACGGTCCGCCCCCACGATGCGCGCCCGCATCAGGGTGTCGTCGTAGTCGTTGTTGTACATTTGCCACGCGAGTCCGATCTGCTTGAGATTGGACAGGCTGGCCGTCTTGCGCGCCGCTTCCTTGGCTTGCGCGAAGACCGGGAAGAGGATGGCCGCCAGGATCGCGATGATCGCAATGACGACGAGAAGCTCGATGAGTGTAAATGCTCGTTTCATTAGGTTGACCTCACATTCGAGGCCATCGAGAACGAGAGAGAACGGTCCAAGCAGGGCCAATCAGCCCTGGCTCGAGACGCCCATGCTCGCAGGCGACAGCACTCTGCCTTCGCGAAGTGGGCATTCGGGCTTTCACCGTTGCGGCACAGCGCCGGATTTTCACCGGCTTCCCCCATTTCAACCTCGCCACGACGCGAGGTCTTCACGAGTCGTCAGGTTACCTCAGCTGGCGACGATCGCCCGCCGCGATGATCGACCCAGCGGCAGCCTCGCGGTCTTTCGGTGACCATGTGAGGCTCTTCGACGACATTGCGAGGCTCTTCAATGCCATTTTGAGACTCTTCGACGGCATTGCGAGGCTCTTTACTTTCAGAGGATGAGGCTTTGGCAGCAATGTGTGCTATTTTAGCGCCAATGTGAGGCCACTTATTGACCATTTGCCTCATTTTATTAGGTATTGGACATCACAGGGGCGTCATCGGGTCTCACATGGGCATCATCGGGTCTCATATTGGCGTCGTCGGGTCTCACATGGGCGTCATCGGACGTCATATGGGCAGCAATGGACCTCGCAAGGCCGTCGGGAGGGCCTCGCCAGCAAGCATCCTAGCGCAACTGCCGACGATCGCCCGTCCGCTGGCTGATGCCCTTGGCGTCCAAGTGCTCTAGGAGCGGGATCACATACTTGCGCGAACTGCCCAACAGATCGCGGACTTCGCTCGCCTCAAAGGGCCGATCCGCAAACGCCTCGCGGAGGCGCGTCACCAGCAACGCAAGCCCCTCCGACGAGTACACGATCCCCTCCGCCACCCGCACGAGCTCCTTCGCCTCGACCCCGAGGCGCACGATCTCATCGACCGCCTGCGGAGGCACGCCGAGGTCGTTCGCGATGTCGCTGCCGTAGGGCACGTTCACCCCCGCCGCGTCGAGCCGCTCCTTCACGCGATCGAGGAACCCGCGCTGCTTGGGCGAGAGCTGGAGTTTGAACTCGGCATCTCGAATACCCGTGCCCTCCGCCGACAGCACGCCATCCGCCACGAGCGCGGCGATCAGCCGGTCGAGCGGCTTCCCTCCCCAGCGTAGCTTCGCTACCGCAAACACCTTCTCCCGCGGGTGCAATCCCTGCGTGGGGTGCGCGGCGTGGATCTCGCTGAGAGCTTGGCGAAGCCGCCGAACGAGCGCCTCGTAACCGGCCACGGAAATCCAGCGTCCGGCGAAGCCCCGGAGTTGCCCGCTGGTGCGCAACGCTTCGAAATCATCCCCCAAGTCGCTCAAGGTCGCCCCGAGCGATCGCGCGATCTCCTCGCTCGTCAGTCCGTCGGGGTCGTCGCCGATCAACTCGCGGATCGCGCTCGGTCGGTCGGTAGCCGTGATCTTGGGCGGCGGATCGGATCGGCGGCGCTTCACCGCCACCGGTACCTGCACCCGTCCACCCGCAAGCACTTCCATCGGCGACGCCCGCCGGATCACGATCGGCTGGTGGAGCGCGACCGCCACGTCCTCATCGAGCACCAACTGAACCCAGGCGGCATCGTGATCGTTCAGCATCAGCTTCCCCATCACCTCGGCGGCTCCGACGGAGACCCGCACCCGCATCCCATGCTTCGCCTCGCGAATCCAAGTGACTTCGGCGTCAAGCCGGGTCGTCGCGAACAACGCCCCCGGTGCGCCGATCGCCTGCCCGCGGTGGATGTCCTCAAGCCGCACGCCACCCAGGTTCATGGCCACCCGCCGGCCCGCCTCAAAGTGATCCGCGCCAACCCCGTGGCTGT
This sequence comes from uncultured Fimbriimonadaceae bacterium, assembly GCA_964586225.1. Classification (GTDB taxonomy): domain Bacteria; phylum Armatimonadota; class Fimbriimonadia; order Fimbriimonadales; family Fimbriimonadaceae; genus JANJUB01. The sequence goes on from CAZPHD010000015.1 coordinate 3,658, forward strand.
GCAGGCTACGAATCCGGACGCCAACGCCTCCCGGCTCAAGCAAAGCATGATCGCCGACATGGACGCGGCCTTGCGCCAACGTCCCGGTCACGACGACGCCATGGCCCTTCACCCCAAACGCCCGGTCGATCGGAAGAAACCAAGGACCGCCACGGGAAGCCTCGCCATCCGAGCTCAGCGCGGCATCGAGTGCTCTTCGCAGCTCCCCTAGCCCCTCGCCGGTGATCGCCGACACCGGCACGATCTCGGCGTCCGCGAATCGCGTCTCGACGAGCGTCGAACGGACGTCGTCCACCGCGAGCGCGCGCATATCTTCGTCGGCCAGATCGGCCCGCGTTAGGGCAACCACGAGCTTGCTTACGGGAAGTAGACCGAGGATTTCGAGGTGTTCCCGCGTCTGCGGCATCACGCCCGCGTCAGCCGACACGCACAGCAGGGCGACATCGACGCCGAGAGCGCCCACCAGCATGTTATGGATGAACTTTTCGTGGCCGGGAACATCGACAATCGAAACCCGCCCATGCTGAGGGAAATCAAGGTAGGCGAAGCCAACATCGATGGTCATGCCCCGTGATTTCTCCTCGGGTAGACGGTCGGCGTCAATGCCGGTGAGGGTATGGATCAAGGTGGTCTTACCGTGGTCAACATGTCCCGCGGTGCCGATCAACCTCGCCATGCCTAAGATGATGGCGCGAATGGGGCGATGTAAACTCGCGCCGATGGTTTATCCGGCTGCCGTAACTCCGTTTGACGACCGAGGTCGTATCGACGATCTCAGCGTCGCCCGGCTCCTCGCTCACTTCGAGGCGAGTGGTTGCACGGGGGTCGTGCTGGCCGGAACCAACGGCGAGGGGCCATCGCTGAGCGCCCCGGAGAAGCGAGACCTGCTCGAAGTGGCCAGCGGCGTGCGCGGCTCGCTCAAGCTCATCCTGGGCACCAGCTCGAACAGCCTGAACGAGAACATTTGGCTCGCCAAGCAAGCGGCGCGGCTCGATGCCGAGGCCATGCTCGTGATGCCGCCCAGCTACTTCCGCGAGGTCGCGCCGGAGGCAATCCGTGATTGGTTTTTGGCGTTGCTTGACGCCAGCCAAGTTAGCATCATTGCCTACCACTTTCCTCAACGAACGGGAGTCCCTCTCCCGCCCGAACTCATGGCCGAACTGGCGGCCCACCCAAATCTGCTCGGGCTCAAGGACAGTAGCGGCGAACTCAATCACGCCGCCTATCGCGAAGCGCTGCCCACCCAGCGGCTCTTTGTCGGCGACGAGCGCCGCCTTATGGACGCCCTCCGAGCGGGGTGGACGGGCACGATCAGCGGCGTTGCAAACTCGCATCCTCGCGAACTGAGCGCCATCCTCCGAGATGGGTCCACCGACCCCGAATCGGCCGACACCCGATTCCAACTCTTGCTCCCCGAGATCGAACACCTCCGCGGCCTTGCGCAGCCGATGGCCCACAAGCGAAATCTCCAGCGAGCCGGCATCATCACCAACTCCGCGGTCCGCCTACCCCTCCGCCAGACGGGTGAGTAGCTCGAAACGAGAACGAGAAACGCGAGCGGCAGATGAACTGCCGCCCGCGTCTTTGGTTGCCCCACCACCCTACTGCTGCGAGATCAGCTGAACTTGATCCGTGCGGAAGCTGAACGGCACCGCGCTGTAGCTGGTACTGAACGGCATGACCGCACGAAGCAACAGGCGCACCTGTCGCTGAGCGTTGACGAACTTCGACGCCGGAGCCGGAGCTAGGAACTCCCAGACCTTGTCCGTGCCGGTCAGAGCCGTCGCTCCCACGTACTGCCACTTATTCTCGGCCCAGTTCCAGAGGAAATAGTTGGCCGAAACTCGAGCCGCACCAGCGGCTTCGACCTTAAATCGAAGTCCCGACGGCGTGGTCGTCGAAAGGTTGAACTGAGTGATGTGCGAGGCAACAAACCCTGTCCGAGGCACCGACACCGCCTGGACACGATAGTAGGCGTTGTCAGACGCGAGGATTTGGGCGAGCGCGCCTTGAGTTGCGCCACCTTCATACTTGGTGACACTCGCCGGTGCGTTCGTCACGTTCGTCGTAACGCGATAGCTGTTGACCACGGTCTGCCAGCCACCATTCGCGTTGGCGATCATGGCAATTCCCCAGAAGGTCTCGTCGTCGTTCGGATCGGTCTGCACGCCAAAGTAGTCGCCCCAGCGATTTGAGGTGCCCCCATATTGCGTGCCGATGCTTTGCGCCAAGGTGATCGGCGCGCCCATCTGACCCAACGGGTCGTTGATTCGGCGGACGCTGGCGACCATGTCGGCGACGATGCTGCTGCTCGATCTCGAGTACACCAACGTGATATCGCCGAGCCGGTTGACGCCGATCGCGGGCATCCACAGGTGAATGCCATTCCCGATCCCAACGGTGCCTGCTTGGCGAACGGACGGATTCGCTATCGCCCCGGGCCAGCCGTTCAGATTGAACTCATACCAGCGGCTTGCGTTCGTCGCATCCGAGTTGCTGAGCGCGACCGTGTGCGAGCCGTAGAGCCGACCGCCACGGTAATGCACATTCATGATGCGTCCGTCAAGCGAGTCCAGTGTATGACCGTTCGTGCTCTGGGCAGCCTGTGCCGGACGTCTGAACGTCGGGATTGCCACCGGAGCCGTCGACAACGTCGCATTGGCCGTACCCGGATTGCGGATCGCGTGAATCATCGCGGTGCTCAGTCCCGTCCAGTTGAGGCCATAAACGACGTCCGGAGACTCGTTCGAAGTTCGCATGACCTGAACCGATCCACCGCCAAGCGAGAAGTAGCTGATGTTGGGCGTACCGCCGGTCAGCATCGGTGCCTTCTCCATGACGATGTATTGGATTCCGTTGAACCCGCTGGAGAATCCGAACATGTTTCCGGTGATCATCACCGCGTCCGCGTTGTGACCAAACCCCGGATAGTCCAGCCAGTAGGACACGTTGTTCACGACCTGTTTGGCTTCGACACGATATCGGTGCCAGGTGCCCGTCGGATCGGAGTCATCGGATACGGCAACCAGGCACTTCGACGTTTCCGAGGCCCCATCCTGCTCGAGCGCCACAACGAAGAACCGTCTGGAGATCGGATCGTAGAAGCACTTCGGGTCAAACACGAAGGGCTTGACATCCATGCCGCTGAAGAAGCCGTTGGCTCCGAGATCCTGCTGGAATAGCGGCGTGCCGTCCTTTCGGAAGAAACCGATCGCCACGTTCACGACGCAGACAATGTGGTTCGGGCCGACCGCGATGTCGGGATCCGGCGGCACCCAACCGGTCGCTCCGATCGCGGGCCAAAGCTTGGCGGTGGATAATGGCGAAGGCGTCGAGGACATCGCGCCGAGTTGAATCGTGTTCGGCTCCTGCGTGTCGTAAATGATATAGTCAAAAACGTTCTTGACTGCCCGCTGAGGCCGCTTCTGGCCATTGATCTGGACCACCTGCGGATTGAACGTGGCGGTGTTGATCGGGGGAGCGGCTGAGACTTTGATTGTTCGGTCGGGGAGCTTGTCCTTCACCACCGGGGTGACGGCTGGAACCTGTGCCACCGATGCGCCGGCAAGAGCCAAGCACCCGAGCGCCAGTAGACGAGAGATACGCATAGGGCCTCCGAGCCGGCAGATTCCCGACTCAAAGTGAAGACGGACTGAAAGTCCGAATGAGTTCGGGCACGGCTAATGTCGCCCTAAATTGACGTTGCCCGGCGAGACCAGCTCACCGGGCAACGGTTCGTGGCTAAGGGCTAGTTGCCCTGGCCTTCGGACGACTTGGGAGTTTCTCCCTCGCTCGCCTTGGTTTGCTTCTCGATTTCGCTGTACTTGTCCATCGCGCCGCCCTCGGTGACGTCACCGCCGCCGGAGCAACCCACGAGGAGTGCGCTCGCAAAACCCAAAACCACGAGGCCACTGAGGAATCGCTTCATCAGTTCGCCGTCAAGCCCCAGAACGGGTAGTTGAGGTTGAGGTTCGGCGTGTTGCCCGGGCGGTAGGTTCCGCTCGTAGCACCGCAACCCGAACCGGCCGCGTTGGCGACGCCATACTCAGCCGCCGTCGGAGTCTCGCTCAGGAAGCGAGCCGCCGGGTAGAACTTGGCGCTGCTGTCCGTGTGGCCGACGACCACGCCACCACCGAAGACCGTTCGGTCATCCGGTGTGTTGGTGATTTCGGAAGCGTTCCACGAGGCGGCGCTGGCACAACCGGTGGTGCGCATCAGCCAACGACCCCAGAACTCGCGAACGGCCATCGGATAAACCTGCTGCGTCGGCAACGGATCGTTGATCGCGTCGACGAGCACCGGAGCGAAGTTCACGTCCGGGTGCGAGAACTCGAACAAAAGCATGGCGCGACCCACGTCCGGAATGGAGTTCTGGTTGCCACCAAGCCAGCTGTTGCGAAGGCGACCTGCCGCCGTCAGCGATCGGTTGTAGGTGTTTACCGCACCGGTCAGCGCGAGGTTGATCGCGAAGCCGCCCATGATCTGGCCGTTCTCGGACCACTGTCGGAAACCCGTGCCATTGGGCAACGAGTCCAGCTTTCGACGACCCGGATGCTCGAAGATGTTGAGGTTCTTCGTGTACGGAAGCACCCACTTCTGCCACGTGTAGTGGTTCATGCGGTTGTAGTACGGAGCGGCCGTGCAGCCAGCACCCGTCGGGTTCCACGGCGCGTTGGCCAGGGCCGGGTTCAACGCGGTGCCGGGCTGGCAGTCGTCGTTGCGCGGGAAGAAGTCGTCAAAGTCGCCCATGTAGATCTGGATCGCCGTGCCGAGCTGCTTCTGGTTAGAAATCGCAGAGGTCTTCTTGGCGGCCGTCTTGGCTTGGGCGAACACAGGGAAGAGGATGGCGGCCAGAATCGCGATAATCGCGATAACGACCAAGAGTTCGATGAGTGTAAATGCTCGCTTCATGGTGGTTCCGTCTCCGATCACGGCCCCGCGCAACCCGCGCGCCATCGCCCGTCCTGGGCTGGAGCCACGGCGGTCATTTCTGACCCCCGTGCTGTGATGGTGTCGCACCAAGTTTATCTCATTGTTAAGACCTCATTGCAAATTGTGAGAATTTTCTTCAATTGCACTACCAGGTTTTGCGGTCCGTGGGGCGCGTCCAAGGTCCCGGTCCGAACCTTCAACCGGGTAAGGTGCAAAGAACGTAACAGGAGGTTTTGATGCTCGTTTCCTTAGCTGCCCTAGCGCTCGGCCAATCAGCCGCCATCACCGAGATGCGCCTGATGAGGTCGCCCGCAATCTACGGCGAAACCGTGGTGTTCACCTACGCCGGTGACCTCTGGTCGACGACCGTAAACGGCGGGGTCGCCCGACGGCTGACGTCTCATGTCGGCACCGAACAGTTCGCTACATTTTCGCCCGATGGCAAGTGGCTTGCCTTCACGGGAACCTACGACGGCAATCCCGACGTGTTTGTGATGCCCGCCGACGGTGGCGAACCTAAGCGGCTGACGTTCGAGCCTGGCGCCGAACAAGTTCGCGGCTGGACGCCCGATGGCAAAGTCGCCTACGTAACCGGATTCGACACCCCCGGTGCTTTCACCACGGGGCTACGACTTATCTCACCCAACGGTGGCCTACCCACGCGCACCAAGCTTGATGAGGTCGACGGTGTGAGCTTTGCCGCCGATGGCAAGCGCGTCGCGATTCACCGCAACAACTCGCACACCTTTAACTGGCGTCGCTACCGCGGCGGCACCCAGGGTCGAATCGGTTTCACTGACCTCAACGGATCCACCTACAAGGAGATTCCGAGCGGCCGCGAAAACCGGTGGCACCCCATGTGGGTGGGCAACAACGTGTATTACATCGGGGACAAGAATCAAGGCACGCGCAACCTGTACGTCTACGACGTTAACTCGGGCCGCGAGACTCAACTCACGAAGTACACGGACGCCGACATCAAGTTTCCGTCAACCGATGGCAAGAGCATCGTGTTTGAGCGTAATGGCGAGTTGTATCGATACCTTCTGGCCGACAATACCACCACGAAGATCGTCGCCCGGCTTGCTGGGGATCTCGTCGCGACGCGCCCGCAACTCCGAAAGCTCGGCAACTTCCTGACCAACTTCTCTCTCAGCCCAAGCGGCAATCGCATAGCGATCGAAGCCCGCGGCGAGCTATTCTCGGTTCCCGCTCGGTCCGGCGATATTCGCCACTTCGGCGGCGACTCGAGTTCGAAGGAGTCCAACGTCAGTTGGTCGCCCGACGGCAAGTTGATCGCTTTCCTGAGCGACAAGTCGGGCGAGGCGCGAATCTACACGATGCCCCAAATGGGCGGCGATTGGACAGAGGTTGCAACCCCCAACAATCACCGTATCACGGGCTTCCAGTGGTCGCCCGACAACAAGAAGATCAGCTACACGACCGTCACCAATGACCTCGTGATCTTTGACCTTGAGGCGAAGAGTGCGCAGACCGTCTTCACCGGCGAGTTCAACGGAGCCGAAATGCACCGGTGGTCGCCTGACTCGAAGTGGATTGCCTACGTCAACGCGGGCAAGAATCTTTTCGGAGCTGTCCATCTCTACAGCCTGGAAACGAAGAAGTCCACCCAGATCATGGAAGGTTACTTCAACGACTCCGCGGTTGACTTCGATCTGAACGGCAAGTATCTGTACTTCGTGTCGCAGCGGACGTTTATCCCAACGCCGGGCGATTTCGAGTTCCAGCTGAACTTCACGAACTCGCAACGCGTGTATGTCGTGCCGCTTGCCGCCGATACGCCCAATCCGCTCATTCGCCCCGGCGATGAAGAACCAGCGGGGGGGGCGCCTGCGCAACCCGCACAGAAGCCCGAAGCCATGCGCGTCGATCTTGCGGGAATCGGCGACCGTGCCGTGGCCCTGCCATGGGCACCCGGAAACTACGGCGGCGTGATTGGCATCAACAACGGCGTCATGACGTTCACAAACCAAGGCGCATTGGTGCAGTTCGACTTCAACACGCGCCAACCTGTGACGCTCATGCAGGGGCTTTCGATGGCCGACTTTAATCCAAGTCGCACCAAGATGGCCTATATGGCCGGCGGTATGGTGGGCATCGTTGATCTCCGACCCGGCATCGAGCCTGGCCAAGGTCGAGTCAACCTGAACGATGTTGAAGCCGTGATCGATCCGCGCAAGGAGTGGAAGCAGATCTTCTGGGAAGCTTGGCGCTGGCAGCGAGACCGATTCTACGACAAGAACATGCTCGGCCTGAATTGGACGGCCATCGGTCGGCAATACGAAAAGTATCTGCCGTTCGTGGCGCACCGATCGGATCTGAACTACGTGATCGGCCTCATGATCGGCGAGCTCGGCACCGGCCACGCCTACGTGGGTGGCGGCGACATGGGGGCGACCGTGTCTGCGATCCCGACCGGATCGCTCGGCGCGGATTACGAACTCGCGAACGGTCGCATTCGCTTCAAGAAGATCTACCGCGGACTTGCCTTTGAGGAAGCCCGGCGCGGCCCCCTCGGAGACCCCGCTGTCGACATCAAGGAAGGCGAGTATCTGCTTGAGATCGATGGCCAGACCGTCGGTTCACAGAACCCTCACGCCCTGCTTGTTGGCAAGACCAACCGACGTGTAACCTTGACCGTCAACTCGACGCCTTCAACCACGGGCGCCCGTAAAGTGGCCGTGCGCACCACGATGAGTGAAGGTGAACTTCGATACATCGATTGGGTCGAAACCAACCGCCGGAAAGTGGCTGAACTCTCGGGTGGCAAGATCGGCTACCTGCACGTGCCCGACACCTCAACCGAAGGCATGATCGAGTTCATCAAGGGCTTCTATAGCCAAAGCGACAAGGAAGCGCTGATCGTGGACGAGCGGTTCAACGGCGGCGGCATGATCCCGACGTTCTTCATCGAAAAGCTGATTCGGGAGACAAAGACGATGTTCCGCCAACGAAACGGCGGCGACATCGGTTTCCCGCCCCAGTCGGTTGAAGGTCCGAAGGCCATGCTCATCAACGAATACGCCGGCTCGGGTGGAGACCTATTCCCCTGGTTCTTCCGCCGGGCCAAGCTCGGTCCGCTGATCGGCACGCGTACGTGGGGTGGCCTCGTCGGTATCACGGGCTCGGCACCGCTCGTGGATGCGGGCATGGTTACCGCACCCGAGTTTGGACTCTTCGACCACGTCGAGGGTAAGTGGATCGCCGAAAACACGGGCATCGATCCGGATATCGCGGTCGACAATCGGCCCGACATCTTGGCCGCGGGCAAGGATGCTCAGCTTGAAAAGGCGATCGAGCACCTGCTGAACGAGCTCAAGAAGGGTAAGCGCCCGATCAAGGTGCCTGACTTCCCGAAGGTCTCGGTCTCGGGCGGCGGCTAGACTCATTGACGAGTGACGACTTGAGAATGACGAGTGGAAGAGTATTCCCAAATCGTCACTCATCAGTCGTCACTCGTCACTTGTCACTAACGTACAATCTCCTCATGCAGGAACGCGCGGCATGGCTTCGGCAAGAGCTTGAGCGGCACAACTACCTCTACTATGTCGTTGAGAGACCCGAAATCGACGACAACACCTTCGACCGACTCTTCCGCGAACTGGTCGATCTAGAAGCCGCCCACCCTGAGCTTCGCACCCCCGACAGCCCGACCCAGCGCGTCGGCGCGCCCCCCGTTTCCGAATTCGGTTCCCATCGGCACGCCGTGCCCATGCTTAGCCTCGACAACGCCTTCGACGAAGCCGAGCTGAGATCGTTCGATGAGCGGGCCGGGCGCGAACTGAACGTCGACCGGGTGGACTACCACGCTGAACTCAAGTTCGATGGCCTCTCGTTGTCCCTAACGTATGTCGATGGCCTTCTGGAAACCGCCGCTACGCGAGGCGATGGCGAAACCGGCGAGGTCGTCACGCCCAACGCCCGGACCTTGCGTGGGGTTCCGCTAAGGCTACGCGAACCCGTGCCCGGACTCCTGGAAGTCCGCGGAGAGGTGCTGTTGTTCAAAGACGCCTTCGAGCGAATGAACGCTGATCGCGCCGCGCGCGGCGAGCAGGTCTATGTGAATCCCCGCAACGCGGCGTCCGGATCGATGCGCCAGCTGGACAGCCGCATCACCGCCGCCCGCAGGCTCAACTTCTTTGCGTACGCCCTCGGTGCCGGACCGACGCTCGCCCCCACTCAGTCGGGCACGTTGGAGAGGCTCAAGAATTTAGGCTTCGCGGTCAACCACGAGTCGGTCACCGCTCACGGCATCGAAGCCCTCCTCGATTTCATCCACCACGCTCAGGCCATTCGCGCAACGCTGCCCTTTGGGATCGACGGCGTGGTCATCAAGGTCAACGACCTCGCCCAGCAAGCCACTCTCGGCTTCCGCAACCGCGGTCCGCGTTGGGCGCTTGCGTTTAAGTTCCCCGCCGAGCAGGCCATGACCGTGCTACAAGGTGTGCTCTGGCAAGTCGGGCGGACCGGGGTGGTGACCCCCGTCGCCGACCTCGCGCCGGTGTTTGTCGGCGGTGTAACGGTCACGAGAGCGACGCTTCACAACATCGAGGATCTCTCGCGGAAGGACGTTCGGGTGGGCGATACCGTCATCGTCCAGCGAGCCGGCGATGTGATCCCGGAAGTCGTCGGCCCGGTGCTCGAAAAGCGCATCGGCAATCCCGCCTCGCCCGCCGAACCGAGCGAATGCCCCGAATGCCAAACGCCGCTCGTGCGCAAGTTGGGTGAAGTTGCTCTGCGTTGTCCAAACCGGCAGTGCCCTGCCCAAATCGCGGCTGCTTTGCGGCATTTCTGCTCGCGGGGAGCAATGGATATTGAGGGCCTCGGCGCGAAGCTGATCGACCGCTTCCTCGAACTCGGCTGGCTGACCGACATCCCCGGCATTTACCACCTCCACGAGCGCTCCGACGAGATCGCCGCCCTCGATCGCTTTGGTGAGCAGAGCACCACCAACCTCCTTCGCGCGATCGACGAGTCGAAAACACGCCCCCTCGACCGCCTCATCTTCGGCCTCGGCCTACGCTACGTCGGCGATCGCACGGCGAAGGACCTTGCTCGGGAGTTCCGCACGCTAGATTCGATGCGCCAATGCACCTTCGAGGCACTCATGGCGATACCCGACATCGGCGAACGCACGGCTCGCGAAATCGAAGCTTGGTTCGAAGACCCGGAGAATCAAGCGATCCTCGATCGGCTCCTCACGGCAGGAGTTGCGCCGGTCGAAGCTGAGGCGCCCGTCGGTGATCTCTTCGCTGGGGAAAGCTGGGTCTTCACCGGAAAACTGGAGCAGTTCAGCCGCGAAGCCGCCGAGGCACTGGTATTGCGTTACGGCGGCAAGGCCGCCGGTTCGGTCAGCAAGAACACGACCGCCGTCGTCGCCGGTCCCGGTGCGGGAAGCAAACTCGCCAAAGCGAACGAACTCGGCATCACCGTCTACGACGAGCAAGGCTTCCTTGACTATCTCGCCGCGAACGGTGTCGAAATCTAGGTGAACCGATTCCCGATCCCCGCGCCACTCGACCTCGACCTCAATCTGCAGGTCGGGCAGGTGTTCCGTTTCCGCAAGACCGCCGCGGGCTGGGAGGGGTGGGACGACGCCGACCACTATCACTTTCGCGAGCACGAGGTCGAATCGACCGGGAGCCCCGGCGACCTCGCGCGGCTGTTTCGGCTTGACTTGGACCTTGAGCACTTGCACACCGAGCTCATCCGTCGCGGGCCAGAGCTTGAGCCGCTGATCGCGCAATTTCCGCACTTGCGCCTGATGCGCCCTCGTTGCGCCCGGGAGATGCTGTTCACCTTCCTCTGCACCGCGAACAACCACCTGCCACGCATTACCGCCATGGTCGAGCGCATGGCCAAGCTGAGCGCAAGCGGCTTCCCTACGCTCGTCCAACTGGGTGCGGTCAGCGAGGCCGACTGGCGGACGGCGGGCTTTGGTTATCGGGGGCGCACGTTGCCCCTTGTCGTACGCGAGATCGAATCTCGTGGTGGCGAGGCTTGGTTCACAAACATGCGAACGAAGCCTTATGCTGAGATGGCAGCTGAGCTTGAGAGTCTGCCTGGTGTCGGCCCCAAGCTCGCCGATTGCATCGCGCTCTACGCCTTCGATCGCACCGAAGCAGCACCGGTCGATACGCATCTTTGGCAGGCCTACGTTCAGGTCTACGGCGCAACCGGAACGCTGACCGACCGCACGAAGCGCGATGTCGGCGATGCCCTGCGGGATCGCTTTGGCGAGCTCGCCGGATTTGCCCAGCAGTTTCTCTTTGTGGCGCATCTGCGCGGGCGGATACAATGAACACATGCAGACGGCCGCTCCCGCGCTGAACTACCTGACCGTGCAAGACCTGCTGTGGGTGAACCTCCAGCTGACTAAGGCATCGAACCCGTTCGATTACGCCCTGCTCGAAGAGGCGACGTTCTACCAGTACGGCTACGGCCAGAGCAAAGACCTGATCGGTCAAGCCGCCAAGTTTCTGACCGGGTTCGCCAAGAAGCAGCCGTTTGGAGGCAGAGCCGACGCCGAAACGGCGCTGATCGGTTGCGTTGCGTTTTTGGCGCTGAACGGGCATCACGTAGGGCTCCCCGCGAGCGAGGCCAAGAGCTGGCTTCTGCGGGTGACCGGCGGCCAGATCGACGCCGCGGAAGCCCTCTCGCAACTCGCCCACGCCAGCGAAGAGCATCATGCGGCATCGCCGGCCGAGTGCCTTCGTGATGCACTCGAAATCTACGGGCCTGCGTTGATGGGCTGAGGGGTGGCGAAGTTCGACCCCAATCAGCCACAATAGTGAGCGTTTACGGCGGTTGTAGCTCAGGGGTTAGAGCGCCTGACTGTGGCTCAGGAGGTCGCCGGTTCAAGACCGGTCAGCCGCCCCACCTTTTTCCCTTTCAGATTTCAGATTTCAGATTTCTGATTGGGGATCTCAGATTTCAGATTGAACGAGGCGCGCGGGGGTTTGTACCGCGCCCGGCTGTAAGCCACGCAAGCCAGGTTTGTGCCTCGCCTCCCCCCGCGGAGCAGGCATCATGAGCCGCATCCTGCTCATCGCCCGCGATATGATGGGCGACTTGGTCAACACCACCGGCGCGGTCCACGCCTTGCTGGAGGCCTTCCCTAGCGCAGCTTTCGATCTCGAGTGCGGACCGGCCGGAGTCGGGCTCTTCGCCGGATGGTCGGATCGGCTCCGCGTCCTCCCTCGCGAGCGCCACGGCGGCTTGGCGGGCCGCTTGCGCCGCGTCCTCGCCTACCGAACCGGCCACTACGACACCGCCCTCATCCTCGACCCTTCTCGAACTCGGATCCGACTCGCGGCCTGGGCGGGGATTCCGCGGGTAGTCGGCCCCGTCCGCAAGCCAGGCGCAATCCGCCACGCCGAACTCATCGACGTCTCCAACGGCCAGCATGATCTCTTCCCTTCGCTTGAGGGCGTCCTGAAAGCGGTCGGCGTGACCGGCTCAATCGCCCCCCGCATCGCGCTCCAAAGCGAGCACTTCGAATGGGCCAGCCACGCCCACCAAGCCAAGATCGGCCTCTTTGTCGGTGCCTCAGACCTCGCCAAACGCTGGCCCTACTGGAGCCAACTCGAAGCCGATATCGCCCTATGTGGCCCTGGCGAGGAAGCCCTGCTTGCCGACTTGGACCTGCCGCACCTGCCCACGCCGCCCAACATCCTCGCCTTCGCCGCCGCGCTACAGCAACTGGAAGTGCTCGTCACCGCCGACACCGGCCCCGCGCATCTCGCCGCCGCTGTCGGCACTCCGTGCGTCGTGCTCTATGGCCCCACGTCGCCCCAGCGCTACCACCCCTGGCCCACCGATCCGCCCCACGAATTTCTGCACCACCCATCGCCCTGCGAGCATTACGGCACCGGCTGCGCATTTCCGGAGGCCGGCATCTGCAGCCAGCGCTGCATGAGCGCGATCACCCCCGACGAAGTCCGTGCCGCGATCACGCGGATCCTCAGTCGCCGAACGTGACGTAACC
>CAZPHD010000015.1:16607-22985 GCA_964586225.1 uncultured Fimbriimonadaceae bacterium
TAGTACGCGCGGTGCAGCGCGTCGGACTCCTATGAGCCGGCGTCCTCCTAGAACGCGACCGTGGCCGGCTTCTGTTCGCTGAACTGTGCATAGCCCCCGCGCTCCGGCTGATGCATATCGATCACGCCTTGCGGCGACCACACCCAGTTGAACTCGGGATGCCCCGGCTTCTTACGATAGGGACCCCTTCCAATCTGGACTTCTAAGTCGTTCACGACGCGACCGTCCGCATCCTCAAGCAACCACTGAACCCTCGAGAAGTTCACCCGCCACGTGTCGCCCACGTTGGGCGGGCACGGCATGCCGGCATGCTCGGCAAAGCACGCCCACGGAAACGCGATCTCCAGGGTCCAGCCTTCATCCAGATCACGTGGATCATTGAGCGAGCCCCGCAGTTGAACAGCCGTCCGCGCATCGGTCTCCCAGGCGTTGTCAGCGTCACCGCCATCGCGATACGGCTTGGCGAGGTAGAGATCCCACGTCGTGTTCAACGCATTCATCTCGAACTCGAAATAGCGCAAAGCATCTCCATCGGGGTCGATGAACACCTCGAAGTCGTTATCGTGAAAGATCACGCTGTCGTGCTCGGTGAGCGTCGCCCACAGGTGCGGCTCTTCGAGTTCGGCTCCGATGTAGAAGTAGTCGTCGTCCCAAAGCATCTTCGCCCGCGTCAGGAAGTGTGGACGGGGCTTCACGTCGCCCTCGATGTCCACAAACGGCGACGTCCACGAGGCCAGTTTCCAGTTCGGATGTTGCATCGTTCCGTCAATCGGCAGCGGAGTCGGACACTTCGAGCAGGCGTAGCGCAGCGGCATGCCTGCGATTGTGACTGAACCCGCTACTTTTGCGGGGGGTCGCGCGTCTGTGGGATAGGCCAACGGATTGGCGGGCGCAAAGGCCAGGATGGCCACTAATTTTCTTCCCCTGCCCAGCACTCCGGGCTCCCCCTCTCCTCGAATGATCGTTTCGAGGGGAGGGGGTTGGGGGGTGGGGAGAACGCGTTAGGAAAGCTCCGCCGCCGTCACCGCATTCGCCAGCAAGCTCGCGACCGTCATCGGCCCGACGCCGCCCGGAACCGGCGTGATCCACGACGCAACCTCGGCTGCAGACTCGAAGTGGACATCGCCCACATCGTGCGTGCGACCTTCAACTTTGTTGTAGCCGGCATCCACGACCACGGCGCCTGGCTTGAGCCACTCACCACGAATCATCTCGGCCCGACCGACCGCCGCCACAACGATATCCGCCTCTCGACAGCGATCCGCGAGATCAACCGTCCGCGAGTGTGCAATCGTCACCGTCGCGTTTTTCTGGAGCAACATCAGCGCGGCTGGCTTCCCGAGAATCACGCTCCGCCCGATGACCAGAGTCCGCTTGCCCTGCACCTCGATGCCGTAGTGATCCAACAACGTCATGAGGCCCAGCGGCGTCGCGCAGCGAAACCCTGGTAGATCCGCCGTCAACCGCCCGAGCGACGCCGGCGTGATGCCGTCGACGTCTTTGTCGGGACCCAAAGCCAACAACACCTCCGACTCATCGAGATGCCCCGGCAGCGGATGCTGCACCAACACGCCGTGGACAGCTGGGTCCTCGTTCAACGACCGCACCAGGTCCAACAGCTGCGCCTGTGACCACGTTTCGTCCACCGAGTAGCTGCGGCTCTCAATGCCTGCTTTCTCACACCACGTCCGCTTCATGCGCACATAGGCCAGACTCGCCGGATCTTGTGCCGCTACCACGACGTCCAGCCGCGGCTGAACTCCCCGAGCGCGCAAGGCCTCCACCCGCTCGCGGACTTGCTCGCGAACGATCCGCGACAACGCTAACCCATCAAGAGTCTGCGCCGCCACTTAAAGCCTCCGGCGCTGGGCGTTCCACATGACTTCCCAAACTTTGATGTAATCATCCCGGCGATCCGCATCGCTGACGCTGTTCTTGAAGTTGCCGTAGTCAATCTCGCGAGCAAGTCGCCCAACAGCCTCAGCCACCTTCTCGCGAGGAAGCGAGGTGCGGAATCGGTAATCCGCCGAAGGCGTCTCGATGACATCGGCGCCGGGGAACACCGCCTCAATGTCGCCCGCGATACGCCCGCGAACGTGGAGCAGCCCCGGATCTTGGTCATGCTCAACGACGCTTAGAAACGAGTTGGAAGTGAAAATCCACACGCCCGAAGCTTACACCCCAACCGCATGGATGCGGTGCTCGGAGAAGCGCACTTTTGGGTTCTGGTCGATCAATCGCTGCATCGCCCAGGCGTTCGTGAACAACGCAACCGGCACCCCGTACGCGTCCTCGGCCAGGCGTGCATAGTCGCCCCAGTAGATTCCCTTGATCACATCCATCGGCCCCTCGAGCCATCGCACAAACTCAAACGACAGCGGTTCGAGAAGCGTGGGCACGCCGTATTCGATGCCTAATCGGTGCTGGACAACCTCAAACTGAAGCCGCCCGACCGCGCCCAACATCGGTTCGCGACGCGCGGCCCGAGTGTCCCAAAACAGATCGACCAACCCCTCTTCGCAAAGCTGAGTGATGCCTTTCTCAAAGTGCTTCAATCGCCCGGCGTCCTTGTTGCGGATCATCGCAAACGTCTCAGGTGGGAACGCGGGAACTTCGTCGAACTTGATTTTCTCGCCCGCCGAGAGTGTGTCGCCGAGTTGGAAGGCGCCGGGATTCGTCAAGCCAACGATATCCCCCGGATACCCTTCTTCGACGGTCTCGCGATCTTGGGCGAACAGGCGCTGCGGTCGCGCGAGTCGCAGCCGCTTGCCCGTTCGCGTGTGCAACGCTTCCATGTCCTTCTCAAACTTGCCGCTCACGATGCGCATAAACGCGATGCGATCGCGATGGTTGGGGTCCATATTCGCCTGAATCTTGAACACGAAGCCGCTGAACGGTTGGTCGGCCGTAATGAGGGCTTCGCCCGCGCGGCGCGGTTGAGGTGAGGGCGCAATCCCCAAGAACCTCTTCAGGAACAGCTCGACGCCAAAGTTCGTAATCGCCGATCCAAAGAACACCGGCGTGAGTTCGCCCGCCAAGACCCGCGCCAGATCGAACGGTTCGCCGGCGATTTCAAGCAGCTCCAGGTCTTCCATCAGCTGCGCGTAGTACGTTGCGCCGAGGAGTTCCGGCAGTCGTGGATCGTCGAGGTCGAGCACTTCGACATCGGCCTTCCGCGAACCGTGCGCTGTCCGCGAGAAGAGATGCATTTGGCGCGATTGCCGGTCGTACACGCCCCGAAACTCGTCGCCCTCACCCACCGGCCAGTTCATCGGCACGCTGCGTATCCCAAGTACATCTTCGATCTCCGTGAGCAAGGGCAATGGACCCCGGCCGTGGTGATCCATCTTGTTGACGAACGTGAAGATCGGAATCCCGCGCTGGCGGCAAACGGCAAACAGCTTCTTGGTCTGCGCCTCGACGCCTTTCGCGTTGTCGATGAGCATGACGGCGGTGTCGGCGGCGGTGAGCGTGCGGTAGGTGTCGGCGCTAAAGTCGTTGTGGCCAGGCGTGTCGAGCAGGTTCAGGACGTGATCGCGATATTCGAACTGGAGCACGGTCGAGGTGATCGAGATGCCGCGCTCCTTCTCCATCTCCATCCAGTCCGAGGTGGCTTTGCGCTGGTTCTTCCGCGCCTTGACCGACCCCGCGAGTTGGATAGCACCGCCGTAAAGGAGGAGCTTCTCGGTGAGGGTGGTTTTGCCCGCGTCGGGGTGCGAGATGATCGCAAAGGTGCGGCGGCGCTGGGTCTCGGTCAGGATGGGATCACTCATGGGCGAGGGGAAGGTCAATTATGTCACTTCCTGCTTCCCGTCTCACTCTGGGCTCCCGGCCACGAGGTCGCGGGGTGGTTTTTCCCCGCGCCAACCCGAGCCAACCCCTAATACGCCGTCACGCCGTGAATCCGGAAGCCCGCGAGCGTGCTCAGGGCCCGCACGCGAATGCGTTTGATCTCCGCAACTTTGCCGAGCGAGATCAACTGCGCACCATAGCCGTAATCCCGTGGCCCCGAAAGCACCTCGCGCGTGTCCCCCGGCGTCCGCACGTTCACGCCATAGAGCATCCGCCGCTGGATGACGGTCCCGTCCGCCAACTCAATATCCACATCGGCAACAGGGTCGCGCTCGTCGCTCATCTGCTGCGCGTCCACGGCGAGCGCCAGCATCTGCCCCTTCAGCCCCTCGGTTTCAATCTCCAATTCGGAAGGGCCCTGCGAGGCACCCGGAGTCGCCACACTCAGCAACGCCAGCGGCTCGACAAACAGCCGGAAAGCCAAATCGCCAATCCGCGTCGAGCGCGGCCCTTCAAGCGCCAATCCCGGCATCGGCCGGAGCGGACTCGGCTCGCTGTAGAACATCCGCGCCAGCACCTCGTTGGGGTCATACTCCAAGTCCTTCAGCCGATCTTGCCGACCCGACCAGGCATAATCCGCCGCCAGCACCAGCGCCGCGAACTGCCGCCACTCGCGGTGCATGTTCTCTTCGCTGTGCTCGTATCCCGCCCATGTCGTCTGCAGATAACCCGCCCCCGCCCGATAAGCCGCCTGCGTAAATCCGAGGATGTTGTCGGGATTGAACCAGCCACTCGCGATCGGCTTCTGACCCTCTTCCTTCCAGAGATTCAGCGACCACAGGAAGCGATCGGGACGCGGGTCATTCTTGTAGTGCCAATCAGCGATGAGCGCATCCTTGGGCAGGGCATCTCGGCGACGTTTTGCGTGATATGGATCATCGCCGAGCGCGGCATCAATCGCCTGACCGGGAGCCAGACCCTGATCACCCCAAGCCATGAAAGCAACCTTGCGTCGCCGCGAAATCTCCGAGAGAATCGGAATCGCCTTTTCCCAAATCTCGGTGGCGAACGCGGGGTTCTTGGCCATGCCGCGATTCGAGAACTCGTCGAGTCCGAAGTGGACCGCCTTGGGTTTGAGGAGGTCGATCGCCTCGTCCCACAGCGTCTTGAGGGCCTGGACACTCTCGGGCTTTCGAGGGTCGATCGTGTAAGGCACAGCGGGGTTGATCGCGAGGTCAAGGTTTTGGCCGTTGTTGAAGAACCACTCCATGTGGCCGAGGCTCTGGATGAGCGGAATCGGCTCGATTCCCATGCGACGGTACATCTCGAACACGGCCTTGAGATCTTCGCGCGAGGTCCACAGCGGTCCATGAATGTCCGGCTGCGACAACCATTGAGTACGTTCACACTGAACCACGACGTTGTTGAACCGTAGGGGTCCAATCACTCGCTCGGCTAACCGCGACTGGAAATCGCGCATCTCCGGCCCTCCAAAGACATGCGCCCCTCGCCAACTTACCGACGGCCAATCGCGAAGCGTTCCGCTCGGGAACCACAGCTTGCCATCCTTGGCGAACGCTTGCGAGGCGAGCACCCGAAGCGCGTGACGCAGGCCGGTCATGTCTTGGCCCCACACGATGATCGTGCGCTTGCTGACCCGGATCTCGAACCCTTCGGGCGGCAAGCCAATACTCTCGACTCGGCAGTAGATGTTCGGATCCGCTGAACTCGAGACTTTCAGGTTCGGCACGATCCAGTTGCGCTGAATCGCACGAAGAAACTCCTGCTTGGCGGGGGCGATGCTGTCCGGAACGTCCAGCCTTAACTCGTCGCCAATCGGGAACGGCTCATCGCGGTTAAAGAGGTGTTGCTTGGGTCGCGGGATAATCGGCTCGTCGACATCATGGACGTACCTCGCGACCGCCAACTCATTGCTTCGAAGGGACTTCGTAAGCTTGCGACCCACCACCGCGCTAGGCTCAATCTCGTACTCGAGTTCGAGCTTGGCCGGGGTGCCGCGGCGGACTTCCAAGCTGGGGTGACCCAGCCACAGGAGTTCACGGCCTTCCGCCCATCGCTGCGCGTAGCCACGGGCATCATAGATCGTGAGGTTGGGAGACGCGCTCTTCACGCGGACACGGCCCAAGGAACTCTGGAGGACCGCTTCTCCGACGCCCGAACCGAAGCGCCGGGCTTCAAGCGTGTCCGTCGGATAGGCGACGGGCATCAGCGTGCGGGTCGGCTTCTGATCAAGGGTCAAGGATCCGCTCTGGAATCCCCGAGCCCACAGCAGCCCTGCCGCAACTTCGACGCGAACTGGGCGGTCGCCGCTCCAGTTGAACTCGTACTGAACCCGCAGTTTGTTGGCTTCGCGCGTATACGTCGTGGTGCCAAAGGCGCGACCGTCGCCGCTACGGAACTTCGCGCGGTATCCATCCGGAAGCGTCTCAAACTGCTGTTGGTTGTTTTGCGAGCTGTAGTGGCCGCGCGACCAATCGGGTTCGTAGTATTGGAACCAACTCCCCCGAATGATGGGGACCCCGCTCATGCGCAACGTCATGCCCGTGCCCGAGCGCACGTCAAAGT
>CAZPHD010000015.1:22995-46933 GCA_964586225.1 uncultured Fimbriimonadaceae bacterium
CGTCAAAGTCCATTGCCGGGGGGAGCGCCGCGATTGATATCCCGGCAACGAGGCTCGCGAGCATGAGTGCTTTTTTACCTGGAATCAGCCTTCTCGGGCCGACTTGACCACTTCGATCTCCACCGAAATCACGCCGCTCACTGCCGACAAACGCTCTTGGAGCGTACGTGGATCGCCCGTCAATCGCAGCCGATATTCAGTTTCCACCGCCGAACCTTGCCTCGCCGTTGCTACCCGGCGCGTCTCAAGCCGCAGGCCAGCATCACGCAGAATGGACTCTACATCGCTCGCCGGAGTGCCCAGGGCGGTGGAAACAACGACCGAAACCGGAGGAACGTCTTGCCCGGGCCGTCCGCCGAACAAGACCGCCGCCACAAGTGCGGTGGGAATCAGCACCAGCGGAGCGATGAGATGACCCGAGCCCAGCGCCATGCCCACGCCTACGGCGAGAATCACAAAGGCCGTATCCCGCGTGTCTTCGACGACGGTTCGGAAACGCACGATACTCAGGGCTCCAACCAAGCTGAAGGCGCGGGCAACGTTGTCGCCGATGACCGAGGCGATGGTGGCGATCAAGATCGTCAGCAGCACCAACGTTGTCATGAGCGAGCGGCGATCGGGGCCAAAACCGCGACTCAGCGCATAAACCCCCGCGACGGCGGCCCCAAACAGCAGAGCCAGCACCTGCCGAAGCAGCACCTCCGTCCACACCACCGGCAAGTCGGCGGCAAACGTCTGCCTCAGAAACTCAGGCAACCTGACTCCTGCAACAGACTCATCGCCCAGCGATATTTCGAGCACGTGGTCGGCACGAGTCGGTGATCCATGATGAGTTGACGAAATGCGGACGGCAATGCCTCCGAAAATTTCAACTCCAGCACAAACGCCCCCGGCTTGACAACCGCTTCTTGCGGGCGATCCGTCGCCACCGAGGGCCAAGCCTTCAGATCGGAGTCCATGGTCAACCGCAGGCCATCCGCCATGAACGCCGCGCGCTGATACTCAACCCAGAGCACGGGGTCGAGGTTCTTGGCGCATCGCTCATCCTCGAACCACCTCGGGGCTTGTTCTCCGGAGTCTCGAATCTTCCTGACGCGGCTTCCCCGTTTCCGCTTGCGCTCGAAGTAGCGAAGCTCGAACTCACCGTATTGGCGCACGCGATACTTTGCGGCGCGATAGCCGGGGTTGCGGTGAAACATGTCGAGGGCTGCGGTGTCGTAGTACAGCGTTCGGACCGCGTATCTCCCTTCCGCGTCTCCGTAGACGTCTGCACGGAGCTTATCCGTGGCCCATGCCGCAATCCGCGGCCGGAGCTCGTCGTCCAGGGCAAACTTGAGCTCATAGGCCGCGCGTTCCGCGGTTTGGAGAGAAGGCGAGATCACCTTTACTGGGCCTCCCGATATTCCAACAGAAACTTGCGCCGCGCATCGGCAAACGTGCGAAGCGCACCGTCCGGAGCGGTTGATGCGAGGAATGACTCGTACGTGCTGTTCTTTCGCGTGTCGAGCTCGATTTCCTTCATCAGAAGTTGGCGCATCTGGGCAACCTTGGCACCCAGGTGATTCCACTCGAGCCCCTCACGGGCCAGCGTTCGGAGGTTGTCCAGATACTGTTTTCGCAGGGCAGGCACCTGCAACAGCCGACTTCGAAGAGGCTTACGCTGGTCGTTCAGCCCGGTGAGCGGATCGAGCGTTACGCCGCCGCCGCCTGGCCCACCAGGGCCGCCACGCGGGCCACCGGGGAAGCCACCAGGACCGCCCGGACCGCCAGGACCACGACCGCCCGCCCGCATGGCTTCGTTCATGTCGTGCGGAATCACATGGAAGATGCCCTTCGGATCGCGGTAGATGTTGTAATCGGAAGCGCGGGTCCAGTAGCCATCGCTATTGATGAGGCCAATATCGAGCGCCAAGAACCACAAGACCCCATCAACGTCCAGGATTTTCCGCGCCTCGGCCTCCAATCGGTCAAGCGGCGTTTCCGCCAGCACGCGGGTCAGTTCGATCAGCGCCTCCCAGTCGGCGGGATTGTCTTTGCTCTTGATCTCATAGCGTTGCTCGTAAGCCGCCAGATTATCCCCGTGATACGAAAGGCCGCCGTCACCCTGAGGGCTGCCGTGGACCTTCCAACGTGCGCCAGACTTCCCTTCGACCTGAGCCGACTTGAAGTGCTCAGTGACGAAGTCGTTGTTGAACTGCTCGACGTTGGCGTAGATGCCCCACGACTCGCCGTTGACCGCAACTTTCACATGGTTGGCACGTGGGGTTGGGATGTGGGGTCGGGCCAAGAACGAATATAGCGAAGTGCTCATAAACGTCGGATCGCCGTTCGAATTCAGCAGGTTGAGCGTCTTGAATCCGTAGAGCCGCTGCTTGTCGTCAACTAGGTCGATGCTCACATTGAACGATCGCTTGTTGCCCGCCGGGACGCCCATAAACGACGACGCGCCTCGAAAAGCCACGCCAACCTGCTTGGGCAGTTGCTTGCCGTCGACCGTGAGGAAGGCCGGCACGTCAACATCAGTGTTGTAGAAATCCGCCATCTCCGCTTCCCAATCCTCATTTTCGAACTCGAGGAAGAGCGTGCGGAGGATCGTGCCGTCGTACAGGTGAGCTTCCGGATGGTGCTTGACTCCGTTCGGTGTCAGCTTGGGTCCAGGGGTGCCTGCATTTCGCCCACCCGGTCCACCCGGACCGCCGCCGGGACCACCCATGCGACCGCCTCGCTGTGGGTTACCACGCTGTTGCTTGACGTAGGCTCGCGCCTGAGCCCGCTCTTCGCTGTTCAAATAGCCGTCTTCATTGGCGTCGAACTTCTTTCGCACCTTGAGTTCCGGCGCATTCGGGCCGCCCATTCCTCCCGGACCGCCAGGGCCACCTTGACCGGGAGGCGGAAATCCCTGGGACACGAGTAACACCGAGAGCAACGCTACGTTCATGCCCCAATGTTACGGGAATGTTATGAGACTTCGATGAGGAATCCCGATTACATGCGGAACACGCCGAAGCGTGGCGGCTCGATCGGGGCGTTTCGCGCCGCCGAGATGCCCAACCCGATGACCCGCCGCGTATCCACGGGATCGATGATGCCATCGTCCCACAGCCGAGCGGTTGAGAAGTACGCCGAGCCCTCGGTCGTGTACTTGTCCAGTGTCGGTTGGCGGAACGCCGCTTGCTCTTCCGGCGACATCGACTCGCCCTTGGCCGCCAACTGGTCCATCTTGACCGTCAACAACACGTTCGCCGCTTGCTCACCGCCCATCACCGAAATGCGCGCATTCGGCCACATCCACAACTGCCGCGGTTGGAACGCCCGACCGCACATGCCGTAGTTGCCGGCTCCATAGGAACCGCCCACGATGACGGTGAACTTGGGAACGTTTGCCGAAGATACGGCGGTCACAAGCTTGGCACCGTGCTTGGCGATACCCTCGTTTTCGTAGCGCTTGCCGACCATGAATCCCGTGATGTTCTGCACGAACACGAGCGGAATGCCGCGCTGGCAACAGAGCTCGATAAAGTGAGCGCCTTTCTGCGCCGACTCACTGAACAAAATCCCGTCGTTGGCGATGACACCCGCCAACTCGCCATAGAAACGCGCGAAGCCGCAGATCAGCGTCGTGCCGTAGTTGTGCTTGAACTCCTGGAACTTGCTGCCATCCACGATGCGAGCCAGCACTTCGCGCATCGCCATCGGCACCTTGGGATCGGCCGGGACCAGCGAGTACAGGTCCTCAACCGGATAGATCGGATCTTCCGGCGCGGTGCGATCTCCCCACGTTGCCTCGTGCTTTGAGCCCAGACTCTCGACAATGTTGCGGACGATTTCAAGGGCGTGGGCATCGTCGTCGGCCAGGTGGTCGGTGACGCCGCTGATTCGTGTGTGAACATCGGCTCCACCCAGTTCCTCCGCGGTGACCTCTTCCCCCGTCGCTGCCTTCACGAGTGGCGGCCCACCTAGGAAGATCGTGCCCTGGTTCTTCACGATGATGGCCTCATCACTCATCGCGGGAACGTAGGCTCCGCCGGCCGTGCACGAGCCCATCACCGCCGCGATCTGCGGAATGCCGAGCGCGCTCATCTGCGCCTGGTTGTAGAAGATGCGGCCGAAGTGGTCCCTGTCCGGGAAGACCTCACTTTGCAGGGGCAAGAACGCGCCGCCAGAGTCGACGAGGTAGATGCACGGCAGTCGATTCTCCCGGGCGATTTCCTGCGCGCGCAGGTGCTTCTTGACCGTCATCGGGAAGTAGGTGCCGCCCTTGACGGTGGCGTCGTTGGCGACGATCACGCACTCGCGACCGTGGATGCGCCCGATGCCCGTCACGACCCCCGCTCCGGGGGCTTCGTCGCCATACAT
Organism: uncultured Fimbriimonadaceae bacterium; assembly: GCA_964586225.1. Taxonomy (GTDB): domain Bacteria; phylum Armatimonadota; class Fimbriimonadia; order Fimbriimonadales; family Fimbriimonadaceae; genus JANJUB01. The sequence goes on from CAZPHD010000015.1 coordinate 27,352, forward strand.
CCCGGTTGCGGCCAGCGTTGAAAACTCGAGGAAGGGTGCACCATCATCAAGTAAGGCTTCGATGCGCTCTCGGGCCAGCAATTTGCCACGCTTCTTGTGCTTGGCCACGGCATCATCGCCGCCGCCTGCCATCGCGGATGCCGTCTTGGACCGCCAATCGGTAAGAATCGCGTCCATGGCTTCGCGGTTCCGAAGGTGCTCCGCGTCGTGGGAGTGCACTGCGCTAGGAATGACTTCCATTCTGGTTTGGATTGTGGCAGGTTCTTGGCTACAATAGAACATGCTCGCGACTCTGCTTTTGACCACGGTCTTTGCACCCTTGGCCACGTACGCGGACCCCGGCGGCGCGTTCGCCCTTGACCTGCCCACCGGGTGGACGGCTCGCCGAGAAGCCGTTGACCAGGGTCTGTATCTGACCGAGTGCTTCAAGCAAGGTGATGAGGAAGGCGCTCACATCGACATGCTGGTCCAGCAGGTCGGCGACGACATCCCGGTGACCAGCCACGGCGAAGTCAACAAGATCATGGTGGACACCGTGGTCCAACTCCTCTCGGCCGAGGGCACGATTACCCGCCAGAACCGCACAGAAGTGACGTTCGATGGCCGGAAGGGCATCAAGCTGGACTTGGAGTTCAAAGACGACGAGGGCGTGAACTGGAAGGGTTGGCTGGCGGGCGTCAGCGGCAAGCGCCACGCGCTCGCGGTGATGGCGTATGCCAAGTCGAGCGATTCGGCGACCCTGAAGCTGGTCGACGCCCATGCGAATACATTGGCGATCGAGTCGAAGACTCCGCGCATGGGAGGCGGCGCCGGCGGCGGAGGCTTCCTGAATAAGGAAGCGCTCGGGAGCATCGCGGGTCGCATCAAGGGCAACATGAAGCGCGAGCCGATGGACAAGGTGCTGGTCGCCGGTACGCCCCCGCTCACCTACGGCTCGGTAGCCAACTTCGTGACGGTCATCGAGTTGCTGTTTGACGTCCAGCTCACCGAATCTGAGTTCGACGCGACCCGCGCGCGCTTCCTCGAGTACTACGACAAGGCCGACGCCGAGGGCAAGAAGATTCTCGCTCAGCAGGGTGCCTCGCTGCTACAAACCTTGACCACCGGCACGGCCGCCGAGATTGCCCAGAGTAAGTCCGAGGGTAAGGCCGTGTTTGAGAACGCCTTCCGCCGTGGGGCCGAGCAAGGCATTGGCTACGCTCAGGTGATGTGGGAAGCGATCTCCCGGCGGGCGGCTAAGCTGGCCTCGGCAAAGCAAGCCCCGAAGAAAGAAGAGTGGGATCAAGAGATCACCGAGGGTGACCTCGACGCGACGATGGAGATGCTTTACTTCATGTGGGTGGCCGCTGGGCGCGATGCCAGTGATGTCACGATGGACGACATCATCAAGATTCGCAACCAGATCATTGGCTGGCTACCCGAGATGGACCCTCAGTTGCAGCTGCTCATCGCCAATGCTCCCAAGGTCTATGCGGGCATCCGCCAACAGTGGGCAGCGGCTTCGGGTGCGCAACGGATCGCGATGGCGCAGCAGTTTGGCGCGGCTTTGGATGAGTGGGGCATTGGCGCGCAGTCGAGCTTCGAGTCATCCGGCGGCGGTGGCGGCGGCGGGTATTCGATGAACGCGCAGATCGCGCAGAACACGGCTTGGAACGCCGCGAAGACGTGGTCATCGAGCAACTGAAGATTCTGACGCGGGAACCCCACGTAGCGCAGGGATGCCTTGTGCCCTGCATGCGGTGGAAATCGCGAGGAGCCTAGGGTACAAGCCCCTGCGCATCGTTAGGCTCTCTAGCGACTAGCCGGATCTGTGAAGTATCGACTCAGGTCGTAATGCCCGCGGGCGGCAAAGTCCCGCTTGAAGGGGACGGTGAGCCGGTCCTTCCCGTTCCATTTCACGACCTCCTCAATGACATGTCCCTTCACGACGACTTTAAATTGCCCCGCGGGGAGCTTCACGGAGTAGAGTTGCGGGTCAATCTGAGCTGCGGTGAACCTGCTCCCGTCAGCACCGACAAACTCAACTCTCGCGCCCCAGCGATCAGGCAAAATCCCGGCTCGCTTAGCGACATCAAGGAGCCTTTCTGGGCCAGGAATAAGACGCACCGTGGTCCTGACCACGGGGTCATCAGCGGTGACAGGTCGATCAACCACTTGCAGGGTTTCAACCTGGCCCGCCGGATCAATGACTTGAAGCTCGAACGTATCCTTGGCCACTTCGCGCAACACGTAGCCACCGATGTCGTCCTTTTGCCAAGACTCGACCTGCCCTCCTAGTTTTCCCTGCTTCCCACAACGCTCAAGGGCGGTCATGAAACGCACGCGAAACGGATCAAAATCGGGCGACTGAGCTGACTCAAACGCCTCGATCGCGCATGAATAGGAAGCGTAGGCGTCGAATGCGCTGTTTCCCCGTGACTCTTCCTTAACCTCCAGAGTCGGCATGGCCGCCTCGACCACACCCCCGACAGCAGAGGCGACGAGCACCATGCCCAGCGCCTTGCCAAGCAGACTCCAGCGGAGCTTGGGTTCGCGATAGATGGCGAATCCTGCCGAGACCAGCACGAGCGCGCTGAGCGTCAAGAGCCCGGCAGTGATTCCCTTTTGGCGGGCCACCTTCTTGGTGTAGAAGATAGGCTGGGTTAACTCGCTCCCGGCCCACGTGATCGCGAAGTCCTGTTGCATTTGCGACCGAGAAAGCGTTGCTCGTAGCCGAGTGCCCACCATCGAGTCCGCGAGATCACCGGCAATGTCCACGTGACGTACCGCAACCTCTTGCCCGAAAACACTTCGGCGTGAGAACATATCCGGCTCGGCATCAATGATTCTGCGAGCCCGTAGCAACCGAAGAGGCTTGCACTCGGCCACTGCCGGACCGATCACCATGAGATCAAGGTCAAGCGAATCGCTCACGACCCCCGTCAAGCGCATCGGGTAGATCGGTTGTTGGGTCGGGAATTTGATGCGAACCGGATGGGGCTTGGCATCGGCGTCCATCTCCTTTCTAAAGCGCGCCGTCATAAAGCACCAGCCTTCGCGAACATAGGCTTCCACAACCTTGCGGGCATGCTCGGGCAAGGGTGTTCCCGCTGCGGCCAGCCAAGCTGCAAGAGCGGCCGGGTCGTCGGACTTCACCACGGCAACGTCGTAGGAGCCAATGGTTTGCCGGTCCAGCACCTGCACAGGGGCGATGCCACCGGCGGAGGCTTTGGAACTCTTAGAACCAGCCCCGTACACGGGATAGAACACGTAGAAGAGAATGGGCAGCGCCAAGAGAATCGCGAGCCGTCCTCCTCGCGTACCGGTCGGCCATGCCAACACGAGAAGTGCCGTGAGCATGCTGACGACCAGCGCCGCCTGGGCAAGATGGAGGTTCGGGTCCTCGCGCGCTTGAACCGCGGGAGGTAAGTGTCCAAACAGCAGGTCCATCACACTCGGGCGGGCCTTGCCGATCTCTGTGGGCGGCGCCGGAAGCGGAATCACCCAACTGTACTCACCCGCCGCTGCGCGTAGGTTGGACTCCACAAACAGCGTCTGATGGCCCTCGTTCCATACAATGATCGCCCGCTGGTCGGGAATGGTGAGTTCGCTTGCCCGGGGACCCTTACCAAAGAAGCCGCCGTCGGCGACCCCAACCTGCGCGAGCAGGAGCAAGAACAGGATCGTAAGATTCCGGACTGCGCGCCCAGTCATACCGTTTGGACGCAACAGCCCGATAGAAAGTTTGCCCCTCAATCCGAGGGGCTGTCCTCCGTCGCCGCCGCTTCGGAAGCCGCGATTTGAGCCTTCAACTCGCCAACCAACTCCGTCGCGATCGCGCGCATCGGGCGCGGGTTGTTCACCCACACCGTCGCTGAGGCGACTGCCAACTCCTTCATGTACGCGTAGGAGAATCCCTCCGCCAGCAAGGCAACTTCCTCCACCTCGAAAGGCAGGAGCTTCGCCTCGTCCGGCAGCCGCGACAAGAACTTGTTCAACAATCGCACCCGCTCCGGCAGCGCCGGTGCGCCGAACTCGATGACTCGATCGAACCGCGAGGGGCGGCATCGAATCGCCGGATCGAGCTTTTCCGGGTGGTTCGTCGTCGCCAAGATCAGCACGCCGTCCAGCGGCTCCGCTCCGTCGAGCGAGTTCAACACCGCCGAAAGCAGCATGGGCGGAATCAACGAGTCGATATCCTCCAGCACGAGCACGCACGGGGCCATCGCTCGAACCTGGTCGAACACTTCCTCGATGTCGTCCTGATCCTCGCCAAAGCTCTTCACGATCAGACGCGGCACCGGCAATCGGTTCAAGATCGCCCGAATGAGGTGCGTCTTACCATTGCCCGGCGGCCCGGTCATGAGCAAGCCTCGCTTCCAAGGCACGCCCAGTCGCGCAAACTGCTCCTTCGCGTCGAAGAACTTGATTGCATTCTGCTCGATCAGGGCTTCGATCTCCGCGGGCAAGATAACGTCGTCCCACGATGCCTTCTCAATCGCGCGATCGATGTTCGGCGAGGTGTCCCACCAGCCCTTGTAGATCTTCGTCTCCGGGCCGTTGCCCTTGCTGAACGCCCGAACGGCGGCGACGAAGTCAAGGACCGAGTCGGACGGACCCACCACCCAGAACACCTTCATGCAGCGTTCGACCGGTGCCCGCAAGACCTGGTAGAGATTCCCCTTCCACAAGACTTCGAGCCAAGAAACCTTCTCCTTCAGATGCGGCTTCTCGCCGTACGTGGCTTCGTTCCAGACCGACAACTGGCTCACCGTGTGCGCCTGAGCCTGGCCGTATCGGACGAATCCGTCGATCGGCAGGTAAGGCGTGCTCAGCACGGTCTGCGTCGGAAACATGCGCTCGAGCCGCGCGGAGACCTGGTAGGTCATCGCGCTATCGCAACCGGCCAAAGCATGTTCGAACAGTGAGGTGAGGTTTTCCATAGCTGGCAAACCCGCGACATCCGGTCGCGGGGGGGAGAGTCGGGGCCGCGAGCCTTCCCGAAGGGAAAGAGTCGCGACAGAGATGGGGCGTGAAGGGCGAGGAATCCTCGGCCCAGGTGGAGATGCAACTGGCTTATCTCTAGCTTTGCTCCGGCTCTTCTCCGGCTTCAACCCCGGTTAAAGCCGGAGAAAAGCCAGATAGAAGCCTGAGAGAAGCCGTGAGGATAACCAGTGCGCGCGCTGCTCGTAAGCTAAGCGCGCACGAGCAGAGCGCAACGTGGGTGAAGTACTAGGTTGCGCATGACGGGATCGAGATTATGTCTGAGACGAGGCTCATCTGTCAAGGTTCCGAAAAAACTGCGCTATTCTATAGGTTGATGCTGCCGCTTGCACTCCTCGCTGTCGCCCAACTTCCGGGCAAGACCATGGACCACCCGATCGACGTTGGCGGGATGCTCTGCCATCCGACCCGGCTCTTGGTCAAGCTTCGTAACGTAGAAGACACCGCAGGGTTGCACGATGTGCAAATCAGGCAGGCCTTTCCCCAGATTCGCTACGTGGTCGTGGAGGTTCCCACCGGGCAGCTGGTGAGCTTCCGTGACTCACTCCGGACCCGCCACGGCGTTGAGCGCGTTGACTATGACCGCGCCGCTCGGGCGGCTTACGAGCCCAACGACCCGATGTGGCCCGACATGTGGCACGCCCGCACCATCAAGGCCCATCTCGCCTGGGATCTCACCTTCGGCTCTGCAAATGTGGTCGTAGGCGTCATGGACACTGGCGTCAACGTCGCTCACCCCGATCTCCAGGCCAACGTGTGGATCAACACGGCCGAGATTCCGGGCAACGGCATCGACGATGACGGCAACGGGCGCATTGATGACGTGAACGGTTTCGACTTCTATTACAACGACGGCAACCCGAACGATGTTCATGGTCATGGCACCGCCTGTGCCGGGCTCGTGGCCGCCGTCCAAGACAACAACATCGGCGTGACCGGCGTCGCGCCACGCGCCAAGATCATGGCACTGAAGAGTTCCACTGACGACGGCTACTTTTACGACAGCGCGAACATCGGTGCGTACCTTTATGCCGAGCAGATGGGCGCCGACATCATTTCCTGCAGCTTCTTCAGCGACCGCGTGAGCCAGGCCGAAATGGACGCGGTCGACTACATCTGGAGCCGTGGCGTCCTCCCAGTCGTGGCAGCGGGCAATGCGAGCACCATCTACCCCTACTATCCCGGCGCGTACGAGAGCGTTCTTGCCGTCGCCGCCACCGACCAGAACGACAATAAGGCCGGCTTCTCGAACCATGGCAGTTGGGTGGATGTCGCCGCGCCGGGCGTCTCGCTGCGCACAACGACGGTCAGCGACTACACGTCGGGTTTTGGGGGCACGAGTGGGGCCACTCCGCAAGTCGCGGGCTTGGCCGCCTTGCTCAAAGGCGCGAATCCGAATCTCACCCACCAAGAACTCCGCACCATCATCGAAGACACTGCGACGAGCCTCAGCTGGGACTTCTCGAACTACGGCCTAATCAACAGCCAGCAGGCCGCGCGGGTCGCCTTGGGCCTCGACGAGCTGTTGCCCAGAACACCGATCGTGCGCTACATGACGCCCTACGTGGCGACCGGCCGCGCGGGCATGATGGGTGGCGGTGAGTTCCCCGCTCGGATCTACGGCCGAGGCTTCGAGGCCCCGCGCGAAGTTCGCGTCCGTGTCGGAACCAAGAACGCTCGGATTCTGGCCCAAACGCGCAACTACATTGATTTCATGCTACCAACGGGCTCAGATGCGGTCAGCGTTTACGTCAACAACGTGCTCATCCGGTCCATGTCGCGGTACACGACGATCCACGGCACGGCTTACCCTCTCATTGAGGCCTCCGCGCGGGCGGGAGGCAATGTCACCGGCGGCTTTGGCGAGGCGGCCCGAGCGGACGGCGTGAGCCTCGAATGCACGCAGCAATCCGACGGCCTCATCCGACTCGACGGCACGTTTCGCCGGGTGCAGACCTTTGGCGCCGGCATGAAGCTTCAGATCCGGCGACACTATTCGGGGACCACGGGAGGCACCGAGAAGATCTACCTCTACAACTGGTCGAGCGCATCGCTTCCCTACGGCACCTTCACCAAGATCAGCGAGCTACCCGTGCTCACGGCGCCGGGAACCAACCTGATCGATGTGCCCCAGCCTTGGCGCTACGTGGACGAGGATGGCACGATGTACCTGCGAATCGACACCTCGGGCACGACGTCCGGCGCAAAGCTCCACCTTGACCAAGTGATGATCCTTCAGCGGTGAACTTCGGTGAATCGGGGTGGCACCGTCCACCCTGGGAGCTTGGGAGCCCAATCGGGCCATGTCACGATAAGTTCGCATTCTCCCGCATCCCGCGGGACGACCCGGACGACACTGATGCCGAAGGCTTGGGTCGCTTGCGCGGCCACGACACCTTTGCCAGGCTTGATCTCGATCGGAAAAGATGACGCCAGCGAGAAGCTCATCGGGCGGCTGTCGCTGGCCGTGAACCGCAGGCGAACCTCGTCGCCCTCCTTCACCAGTTGGAGGCCCACGTCTCCGTACGCCCGGAGTTCACTCGCAAGCAACCGACCGAAACCGGCGGCGCGCCGGTAATCATCCTTGCCAAAGATGTCCTCTCGGAGCTCGGCCAGGGTTTCAAGCAGATTGGGCGTTGGAAGGCTTGGGTCGGACCGACGCCGCCAAATGGCATAACCCCGCTCGGCGGCTAACCCGGCCTGGAGCATGACCCCTTCCCAGCGGCGCTCGGGTTCGGGCGAAATCGCGGCGGCAAGGGCAGTCAGCGCCATGGCTCGCCGGCGGCGGTCCGCGTCGTCACACCAGATTTGCCAAGTAGACCAGTCGCGCCGCCAGAGCATGGTCGTCAAAAGTGAGTTGGGCTCTGACGTCGCGCGAACGGTGCTGAGGGTGGTTTGAAAGAGCAGGGCGTGGGCCGCCGTTAGATCGAGGCCAGCCCCGGCGCCATCGAACGGAAGCTTCTGCTGGGTGGCGGGCTCGGTAAAGTAAGTCGCCTCGGTCAAGAACTCGCCCACTGTCTTCTCGCCGAGTTCGCGGACGGCCTTGTCGGTATGCGCCATGAGATTCGTGAGCGCTAACTCGGCCACGCTTGGAGGGTCAAGGTAGCTCGCCGTCGAGAGCGGGGCTTCAGTGGCGAGACCCAACGCCAAGGCTCGCCCCGTGGGAATGCGCCGGGCGGTGGCGCGCAGCGTCAACCTGGGCTCGGCGGTCATCTGGAGCGGGCCCTGCGCGTTCTGGATGCCGGGGGAACTGATGGGCGAGACTGGTTGCACACTGTATCCTCCGATGGCCGCGAAGAACACCGGCGACGGGACGACCGCGTTGCTGCGGTCGAACGTCCACTCGGCGGTCAGGCTCTGACCATCCTCGGTCACTTTGAACCCGGTGACGGTCGGTGCCGGTTGCGTGGCCGGACCCAAGATCGGTCGTACCGCCTGCATCATCTGGCCGAGATCGGCGGCCCCGAGGGTTGGAAAAGGCCGTCCACCCAGAGGCGCCAGCACACGAACCCAGCCTGACCACGCACCATCACTCGATACCGTCCATTCCCCGGTGCGCCCGGTCAGGCGGACACCAGGCGGTTCGGTCAGGAACGCCAACATGAGCGGCGGCTGACGGTCGCGAAATGACACGATCACCCAGGGTGCGGGCGGCGTTGCGTAATCGGTGTTGGCATCAAGGCTGCCATCGGGCCAAGTGAGCATTGGCGCGGTCGTGGTGGTGAGTTTGAATCGGAAGCCCTGCGGGAAGTACATCGCCACCCCCGGCGAAAGCAAGTCATGTCGGAGCTTGCTGGGCGCGCCCGCAAACTCGGAGCACGAGACCGTTTGAGAAGTCTCGCTTGTGAGGAGCGGCTTCCATTGACGCAACTCACCGGTAAACGCAAACCGATCGGCTGAAGCGTGATCGACGCGGAATCCCGTGCGATCCAGCTTGATGCCTGGAATCACCCACGCGGAGTCGTAACCAAATCGCCCAAACCCTTGGCCGGAGACGCTAGAGATTAGGGCGAGCACGCCCAAGAGGCTAGTTAAACGTCGTGCCCAAGACCTGGAAACCGATCCGCTTCGTGCGATGTGACCACGTGAGGCCAAACTCGCGGTAGCCGAGTCGATACCCGAGGATGAAGTTGTAGTCGAAGAAGCTGTCGCCAAAGAACCGATCGAGGGTGTAGGCATAAGAGAGGCGCCAGTCGCGAGCGAAGCGATATCCAGCATCGATCTGCATGGTCATTCGATCGACGTCAAGGCTGCGGCTGCCGAAGAAGTTGAAGGACAGTGGGCCAACGTCGGCGTTCGCACGGGCACTCAACTGGTGCCGGCCGAGGAACAAGCTGTTGAACCCGTCATCAATGTAATCGTAGCTGACCATGATGCCACCATCGCGGAAGCCTTGCGAGAGCGACAAGTTACCCATGAGTGCCAAGCCCGACCGGATGTTCGTGCCCATGAGCTTGCTTGCGGTGAAGCTACCCGTTAAAGACGTGTTCCGTGAGAAGTAGACAGGATTCAGACGAGCCGTGCTGCGGACGCCGTAGCTTGTCTGAGCAAAGTTGCCCGCAAGCGAGCTCTGGCTTTGGGTAGAGGCGGTCAGACCGTACGTGAGCCGAACTGGGAGATTGCCCACCTTGATGGGGTCTCGGTCTAGAGTCAGCGCCATCTGGCGGTAACCGCTCGCCAGCCCCCGCAGCGTGCGATTATCGCTAGCGTTCATGTTGAGGCTGAAGTTTTGGAACTGCTTGCTATAGCCGACCCCGGCGTAGATCGCACGATGCGACGGGAAGTCAAGCTGAACTGAGGCCTCACTGGTCTGATCAAGACGCCAGTAGTTGCGTGCGGTGATGCCCCAGTCACTCCTACCCAATCCATTCACAACGACTTCGCCCTGCATGTCGTCGCCCTTGTTCCACGAATACTCGTAGTTCACAAAGATGCCGCGATTGCCCACGATATTGCGACCCGCATTTTGGCCCATGTTGAGCCGGAGCAGACTGGTCTGGCCGGGCTTCAAGGAGAGGTAGTAAGGATAATCAACCGCGACCTGATTGTCGTTGATCTTCAACATCTGGTCGGTGACAACCGGAGTCTGTCCATACAGGCTGACCTTAAAGAGCGGCAGTCGCATGATGCGCGCACCACCCACATAGACGTCAGCTTTCTGGAACTGGACTTCCTTACGCGGATAGGCGATCGCCTTCTTCGCGTTGATCAACGTAGTCGATTCGGCGAGTTCGGTGAAGTTGAACAAGCTGGCGGCAATCTGACCATCGGGTCGGCGAACCGATCCGGGCCGAACCTCCGCGATACCGTAGGTTTCGACCTCCTCCCCCTCAACAAACCTGATGGCCTGACCCATCGGTTGGATGTCGACGGGGCGATAGCGGTAGTTGGTGGTCCCAAACCCCATCCGCTGATTTAGGCGGAAGTAAAGCAAGCCGAACTCGCGCTCTTCCTTACCGATTCTTAAGATGGCGTTCTTAGCCCGCACTTCGTACGTTGGCACGTTGAGCTGGACATCATCCGCGCGAATCTCGATGTCCTTGTATTGAAGCACGACGCCCCGATCTTCGCCGGAAGCACCGATGGTCTTCTCGTCCATGCTGTATTGCAGGTCCTTCGGGGCGACGATCTCCACGAAGTCCTTTGAGCTTGAGAGGAGCGAACGGTCGCTCACAAACTCAAAATCGATGGTCGCTTTGGCCTGATAGTTGATGACGCTTGCGCTGATCTTCGCGATGCCCGGCGTCGTACCCGCTTGCAGAATCGATCGTGCAACCCCGTTTTGGGTCGACACTACACTCTCGCGAAACGTGCCCATGTCTGTCGAGAAAAGAACTCGAGTGCCATCCGGAACGAGCCGACCATTCAAGTCACGCACAAGGGCCGAGATCGTGATTGTGCTACGACCGTCAGAGACGCTCATGCTCGGGAAACTCGTCATCTCGATGGTGGCAGACGCGCTGAAACCCAGCGCGGCCGCGACCACGATCAATATGATCCAGAGCGAGCGATACCAGTTCATGTTTCCCCGTTGTATAGCTACAGACGGATTGTAGCGGTTTCTACGTGCGGAAAATCAAGCAAATGGGGCGGGAACCGAAGCTCCCGCCCCATTTAGCGGATCCTCTACCGGATCACGTTGATCGGAATCACCTTTCGGATGCGTTCGCCCGATGCGGTTTCCGCAACGAGTTCGACTCGATAGGCACCCGGCGCCACCGCTTGGTGCGCGCTGTTGCGCAGATTCCAGACGATGGTGTTCTCACCAGCTCGATCGGCTCGGCCGCGGCTCGCAACGAACACTTCCTTACCCGTGGCGGAGAGGATGCGCACCGACGTGGTGGCCTCTGTAGCCAAGGTGTAGGAGATCGTGAACGGCGAGTTGCGATTCGTGCTTCGCGAAGGCTGGCTGACAACCACGTTGCTGATGACGGTGCCAACGGCGCCGCCTTGCTCAGCCGTGAGGATCAGTTCGCGAGTGCCCGGCTCGTTCATTCGGAAGGTGTATCCCGATGACTGGCGCAGGAAGCGCGAGATATTAGCGGCCTTGTCCTCGATTCGGAACCGAAGATTCTTCGGCAGCGTTGAGATGTTCGGCCAAGTGATCGTCACGTCGCCCGCCTTGCGGGCTTCGACGACGAGTTTCCACTCGTGGCGACCGGTGCTTTCGCTGAGGGTCTGGGCCATGCGCGTCGGGGCACCATTGTCAGTTCCTTCGACGGCGAGGCTAACCACCTGATTCGGTGCCATCGGCGGCTCGAAGATTCGCATCATACGGGCCTGTTGGGCACTGGACGCTTGACCCACGTGGTTCTCGCTGTCCATACCATCCTGCGTTCGGGCGGTGAGCTTCAGCTTCCATTGTCGGTCATTCTGAACCCACTCATTCGACTTCACCGCTCGGCGATTCTGTTCAGGCGTGAACTCGGCGTAGACCGGCGGATAGCTGACCGTGAGGTCATCCGTCGTCAAGACGCGGAGCCAGTAGCCTCGATTCGGCTCAAGCAGGCCTGTCTGGCTATCCACGAAGTGGTAGTCCTTCGTGACCGGGTCCCAGTAGGTGAGGAAGCTCTGCACGAAGCCCAGCTCGACCAACTCGCGGAACGAGCGGGAGAACTGCGGGTTCGAAGCCGAGACGCCGACCAACTGACTGACCGGAACCGGATAGTTGTACGGGTTGCCGATGATGTTGAAGCCAGAGCGCGTCTGGATCAGGTCCGAGCCGTTCAGCAAGTTGCCGTTCAGCCGCGGATTACCGGCCAGATTTGCGATCTCGTTCGTCTTGCCGGTGTTGTTGTAGATAACCCAGACGCCTCGACCACGCTCAACGGAGTTGGCGATCACGTAGCCCTGCTGAATCGGATCATAGCGATAGGCTTGGAAGTCGCCGCCAGGAATGACGGGATCAACGAAGTTCGCCAAGATCGTCTCGAGCGACGTATCGTCGTATTGGTGCGGGAACGTCATCAAGTTGGCATCTTGAACGAGGGTGATTCGCGGTCGCGAAGCCACCATGATCGTGCCATTGATGGTCTTGCGAACGTTGCCCGGTTGGGAGAAGATCTCCACCTGGTACGTTTGCAAGCCCGTGACGTTCGGGCCAAGGTTGACCGTGTAATCGACGAACTCGTCGTCCTTAGGTTGAACGACAGGAATGGTTCGCTCCAACTCATGCGGAACGCTATTGCTCGCACCCGTGATCGTGATGCCCGAGTTTGCGGGGAACTTCAACCGGATTCTAACGTCGTTCAGCGGCACTTCGGTGTTGTCGCCGAGGTTGGCATAGCCACCAACGTTGTCAACGTAGACGCGCATCGTGAACGGGTTCGGAGCAATGTTGCCATTGGTCGGGTTGCCGTTCACGTCAGTGACCGGCGTACCGATCAACCGGGGAGCATCCACGACGGCCGCGTAGGGCAGCTTGTAGTCGCCCGTTCCCCACGTGCTGCGCACGTAGTGGAGGAACTGAGTCGTCGCTCCTGCGCCCACCAATCGCTCGGGGAACGCCTGAACGAACGCCATATCGCCGAGGAACTGCGTGTCCGGGAGCATCGCGACTGGGAAGTTCGCACCCGCGTCGTCGATGCCGCCGAGAAGGAACGTGTTCTTGCCGACCCAGAACTGGCCAGCTTCGGCGGGAGCGTTGGTCGGTTCAGTATCGGCGGTCGACTCGGACGGCGTGTTCTCAAGCCGAATGCCAAACGCGTCGGTCTGGCCAAAAACGATGTCGACATAATCAGGGAACGCGGCCGGATTCAGCGTGCGGTCGTACATGGTGTCGGTACGCGGCGGCCGCTGATTGGGCATGAAGACGTAGGCTGGCTTGGACGCCACAACGCCAATGCCTGAGAAAATGTCGCCCGTAGAGCTGGGTTGCTGGGCGAAGAAACCGATCGCTCCGCCGAACCAAAGGCCGATATTGGCTTCTTCGGTGTCAAGGTTCGTGAGCTGCCAGCGGAACTTGACCGCGTCCGCGAGGACGTCAACGCGAAGACGCGTCTGAACATTGTCCAACACGGTGTCGGCATACATGTACCGATTTGAGAAGCCGACAAAAGTGGTGCCCACGCCACTCGAACCAAACCGAGTTCGATTGCCTTCCTTAGTGACGGTCGCATAGGTCCAGACCGGATCTTGGAAGGCGCCAAACGTGATCGCCATGAAGTCGTCTACGAAGGACTGACTGCTTCGCTGAATCGAACCTCGTTGGCCAACCGATAGAGCAAACTTGCCCGCAATCGGGATCGTGCGCGCGGTCGGCGCAAAGCACGGACCGTTCGTTCCGCCGTAAGTGACCGTGCCAGAGACTCCCATTCGGAAGATCATCAGGTCGTTGACCAGCGTCTGCACGAAGAAGTCGTTGGACCGGGGCATCATGTTCATCGGATCAACGCAGATATCGCCCCAGTTGGGGACCTGCGCCATTGCGGCGGTTGCCGACAAGCCGAGTCCCACGACGGTGCACGCTCTAAACCACATTTGCTTCATTGTCGTCCCTTTCAGTTGGATTGTTTTGGCCGGGTGCTGTGTTCCAGCACCCGGCCGAGTTGTTCTCGACGTTACTCGACGCTCGGAGGCGCCGCCGGCACGTTGAACGGTTGAGGATCAGCGAAGATGTATCGCCGTCCCGTCGCCGCATCCGGCACCGGACCAGGAACGTCGTCGATGTTTCGAGCACCAACGCGCCACCAGATTTGATTACCCTGGAAGTTGCCGAACGTTTGCGCCAGGAACTGCTGCCACGTGTCACCGGGGAAGCGAGCACTGATCGCGATGCTCTGGTCAAGGGTTCCAGTCGTAACCTTGGGAGCCGAAGTCCAAGTCCGATCTCGCGGGAAGTTCGGGAACGGTGAGAGCTGGAGGACATACTCAATCCGCGTCGTGAACGCAGGATTCATCACCGAACTGAACGTGAAGTTTCGGAAGTTCGTCACCGTGTCATTAATGACCGGCGAGCGAAGCGTGGACTTGTTAAGCGGGGTGGCCACGCCGGGGATCGACGTTCGCTGCGACACGAAGTAGCAGAAGTCTCCTGCGCCTCCGGTCGTACCCGTTCCACCCGTGGCACCCGTGGCACCCGTGGCGCCCGTGGCGCCCGTGGCACCGGTGGCACCGGTTGCACCCGTAGCGCCGGTAGCACCCGTAGCACCGGTAGCACCCGTGGCACCAGTGGCGCCCGTGGCACCTGTGGCGCCCGTGGCACCGGTGGCACCGGTTGCACCCGTAGCGCCGGTAGCACCGGTCGTGCCGGTACCGCCCGTGCCGCCATTCGGCAGGTCAAGGATGCTGATGCGGTAGACCGAAGCCACCGAGTATTGATAGGGCCGGCCAGGAGTCACGCCCGTGCCATTGCCAGTTTGACCATTCAGACCTTCGCACACGATGGTGCTAATGTCCGACTGGGCGTACCAGGTGAACGTTCGCGCGTCAGATGTGTCGAACGCGAAGGTGTTTCGCGGTTCGCTCTGAACCTGAACAGGAGTGTCACCACCGTCGTTTCGGTAGATGAGCCACTGCACGGTCTGGTTGCCGCGGAAGAACAGGTCCAGTCGCCAAGAAATCTTGACGGCCGGAGTGCCGCTCTGGTTCGGGAACAACGTCGCCTCGGCAGTCGGGTTGTTGACCGCGTTGTTGTTGTTGCTTCGACCCTGCGATACGAGGAGCGCAACGAGACCGAGCACGAGAATCAATGAAATGATCTGGCTCGAGTTGCCCTTCTTGCCGCTGCTCGGCTTGACTTCCTTAAAGCCCTTGACTTCGCCGTTTCGGCCAAGTTCGACCTTCAGCGTGCCCGGATCAAAGATCACCTGAACGCGATCGCCAGGCTGGATGCCCTTCGTATCGCGCAGGATGCGAATGCTCGCACTATCCGGCTCAACGTCAAACACCTCAGCGGTCGCAACCTGTTGCTCGCGGCTTCGAGGACCACGAAGAACGACGACCTGCTGGCCATTCTTAAAGCCAACGCGGGTGCCATTGTTGATCAAGGCTTCGCGATCACGGGTGTTTAACACACCAGCCGTGATCTGCTGACGAACCAGCGTCGGGCTTGCCTTGGCTGCAGCGGCCGTCAAAGCCTCCGCAACGATCACCTTTGTGTCGATGTTGCCCGAACGAATAGCCGATTGGCCGACGCCAACCGCACCATTAATTGCGAGACCGGACGACGCATCGTAAACGACGACCTTGATGCCAACGACGGCTTGCTTGCCCCCGCTGACGTCATTGACGCCCCACGAAACGACCTCACCGGTCACGATTCTGCTAACGCGAAGCTCTTGGGCCAAGCGGCTCAGGCTAACGGGATCCGTTACCGGAACCTGAAGCCCCAATTGCTCAACGGCGCGACCCACCGAGTCGCGCATCTCAAGAGAAAAGCGGTCAGATCCTCGCAGACTCTGGCTCTGTGTAGCCAGTTCGTTCTGCAACATATCCGCCGCCGCGGTGCCGAAGTTCAACCCTTGGTTGTTCTTGGTCGAATCGGCAAAATCAACGACTGCCCAACGGGTATCCGATGACAACTGGGCTTGTGCCTGACGCATCGTCATTAGCGTAACGATGGGCACGACCAGAGCTATGGCTACCAGCTGGCAGGTCAGCCGCCCCGGCAGCGTGTTCAAAAAGCGCCTCACTGTGACGAGTCCTCCTTGTCGGTCCTCTACGATTTCCTTGAGCCTTCGCCCAACCTGATCTCGAGGTGTCTCGCCTTAACGACGCGACGACCCGAGAGACAAGTTCGGGGCCCCTCGCATTCCGTGCAGGTTTTCTTCCCGCAACGGCACGACGCAACCCCCAAGGCTTGACACCAAGTTCGGAGCAGTATAGCACGGTTCTTTCGCCTGTGCAAACTACCGGCGAAAAATGTGCGAAACCGCATCCAGAACTTCACGACGGACGTGAGGTTCTGGAAGGTTCGAATCAAAAACACGATCCGCAAACACAGCCTTAACTCGGGACGGCAATTGAGTCTGAATGAGCGTTTCAGCGCGTCGGGTGTCACCGCCTAATCGAGCCGCTAAGCGCCTCCGCTGCTCGTCTTCGCCGCACATCACGACCCAAACGCCAGCGCAACGCGAGTGCAACACGGTCTCAATCAAGAGGGGCACTTCGACAAAATCTGGCTCTAAAGCTAGCATGGATGACCACACCGGCTCGTGCATGAGCGCATTTAGCCGGCGACGGGCCGAAGGGTCGGAACCGACCAAGTCTCGTAGCTCATCGCGGTTGCGTGTCGGGAACTGATCTCGGATCAGAGCCTGCATCTCTGGGGATTCGTAGATTTCTCGAGCGACACGGTCCGCAGACACCGTCCGATATCCAGCTTCGTTGAGATAGCTCAGAACCGTGCTTTTTCCCTCGGCAATCCCCCCGGTGATCGCCCACGGACGCAAGATTTTCCTCATTCCTGCCGAATATGCCATAATGTGAGGTGACGGGAGTCGAAAAAGCTTTGATCTACGTTCACGTACAGCCCAACGAATCGATTGACTCGGCGCTCAAGCGCTTCAACCAGAAGATGCAACAGAGCGGTCTCCTTCGCGAATTGAAGGATCATGCCTACTATGAGAAGCCGAGCGAGAAGCGCCGACGCGCTAAGCGACGTCGCGGCGGTCGCCCTTAACGCTTCCCAGATTTCCGTGGGCACTTCCCTTCCGCTGACGAGCCAACCCAACGTAGCACGCATTGCGTGCCGCTGAGTCGTTGCCCATGGAACCTCCCAGTCGTCCCCAAGTTGTTGTTTTGAACCTTACGGGCCGTCGCCGACGGCTCGCCAGGCTTCGGGCGGCCGTTTGTGCTGTGCTGGATGGACAATCGCGAAGCGCAGAAATCGTCTTGACCGACGACGCCACCGTTCGTGAGTTAAACCTTGAACGGCGCGGAGTCGATGAAGACACCGACGTTCTGACGTTTTGTGCACCCGAGTTTCCCCGCTCGCCGCTTGGTGAGGTCGTAATTTCGGTTCCTTACGCTGAACGTCAGGCCAAGGCTAGGGGAATCAGCGTCGAAGCCGAACTCTGCTATCTCGCCATTCATGGCGCCCTTCACTTGCTCGGCATGGAAGACGAGTCCGACGCCGGACGAGCTAGCATGCAGAGTCAGATGGCGCTTTGGGGCGAACGCCTCGGCCTGCCCGCCCAACCCGAATGGACGTCAATGCTCCATGAGGTGGCTTCGTGAGCGTCGCTCCGAAACGTGACCTCATCACCCCCGTGAAAGTTGCCCTGTCGGGCATGGTCTACACCTTCCGCACCCAGCGGCACATGCGATTCCACCTCTATGTGGTCCTGGCCGTTACCCTCATGGGGCTGCTCTTCAACCTCAGCCTTCGGGAAATGCTCGTGCTCCTCTTTGTGATCAGCCTCGTGCTGGTCGCGGAGATGTTTAACAGCGCGATTGAGGCGACGGTGGACCTCGTGCAGCCGAACTATCACCCGATGGCAAAGTTCGCCAAGGACATCTCGGCGGGCGCCGTGCTCATCACCACCATCGTCGCGCTGGTCGTCGGCGCGCTCATGTTGCTCGGACCCCAGCGTTGGGAGTCCATCAAGATTAGTTTGACCGCGGATACTCCGAGTATCCCGTTCGTGCCTCGTCTGTTCGCGGGCGGCTTTCTGCTGCTCATCATCGTCGTCATTGGTAAGGGCCTAGGCAAGCGAGGCCAGGTCCTGAAGGGTGGACTCGTGAGCGGACATGCCGCTTTCGGGTTCTTTATCGCAACTGGTGTCATGTTTCTCACCGACCAGCTGGTGGTTGCCGCATTGGGGATGATCCTCGCGGCAATCATTGCCCAGAGCCGGTGGGAGGCGAAGATCCACTCCATCTTTGAGCTTTCGCTCGGAGCCGCCGTAGGCGTGATCATGGGGCTGCTGATCTTCGGATTGATGCCCAAGTAAGTATGAACACCGATCCTGCACTTCCCTCGATACGTCGTCAAGTGACACTGTTTCTCGCCGGTTCGCTCGCTGGCATGATGTTCATCGGTCACGCCAGCAATCAGGGAAGCCAGCATTTAGATATGGTGCCGCAGATTCCCGGCGGCATCGGTGCCGTCGTGGGAATGATCTTGTTGATCCAGATCATCAACGGTGCCCTTGCTGCTGCCGAAACCGCCGTGGCCCTGCTGAGGCCGGTCCATGTCCGCCATCTCAAAGAAAAGGGGGATCGCCGAGGCGCGCGCCTCCAATCCTTACTTGATCGTCAGCAAGTGGCTGCTGCGGCCTGTCAGCTTGGAAGTCGCTTGGCGTGGGCGTTCGTGTTTCTGGGCTCTTTCTTGCTGTCTCCATTCTTGATGAAGGCCATCGCACCTTCTCTCGGCCTCGACGCCGACCACTTTGGGACCATCCTCACGGGCGCGGTCGCCATGATCGTGTTCCCGCTCCTTCCGCTCACGCTGGTGATTGAGCAAGGCTGCCGAAGCTTTGCCGCGGTGCATCCCCATGGAGTGGCGAGCCGACTGTTTGGATTCATCCATGCGGTGAGCTTCATCTTGGCGGTGCCGGCGCGTTTTGCGACTAGCTTTGCCAAGCTCATTTCAGCACGTCTCAATCGGGCCGATTTGGGTGTCGCAAACCAAGCCGAAGAGGAAATCAAGACGCTGGTCGAATCGGCCCAGGAGTCGGGCGAAATCGAAGCCGAAGAAAAGCAGCTCCTGCACTCCGTCTTCGAGTTCACCGACACGATCGCCCGCGAAGTCATGACGCCGCGGGTTGACGTGGATGCGCTCCCCATCACGAGCGAGCCCGCAGAAGTAATGAAGCTGATTCATGAATCGGGGCACTCTCGAATCCCCCTGTATGAAGCGACCGACGATCAGATCGTCGGCATTATCCACGCCAAGGACTTGCTCATGGCGATGGTGGCGGGCCGCCAGATTAACCTACGGAGCCTCATGAGGCCTGCCTACTTCGTGCCGGAAAGCAAGCCGCTTCACGAGCTGCTTGCCGAAATGCGCACGAATCGCACCCAGATGGCGGTGGTTCAGGACGAGTTTGGCGGAACTGCCGGGCTGCTGACCATTGAGGACATCGTCGAGGAACTCGTCGGCGACATCATGGACGAGTACGACGTTGAAGAGCCTGACATCGTGCCGATGGACGAA
>CAZPHD010000015.1:46943-60990 GCA_964586225.1 uncultured Fimbriimonadaceae bacterium
CACCTCGACGACTTGAATGCCGCCGTCGGCGCGGACTTCGATAGCGAAGAGTTCGACACGGTGGGCGGTTTGGTTTTCGGCGCATTCGGCCGTCAACCGAAGCTGCGGGAATCGATGGACATCGAGGGCTACCGATTCACGGTCCTTCACACCGATGGACGCCGCATCAACCGGCTATTCCTCGAGAAGGTGCCCGCAATGAGCAACGTGAATGAAGCTTAGGATTTTGGATTTGTGATTTTGGATTTTGGATTGATCGGAATCCAAAATCCAAAATCACAAATCCAAAATTAGAAAACGGGGTCCCAACCGGAACCCCGTCTAAGTCGTCTCCCACCGGGAGACGTAAGTTAGAAGGCTCACCCTCCCCCCGCCGGAGCCCCGGCGAAGGAGATCGAAGCGACCTTGACGCCCGCATTGCGTGCGGCGGCCGCATTCACCTCGGGAAGTTCCTTGGCGGAACCGCCCTGAAGCACCTTCTTGACCATCCCGTCTTTGCCAACAACCACCGCCCACGGCGAGTAAACCGCGCCGTATCCGCGAATGATCTTCATGTTCGCATCCGAGAGGATGGGGAACTTCGTGCCGTACTCCTTGGACCAAGCCTTGGCGTCCGACACGCCGCCATTGATCACGCCCACGATATTGGCTTTGCCTTTATACGCTTCGTCGATCTTCTTGAAGAAAGGGGCCGCCCGGTGATTTGCCGGACAACCGATTTTGATGAAGTAAAGGACGAGATCCCCGTCCTTTGTTAGGCTCTTGAGCGAGTGATTCTTACCGTCCGTTGCGGTCGCTTCAAAGTTGAATGCTTTCGCACCCGCCTTTGCTCCGCCCGATTGGGCGAAGGCAAACGACGCGACGGTGACGATACCCACCAAGCCGAGAACCCCCAGCGTGAGCTGTGTCATACAAGGTCAGTATACGATTGGTTTCCGAGATCGGTGCCCGCTCGACTTGAGCCCCTCCTTTCCTTGGAGAGGAAGGAGCTGGGGTGGAGAGGAACTTCACCCGTAATCCAGTGCCGGGCAGACTCTCCCTCCCTAACCCTCCCTCTCACCGGAGTGATAAGGAGGGAACCGGATCGATCCGCCCTGGCTGGCTCCGCGGAGGGCGGCTTCCCAAGCGGATCTCGCCAGTCTGATCCGTGCCGGGGCTCTTCACCGTGAACCCGCCTTCGGGATGGCGCTGGTAGAGCAGCGGCCTATCGCTGATCGGGCATCGCGCCAACGTCTGACCGACCGCATCCGCCAGCGTGCTGGGCAGGCGACCCTGCTCCCATCGGTGCCGGATGACTGCCCCATACACGCGCAACAGTCGGTAACTCACCAGCTGAAATGCAGCCGCAGGCATCACCGATTTGACTTCGGCGAGCATCCCCTCGGCCAACTCGTTAGCAAGTTCGGCCGTCGGGCTGCCCCCCGGCAGCGAGACTGGGTCGGGGGGCGACAGCCACCCCTTCGGCCCCTCGGCGATCCACGCCTCCCGTTGTCGGCGAACATCCCGAATCTGTCGCAACGCCATATCGGCGACTTCCCGCTTGCCCAGCGCATCTAGAGCCCGAAAGCGCTCACCGAACTTGTCCTCTTCATCGAAAAAGACGTCCAGGAAGTCGTCCCCGCGGTCGCCGAGCAGTTGATTCACGGACCCTTCGATGAACTTGTACTCAGCGGCCAGAGTCTCGCCAATGCCGGGGGGGCGGGCTTCGAGGGCCGCCGCCTGCTGCTCAAGAGCCGTCGCTGCTCCCAGGCTCAGCTCAGGCAGAGCAGCTACCATCTCCTCGAGCAAAAACAGTTGGCACACATTGCCCACGAGCCAACAGATCATCGGCCCCCGCTGGATGCTGTCGAGGATGAGCAAGCCCCGCAGGAGGGTCTCGACCGAAGAACGGTCATCGCCGTTTGCTCGCTGTATGTGGGCCACGTTCACTAGGTGGTGGGCCGAAAAGCGAATCCAGCGTAGTTGCGGGAAGAGAGTGGACGCGTCGTATTGAGACCTTGGGTCGAAGATCGGCTTGGTTGCAGCTACCTCCAAGAGGCGGGTCGCCTCAGCAAACCGTTCGACGAGGATGCGCCGACGCTCGAGCGCGTTCTTCCCGGTGAAGAGCTCTTTGGCGAGTTCGCTGCCTCTCGATTTGTAGATTTTTCCTTCGTGCGCCAGGTCTTGATCGGCTCGCCAAAGGTCGTCGTACATGCCGCGCGCGAGTACATCCCCGGCCTGCAAGAACTCCTCGTATCCATTCCGACCCGTCGGCTTCACTCCGATCTGGTCGAGTAGCGGCTTGTCAGGCCCTTGGGCAGAAAGCATGAACAACAGCGCCAACACCATGAACTAAGTGTAGCGGACTCTCGAAGGAGCCGTGCGAACCCTGCCCTACGGCTCGGCGGCGAGGTCTCGAGCCGCCTGCTCCATGATCTCGTACGCCTCTCCCAGATGGTCGAAGGTCTTGGCCATGTCTTGTGCATGCTCGCGAACACGGTCGACCGGATGGTTCTCGTACTCCGTCAGTTCACCAGCCCTGGCGCCGTCACCGCACAGGATCAAACCACCGAGCAGACTCACCCGCACATAGTCGTCCTTCTCAACGATCAGACGATTCGCAAGGAGCGCTCGGGCTTCTTCCGCTCCGATCCCGCCGCGGCCACTGTCGAGCATCCCAACGAAGATTTCGTGAGCGCAACTCGACCTCACAGACGCGCTTGAATCGTCGAGCATCTCAACGAGTCGCTTCATTGTTCGCTTCGTTGGATACTTGGAGAATGCTTCTACCACCGAAGCTCGAACCGACTCGTTGGAATCATCGCTCAGCAAGAGCATCGCTCGCAGATCACGCCGCTCCGCGCAGGCCGCGAGCGTGCTGACCGCTAAGTCGCGAACATCATTGCTTGAGTCGAAGAGGCATGCTCGGGCCGCGAGCCGTTCGATGAGGACATCGTCGACCATAACCAGGTCATAGAGCGCAACGAGGCGCTCGGTAGCCTTCGGGCTACTAAGCTTGCGCAGCAACTCGTAGACTTCTAGCGTGTCGGCACTTGACGCCATCTGGGGCCGAGTCTACCGCTCCGCACGTGGGGTCCCAACTCGAGTTGCAGGCTCTCGCTCTGATCCTCCGACGCGCCAGGCCAACACGCCAACACGCCGCCTCAATCCCGATTCAAGCGCCGATACAACTCCGCTTCCAGTGCCTCTCTCACGACGTCGATCGAGATCTTCTCCAGAACCTCCGCCGCGAAGGCGTAGACGAGCAGGCCACGCGCTTCGAGTTCGGGGATACCCCTCGTCCGCAGATAGAACAGCGCATCCTCGCGAATCTGACCGACCGTCGCGCCGTGCGAACACTTCACGTCGTCGGCGAAGATCTCAAGCTGAGGCTTCGTGTTGATCGTCGCGTTGGGCGAAAGCAGCAACGCCTGGTTGGTCTGCTTCGCGTCGGTCTTCTGAGCGTCTTCATACACGAAGATCTTGCCGTTGAACACCCCCACGGACCGATCGTCAAGAATGCCCTTGTAGACCTCGAACGAATGGCAGTTCGGCTTGGCGTGGTCGATCCGCGTGTGGTTATCAAGGATCTGCTCGCCTTGACCGAGATAGGCGCCGTTCAGCGACGTCTCGGTGTGCTCGCCATCGACAAACACGTTCAGATCCGTCCGGCTCATCGCCGATCCGAACTGAACCTGATTGGAAACAAACACGGACCCGCCTTTCTGATCAACGTAGTGGTTCGCAATGTGGACCGTCGAGCCCCCCTCCGTCTGCGACTTGATGAACTCGAGGTTCGCATTTGCGCCCAAGGAAATCTCGTGGACTTCGTTGGTAAAGCTCTCGCCACCGAGCCCGTGGAAGCTCTCGACGATCTTGGCGGAGGAACCCTCCTCGAGTTCGATCACCACGCGCGGATGCACCGCAATCGGTCCATGTTCGGCCAGGGTGATAAAGCGGAGATGGATCGTCGGCTCGACCATCGCTCCCTTCGCCACATGCACAAAAGCACCCTCGCCCAGATACGCCGTGTTCAGGTGGACGAATCGCTCATCGTTGGTGGTACCCAGCTTGCCTTGGTGCGTCGCCACCTTGCCCAGCGTGCGCATGACCAGCGCCTCGTGATCAGCCAGCGCCTCAGACAGCGCCATCACATGAACCCCGTCGGGCAGCCCACTCAAGTTCGAGAGTTCGGGAGCAAACTCGCCGTTGACGAGCGTTAGAACCGGACCATCAAGCTTTGCGAGCGGCAGTTCGGCGAAATCGCCCTCGGAAAGGGTTGCACCATACGCAGGCTTGTACTCCGTCTCGCGTAGCCGGTTCAGGAGGAGATACTTGAACTCTTCGTCACGCGTGGTCGGAATCCCGGCGTCGGCGAACTTCGCGATCGCCTGCTCGCGTACGGATTGAAGCGCTTGGGGCCCCGTCAGGCCGAGCACATCGCGAACCTGGTCAAAGTTCGAAATGAGCGAATGGGGTTTGTCGCTGATGAGCACTTACTTGGCCCCCGCCAGCGACTCCTCGATCCAACCGTAGCCCTTCTCCTCAAGCTCGTAGGCGAGAGTCTTGTCGCCGCTACGAACGATCCGGCCGTCGACGAGGACGTGGACGAAGTCAGGCACGATGTGGTTGAGAAGGCGCTGATAGTGGGTGATGACCAGAAAACCTCGCTCGGGTGAGCGAAGCGCATTCACGCCATCGGACACGACCTTGAGCGCATCGATGTCGAGGCCCGAGTCAGTCTCGTCCAAGATACACATCTTGGGTTCGAGCGCGGCCATCTGAAAGATCTCGTTGCGCTTCTTTTCGCCGCCCGAGAAGCCTTCGTTCACTGAGCGGCTGAGTAGCGCCGGATCAAGGTCGAGGATCTTGATCTTCTCGCGGATGAACTTCATGAACTCCATGGCGTCCATATCCGACTCGCCGCGCTGCTTGCGGACGGCGTTAACGGCGGCGCGCAGGAAGTAGGTGTTCGACACGCCGGAAATTTCGACCGGATATTGGAAAGCGAGGAAGAGACCCTTGGCGGCACGGACTTCGGGGTCCATGTCCAGCAGATCATCGCCGAGGTAGGTCACTTCGCCGTCGGTGATGTCGTAGCCATCGCGACCAGCGAGGATGCTGGCGAGCGTGCTCTTTCCAGAGCCATTCGGCCCCATGATGGCGTGGACTTCGCCGGGATTCACGGTCAGATTGATGCCATTTAGAATCGATTTTTCTTCGACACGGGCGTGGAGGTTCTTGATCTCAAGCATGGTAGTGCGCCTATTTCTACGCGGGGAGTCGATGGAGAGTTTACCTTTTTGTCAGGATTAGGAGATAGCTCGGGTTGGCTCGGGATGGCGCGGATTGGCTAGGGTTGGCGCGGAATGGCTCGGACTTGCGCGATTGAAGTTTACGAGGCCGTCGGCTGGTTTTTGCCGACGCGACCAGCTCGCTCAATCTGCCCATCCGAGCCAACCCGGGCAAACCCTAGCCAACCCGAGCAATCCCTCGCCTTCTAGCGTATTCTCTAAACATGATCACCACGCTTGCAATGCTGGTCCTCGCGCAGACCATTCCCGCGTCGGCTCAAGTCATCTATCCGGGCATCCCCGAAACACCGCGCGATACCTCGGTCGCCATGCTCACCCACTCGGTCACCTACAATCTGGAGAAGGCGCGGGTGATCATGGAGTCCACGACAGGCTTCAAGAACACGTCGAACAAGCCGATGAGCCTTGAGCTCGTTCTGCCCGTTCGCGGCAAACAGGTGCTCTGGAGCCAGAGCGAAGGCATGCGCCAATCGGCAGCGATCAATGGCAAGTCGGTTGCTCTGCGGGTGGGGACGAGCGAGCGCACCGAACCCAGTGAAAAAGAAGTCGCTAAAGGCATCTGGGCCAAGACCTATGAGCGACTTGATCGCACGACCGTCGAGTTCAAAGCCGGCGAGACCAAGTCGCTCAAGGTGCGCTTTGTCGCCCCGATTGGCCGAGCGGGCTTGGACGCTGTCCAGCGCATGGTCGTTTACGATACCGCGGGCGGCGACAACTGGAACGGCGCGATTGGTCAGTTCAACTACGCGATCAAGTATCCGGCCGATCTCGTGCTCGGCGTTTATGCCGCTCTGCCCGAGCGCGGCTGGCAAATCGGCACGACCGGCGCCTTCCGCCGCAGCGTGAACTTTACGCCCGCGCAGAACTCGGTGCTGATCTTCACCTACTACCCAGGTGGCTTCGACAAGATCGGCGACGGGCGGTAGGTCGGATGTCGGATGTGGAAAGTCGCTCGGAGCCGTCCAGCGACTTCCCACCTCCGGCCTTTTAATCGTTTTCTCGGAGAATTGCCCATTTTTATATGAACTGAACGTCATTTATAAGAAATGGCACAAGATCGGGGCATTCTAAGTGAAATCTGACTGGATTGGCTACAAGTGGTTGGCGCGTGAGTTCAGCATCGAGCCTGTCCAGCCCTTTGCTAGGTCGAGTCAGATCGGAAAGTCGCGGTCTTTGACGACGACCGACGGTCTCACCGTCGCCACGTACGTTGAGGCCGCTCGCCCCGAGCCCACCCTCGATGGACACCTCACGTTCGCATTGAAGCATGAAGGTATCCACCTTGAGTTCCTTGCCCGGCTTTTATCCACGGTGCAGAAGTCGAACATAGAATCGTGGATTCATCGAGAACCCAGCGGTCAATACGCTCGCCGAGCTGGCTTCTTCTTCGAGTGGCTCACCCGCGAAACACTTGATTTCGAAGGAGTTCAGAGCGGCAACTATGTGAACGCACTCCCCGATAACGACTATCTCGTGGCGACTAGACCAGCCAATGTTCCACGCTGGCGCGTGCGGAACAACCTGCCGGGCACGCCAGGGTTCTGCCCGGTGGTTAGGCGTACGCCTCAGCTGAGGGCAGCCGAAGGCTACGACCACCAAGCTCGCCTCAACCAAATGGAGGCCGAGTTTGGCGCGGATGTTCTTGCCCGAGCATCAGTTTGGCTCACGATCAAGGAAAGCCGGGCGAGCTTCCTTATCGAGCATGAAGAGTCGCAGGCCGATCGCATCAAGCGATTCGCAGCGGTCATGGAGCGGCGTCTCGGTCAAGGCTCGAACCCTTTGGAAGATGACCCCCTCGCGTCGCTTCAACGCGAGATCCTCGGCAGCCGCGTATTGCGGTCGGGCCCCCGGCAGTCCCCTGTGTTCATCGGCGAATCGCGACTGGCCGACCAGCTAATTCACTACGTTGCACCCCATTGGGATCAGGTTCCTGCCATGCTCGAGGGCCTCAGAGCCTTTGCGCAGGTGACCGAGGGCCAATCGTCCATCGTTCGCGCCGCCGTGCTGTCTTTCGGGTTCGTCTACATTCACCCAATGACCGATGGCAACGGCAGAATCTCCCGATTCCTGGTCAACGACACCCTTCGCCGCGACGGCGCGACACCGGAGCCCCATATCCTTCCGATCTCGGCGACCATCACCCGCAACGTTGCCAACCGTGCGGCCTATGATCGGGCCCTCGAGCGCTTCTCCAAGCCGTTGATGGCTCGTTACCGGCACGCCTGCACATTTGGCCAGATGGTCGAATGCGACGACGGCGTGCGCACGAACTTCCAATTCAGCGAGTATGCCGACGCCCGGTTTGCGTGGGCGTATCCCGACCTCACAGCTCAGAGTGAATACCTCGCAGAGGTCATTCGCGAGACGATCGAGATTGAGTTGAGGTCCGAAGCGGGCTACTTGGTTGATCTCCGCGACACTCGCGCCCGAGTCAAAGAAGTGATCGAAGCACCCGACGTTGAGATTGACCGGCTCATACGGTCAATCCGGGCCAACGAAGGTCAAGTCAGCGGCAAACTGCGGGCGGAGTTCCCCATCCTTGATGACGAGACCCTAGCCAGCGCGATCGTCGCCGCGATCGTCGGCCCCTAGCCCAAGAGCCGCCGCCGAATCTCGGCCCCCAGCCGACGGTTGGCCGTAAGCGTCCTCCGCTCGCGGGGTTCGAAGCGTAACCGCGCGGGCTTCCCATCCACCACGGCCTCGATCGAGACCCAACGGCCCAATCCGATGAGCGTGTGCACGTTCGGCCGAAAGCGGATCGCCGTCACCTGAGATCGCGGAATCTCTATGCGATACTTCTCGCCAAAGAAGCCAATCGTGGTCGCGTCCATCCACAAGAAGCCGACGTCCTCGTGCGGATCAAGCCAGCCGACGAAACTCGGCGTCGTGGCCCCGACAAACCAGCGGACGGGCGACAAATCAGCGGGCAGTCGCCGCTCCATAGCGCGCCGGATTGCGGCATTCTCAAACAGCCCCAGCCAGTTCACGGCCAGGATGCCGATCGCCACGCCCGCCGCGAGCACCCACAAACCGCGTCCTAACAGATCACCCTCGCGGTACATCATGAGCAAGCCAACCACCCCAAAGGGTGCGGCGATCGCGAGGGGAATCAGGTTGCCGATGAGCTGTTGGCGCGTGGTCCAGATGGGAGGGCCGTGCCCGGCTTCGGGTTGGGGAGGGGTCGGCGCCACGCTTCCGATGATACACTGACAGACAATGGCGGGCCGACTCCAGGTGATTCAGGCCACCCCCGGCTTAGAAGCTGTGCGGGGGGTCTTGTCACGCCTGAAGCGCAGCGATCCCACCTATCTCACCGCGATGGGCGGTGCCCGGGTGGGCGTGCTCCGCGAACTCATGGAGACCGACGAGAGCCTTGAGGTCGCCGAGTTTGGGCAACTCGTCGGCCAGGTGCTCACGCGCCTCGGTGGGCATTCAATGGGCCTACCCAACCAGGGTCACCTGCGGGCTGCACTCGCTCAAGCCGCGGGGGACCTACCGGCCACGTCCCCCTTTTACGAGACCGCCTCAACTCCGGGATTCCTCCGGTTGGTCGGCGGTTTGCTGGACGACTTGCGCGGTTACGGGATCGAGGCCGATGAACTGCGCGCCGCCGCCCCCTATGCCGACGAGAGCCTTGCTCCTAAGCTGAACGACTTGGCAAGCCTGCAAGAGTCCATTGCCCACTCCATGGCCATGCTGGGCAAGCGATTCAACCGCGAGCGAATCGATGGCTGCTACGAATACGAGGACGGCCCCGAGCTGGACCTCGATATCGTCGCCTGGGTGGGCTCCGATGATGCCCCGCTCGCCCTTGACTGGCTGAAGTGGGTCAGCGATCGGGGTGCCCGGGTGACCGTGATCGTAGAAGCTCATCCGACGAACGCCACCCTCTTCGAAGGCGGCCACGCGGTTGTCGAGCGGCTGGGAGTCGGCGCGAGCCCGTTACCCATCGCCAACGATCTCTCCGCGCGCCTCTTTGCTGAGTCGCAGTTCCCCGGCAACACCCGGCCGCTTGCGGTGAACATCACGGTGACGCCCGACGAACTGGCCGAGGTTGAGTGGGCGATCCGCACGCTCACCGCTGAGATCGAAGACGGGGTTCCGGCCCGGCGAATCGCAATCGTCAGCCGCAATGTCCAGACGTACGCTCCGCTGCTGGAGGCTTCAGCCAAGCGGATGGGATTCCCGTTGACGTGCGCCCGGTCGGTGCCACTCCTATCCAACGGGTTCGTTCGCTTTGTCGTGCAGCTTCTACAGGCGCTGACTTCGCGCGACGTGCGGCGGCTCGTGCCTCTGCTCCGGAGTAGCTATCTGCGAATGCCGCGCACCGCGATCGGCGAACTCGAGTCCATTATCCAAGAATCGCATCGCGTGCGAGACGACTCGTGGGAGGCGCTTGAGGTGGCCGCCAAGGCGCAAATCGCGGCCGAGTCGGCCGAATGGCTGCTTCCGGTGCTCGAATGGCGCCGCACGGCCACCTCCGAATCGATCACGCTTGATCAATGGGCCGAACAGATCCGCGATCTCGGCGATCAGGCCTGGCTAGCCCGGGCGCTAGAGCTCGACACGCCCACGCAAGTTCGAGATGGCTACGCCCAGAACGCGATGCAACGAACCCTTGCGGACGCAGCAACGATGGAGCGTCTGCGCGGCGGCCGGCCTCGCAACCTGGAGAGCTTCGTCCGGGAGGCCGTGCGGTTGTGGCAAGAGACGGAGGTGCTGCTTCCGCAAGACCCCGAGGGCGTTCGCGTCGTGAACTCTGGCGTCGCGCTCGGCGATGTGGACATCGTTTGGGTTCTGGGCATGCTTGAAGGCGTGTTCCCGCGGCGTCGCAAAGAGAATCCAATCCTGCACGACGAGGAGTTGGCGTGGCTCAGCGGTCACTTTGGCGTGCAACTCGTGGATGGTCGACGGCGAGCTCGCGAAGAGCGTGACGAGTTCTACCGCGTTGTTTGCGCACCCGCCAAGAAACTCTGGCTCAGCTATCCGCAGACTGGCGACGACCGCGACAATGTGCCCGCGTTCTACTTGCAAGAAGTCGAGCGACTGATGGAAGTCACGAAGGAGGTCCATTCCCGCCAAGAGCTTGTGCCTGCCGAGCCCAAGCTCGAGGCCGACCGCAAGCTCGCCGACGCCTTTGCGGCGGATCGAATCTCGCCGCGACCTCTCGAACTGACGACCGAACTCGCCCGTGATCTCATTCGCAAGGACAGCTCCGAAGCGGTCATGATCCGAGAGTTGGTGTCCGTGCTCCAATGCCCGTTTCGCTACGTGGCGGCGTCGCGACTGCGCATCAGTCCTCCGCGCGCCACGACGCGATGGAACCAGCTTCTGAACCTCCCCGCCAAGGTCGGGCTTGCCTCGCAACCCACGGAGCAAGCCGCGACCGAAGCGCTATTGCAAGCTCTGGACGACTTGCTGACCGACCTCTATGGTGAATGCACAGAGGCTGATCTCACGCTGATGCGAGCGGGTGGACGGCGGTTGGTGCGCGAATGGGTCGATCGTGAGTTCGCCGCTCGCCGCTTATGGCCGCGCGACGAGATCGTAACGACAGGATTGGAAATGGGCGGAGAGCATCTGAAGGAGTCGCTCAAGCTGCCGACTGGCGAGACCCTGAACCTCACCGGCGAGTTCCCCGTGCTCTCGAAGCGTCAGCAGGGCTTTCACGTGTTGCACCTGTTCCGCCAGCAA
The DNA here is from genome assembly GCA_964586225.1 of uncultured Fimbriimonadaceae bacterium. GTDB lineage: Bacteria > Armatimonadota > Fimbriimonadia > Fimbriimonadales > Fimbriimonadaceae > JANJUB01. Next base: position 57,932 of record CAZPHD010000015.1, read on the forward strand.
GACCCTGTCCCGGACGGGAATCGCAATGATCCGTTCGACCACATGTCCGACGAAGACGCGCTCGAACTGGCGATCACCATCTTCGCTATCCGCGGCTCTCGGAATCGCGCCATTGAGATCGACTGCGCCAATAGCCGCGCGCGTCGGCTGATCTACATGGGCGACACCAACTTCTTCCAGGCCGAGAACGATGGCCTGAAATCCAGCCGCATCGAAGCCGATCAGGTGAAGCCGCTCGGGCAGAAGGTGTCAGAACGCGCCGCCGAGGCCGTCCGCAAGATCGCTACCGGCAAGATTGACGCTAATCCAGGCACAGCTTGCGAGCGATGCGATTTTGGCGAGCTCTGCCGACGCGCGCAGACCTTTAGCGACATCACCGACCCGTTCGCCAGGGAGGCCGCGAATGAGGTTTGAGCCGACCACCGAACAGCACGAGGTGATCCAGGCGAGCGCGCCCAAGATCATCGTTTCGGCCGCGGCTGGCGCGGGCAAGACGTTCGTGCTCGTCGAGCGCTACCTGCGCCTCCTGCAGGATCGCCCGACGCCCGAAGCCCTGCGACCCGACAACATCCTCACGATCACCTTCACGCGCAAGGCGGCCGCAGAGATGAAGGATCGGATCGTACGGCGGCTCCATGATGCTGGACTCGTGCAGGACGCTCAGATTGCCGAGACCGGCCCGATTCAGACGATCCACGGCTTCTGCGAGCGCGTGCTCAAAGAGAACGCGATCGAAGCGGCTCTGGACCCCGACTTCGAAGTGATCGTCGGTGCCGAAGCTCAGCATTGGCGCGAAGAACTGATCCTTGACACCCTCGCCAACCCCGATGAGGACGACGAGACCATCAACGGCCTTCTTGAAATGCTTGCTGGGAACTTCACGCGGAATGGCACCACACCGCAGGCCGCGCTCCAACGCGCCATCGAAGTCGGGCTGGGCAAGCTGCGCGGATCAGGCCGAACGTCCGACGAACTGCTCGCGATGTACGCCACGCCCGAGGTCACGCTCGAAACCTGGCGATTGCAGCTGATCAATGATCTTGACCCCGACGTCGCGATCGCGCTTGATTACGATCAACCGCTCGGCGACCAGATCGTCGCGCTATACAAGCAACTGCGCAAGAAGGCCCCGAGCTGGGCGAAGGTCGGCGCGGACGACCGGCGGATCGCCGTGTTTACCAGCGCCTACATGCGACTGGTCACGGACGTCTGGCGCCAACTTGAAGCCCGCATGCGACGTCGCGGCAAGCTGGATTTCACACTTCTTGAGCAGATGGCCGTCGATCTCGTCGCCACAAACCCGGTCGTCCAGGCCCGGCTCCAGCGGCAGTATCAGGTCGTCTTCATTGACGAGGCGCAGGACCTCAACCCGGTGCAGTACAAGCTGCTCACGGGTCTGGGAATCGCGACCGAGCTGATGGTTGGCGACGCTCAGCAGTCGATCTACGGATTCCGACAGGCCGACCGCCAGCTCTTTGTCGATCGGCAGGCGGAGGAGGGCCAGACCTCGCTGACACTCTCGACCAATCACCGCTCGGACCCCGGCATCCTCGCGTTCGTCGACCGCATCTTTGGCGAGGTTTGGCAAGAGGCGTACCAGCCCATGCTCCCCGCCCCGCCCCCCCCAAAGGCCGAGGGCAACGTGCTTTTCCTCAACTTCGAGGACGTCAAGCCCAACTTCGAGGGCGTCGAGCTCTGGCCAATGGCCATGAACGATGCGATCCGGGTGGCCGAACTGATCAAGCACATGCAGACGCCGCAAGCGGGCGAGACTGAACCGGAGTTTCGGCTCCGCGACATCTGCATCCTCGTGCGCAAGGGGTTCTTTGCGCTGAAACTGCAGAATGCGCTGAAGATGGTCGGCGTCGAGTCGCAGATCATCGGCGCGAACGAGGAGTATTACACCCGGCTGGAGGTGCGCGACATCGCGAATGCGTTGCGGTGGCTGTCCGATCCGCACGACAACTATGCCGCGCTCGCGACGCTGCGGAGCCCGTTCGTCGACATCACCCTCGACACCTTCGTCTTGCTCGCCAAGCGCCGACACGCCGGCACGAGCGTCTACGAGCAGATCATCGAAGCGACCGCCCATCCCTCCCAGTCTGACTTTCCCGCCGATGACATCGACCGACTCTGGGAGCTTCGCCGCTGGTTCGATGAGCTTGCCACCCACGCCGATCGGCTGAGCGCGTGGGAAGTCATCGGCGACTTGTTTGCGCGGACGCGGTTCTTAGAGACGCTCGGGCGTCGCGACGGCAAAGATCAGATGCTCGCGAACGCCCGCAAGCTACTCATCCTCGCCGCCGAGCAACCCGAGATCGGACCCCGAGAGTTCGCCGAGTCCGTTCGCGATATCCAGCGCATCGCCCACCGCGAGAGCCAAGCCCTAACCCTAGACGAAGACGCGGACGCGATCCGCATCATGACCATCCACAAGTCCAAGGGGCTGGAGTTCCCGGTCGTGATCGTCCCCGAAACCCTGAGTCCTGAGGGCAGTAGCGAGAAGGAAATCTACGTCGATGTCCGTGCTGGCCTCATTGCGGCATGTTTCCACAGCGATTACGGTCTGATGGGGCGGTGGCTCCAGCATCGCGATGACGAGCGGTCGCGGGAGGAAGGCTGGCGCGTGCTGTACGTCGCCATGACCCGCGCGCAAAAGCGGCTGTGCCTTGTGTTGCGCGACGCCCCCGACCGACGGAAGACGCTCGGCGGCGAGCTGGCGGGCATGCTCAGGCTCGATAAAGCCAACGATTTGCAGGGGCTGGTCGTGCGTGAGTACGGCACCGGTAAACTCGATCCATGACCTTCACGGTCGCTACTGCCCAGTTCACCCCCCGCAAGGCCCAGGTTAGCGCTAACCTCGACCGGATCGCCGAGTTCATCGAGTTGGCCGCCCATGAGGGAGCCGACCTTGTGGTGTTCCCCGAGACGATCACCAGCGGCTACTTCCTCGAAGGCGGCGTGCTCGATTCGGCACTTCGCTCTGAGGAGTTGCTCCGCCAAGTTGTCCGGCGGTGCAGTCCTTCCGTGGACGTGCTCATTGGATTCTATGAGCGGCA
>CAZPHD010000016.1:0-60959 GCA_964586225.1 uncultured Fimbriimonadaceae bacterium
ACGGCGGCCTGCGGCGTTACGGTCGCACCAATGGCCTTGACGAGTTTGTGGCCACCGTCCACAATCCCTGGGCAAACAAGCTCAAACTTGGCGCGATGATCGTTGACTTGCGCCTTCGTCAAGCTACCGTCCGGATACACGAGGAAGGATTGCACGCCGCGCTTAGCGTAGGTTGCAATGATCCTGGCGATTTCGGGAGCCATTCGATTCGCGATCGGGCAGTCGACACCGAGGAACAAGACGAGCGTCGCCTTGGCGCCGGGAGCCGGCACGGCCTGCTTCACGCCGGCCGAGTCGGGCAACTCTAGCTTTACCGACTTGGTCGGGAGCGCCTGTAGTCCGACCACCAAGGCCATGATTGCGCTAACCATGATGTGCTTCTCGGCTAGAATCGGATCTGATAGTTGACGTTGACCGTCCAGTTGTTCCGGTTCATGCCGTTCAAAATCGAATGCTCGTAGCTGAGGTTCCCGGCAAAGATCGACAGCAACTGATTTGGGCCGGGGCGCTGATCGAACCGCAGGTAGTAGCGGTGAGCCGTCTGGCGGAGTTGATTGCCCCAACGCTGCTCAACGCCATAGAACAGTTGAAGAGGCGAGCCGGAGTTCTTGAACAAGTCAAGCGTCACACCGGCGAGTCTCGATGACTCCTTGGTGTGTGAGTTCAACCGCTCTTCCCACGAGGCGGCCAGCCCGGTACGACCCTGGTCCACGTTAATCGTCCACTTGTTCACTCGCCACGGGTTCGTGTTCTTAAACATCGGGACATCAGCGCGAGGCTGGGGATCTTCGGGATGCGTCAACATCTGGTGCGTGAGTTGCACGCCCTTGCTCGGTCTCACGGTAATCGAGAAATCGCGAATCATGACCGCATCATCGCGCGGCAGGTCGCGAACGGTGTAGCGCATCTTGCCGACGATAGCGCGCTTCTCGCTCTGATCCGTCTCGAAGGTGACGGTGCGGTCGATGCCGCGGTAGCCGTTCGCGCTCATTTGGCTTCGATACTCGAGTCCAATCTTGTTGGAGCCAATATTGCCGGCGATTCCCGCGATCCGATTCTCGCGCACCCAGTTGCTCCAATCGGTGGCGGTATCCATCGCGAAGTTGAACGTGAAGTTCTTGACGAGCCCTAGATTGAGCGGAGCCGACGACGACAGTGCGATGTTGCTCAGCCCCTGGGTGTGTTGTGCGTCCCAGCGGTTCTCAGCGTAGCTTGCCTGGTCAACCTTGAGGAATCCCAGGGATCCTGGGGTCAGATTAACCATGGAGTTCATGGTGCCGTTTCTTCCGTCGATCGCCCGCGCGTATCCGTAGTTCAGGCGCATGCCTCGACCAAAGTCGAACCAGAAGCCATAGTTGCGCTTCGCCTCATCCTTCCGGTCGCCGTTCCGATTGACGCGCATGTCGGTGACCGAAACGCCGACCTTGCTTGAGATTTCGGTCGTGAGCGTATTGGCGCTGATGTTCTCATGGTCGCCATTCTGATAGCGCGTTCGCGTTTGCTCAGTCCGGAGGCCCGTCTTCGCGTCCAACTTGGTTTCGTAGGCCAGATACTGGCGCGTGAAATCGGATTGCTGTGCGTTGGTGCCTTGGAAGTCTTGCTTCTCGTTGTAGAACGTGACCTTTCCGAACCGGCCAAAGTCGCGACCGAGCGTGATCTTCTCAGTCAGGTTCGCGAAGAGGGTCTGCATGGGATCCGATTGCTTCGACTCCATTCGCAAAGCGCTCACATGCGTTTTGCTGTCGGGCTTCCAATCCAGCGCGAAGTTGCGGATCAGGCTGGACTGATCAAGGGTCCCACTATGGGCGTCCGCGATAAAGGCATCCAGCTTCAGTTGCGAGTTGATCTGCCACTTAACCTTAGCGTCACGCTGGTTGTAGCCGCGTAGAGCCGCAAGCAGGTCTTTCTCGGGGTCGACCAGTTGAACCACATTGGCGAAGCCGGAATCGACTTCGCGGGTGTTCATGTCCACCTCAATCTTGGGGTCACGGTAGGCGATTGCCGTCCGCTTCGCACCGCCGGTTGGCGATTCGGCTTCGAGTGTGTTGACCTTAAGCGACCGGTTTTTGCTGAAGTTGAGGTTCATGCCGAAGTCAGTTCGGTCAAGACCCGAAATTGTGCCTAGCCGCTGGCGCTCAAACTCCATCAAGGAGGTGAGTTGATTGAACTGATCGCCCATCCGTTGTTGGCGGAAGAAGATGTCGCCCTTGTCGCCCTTTGCGTTGAGGCTCAGCACGTCAACGTCACCCTCTTGGCCCTTGATCTTCAGGTGATCAAAGCCAAAGTTCCATCCCTTGAATGGGGTGGCGTTCAATCGGGTTAGGCTGCGATCAAGGCCCGCGCTGCGCAAGAAGAACCCGCGATCTTCAGGTCGCGTGTTTACGCCGGGGCCGTACATATTGCTGATGGCCTTGATGTGGCCATCCATTTCGCCTTCGGACATTGAGCCGAGGTTGCCAAAGGTGGAGTCGGTGTTACGGCTGGAATGTTGCAGGCTCCAACCGTTGCCTTGCGCATTGATGTCCGTCGCGTCAAATCGACCCGAGGTGCTGGCGATCTCGCTTCGGCGGATCGTCGGTTGCTTGTCCTTGCCGAAGATTGCCGTATCCAATGCGAACCACTGCCGCTTAAGACCGGCTTCCCTGCCCCATTGCCCTCGCTCCTGCTCGTGAAGGCTGTCGAACCGACGGAAGTCGCGATCGATGATCTGCTCGCCAAAGGAGAAGCCGAACTTTGATGTGTCGAATCCGAGTTCCCGGCGGTAGATACCTTCACCCGATGCATTCTCAATCTCTGACTGCTTATACGAGAGCCCGCCGAGTTTGCCGTTGAAGTTTTGGCGCTTCAGACCAGCTTCCTTTCGAAGCTGCTCACGGTCGCCTTCGGCCAAATCCTTGAACCGCTTGAAGTCGGCGTCAACTTGTTGAGACGAGTAGTCTAGGCTAAGACCCTTGCTCGTGTAGTTGAAGTTGCGCCAATCAACGGAGGCGTTGCCGTCGCGAACCTGCCGGAATCCGTTACTCAGCTTGCCGTCGCCAAAGTTGACCTCTTTCATGCCCAGCGAGAAGCGCTTCAGGCCCTTTTCCTTGCTGAGTTGATCTACATAGGCGCGCTCATAGCCGGAGTCGGCCACCGCGCTAAAGCCGGCGAAGTTCTGCGAAATGTCCTGATAGGTTGCCTCGAGCGTGCCGCCGTTGAAGCCTGTGCTCAGATTTTGAAGGATGAACTTTGATTTGCCGGTGTCGGTTTCGCCCGGCCGGCCGCGATACTCATAGTCCGAATCCTGATCGACCTTCGATCGCTCGCCCACCAACATCAAGCCCTTGAGGTTGCCAAACGAGTTGTTCCAACCGTAGATGTTGGACATCAGAACGTTGCCGTCAGCTTGGCGCTCGGTCATTCCGAAGCCCAGAACTGCACTCATCTTGCCCGGAACGAGCTCGAACTTGAAGGTCGGCAAGCTGGAAAACTGGGTTTTGCCGACGACGGAGGCTTGCTTCGCGGCTTCATAGCGGTAGCTCACGCGAACGACTTGCCCCGGCTTTTGAGCGCGCATCAGATAGACGACGCCCGCTTCGTAATCAATCTGGTAGTCCGTGCCACGGACCAAGCGGCGACCGTCGAACTCGACGATCTCGGAGCCATTCACCACTCCGCCATACCGCAACGGCACTCCTGGCATGCTTGATCTGACCGTGATCAGATCAATCGTCTGGGTTCCGCCGACCTGTGCTCCTGACGCCCCGGTCAGATCCCCGTTCATACTGAACGGAGCCTGCGAAACCGCTGCCCCCGAAAGAATCCAGAACCCTCCGAGGAGCAGACCCGCTGTGCACGTGCGTCTCTGCATCACTCTTCTACTTATTGTAGACGGTTCTACTTCGAATCTTCCCTGATTCGGTCCCAAAATTTGCCTCTTTTCGACGAACTTAACGAAAACCCTCGCAAACTCGCCAGATTAGCCGTTGGACGTCGCAAATCGAGGGCCGTTACGGCACTTCTCGCGCAAACTCCGCAACAACCCGAATTCGGCCCACAAGTGCATCTTCGAGCGTCGCGCGATCGGTGTCGGAAATCACCCGCGGATGGGTTTCGGAGACCAAGTGTCTCGGCACCTCAAACGCGAGCAGATAGCCCGGCCGCCCCGTTTTAACCAGACGTTGCCGCGCGGCTTCGATCGCTTCGCCAGCGTCGTCGTAGACTTCGATCGGCTGGCTGGTCGGAAGTCTTCGCCAGCGCGCCGCTTCCACCTCCTCGCGGCCCGAGCGGCCCACGGGTGCAAACAGCGTGAGAAATGCGTCGTGATCGAGGATCGCCTCGCCTTCGATCAATCGGACCTGCTCGTCCTCCCAAACCGCGATGGTTCGATGGTGCAATCGGTGCTCGCGGACGGCATCTCGGACGGCTTCGCGGACCGCTTCGTCCAGTGGCGCCCCTTCCGCCCAGGTTCGAGCCCAGTCGCGCCTCTGGTCACTCATCACGAAACACCTTCCAGACGGCGGGCTTGAGCACAATCAACTCTTCAGGACGATAGGCCGCAACGAGCTCGGGGCCGGTTCCCTTAGAGTTATCGTAGATTCGCCAAGTCCGAGCGAGCATGGCATACCGCTTGAAGTTGCGTATGCCGCTCGCATAACGACGGCGCACGGTGTCTTCGGGCACATCGTGCCCCCCAGCGCGAACCCTTGCGGCCACACGCTCGACCGCCAAATCCGCGCTGGGTAACCAGAAAAAGAGCAAGTGAACGTGGAATCCGCGGTCGTTCAGACCTTTGACCCGCTCGACCAGGGATAGGGTTGCCAGGGTAGTTTCCAAGCCGAAGTCTTCGCCATCTTTCGCCAGCGCTTCTAGCCTCTCGATGAGGATCCGTCCAGCTCGGATGTCACCCGCCGTGCCGGGCTTGCCGCTCAGTTCTTGGGCGATGAGATCGGCGTTTACAAAGCGCACATCGTTCGGGACGAGGCGACGCGCGGCGGTCGTCTTTCCGGACCCATTGGGACCCGCGATGAGGATGGCTTGAGGCGGCGGATCCTTCACGAGCGCGTAAACACGACCTTCGAGTCACCGACGTCGCGACCGGTTGACTTTGGCGCGATGGACATCGATTTACCGTCTTCACTGAGCGTCAAGGTCTGGCCATGAGGTTCGACCGCCTTGCCATCGAGCGTTTTGACCTGGATATCAATCAAGTTTCCCGTCTGCTTCCACGTGCCCGTGGTAACACGAGTCTCGGTGGTGAAGCTGGGAAGGCCCGTCGTGCTCGGAATGACCTTGATTACACCGTTGCTGGTCATCGTGTAGGTCTGATCCGACCGAAGTTCAAGCTGGACCGTCGAATTCTTGACGGTCTCGACCATCTGGTCGACCAGCTTCTGGCGCTCGGGCGATAGCCCGGTCGGGAGGGTCGAAGTGTCAATCTGGGTCTTTCCCGTCCAGGAACCAGCCGGTCCGCTTCGAGCGCAGCCTGCGAAGCCAAGGGCGAGGATCGTCAAAAAGAGGCACGTCTTCATAAGAAAGGACCCCTCTTCGCAAGGGCGAAGAGGGGTTCCGGTTGGACTCTATCGGGTGAAGACGATCTTCGACTTGCCCATCTGGGCACCCGGAGCCTTGGGCACCATGGTCATCGACTTGCCGTCCTTCGAAATCGTGAGGGTTTGCGGCTGGTTATCACCCTTCGGCTTCTCGCCATTGGCCTCGGTGATCTTCAGAGTGAGGGCACTACCCTTCTGCGTCCACGTACCCTTGGCGGTCTGATCCTTCTGCTTAGGCGCGTTCGCACCACCCATCTGCGGAATACCCGTGACAACCATGGTGAACGTCTTGTTGGCGTTCAGCGTGAGCTTCATGGTCATGTTGCCCATCATCTTCTTCACGGCTTCAACCATTTGCTTTTGTTGCTCGGCATTTTGCCCCTTAGGAAGCGACGACATATCGAAGTCAACCTTGCCCTTCCAGGCGCCGGTGACATTCTGGGCCGAGGCGGCCGCGATCAACGAAAAAGCGGCTAGCGCCGCGAACATCTTGGGTGCGTGTTTCATGGTTCTCCACACTATACAACGCTTTGACCCCGAAAACCGATTCGCATTTGCGGATCGGTGGGCAATTGGGCTATCTTTGAGCATGGTTTGTCGCACGCTGCTGATGGGTTCCCTAGTCGTCTTCGCTTCTCATGCCTTTGCCTGGATCGACACCGGACACATGGTGGTCGCAGCGGTCGCCGAAACTCGGTTGCGACCGGAGGTTAAGCTCGCCGTCAATGAACTGCTTGGTCACGGCGGCGACCCAAAGACTCGGGATCTTCTTGGTGCCGCCTGCTGGGCGGATGATACAAAGAACGACAAGAACGGCCCCTGGCACTACATCAACTACCATTTCCGCCGCGACGGACAGCCCTCCGAGAACGTCCCGCTCGAAGAGAACGTCGTGTGGGCGATTTCCAAATTCAGCGACGCGATGGTAAACCCGGACCTCAGCAATGAGGAGCGAGCCGATGCCCTGCGCTACGTGTTGCACTTTGTCGGCGACGTGCACCAACCACTCCACTGTGTGGCGTGCGACTCGGAAGCGCACCCCAAGGGCGACCGCGGAGGAAATGGCTTCCTATTCGATTCGTTCCTTGTGGGCAGCTTTCAGGTGCGAAACTTGCACTTTTTGTGGGACATCGGGGGCGGTCTCTACGGCAACGTGACGCGACCGCTTGCGGATAGAAGCGCTATCGATACTATTCGTGATCGGTTGATCGCGCAGCATCCGATCGAGACCATGTCGGAGATCGCGATCGAAGACCCCGAGCAGTGGGCGCGAGAAGGTTCGATGCTGGCCCAAACCCTCGTCTATGCCACGCCGACCAAGATTCAGCCGAACGCCTCCTATCTCGGGATGACACAGTTTGTGAGCGGTCGACGCTTGGTTATGGCAGGGCATCGCTTGGCGAACCTTCTCAACGCAGCCTTTGGTGCGACGAACGGAACTCGGACCCTCCGCTAAGCGTTCCATAACCAAGGCCGAATGTCTGAATCAAACCCCTCCCGTCGACGCTGGATCGGCTTCGCCCTCTACGGCGTTGCCTGCTTAGTTGCGCTTGGTCTTGGAGCCGGGGCCGGTTGGCTCAGCCGGAGCCCCCTCCTTGCACAAGCCATCACCCACCGGGTGCAAGATGCGGTTGGTCTGGAGCGTGACAAGCCTTTTGACGGCGTGTCCGACCTTACGCTCCTTGTGCTCGGGTGCGACGCTGATTACACCCGGGGCGGGAAAAAAGTCGTTCGTAAGCACGCGCGCTCGGACATGATGATGGTGGTTCGCTTGAACCTGGCCAGCTCCAAAGTAACTGGGCTGAGCATTCCCCGTGACACTCTGGTCGCGGCAGGCGGCCGAGGCGAACAGAAGATCAACGCGTATCATTCGTGGGGCGGACCTGAACTGGCACAAACCGCCGTCGAAACCCTACTTGCAGGGGTTCACATCGACAAGGTCGTGGTCCTCGACTTCGACGCCTTTCAAGAGATGGTGGACATTGCGGGTGGCGTCGAGATAGACGTGGCCAAGCGGATGCGCTGGACGGACAAAGCCGCCAAACTGAAGATTGACCTCAAGCCTGGGTTGCAAACCTTGAACGGATACGACGCCATGGGCTTTGTGCGCTATCGCCACACCGATAGCGACATGCACCGAATGGAGCGCCAACGCCAGTTCATGCTCGCATTTAAGAAGGCCGTGCTGGCAAGCCCACTGCGCCTGCCCGAGATTGCGAACAAGGGCGTCGAAGTCTTGAACGGCTCGCTCACCAACAGCGAGATCCTGGCGCTGGCGGACTTTGCCAAAGACCTGAGCGATGAGCAGATCAAAATCGGCACCCTGCCGACCGTCGACGCCGGAAGCTACAATTTGCGGGCAGACTCCAGCAAGCTTGCCGCCACGCTCGAAGAGTTCGAGCTCGTCCCAGCAATCACGCCCATCGCCCGCGCCGAACCATGATTCTCCATACCGAAGCCTACGACCCCACCGATCCCGATGATCGGCCCAAGTCGAACTATCTCTCCATGCGTGACGTGCGTGTCGTCATCATTGCCATGCTGATTGCGTCCGTCCTGCTCTATCCCGCCGTCATGCGGATGATTGCGGCGCGAGATAAGCACCTGTGCAAAGACAATCTTGGTCAGGTGGCCAAGGCATTGCTGCTCTACGCCGAGGATAACGTCGGCCGACTTCCGCCGTTGTACGTCCAGGGCGAGAACTTCGAGCCACGTCAGTTCAACGGTCGGGCGAACACGTGGATCACACTCATTGCCGGTGGCGTGCGCAATCACCAGAAGTCGTTCAGGTGCCCCGCGGCGCACGACGAAGAACTCGCGAAGAACGAGGGCCCCGAAAACTCGACGGTTCTGTCGAGCTACGGGATGTTCGCCGCTTTAGCGGCAGCACCGATCGCCAATATTCCGAATCCTGGATCCACGGCCATGGTGGCCGAGACGGCCAACCGAGGAGCACGCGGAAGCTATAATCCGAAACCCTACTCGGGGGTCGACGATGGATTTGTCGTGGGGTTTGACAACTCGAACTTCAACCCCGATGATGGGGGCATGGATGTGCTTTCAGAATCGCGGTTCGCAACCCGGCTGGCCTTCTACGACACCGCGTCGGGCACATTCAAGAAAGACGGCCTGGGACGTCACGACGGGGGCATTCACATCCTCTTCGCCGACTCGCATATCGAGACGCTTCCCCCGACGATTTCGCAGATTCGCCGGATGTCGGGCACGGGCTCGGACATTATGGGAGCCTGGGCGATCCGCTAGAGATACGATCGTTAGTCGGAACGGGCAACGGGCGGCCGGTCACTTGCATGTAGAGGCGCTGAGCTCCGGGGTGCTTCGCAAGCGGTTGGAGGGCCACGGCATAGTGATCGAGGAGCATCTGCTGGTCGGCTTCAATCCGTTCGGCTTCGCGAACGAGTCGATCGGCTTCCGCTTCAAACTCGGCGACGAGTTGCCGCCAATCCTGACGCGTACGTTGCCTAAGGTAGGCATCTTCTGCAGTCGAGAGATCGGCCGTTGTAGAAGCCCAAAACTGATCGATGATTGCTCGCTGCCACTCCACAATCTCCGACCACTCGGCGTCGGTGAGCGAACCTTGCGGGCTTTCCGGCACGATGTCGGCAGCAGTTCGCAGTCGGTTGGCGTGGAGTTGGTCTAACCGGCTGACGGGAATCGAAGCCGCGGCGCTATGGATCGAATACTTGCGCAGATGAGCGTCAAGGTCATCTCGATACCGCTCGGTGAGAATCTCCCGCCGGCGGCTCTCAAGCATGGACTCGTAGTCGGGTGACCTGACTACACGGTTGAGCAAGTTCTCAGAGTCGGCCAGCACGGGCTCGGGATCGGCTAGCCGCTCCCATCGGCGGTGGATGTCGTCGACGGCTTCGGCGGCCAAGCGGCGAACCGTCTTCCACTTGGTGTAATGCCGAAAATAGAAAGCTCCCGGAATCATGCTCAATGCGAGCGACACGGTGAGTGCGGTCGTAAACGGCCACGGCGAGAATCGCAGGGCCGCGTGAATGACCCAGAAGCCCACGATGAAAGGTGCCCACAACTCACCCCATGACAGATCGCGTGGGTGAAAACTCGGTAGCCAGTGCCATTCGCGATCGGCAACTTCACGCTGAACTCGGGTCGACAATCCCTCGATCGAACTGGGTACCCCATCGTCGGTAGCGTGCGGGCTCGCAAACAACAACACGTGGACCTGGTCTTCAAGGGCGCACCACGGGCAGGTCTCAACCATCTTCCAGTAGGTGTGGCGGGCGTGGTTGGGGCATGCCACGAGTTGCGACTCAAAGCGGTCAAGGAGACCATGCCAATCGACCGCCGGCGTACGCTGCTCGGGCGCCAAGGTAAAGGACCGTTGAAACGCGTCGCGGATTTCCGGGGGCAGCCAGCTCAGGGTGATTCCGGGGGGAGGCGTCAGCGGACTCGGGGGATCAGAATAGGCGTACCATCCTCGGCGAATCGCCTCTTCAAGGGGCACGTCTTCGTCGGTCGACGCGCGGCCCGCGAACGGATGGCGACCCAGCATGAGAATCTGGAAAATGAGCACGGCCAGTGGAAACAGATCCTGATGCTTGGTACGCCACTTTCCCGCAAGCGACATCCCTTGAAGCTCGGGCGGCAACATCTCGCCCTTGCCGACGTCGCAAGTCTGGCGAAAATCGCCGTGGGAAATCTGGAAGCTATCGCAATCAATCAACCGGACTAGGGCATTGCCCGAGACGAGCACGTTCGACTCATTCAGGTCACCCACCACGAGGCCGTCCGCGTGGACGAGGTGTACACACGTGGCCAGGTTCTTCGCAACTCGAATCAAGAACGAGTAATCCGCGTGCGGGAGGATCCTGACTCGGCTCTTGGTCTGGAAGACGGTGTGGAGAAGCGACGTGTCGGGGTAGTACTCCATCACGTAGCCAACCGTCTTTCCCTTGGCGTCCACCACCGGCTCGATCGGCCAGGCGCCCGCCGTGGTCAACCGATTCGAGCGGAGGGCGACGAGGGCATTGAGCTTCGGCTCGAGGCCCTCGGGGTCTTTGGCGATCTTGGCGAGCAAGTTCGGGCGATCCGCCACCACGTAGACGATGCCTTCTCCGCCCTCCCCGATCTTCTCACCAAGCTTGATCATTGCTGGCCCCCACGCCAACGGGCAACAAACAAGGATGTGTCGTCATCGGTGCGCGATTGCACGGGCGGCGAAGCCAGCATGCTGGCGATCCACGCGCATGTTGGCTCGTGCTGACCCGAACCGTCCTCGCCGAGGACAGCGAACACTCGATGGAAGAACGGGGCATGGGGCACGCCCGTAGCGAAATCCAGGACGAGGTCTTGAAGGCCGTCGCTAAACATCACGATGCCGTCCGGCCGTGGGATCGTCATGGTGCGAACCAAAGACTCTGAGTTCGGCATCGTGACAAACCAAGTTGTGTTCGCAAACTCGCCACGCCCAGGCGGGATCGGAACCTCGTAGCTCGTATCATTCGCGACCACGATCGCGCCGTCGCCCAACTGAAACAGTTGACCCCCTTCAGGCCCAAGATCGATTCCGATGAGTGTCGTGGCGTAGTCACTCACCGAAACGCTGTCCCTAGCCGCAAGTTGCTCAAGCTCCAACCGGGCCGCTCGGACAACATCAACGATCGCACCGCCTGCGAGAATGCCGTCGGCGACCAGTGCCCCAACCAACTCCGCACCATCTTCACCCCGGGCCGCGCTACCAGCACCGTCGGTCACGACCGCAATCAATCGGTCGTTTTCCATGCGCACGGCAATCGAATCGCCACACCGCGCTTTGCCCGATCCGACAACGGCCGCATGACCGAAAGTCCAGCTCATTGCCGGTCGAGTTCTCCCCATCCTTCGGGTGCGGGCAGCTCAACTGGCGCGCCAGGCTCCGAACGAGAGACCGGCTTGAGGCTCTGTGATAGCCAAACAAACATCTCGCGGTACCGAGCCTCGTGCAATCGGACCGGCGGGCGCGGATGGCTGATGCGCTTCAGGAGCCGAAAATCGGCTTGTTCGGTGCCGATCGTGAACATCTCAAGACCACCGCGCTCAACCTCGTCGCGAACCAGCTTGAGGCCGTCATCGACTCGATCGGTGGGATGACCATCCGTGACCAGCCAAATCCAAGGCCGGTAATAAGGCAATCCCGCTTCTCGGTAGGCTTGCTTACGTAGGCGGAGTTCTTCGACCGCCCGCTTCATCGCTTCGCCCATGGGCGTTTCGCCACGTGCGCGAAGCCGCGGGACGGTCCAACGGTCCACCGTCACGAAGTCTTGGACGACCATCACGGGCCCAAAAGTGATGATGCAGATCTCAACGCGTTGGGAAGCCAGCGGATCACTGACAAGATCGGAACGGAGATCGCGCAAGCCTAGGTTCACGAGATCGATGCTGGTTTGCATCGAGGCCGACGTATCGAGCAACAGTACGACGGGACATCGCCGTTCGGTGTTAAGAAACAGATCGTCGCTCAGCGGCTCTAGCGCTGGGTCTACGCCTTTCGGATAGATCTCCATACAGACTCTATCGTAGCGTATTCCGCAAAGGATGGGGCTAGTACTCTCGCTAATTTGTTTCCGTGACTTTCCGAAGGCGCGGTGCATGATCGGGATCGAGACGACGCAATCGGGCCATTTCGAGCGCTAACGCCTGGCCGACGATCGCCTGCGGTACGGCCGCGAGCTCGGCACTTGTTTCGAAGACTGGCCAGTCAACGTGGAGCGAGGGCAGCCCCTTGGGAGCGCTCAGCGGATTCACCACGAGCAATGCCGCGTCCAGCCCCGCCACCGCTCGCGGGCCGTGCTCAAAGTCGGCGCTGCTAAAGGCCTTCGCGGGGATAAGCGCACACTCCATCAATTTGAGGGCGGTCTCCAGCGCGATTGGATAGGCGTAGCCGCGACCCAGAACGATGAGCGGACTGGCGGCAATCAGCTGACTGGCGACCCGCTCGGCAAACTCAAATGCGTTGGCCACCCATGCTTCAGCGGCGTCGAGTGCCACTTCGTCGAGTTCGGGCCCTCCCATCGCCTCGATCAGCGCACGAAGGGCAAGCAGCGATGATGTGAACGTCTTGGTGGCGGCAATGGACTGCTCGGGCCCGACGCCCAGGAGCATCGATCCCTCGGCCACGTGGGTCATCCGCGAGTCCGGAGTATTGGTGATGGCGAGCGTGGCATGGCCAGCGTCGGCAAGGTGATGAAGCACTTCGGCCACATCAGGAGCGGCTCCGCTCTGGGAGATGCCGATACCAAGCGTGCGCTCGGGATACCGAATCGAACCGCCGAACTGCGTAATCACCGACGGCGCGGCCAGGCTGACCGGAATGCCGAGATGAATCTCAATCAGGTAGCGGGCAAACAGCGCCGCGTGGTCGCTTGATCCTCGAGCCGTAAGCACCACCAAATCAAACGTGCGGCCGTCAAGAAGCGCCTTGGCCTCGGCACGATACCGCGCGACCTCTCGCGGCAAGACCACGGCCTGCTCGCGCAGCTCCGACTCCATCCATTCGCCTAACATCCCTGGTAAGGACGCCGGGTTCCGGGTACGCGCTTCGGCCCCCGCGAAACTCTGCGTGAACTCCATTCGTCTGATCGGGCGATGATGCTCACGGCTCTGGCACTCGCGACCCTGGCCCCCCAAGCGGCGGCAACTCCCAAGATTGAATCAGCGGCTCTCTTCAAGAATGGCTTTGCGATGGTGGTTCGCAAGTTCCCCGTTCAGGGCCAAGGGGCGGTGGTTGCCGAGATTCCGCAGGCGGCCCTGGGCACCTTCTGGATCACGACCACCGGCGATCTCAAGATAGAGGAAGTCGTCACAACCCAAGTCGACAAGGCCTCAACCGCCAAGCCGGGCTCGTTCGACGAGTTTCTTCAGTGGAACATCGGCAAAGTCGTGAGCATTCGGACATCGAGCTTTGGCCTGTTAGAGGGCAAGCTTGTCCATGTTGCAGGCGATACGCTCTTGCTTGAGATTGCGAACGTTCCCACCATGATCCCGCGGGCCGAAGCTCGCATGGTGACCATCAAGGAGGGCGCCGTCACGACCCAACCCCGGACCACTAAGGAGCGCGTCATGCGCTTCAAGACCCGCGGCACCGGCGAGATTCATCTGTATGGACTCGAGCGCGGCATGACGTGGTCCCCTGCCTACTCGCTCGACATCACCGACCCGAACAACTTGGAGATGGTGGCGAAAGCCACGGTGCTCAACGACCTCGGCGATTTCAACGGTGCAACTCTCAAACTTGTAACCGGCTTCCCCAATGTGCCGTGGTCCACCGTAAACGAGCCCCTGCTCAGCGGGCAAAGCGTGGATCAGTTCACCGGATTCTTGGCCTCGATTGGCATCCCCGCTGACCGCTTCGCGGGACGCCGCGATGCCATGACCCAAAATGCCGCCCCGGGTTCGGCCGGCTTTGGCGGTGGCTTTGATTCAGGCTTCGCCACCACCGACCTCGCCGAGGACCTGTTCTTCTACAACCGCCCCGCCGTTACGCTCAAAAAGGGCGATCGCGCCTTCTATGTGCTGCTCACCGCAAAGAGCCCTTACTCTCATCTTTACACGGTCGACATGCCGGACACCGTGCAAAACAACTGGGACTACCAGCCGATGCCGGACGGCCCACGCGATGTCTGGCACAGCCTGCAGCTCAAGAACACGAGCGGGCAGCCGCTCACAACGGCTCCGGTCAGTGTGTACAAGGGTGGCCAGCTCATGGGCCAAGACACCCTGATGTACACGTCAACCGGTGCCGACATGCTCGTCAAGATGTCGAAGGCGTTGGATATTCGCGTAGAAGCTGCCGAGCAAGAGCTTAATCGCGAGCGCGGCGTACTCCGGGTGCCGAACGGAAATGTCTACGATCTGGTCACCCTTCAAGGCGTGATCTCGATCCGAAACTTCAAGAGTCAGGACGTGTCGATGCGCATGGTCAAGGCGCTTACGGGCGAGATTGAATCGGCGGACTTGAATCCGACCATCATCAAGACCGCCAAGGGCCTCCGCGAAGTGAATCCTGCCAGCCGTCTGACCTGGACCATTCCCCTCAAGGGCGGCCAGCAAATGGACGTCAAGTACACCTACAAACTGTACGTTCGAAGCTAGAGTTGAAACGCTCGCCTCGCATTGGCCGTCGTGGTGGCAGCCACATCGGTTGCGCTCACCTGCCATAGCCTCGCGATTTCGTCGCCGATGAGCGGCACGTAGCGCGGGTGATTTGGCTTGCCGCGATACGGCACCGGCGCCATGTAGGGACTGTCGGTTTCGATGAGTACGCGGTCGCGCGGGATCACCTCGCGAACAAGACGCCTCAACTCATCGGACTTGGGATACGTGATCGGTCCATCGATGCCGAAGTAACTTCCCCACTCAATCGCCTCGCGGGCGTGGCGTTCTTCGCCGGCGAAGCAGTGGAAGATGAGACTCCCCACCCCCCAGCCCCCTCCCCTCGAAGACAAGCCACTTCGAGGAGAGGGGGAGTCGGGAAGGAAGCCGCGGAAGAACTCCATCAGATCGTCGTACGCCTCGCGGCAGTGGATCACCACCGGCACGTCCAACTCCCGCGCAAGCTCAAACTGAGCCTCCAGAGCAGCATATTGCTGCGTCGGCGTCGCGTACTTCCAGTGCCAGTCGAGACCAATCTCGCCCAGCGCAACGACCTTGGGCTCGGAGAGAAGCTCACGGTAAAGCGCAAGCTCACTAAGATCAAAGTCAGCGGTGTAGTTGGGGTGGCGGCCCACCACCGCCCAGACGAGTTCGTTTTCTCGCGCGATCTCGGCGGCACGCTGGCTGGATTCGGGATCCACCCCGATAACAATCACGCCAATGCCCGCGTCCGCCAGCTCCCGGAGGTCATCCTCGAGCTTCGGAAACTTGGTTGGGTCGTTCAGATGGCAGTGGGTATCGAGCCAGGTCACCCCGCGATGATACCGGCGGGCTTGCCGGCCTTCGCGCTCAGGCACTGGACGCCATGCGACGCCACGAACTGGATCTCGATCGGATGGAAGCCGACGTGGTTCAGCAGGTGCAACAGGCGGTGCGCGGTGTAGCCCCACTTGTGATACAGCCCGTCGTGGTGCTGGTCGCCCCAGATGGCCTGCGCGAAGAGTCCCCAGCGGTGGCTGGTGTTGTAATCGTACTCGGGGTTAGTGTAGCCACCCGGCTCGGGCGCGCCGAGGAACTGCGCGAGGCACCACTGAATGTCTGGGACCTCGATAAAGGCGAGACCACCCGGCTTCAGGACGCGGAAGCTTTCTTGGCAAAGCGTCACGCCGTCGGCGTAGCCAAAGTGTTCGAGCACATGGCTGAGCACCGCTTCGTCGGCGTAGTTGTCGGCGAACGGGAGCGTCGGAAACTCCGCCGCGATGACGCTGTCATTCTGCGGGAACTTGTCGACGTTGATGTAGCCCTCGCGAAGGTCATCACCGCAGCCGAGGTTGAGTTTGATCGAGGTCGCCGTACTTGCCATCCTGGCAATATTGTCGGGTTGGACTCTGGCCTTCTGTAGGAGTCAAGCCGCGATCCTCGCACGGGCACGTATCATCCCGTGGCTACGATTTTGGAAGTTGCACGGGGACGATCCCACCGGTGCTCATCTCGGAACAGTTTACGCAGCGTCGTCAAGGCGGACGTCGCTGGCTGTTTCGGTCTGGGACGTGTCCCAGTTATCGCAGTCGAGCCGACGGCAGTAGATCATCCGTGAGGTGGTGCCGTCGGCTTGTTCGACGTCGGCCATCTGCGAAAAGCGGCACTCGAGACAGAGCTCAGGCTCGATTAACCGCACGATTTTCAACTGCTTCCTTGCCATCCGGCTCCCAACCTCCGATCCCTGGAGGCACATAAAGATGATCGGCCCGCTTCCGTCCGAAGCGGGCCGACAGGAATACCGGCTTTCGCGGTTTACGGGTTCTTGATCGTCAGTTGCTTGCCGTTCAAGTTGAAGGAGATTGTGAAGTTGCCTTTCGGGCTCCCAAGCATCTTCTTCTGCGCTCCGCTAAGGTCACTGAACTTCAGGAAGCCCTGTTGCTCGTGCTTCATGCGCTGATCTGGTGTCAGCGACTTCATGAGTTCTTCCATCGTGCCGGTTCGCAACGCTGCAGGTGCCTTTGGGAGGTCGCGTTCGCTAAACCACTTGCCCTCAAGTTCCTTCCGCTGCTGGCCGGTCATCGGTGGCATGGTATAGACCTTCATGTCGTCGCCGAGCTCTTTCATCTCAACTTCGAGCTTGCGCATCGACTCCTCAAACTTCTTGCGCTCGGCGGGCGTCATTTCGCGGCCCTCCTTTATGAAGATGTGGGGCATCGATTTAAGCCCTTTGAGGGACTCCTCAAGTGCCTTCCGCTCCTTCTCGGAAATGCTCTTAACATCCGTGTAAACGCGCACATCGGAGAGTTCCTTGAGTTCGTGCAGCTTCTTCATTTGCTGTTCGAGCTCCTTGCGATCCTTCTCGGAGAGCCCTGAACGCCAAGTAAAGACTTCCGGGGCAATGTACTTGGCGTTTTCTCGCGCCTTCTTGGCGAGTTCTTCGGCACGCTTCACTTCAGTCTCGACGCGCACTCGCGCCTCTGGGCTGAGCCCCTTGGGAGTCACGGGCGAACCCGGAACAGTCCAAGCTCGTGGAGCCAAGACGTCCTTAGTGCCGAGCACGTAGACTTGCCCACGCTTTGACCAGCCCGTGCCCAGCGCCTCGGCAATCGCGGCGATCGCATCTTCGACCGGTTGATCGACGATGTTGATCGTGACCTTTCGCGAAGACAGGTTCTGGTTTTCAAGAACGAAGCTGATGCCAGTGTCACCCATCCACTTGATGACGTCTTCGATCGTGCCCTGAATTCGAACCGTGACGCGCTTATCCTGAGTTGCCTCAGCCAACAGGTTGCCGAAGGGGTTCGTGAGGTCGTCACTGATGAGCTTCATGGGCAGTCCCGATTCAGGCTTCGGTGCTGGAGCAACGTCGTCAGCAAAGGTCGCGAGGGTTCCGGTCGCGGCGGCTAGCGTCGCGGCAAGGGCAAGTTTGACAGTGTTTAGCATGTTCGAAATGTCTCCTGCAAGATTCTTTGCATGATAATACACCGGACGCGCGACGAGAGTTCCCGTGGGCCAACAGTCCTATCGAAAAAACTGCGATGGATGCAACGGGAAGCACGCCCGTGACGCAGAACAAGGCGATGATCAAGAAGTTTCTGATCGCGATGTCCATTGGCGGTGGACTCGGTTTCACCTATCACCTGCTTCTCAAGGCCGCCGGATCTCAGTGACTGAGCTGTCAACAACCGGCGGTGCCGGTTGTCACAGGGATCGTGATTGGGATCATCGCGGTAATTGGCGCACGGGAATAGCGGTCTACGTCCACACTCCTTTCTGCCCGACCAAGTGCGGCTATTGCGACTTCAACAGCTATGCGATGACCGGGGACATCATCCCCGACACCGCACGCGCGATTGCCGACGAAATTCGGCGTAGCCCTTGGCGAGGGCAACCCGCAAAGACGATCTTCTTCGGCGGCGGCACGCCAACGTTTCTGCCGACGGACTCGCTGGTGGAAATCCTGGCCGCAGTGCTTGAGGTGCATCCCCCGTTGCCTGGGGCCGAGATCACGAGCGAAGCCAACCCCGGCACCGTAGACGCGGAGAAGTTTGCCGCCATGCGGGCGGCAGGGTTTAACCGCATTAGCCTCGGCGCTCAAAGCTTCCTCGACTCGGACCTTTTACGCCTGGGGCGGGTGCATGTGGCGGGGCAGATTGAGATCGCGGTTGGCAAGGCACGAGCCGCTGGTTTTGACAACCTCAATCTCGACCTGATGTTCGCTCTTCCCGGACAGACGCTCCGCGCATGGGAGGCTAATCTCGACCGCGCCCTCGCCCTCGAACCACAACACCTCTCGCTGTATTGTCTAACTTTGGAACCAAATACTCTATTCTATCGGCAACATCTTCGGGGCCAACTCACCCAGCCGGACGAAGATGACCAGGTGAATATGTACGACCTCGCGCGCACCCGGATGGAGGCCGCGGGATTCCAACACTACGAGATCAGCAACTTCGCCCAACCAGGGCGGGAGAGCCAGCACAACCTCGCCTACTGGCGCGCTGAGTCGTACGCGGGCTATGGACCCGGGGCGGTCGGCTTTATGGACGGGGCACGCACCACGAACTGGAAGCACCCCGAGCGGTATGTCGCCGCGATCGACGCTGGCGATGATCCCGCCTACGAGCACGAGCCGATTGATCCGGCTACCCACCGCGTCGAGCAGATCATGCTGGGCCTGCGGTTGAGCGAGGGGATCGACGCTAAGCTAGCCAACGTCGATGGCCTCGCCGAAATGACGCGCCGGGGATGGATCGAGACGAGTGGCGATCGCATCACCCTCACCCGCGAGGGCCGACATTTCTGCAGTGAAGTCGCCCTCGCATTGATCCCCTAGGCTATACTCTGCCTCGTGCCGAAGGGTGAATACCTCCAATACGGCGGCCAAGCCATCATCGAAGGCGTGATGATGCGGACGCCGCGCTACTTTGCGGTCTCGTGCCGCGCGCCCAACGGAGAGATCGTCACCACCACGGAAGCGATTGAGAAAACGTGGATCGGGCGCCAGAACTGGCTCAAGCTCCCTTTTCTGCGCGGATCACTCGCGTTGCTTGACTCGATGGCGCTCGGTATTCGCGCCATGCGGTTCGCTTCGAACATTCAACTTCAGCCTGAGTATCAGAAGGATGTTGAAGCGGCAAAGGCCGAGAAGGTGCCGTCGAAGCGGATGCAGGACCTGAGCGTCGCCGGGGCGATGGTGTTCGCGCTCGTATTCGGTATCGCGCTGTTTAACTGGGCGCCCAACCTGATCTCCGCGAGCATCGCTTCGGGCGTGGGCGTCAAGACGGATGCGTTCATCAACTTCACCACAGAGATGATCAAGGTCGTCTTCTTTCTCGGCTACATCTATCTCATCAGTCGACTACCCGACATTCGGCGCGTTTTCCAGTATCACGGGGCCGAGCACAAGGCGATCAATACGCTGGAAGCCGAGCAGGAGCTCACGATGGAGAACTGCCAAGCGCAGACGCGACTCCACCCGCGATGCGGCACCAGCTTTGCAATCGTGGTCTTGATCGTGGGCATCATCCTTCTCACGCCACTGCCTCGCTTCGATCTTGGCAACCCGCTCATCAACGGCACCGTGCGCTTCCTAACCGAGATCCCGTTGCTCTTCGTGATCTCCGGGATTAGCTATGAGCTGATCCGGCTGGCGGGCAAGTTCCGCAATCAGCGCTGGGTGAACGTGATGTTTGCACCGGGCTTGGCAACGCAACTCCTCACAACGGTCGAGCCTGACGATGACCAGGTTGAAGTCGCCCTCACGGCGCTCGTGGCTTGCATGGAAGCCGAGGCCGCCCACGTAGCTACCACGGGTTAGTCGCCGTGGGCCGTTTCCTGCGAATCCTCATCGAGACGATCATGCTCTCGATCGCGTACGGCATTGTCCACGACATGGTAACCGCGCATGTCTGGGTCGAATACTTCACCATTCATCACGTGAAGGTCGTGGAGTCGGAGAGTCCGGTGGTGATGGCGCTGGTGTGGGGCGTGATCGCCACCTGGTGGATGGGCGCATTTGCGGGGACCATTCTCTGGGCGTTCTCCACACTGGGTGCGTTGCCCGAGTTGCCGCTGGCTCGTTTGCGCCAGATTATGCTACGGGGTATAGGGGGGCTGCTGCTGAGTGCGATGCTCGTACTCATGGTGGCCTATTTGGGGCTGGGCTTCGTCGGTCAGGGTCACGATATCGAAGATATTGAGACGAAGCAGCGCGCGCTGGCGGTTGCTTTCACGCACACCTATAGCTACAGCGCGGGCACCCTGCTTGTTCTCGCGATGGGCGCCCGCGCGTTGCGGCTTAGGCTACGTTTGCCTAAGGAGTGACCGTCAGCGTCGCCGTCCGGTAGACACCGCTTCGCGTGGCGAATAGCGTGACCGCCGTCGAACTCGTCACTACGCTGGTGGTGACGTTGATATTGACGCTTGTTTGACCCACGGGAACAATACCGTTGGCGGGCAAGGTCACCAGACCCGGCGCTCCGGAAAATAGGACGATGCTAAAGCCGCCGGTCGGCGCGATGCCATTGATGGTGATCGTCGCCGTTGCGTTGAGACCGCCTTTTATCGAACCGGGGGCAACCGTGAGGTTGGTCAGCAACGGTGCGTTCACTGCGAAGAACGCGGTCTTGCTCACCGCGCCGGTCGTTGCCGTGATGACGACACCTTGGTTCGAGTTTACGCCGAACGTGGTGACTGCAAAGTTTGCACTTGTCAGCCCAGCCGCGACGTTCACGGAAGCGGGCACGGTCGCCACGTTGGTCTTGTTGCTGGTAAGGGTTACGGTTCGACCACCCGTCGGCGCCTTACCGGTCAGGGTGACGGTACCTTGAGTCGCCACACCACCAACGACGACGTTAGGATTCACCACGACGGCGCTCGCATATGAGTTACTCAAGGTCAGAGTGGTCTGCGTGATGAAGCCATTGAACCGGGCGTTGATCGCCACGTTCGTGTTGGCGGTGACGCCGTTGACGGTGACCGGGAAGGTCGCCGTTGTGTTCCCGGCGGTCAGCGTCACATTGGCGGGAACCGAGGCGGCACTCGCGTTGCCACTCGCCAGGACCCAGAGTTGATTGGACGTTGCCCGTTCGGGCAGGGTGATGACTCCATTGACGGCAGTGCCGCCGGTCACGTTGTTGGCCGAGAAGGTTAGGCGGGCGACTTGGGAGCGCTTGAGGGTTTCGCCGCTGCCCTCGCTCGTGGTGACATAGAAGTTGCCGGCCGAATCGGTCAGCAGTTGCTGTCCTGTTTCGTTGCTGACACCGGCAAGATGCGAACCCGTAACCGTGCCATTCGCGAGGTTCAGCCGAGTCACGCGATCACCGCCGGCGGGAACGGCCGGAGCCATCACCAAGACGTTCCCATCCACATCATAGGTATGACTACGGTTGGTGCCGGTCGGGGGTGTAAGGAACGCATTCGACCACAGCGTGGCACCGACCGACGTCAGGCGTACGACCTGAGTATCGTTGGGATTGACGACGCTCACCACCGAGCCGCCCGCAGGCACGAGGCTGATGTCGCCGGCAAGATTGGCATTGGCATCGCCAATAACCGACGTGGCGACGCCTAGGCCGTTACTGCTATTCAAGCTAAAGACGAGCACGTCTGTGCCCGTGCTGGCGTGGTTCCCCGTGCCAAGAACATAGACTCGGCCCGCAACCTGGTCGAGTAGAAGCTTCTTGGGAATCTCGACCGTGCGATTTGGGTCGTCAAGGGTGACCTGCCAGGTGTCCGCAGCGGACGTGCAACGCACTACAGTGATACTGTTACCAGTCGTGTTGATCCCGGCGGCAAACGCATTGCCGTCCGCATCCAAGGCGAGGCCGACCTAGGCCGCAACGTCACCGAAGGATCTCACACCGGCAAACGCGCCATCCGCGATGTTGTAAAAGCTGACTGATCCGAGTTGTGAAGTGCTCGAACGACCGAGAACCGCAACTTGTAGCTCGTTGGCCCTCACCGCCGACCAAACGGTTTTAAACGTGGGCAGGCCAAAGTGCAACGACCCGTTGCCACTATTCAGCACCCGCAGGCGGCTGGACACGAAGTTGCCCACGCCATTGTTGGTGCGCTACTAGAACAGAACGAACAGCTTATCGGAGTTGATCGCGATGTCGTTCAGTCGAAACTGGTCACCGAGATTGCCGGTCGACACGAACTCGTTTTCCCAGAGCAAGGTGCTCAGAGCGTTGAAGTTCTGCACCTTCATGATTTGCCCGAGCATCGACGTGCTGGTCGTCGCCAAGTAGATGTTGGACGAGCCGTCCCGAATCATCCGCGAGCTACTCGCGGCAGGCACGGGCGATTGCCAGATCACCGGCAATGCGTCGGCCCTTGACATAAGCACAAACGCCATCAGCGCTCCGAGGACAACTCGCAACTTGCTCCCATCCGAACGTTTGACACGTCCGGATTCGAGATTCAACCCGATGTGTTGCCGGGTGGAAGGCCTACGGAGTCACCGTGAGCGTTGCCGTTCGATAGATTCCGGCGCGCGTGGCAAAGATGAGCACGTTCGTGGATGTCGTAACAGGGGCGGTGTTGATCGTGATATTGCCGGTGGTCGCTCCCGCGGGAACCGAGCCTGTACCTGGCACGAGCACGATCGCCGGCGCACCCGAGAGCAAGACAATGCTCAAGCCGCCTGTCGGGGCGATGCCGTTAAGGCCCAGCGTCAGCGTGGTGCTGTTTCCACCCTGCACCGTACCGGGAGAGACTCCCGCCGAAGTGAGCGAGGGCGCATTCACCGCCATAAAGGCCGTCTTCGAGACGGCACCTAGAGTTGCCGTGATCACCACGCCTTGGTTGGTCGCCACACCATACGTGGTCACCGTTGGGAATGCTGTGGTTGAGCCTGCGAGAACCGTGACGTTTGCGGGCACACTCGCCACGGTGGGCTTGTTGCTGCTCAGGGTCACCAACCTGCCGCCCGTCGGGGCTTTGCCATTGAGAATGACCTGGGCGGTCGTGGGCAGACCGCCAATAACCGTGTTCGGGGCTACAAGGATGCTGCTCAGCACGGGCGGAATCACGGTCACTTGCCGCTGCGTGATAAAGCCGTCAAACCGAGCATTGATCGTTGCCGTCGTGGTTGACGTCACTGGATTCAGCGTGATTTCGAAGTAACCTACACCCTCTCCCGCCAAGACGGTCACTGAACCCGGCACAGAAACCACTGAAGAATTTGAACTCGTGAGCGTCCAAACCTGATTTGCCACAGCGATCGGTTGCACCGAGACATAGCCGCTTTCGGTTGTTCCCCCCGTTCGAGCCACGGTGGGCCCTCCTACGATGGCTGGTTGCATGCGCCTCATCAGCACTCCACCGAGATTGTGATACAGCAAATAGAAGCTTCCGGCCGAATCGGTGTAGAGCCCGCGACTTGATGCCGAGTTAGCAACAATCGAGTATGAGTTCATTACGCTCCCCGATGCCTCGCTGTAACGATCGAGAACGAGCTCATTCGAACTTGCCGTTTTAAAGAGAAGGGCATTGTTGTCAGCGTCTTGGGCCAGACTCAAAGATCCTGAGCCGGGTGATGCAGATAGTCGCGACCATGTCAAGAATCCCGAGGAACTGACCCGACGCACAACAGCTTCGGAGGTCGCCGGCCGATGCGCGCTTGCAAGGACTCCCGAGGGCCGCGCCAAGACGAGATCACCGGCAATATCGTCGTCGGTTGAAACGCCTACCGAAACGGAACCCACATCTGCCCCGGCAGAGGCACTCCGCACCCTCAAAAGGACATCGAGGTCGAACGGGGCCGCGCTCCATCGCCCCGACGCCAAGAGATAGACCCGATCCACCGCAGTATCGACCACGATCGACTCAACACGATCCTCATTTCTGTTGCTGAGATCCGTCGATGTCGAATACAACTCGGTCCCAAGTGCGTTGAACTTGCTCAGTTGGGCGACGCCCGAAGTGTTGGTCCACCCTGCGTACGCATTCCCCGAAGCATCCATCGCGATTGCGCCAGCGTGTTCGGTCGCGCCAAGACTTGGATTCGAAACGGGGCCAAACGTGGCACCGCTCCGGATATCAACACTGGCAACTCCTGAGGAGGCGTTGCGACGTAGAACCCCAAAGTATCCGCCTCCGGCTGCTCCGGCAATGAACTCGTCCGTGCTCGCAAACAAGGTCTCAAATGAGCCTGTCGTCTGCAGGAACGACATCGCTATACTGGAGTGATGCGCACCGGCGCCTTCGCCGGCACGCTCCTGTACGACCACCATCACTCGGTCGGTCCCGACCGACACGGATCGGATGTTATATTGGCGGTCAAGCCCACCACTGGATCCGACGACCGTCCACTCCCACACCTTTGCCCCCAGCGCATTGAACTTCTGAAGTGTCAGTTCTCGGCCAGCGAGCGTGGCGGTTCGCGTCGCGAGGTAAAGATTGCCCGAAGTATCGCGCGCCCAGCGCGGATTGGAAGAGTCAGCGACATAGTGAGTCCAAATCGAATGTTGACCCAGCGAAACCTGGAAAAGGGCAGACGCAGCAATGACCATGAGCAAACGCAACATGTCTCAAATTATGCACCGGCGGAACGCAAGCTACGGCGTAACCGTCAGGGTTGTCGTTCGGTAGATGCCAGCCCGCGTGGCAAACAGAGTCACGTTGACCGTGCTTGTTACGGGGGTGGTTTGGAAGCTGAGCGAACGCATTGTTAGCCCCGCGGCTACACTTGCTGTTCCTGGCAGCAAGACGATGCCGGGTGCACCCGAAATCAGCACAATACTTAAGCCTCCGGTCGGCGCGATACCGTTGATCGTCAGATTCAGGGTTGAGTTCGAGCCGCCTTTCACCGAGCCCGGCGTTACCGTGAGGTTGGTCAGCGAGGGCGCGTTCACCGCCATGAACACGGTCTTCGTCACCGAGCCCAGCGTCGCCGACAGGACAACGCCCTGATTCGTGCTGACCGCAAACGTGCCCCTTGACAAACCAACGCCGGTGATGCCCGCCGGAATCGTGTGACTGGCTGGGAGGGCAACGACGGCGGGCTTGTTGCTGGAAAGCGTTATCACGCGCCCACCACTTGGAGCGGCACCGGTCAATGTAAGAGACAAGAGGAAGTTGTTTCCACCGATGAGGCTCTTCGGAGTCGCCTGGATTAGAAAAAGCTGTGGGGCGAGCACGGTCAGCGTCCTTTGCAGGACCAGCCCCCCGTTTCGAGCATTGATCGACACATTGGTGTTGGCGGCAACCGCCGAAGTAACCGGATAAGTCTCGACAAAGCTGTTGCCCGCCGAAATGGTTGCGGTTGCCGGCACCGTAACCACGTTCGTGTTACTGCCACTGAGAGTCCATGTTTGGTCGGTCGCGACGACACTAGCCGCAGTGATCCGAAGCGTCGTCCCAAGTCCACCGATGAGCAGGTTGTTCGTGACACTCATGTCTGCGTGTTGAATTCTGGAGAGATGGCTACCCGCGTTATCATAATGGTTTACATAAGCGGCACCCGCGGAGTCAGTAACTATTTGCATGGGAACCGCACTGCCAGTCTGCGGCACTAGGAGCTCACCAAGCGCAATTCCATTCGTGATGCTCAATCTTGCGAGCTTGATGTTGGCGCCTGGCGCCGGCAAAAGGGCAAGTACATTACCATCAACATCGAGAGCCTGGGCGCGCCTGTAGCCACCTCCCGATGACGCGATAACGTTCTCCCATACAAACGCCGCATCCTTCGAATAGCGTCTGACCGAAGTCGTGTTCGATGAGGTTGTGTACGCGCTGGTAATAACTCCTGCATTAGGAAGCGCCAAGAGACCCCCCGTATAGTCGTCCGTGTTCGTCGCCAAAGCCGATGTTGGGCCCGAAAGTGCACCCGTTGACGTGTTGACCGCGCTCAACATCACGTCGAGATCATAGGGCGAGATAGACCAGGTTCCTGTGCTCATTACGTAAGCACGCTGCCCTACCGGATCGACGACGACTTGCTCAGCAACCTCATTGCCATGATTTGGACTATTAAGCTCCACGTCAAATGCGATACCTCCCGAGTTTGAGCATTTGGTTAGGACTCCAGCGCCAGCAACGGTGTAGGCCGCATACGCGTATCCGGAGGTGTCCATGGCAAGGGAACCGATCTGATTAACAACACCCAAACTTAGTGTGCTGATCGCTGAAAGAGTCGATGGATTCAGAAAAGAAACCGATCCGACGCCCGAGGCGATATCGCGAAGCAGAATCGCGCACTCAGCGGCATTGCCGGCCACGGCCTCGATGTTTGCGGTGCTGCTCAAGACCGTGCCTCCAATCGCACCATCAGCTCGATTGAAGCTGAAGACTGCCGACCTCACGAAGCTCCCGAATCCACCGCCCTGGCGCACATGGGCCACAACAACGACGTGCGTATTGGTCAACGCTAAAGAACGGATGTTGAACTGCTCGTCCACGCTACCAAAGTTGGAAACGCTCGCGGTCCACTGTTCGGCGCCAGCAGCATTGTACTTTGTTACATTGAGCTTCGATCGCTGAAACGACGAGGTTCGCGTAACGAAGTAGAGGTTAGAAGATGTATCTCGAATCAGCTGCGCGAAAGATGTTTCATGGGTCGTGCGCTTCCAGATCACGGGCTGTGCATGAGACAGCGAAGCGACGGTAAGCGCGACAAGGCACAGCAAGACTACAAATGCTCGATTCATGGATTCCCCAGGCGACACTGGCTGAATTATGAACCACAAATCATGGCGTCACGGTCAGCGTCACCGTCTTATAAACCCCACTACGCGTAGCAAACAAGGTCACGTTGAGAGGGCTCGTTACGACGGCGGTTGGCACGTTAACATTGTGCGTCACCTGGCCAGCGAGAACACTTGCCGAAGCCGACAAGAACACCACGGCAGGGGCACCCGAGATCAGCACGATACTGAAGCCGCCGGTGGGAGCAACCCCCGAGATGTTCAGGGTTAAGGTTGCCGGTGTTCCGCCCTGGATCGAACCCGGAGCAATCGTAATCGAGGCGAGAGCGGGGGCGTTGACGGCAAAGAACGCGGTCTTCGAGACCGCTCCCGTCGTCGCCGTAATGACCACCCCCTGGTTGGAGTTCACGCCAAACGTGGTCACGGTGACGCCCAGGGTCGATTGTCCTTCTAGTATGTTGACCGAAGCTGGTACAGAGGCCACAGTTGGCTTGTTGCTCGTCAGCGTAACCGTTCGCCCGCCCGCAGGTGCGGTTCCCGACAAGGTGAGGTTAGCAGTAGTGTTCACGCCGCCAACAACAACCTGCGGGGTAATCGCCACCGACTGAATCACGGACGGAACCACGGTAAGCACGCGTTGGGCAATGAAACCGTTGTGCCGAACGTTGATCGTAACATTTGTGTTCAACGTCACGGCGCTGACGTTCATCGCAAAGGTTCCCGTCGCGTGCGTAGCCGGAATCACGAGGTTCGCGGGGACCGAGACCACGCTCGGATTCGAGCTGGTTAGCGTCCAAGTCTGCTCATCCTGGTTGGTGACGGCAAGGTCAATCGTGGCGTTAACCGATGAGCCGCCCGCTACGTTGTTCGCGGCAATTGTCAGTTGCGCCGGTTGCACTCTCAAGAACTGAGCATTCGTTGTGGTGTTGGCGCTGATGTAGAAGTTGCCGGCGGCGTCGGTAAGCAGCCCGGTGGGCGTCGCATCGGGGCCGATAATGATGTCTTGAATGCCCAGCGCATGACCGTTGGCCACCCCGACACGAGCGACCTTGACCGCTGATCCCGAGCTCACCGTAGATGTACTCAGGAGCAGGAGGTTGCCATCAGGATCCGTGGCGGTGAAGCGCGGTGTCCCGGCTGGTGTTTGTGTCACGGTATAGCTCCAGAGGTTGTTACCGACTTCGTTGTAGCGGCGGTGAACGGTCTCGTTGACGGTGGCGTTGATCCCGCTGGCCACGAATCCCCCGCCCGATACGACGGCGATATCTCCGGGATCGTCTTCGCCCGCCGTATTCAAGACACTACCCACCAACACCAGACCGCCCGTAGACGCTTGCGCCATGTAGAACGTGATGTCGCGATCGTTTGGGTGCAGGTGCCAGGTTCCAAATCCCAGCACGTAGGCTCGATCGACGGACGAGTCAACGACGATCTTCTGCGGCTGTTCGTTGGTGACATTTGCGACGTCGAACGGCAACTCATAGGTCAGTCCAGCCGAGTTGCAACGAGCAATCTGGACCGTCCCCGCGGCCAGCGGACTGGCGGTGTACGCAAAATTGTTGCTGTCCATCGTGATCACGCCCAGGCCCGATGACTGAGCGAGGCCGATGGTGCCAACGATGCTGTAGCTGACATCGCGAAACTGAACCGTTGTGTCTCCGGTTGCGGTGTTGCGCTGGATGTAGCAGAACTGAGTTGCCGTTGCGGCGGGAGCAGACGTTTCGAGAATCGACGAACCCTGAAACGAGTTCGATCCGTTCGCCAGAGTTACGCCATAGATGCGGCTGGACACAAAGGCCCCCTGCCCGCCGCTGTCACGCTCTTCAGCCACGATGATGAGTGACGTTGACGTCAACGCGAGTCCTTTCACACGGAACTGGTTGCCCGAGGTTGAAGCTTCGTTGATGATGATCGACCAGGCCGCCGTGCCTAAGGCGTTGTATCGGGACACCAGCAACTGCCTTCCGAACATGGTGCCGGACGGCGTTACGTGGTAGAGATTGCTCGAGCTGTCGCGGATCACCTGGGCGCCCAAGCTGTTCGGGGTCGACTTCGTCCAGATGATCGGGAACGTGCCTCCGATAGCCGCAACAGCCAGAGTCGCCGTAATGACAACGAGCCTCTTTACGTAGTTCATGATCAGAAGACGGCGGACCCACTGCAACTGATGCAAACGCGTCGTTCTGCCGACACTTAGAAGAGGCACGTCGAACCCGCATTTGAGGTACCATTTAAGTTCATTTTGCGGGTTCGCCCCAACCAGGAGAAAGGACTTGACCGCCAAGAATGGCTCTGCAACCGCGACGCGCTCGAAAGACGAGACCCACCAAAGGCCCAGCGAGGCCCTTACCCGCGACGAATGCCTGGAGCTTCTTCGCCAGCTCTACTTGGCCCGCTATTTTGACGTCCGCCTGATCAAAGAGAAGAAGAAGGGACGCCTGACCGGCACGCTCTACTCGTCCCACAATCAAGAGGCCGTGCTTGTTGGCTCGCTCTTTGGCCTGGACTCAAACGATTGGATCAGCCCGATTCACCGCGACATGCCCGCGTTCTTCATGAAGGACCTCCGATCGGGATGGGACAACCCCGACCGCGTTGGCATGACGATCGAAGAAGTCTGCGCGCAGGTCTGGGGCAAGTCGGGTTCGCCCGGCCGCGCCCGCGACAACTGGTCGCACATTGGTAGCAAGAGCAAACACATCATTCACTCGACCTCGATGCTTGCGGGAACCATCCCCGTCGCGGCAGGTGTGGCCTACGCTGACAAGCTCAATGGCGGCAACGCCGTCGTCGTCACCTACAACGGTGAAGGCTCCACCGCCCAAGGCGTGTTTCACGAGGCGATCAACTTCGCCGCTGTCCACAAGTTGGCTGTGGTCACGATTATTGAGAACAACCAGTGGGCCTATGGCACCCCGACGCACATGGGGTATCCGCTTGAGGATTTTGCGCGCCGCGCCGATGGTTATGGTATCCCGGGCTTCATCGCCGACGGCCAAGACGTCTTCGATGTCTATGACAAGGTGATGCAAGCGGTTCAGTGGGGCCGAAGCGGTAACGGGCCGAGCATCGTGGAATGCAAGACGTTCCGAGCCTATGGCCACGGCGACCACGACGACGACCGCGCGGCCAAGTATCGGCCTCAAGATGAAGTAGAGGAAGGGCGTTCACGTGACCCGATCGCCATCGCTAAGGCCATTCTCCGTGAGAAGGGCTACCTCTCTGAGTCGGAGTCGACGTTGTATCAGGCCGAGAACAAGTCGGCGGGCCAAACGACCGACGAGGACTTCCCACCAGAGGTCGTGTCCTACTTGAAGCGCGGCGTGGACTATGCGCTGAAATCGCCACTGCCCGCCGCCGAAGAAGGCGCGCAGTGGGTGTTTAGGATTTGAGATTTTGGATTTTGGATTTTGGATTGAGCGGGAGCGAGTGTAGTGACTGAAGCGGAGATGAAGCATCGCACGCGCAAGTTCGCACTTGACACGATCATGTTCATTCAATCACTTCCAAAGGACATGACATCTGCGCATATCGGCCGCCAGTTGCTGAGATCCGCGACTTCAGTAGCGGCGAACTACCGTGCCGCGTGTCGAGCACGCTCTGCAGCTGAGATGTGTTCGAAGCTTAGCATTGTCGAGGAAGAAGCCGATGAGTCTCAGTTCTGGTTCGAGTTGCTCGAAGATGCTCACTGTGCGACTGGTACTGAGTTAACTGCCCTTAAAGGTGAGTCCGAAGAAATCCTCAAGATCGTTGTTGCATCAATCAAGACGTTAAGAGTGAAACTCGCCGTGCGCGAAGACGAACTCCCGTATCACGCCACCCCAGAGTTCCCCGCCCAGGCTCTTTCTTAATCAATCCAAAATCCAAAATCTAAAATCCACAATGAAGAAGAACTTTCTCACCGCCATCAAAGAAGCGCTCCATGAAGAGATGGAATCGAACTCCGATATGATTTGTATCGGCGAAGACATCGGCCTGCTCGGGGGAGCGTTCGGTGTCACCGAAGGGCTACAGGAGAGATACGGCGCGGGACGCGTCATCGATGCCCCGATCAGTGAGGCCGCGATCGTTGGCTCTGCCGTCGGAATGAGCCTCAATGGCAAGACGGTCATGGCCGAAATGCAGTTTATTGACTTCATCTCGTGCGGTTTCGATCAGATCGTTAACAACCTCGCCACCTATTACTACCGAACGGCCGGCGATGCTGATATGGGCGTTGTGATCCGCGGACCCGCGGGCGGCTATGGTGGAGGTGCACTCTACCATAGCCAGATGAACGAAGCTTGGTTTGCCAACTCGCCGGGCATCAAGATTGTCTGCCCGTCGACGCCTGCGGATGCCAAGGGCTTAATGAAGTATGCCCTGCGCGATCGTAACCCGGTGCTCTTCTACGAAGTCAAGCAGCTCTATCGAGATAACACGATTGCTGAAGAGCTTCCGGAAGGTGATTACGTGCTCGAGTTTGGCAAGGCGGCCATTCGCCGAGAAGGGTCCGACGTCACGTTCGTGAGCTACGGTCAGAACATGTATCACTGCTTGAAGGCCGCCGACTTGCTGGCCGAAGAAGGCGTGCATGCAGAAGTCATCGACATTCGCACCCTCGTGCCGCTCGACGAGGAGACGATTCTCAAGTCCATCGCCAAGACGAACCGCCTTGTAGTCGTGAACGAAGCGCCAATGACGTGCGGCTTCGCCGGGGAGATCATTGCCCGCATCGCGGACAAGGGCTTCGAGTATCTCGACGCGCCCCCTCTGCGAGTCACTCGACTCGACACGCCCGTGCCGTGGGCTAAGCCGCTCGAACTGCATGTGCTCCCTTCGGTCGAGAAGATTGTTGCCGCGGGCAAACGTGTTGTAAGATTCTAGGCGATGAAACGCGTCGTGTCCGTTTCGCTCGGATCGTCGAAGCGAAACAAGGCACATGAGATCGAAATCCTGGGCACGCCGTTCCGCATCGAGCGGATCGGCACCGACGGCGATCTCAACAAGTTCGCCCAGATGTTCGCCGAACTCGACGGCCAGGTTGATGCGCTTGGCGTTGGCGGTGCCGACATCTACGTCGTCGTTGGTGAGAAGCGATATGCGTTTCGACAGATTCAGCGCCTGATCTCGGGCGCAAAGAAGACACCGGTTGTCGATGGCTCGGGCCTCAAGCACACCCTGGAGCGCGAGACCATCCGCCGACTTCAGCGCGAAGGCACGGTGAACTTCACCCAGGAGCGCGTACTACTCGTCTCGGCGGTCGATCGCTTCGGAATGGCGCAAGCCCTTCTTGAAGTCGGAGCGAAAACTACCTACGGCGACTTGTTGTTCGGCCTCGGAGTGCGAATCCCTGTGCGGTCGTACGGAACGGTCAAACTCCTCGGCGCGGTCATGCTTCCCATCATCACGCGGCTTCCGCTCAAGTGGTTCTATCCCACGGGAGAGAAGCAGGAGACCCGTGCGCCCAAGTTCCCGAAGTACTTCGCCGACGCCACCCTCATCTGTGGCGACTGGCACTACATCCGGCGCTATGCCCCCGACCGGATGCCCGGCAAGACGATCATCACCCAGACCGTGCGCAAAGCGGACCTGGACTGGCTTCGCACGACGGGAGTGCGGCGCGTCATCACCACAACACCCGTGATGGGTGGCGAGACGTTCGCCACGAACGTGATGGAGGGCGTGGTTGTGGCGCTGCTCGGCAAGCGGCCAGACCAGATCACGGAGGCGGAGTACCTCGAAACGCTCGCGCGCCTCGACTGGAAGCCGAACGTGATCGATCTTAGCGAGACGGTATGATAGGACTGCTTGCGGGCCCGTAGCTCAGAGGTTAGAGCTAGCGGCTCATAACCGCTTGGTCGTGGGTTCGATTCCCACCGGGCCCACCATTCAACGAATGTTGAAGTACTTCGCTTCGGGGTGATGCACGATGATCGCGCTCGTGCTCTGTTCGGGCACGAGCATGAACTCCTCACTCAGCGAAACGCCGATCGGAGTCGGATCGAGCAGTTCAAACAGCTTCCCCTGATCTTCAAGATTCGGACACGCCGGATAGCCAAACGAGTAGCGCGCGCCGTGGTACTTCGCGCTGAACACGAGGCGAAGATCGTCGGGTTCTTGGTCGTCGATGCCCATCTCACGCCTAATCTGGCGGTGCCAATACTCGGCCAGCGCTTCAGCGGTTTCGACGCCCATGCCGTGCACGAACAGATACTCCTGGAAGTCGCCCGCTTCGAAGAGCTTCCGCTCGAGCTTCGACACTTCCCCGCCGACCGTCACAAGATGGAAACCGACCGTATCGCGTCGCCCGGCCGTAGCGGGCAAGAAGAAGTCGCTGAGGCAGAGCCGCCGCTGATCGCGTTGCCGTGGGAAGGTAAACCGCAACCATTCGGTTTTCTCATCATCGCGATAGATGATGAGGTCGTTGCCTTCGCTCGCACAGGGATAGTAGCCCCACATCACCTTCGGCTGGAGGACCCGAGCGAGCTCACGCTGTAGCCGCTTGAAGATAGGCTGGGCGTTCTCTTCGAGCCATGCATTGAACTCAACGTTGCCCATACCGTCTTGCCGGCGGAACTGCCACTGCCCGCGGAACAGTGCGATCGGGTTGACATACTTGTAGATCTCAAACAGATCGAATCGTTCAAAGCTTCGGCTTCCGTAGAATGGTAGAGCGGGAGGATCCGAGACGGGCTCGATTGCGCTCCGCGTGCCGTCGAAGGCGAACAGTGCGGGATCGAGGGGATCGGTCCGGTGCGAAGGCACACGGTGGATTTCTTCGTCTTCTGAAGCAACCTCACTATCGGTCGTATTCGCGAGTTCGTCCATGAGCCGTAGACCCTCAAACGCGTCCTGCGCGTAGTGAACGCGCCCTCGGTAGATGCTGCGAAGGTCCTGCTCCACATAGCCGCGGGTGAGCGCGGCGCCACCAAGAATGACCGGGAACTCGTGCAGTCCGCGCTCGTTCATTTCAAGCAGGTTGTCACGCATGATCAACGTGCTCTTCACGAGCAGGCCACTCATGCCAATAACCTGCACCTGGTGCTCGCGAGCCTTGTCGAGGATGCTGTTGATCGGCTGCTTAATGCCGATGTTGACCACTCGGTAGCCATTGTTCGAGAGGATGATGTCAACAAGGTTCTTGCCGATATCGTGGACGTCACCCGCGACTGTGGCCAGCAGGATGCTCCCCTTCTCCACGCCCTCCACGCGGTCAAGATGGGGTTCCAAGTGCCGGACGGCTGCCTTCATCACCTCCGCGCTCTGAAGCACGAACGGCAGCTGCATCTTGCCCGCACCGAAGAGCTCACCAACGGTCTTCATGCCCTCAAGCAGGATCTCGTTGATGATCGTGAGGGCGCTGTACTGCTCAAGGGCCTCGTCGAGGTGACGCTCAAGGTTCTTCTTAACACCGTCGACAATGTGCTTCTGCAGGGTCTGAGCGATGTCCAGCCCTTCAAAAGGGTCGGATCCGGTGGCGGCGGCTTTGACGTGCTCAAACCGAGCCATCAGCTCGATCAGGGGGTCGTAAATGCAGGTCCGCTCGCCGTTTGGCGGCGTCTCACTCATGGGATAAGGATACCAGTCGGCCAAAAATTGCGCTCTTGGAAGCAGAAAGGCGTAATCCACGCAGAGTTTAGACATCTTCGCGTAAAAATATAAACGAGGCACGGATCCGCGCTTGCTCTCCCCTTGGCGGAAACCGGCCTCGATCTCCCTCGGGCCCCGGCGAAATGACCCTCCAGCCAGGGCCCTTCTTGTTCCTGGGTATGCGCGGTACAAGTTCCCCGCGCGCCTCGTCGAACCAAAGCCACACTGAGACGTTACTTCGCCGAGAACAGCAGCGGCGGGCTGGCGTTGCCCACGCGGTCAATCGCAACCACCGCCACCCCTTCAATCTTCTCCAACTGCGTCAGGTGCACGCTCGCATCGCTGCTGATCTGCTGAACGCGCCATTGGCCGCCCCGACGCACTTGAACACAGAAGAACCGCGCTGGCTCCCCTTCCGACTTCCATCGAGCGACGAGGGCCGCCCCAATCGGCTCTCGCGATTCCAGCACCGGAGCGAGAGGGGCCTCGGCATCAAGCCATGGCGAAGCGGGCACTAGCGCAGGCGCGGCATAGAGCCCTCGAGTCAGGGCGCCATTGATTCCCTTCCAGTCACGAAGGAAAGTCTTCATGCTGAAGAACACGTTGCCCCCGGCGCCCTTCTCGCGGGTGAGGCGAATCTGCTCCAACAGCTCACTCGTCGACCAGTTCCCGTTCGCGGCATCCAACCTCCCCGAATAGTTGCCGATCCAGAGATGTCGGCCCTTCGTGTTCTCGCTCTTCCAATAGTCAAGCAGCTTCGGATAGCTTTGCGCGGTCTGGTTGATCGGCCAATACAGCTGCGGGCTGAGGTAGTCCAGCCAACCCTCATTCCACCACTTCTTCACGTCGGCGTACAAGTCGGCATATTGATCTACGCCCGCCTTGATGCCCTCCGGCACGCCGGGTCGATAGATCCCAAACGGGCTGATGCCGAACTTCACCCAAGGTCGCTCTTTCTTCAGCTCGCGATAGAACCGCTCGACAAACTGGTTCACCTGATCGCGCCGCCAGTCGTCACGCCCCAACTGTCCGCCTGAATCGCGATACGCGCCAAAACTCGCGTCATCCGGGAAGTCCAGCGCCCGGCCCTGGTTGTCGCGCTCTTTGTAGGGATAGAAGTAGTCGTCGATGTGGACGCCGTCGATGTCGTAGCGTCGGGCGACATCCATCATCACGTCGATCGTGCGCTGCTGGGTGTCTACTTCAGCCGGATCCATCCACTGATAGCGACCGTAGTTCCGCACAGCGTGGCGGTGCGTCATCCCAACGTAGTTCCGCGACGGCGAACCCTTCGCCGCCGGATGCCACGCCCGGTAGGGATTGAACCAGCAGTGGAGCTCCAGCCCGCGCTTGTGCGCTTCTTGAACGGCGTACGCCAGCGGATCCCAGTACGGCTCCGGCGCCTTGCCCTGCTGGCCGGTGAGGTACTCCGACCACGGCTCAATCTCGCTCGCATACAGCGCATCTGCCGACGGGCGCACCTGGAAGACGATGGCATTGAAGTTCAGGCGCTTGGCAGTGTCCAAGATGTGCTTCAGCTCCGCCACTGCTTTCTCGGTCGGCAAACCTCGCTTCGATGGCCAGTCGATGTTGTCGACTGTCGCCACCCAGGCGGCGCGGAACTCACGACGCGGCTCCGGGGGAATCTCCGAAGCGCCCGCCGCTACCACGACACTTAATGCGAGCAAACTCATGGCACTAACTTGATGTTCGGCTCCCAGTGCCGCAGTCGTTCCCAGTCAAAGTTCTTCGGGTCCGACTTGCGCCCCTTCGGCTGCGCGACAAACTCGTGCGAAGTGATGTAGCGAATCGTCGGAAACCGCCGCTTCAGCATCCCCACCAGGTTGTCCACCACCCGATACTGCTCTTCCGTATACGGCTCGATCCCGTCATTTTTGTTCACGATCTCGATTCCCACGCTAAAGTTGTTCACCCGCTCGCGACCTTCGATATCGCGACTCACCCCCGCATGCCAGGCGCGGTCGAACGTCGACACATGCTGCACGATGCTGCCATCCTTACCCACCGTGAAGTGCGCACTAACCCGCGCCTCTGGGTTCATAAACCAGCGTGTTGTGCTCTCCAGGCTCTCGTTGACGGTGGCGTGAAGCACGATGGTGTCCACGGGCGCATTGTTCTCGCGCTGATCGCAGTGCGGCCCTTGAATCCAGAGCAGTCGGTTGTAGCCGGGGTCGCGCCACTGCGCAGGCATGGGATCGGGGCCAATCAGAAATCCAGTAAGGAACATCATCGGTCAAACTCCGCCCACACGACGGTGTGGTCCGAGGGCTTCTCCATCCGCCGTGGCTCGAGGTCGATCTCGCATGCTGTACAAGACGACGCGAGCCCCTCGGATGCATAAATGTGATCGATCCGCCAGCCGAGATTGCGCTGGACCGACGTGACGATCACGTAGTCAAAGTACGTGTAATGGCCCGGCCCCTGCGTAAATCGGCGGAAGCAGTCGCTGAATCCCCATTCGGTAATCGCCTGCAGGCGGCTGAACTCGTCGGGGTGGTGGCCGACCCCGCCCAGCTTCTTGTGGGCATCATACACGTCATCGGGTGTGGGCGCGATGTTGATGTCGCCCATCCAGATCACGGGGTCGCTGGGCCGAAAGCGCTCGGCGATCAAGGTCCGAAACCGCTCCAGCCAGCGAAGCTTATACTCCCACTTGTCGCCGCCAACCATCGTGCCATTCGGAACGTAGGTGTTGATGATCGCCACGCCGTTCAACTCGGCGATCATTACGCGGCAATCCTCGGGAAACAGGGGATCATTCAGCCCGGTCGAGACTCTTGAGAGCGGCTCGCGGCTGAGCATGGCCACCCCGTTGAACCCTTTCTGCCCATGGATCGTGGCGTGATAACCGACCTCCTCGAAGGCGTCGTGCGGGAACTTGGCGTCCTCGCATTTGGTCTCCTGCACGACCATGACATCGGGCTCATGCTCCGCCAGCCACTCCTGAACAATGGGCGCTCGGAGCCGGATGGAGTTGACGTTGTAGGTGGCGACTTTCACGCGGCTTTGAGGCTACCCGAACGCCCCCTCGCCCCTGAGGGGAGAGGGAGCTGCGGGTGGGGGGCTATCCGCCCTTGCCTTTGCCTTTCCCTTTGCCCTGACTCTTGCCTTTACTCTTGGCGACGTCCTTGGCTTTACTTGAGCCACGATGCTTCGCAACCGGCTGCGGCTTCTGTTTGGGCGCCTCGATAACATACCGTACACGAACCGGAGAGCTGACACGCGACCATTGCTCAAACCGCACGTCGTGGACCCTCGCCACCGTCGCCCAAGAGCGTTCCGTCATGTACCGCGCGTAGATATCCTGAGGCGGCTTGTTCGTCAACTTCCCGACGATGATCGAGGCCAACACGTCTTCAAGGCTTCCACCTCGCTGACGAACCACTACAATCTGCGATTCGGGCGTGCCAAACCGATCGCGGTACGACGTGGCCCAGAACCGATCACGATCAAAGGCTCCTTGATTCCGAAGTTTGTTGAACTGCCCCGGATGCATGCCAACCCGCTGGGCGATTTGGCCCCAACCCAAGCCCTGCTCACGCAACTGCATGATGGTGGTCGGTCGCTGCAGGAAGTAATAGGAGCCTTCAAAAATCGGCGCCAGCTCGTAAATCGGCAACCGGCTCTGCTCTTGAAGCACAATGACCTCACGGGTGTCCATACCGAACTTCTCCGCCAGCACGGCAACCGCAATCCGCTCAAAGATGTTGTCGGCGCGGGCGCTCGCCGGGAACGCCAGCAGGCTCGCGATCATGCTGAGCCCAAGAACTCTGCTGCTGTTCATGAATCAAACCTCCTGTGCTGCGCGAGCACATGTCTTCTTCAGGACGCCCCGTCAGGCTCTCTCGTTACGGCTTATGAGTCTCGCTCGTCCGGCGTGAAGCCCAGCACCAAGTCGCACCGCGCCGCCAGCTCTCCCACGCGCGAACCCGCAACCGGTGTAAACGGCATGATCAGCGACGCCCGCTGCCGCTCGTCCCGAATCGCATTCAAGAGCACGTCTCGCGCATTGCCAGGATCGTCCTTGATGTAGAGCTGCGTCGTCAGCAGCTCGCGGTCGCCCTTCTTCACTTTCACGTGAATGTGCGGCGTTCGACCCGGATACGCAACCGGCTTGACCGTGCGGAACTTGAAAGCGCCATCGGAAGCCGTCTCAAATCGGCCAAAACCTTGGAAGTTCCGATCGCGCTTGTCGCCGTTGTCGCTGCCCTCGTGCAGGTACACGCCGTTGCCGTCCACTTGCCAAATTTCGACGGCCAGCCCCTTGAGCGGCTCGCCCTTCAGGTCCAGCACGCGACCGGTGAAGTGGGTGACTTTGCCGACGGCGGGCGTCGTGCTCGGCTTGATGAGGATGAGGTCGTTGTCGACGTCGAGCGGGAGCTTTGTGGGATAGAAGGGGCCTTCGATTTGGCTGGGCGTTCGAACGAGCTCATCGAGAAAGTGACCGTCCTCGATGAAGCGCAGGGCTTCCTCGCTGAACGCGCGAACGGCGGTGAGCGACGCCGCCCCGACCATGAGGTGCTGTAGGAATAGGCGTCGCGTGTACTCGGGCGTGTAGTGCGTCATGGTTCTCCTACTGCGGGTCGTTTTGTTGGGGTTCCGAAACTCCCCCTCTCCTCGAAGTGGCTCGTCTTCGAGGAGAGGGGGCTGGGGGGTGAGGGGTCCATCCGCGCCTACAGAAACAGCAAGCGCTCGTAGCCTAAGTGGACTCCATTGACGAGCACATCGAATCGGTAGGGGCCTGCCTTGGGAATGGTCATCATTCCGCCCTCGAAAGGAATGTTGAGTTGAATTCGCCCCGGCCATCCGCCAAGTGCCGGAGGACAATGACCGGATGTCGCCACCTTCATCAGCGTTCCTCCATCCTGATCAATGAAGACCAGCTCTATCTGCATCGGCCGACCGGCTTCGGCCACCTCACACTCGATCTCAAGGCTCACGGTCAAGGGTGGAGACGGGCAAGGATAGCTGCTCGAAGCAATGTTGTCGAACAATCCAACGAGCGTCTTTCCATGCCCAGCGAACTCATCCGCAAAGCGACAGAGCTTGCAATAGATTAGTCTCACGCCCGGATTCTATCTGACATGGTCAACGTTCATGTCTCCCCCTCTTCGCGGGGAGGGGGCTGGGGGTGGCTTGTTTGGGCGTTGTTGGACCCCATGAACACCCCCTCTTCACCCGTTCATCTCCTCATCAGCAAGTGTTTGATGAGGAGATGATTGGGTCTTGATGAGGTCTTGAAGAGTCACTACGAAGCGATTTAAAGCCCCACGAACGCCGGTACGAGTGCAACCGGCGGCTACGAGACGGACACGGGAGCGACTGTTAGCATCATCAGATTGAGGTGAAAAACAGGTGAGTTTACGGCGGTGGCACTCGTCGAGTGGCGCCCACTTCAAGATTCAGCTTCGCCACCCGCTCACGTGCCACAGCCAGCCGAGCCACAACATCCTTTGGCAGCGTGTCTAGAGTAAGTTGCGGGTTTGTTCTTGGCACGCCGAAATCATAAAGTGTCGCGGGAATGGAGACTTGAGGAGCCAGGTGAAGTCGGATGTCCATGCGCTTGAGATGACCTATCCGAAACTTCTTGAAGTCTGGATAGTCTCGAGCGAAATCTGCCGGTAACTCGTGTTCCAACCTCTGCATCAACATCATGCCCTCCGGGGTAAGCACACTGTTCATCAGGGCCCTTCTTGATACATCTGTGCTAACCGTTTGAAAGATGACGTCCTTTGTAACCGTTGCTTGCAAGAACGCACTGGCTAGACCATTGGGCACAAGTTCAGTAGGCTCTTGCCGAATATCTCGCACACCAAACACTCCTACGCCACTTCCAAGCATCCCCATGTGAAGTAGAAGTTCCGTCGCTTCGTCTTCTTGCGTTTCACCTCCAACGACAACATGGCCGAAGTCCCCATAAACCAGTTTCCTCGCAAAAGAGAGCTGCAAGGGGGAGACGTTTGAGAGCGCAAGCGGGCGGCCATCTTCGAGCGCGTCACGTTGCGCAACGCTCAACGAGCCGTACAGCTTGAGAACCGCCAAGTCAAGTCCCACATAATCGGTCTGCGCCATCAGCGGAGCAAGGACTGAAAGTTGATGCATTGGGAACCGGTCACTGAATCCACGGCTCGGAGCCTTCAACGCGAACTCACTGAGATCGCTCAATGAGATCAGTCCGCCATCAATTGATTTGAGAAGTTCCAGCGTTGCACGACGGTCTAACCGCTGGGCACGCGACTCGTCACCATCTTTGGGAGCGGCGGTCATGAACCCAGCATCGGACTTGATGTCAACGCCTCCCCACGACTCCATGCGGGTCAAGAATGTGTTGACTGTCGCTGTCTCTCCGACGGCGACGTTGGCGGACGAATCAGGCAAGTGCGCGATCAGAGCCAAGCGCCGTAGCTTCGCTACTTGGATCAGATAGTCGCCTACCAGATAGCTCAGCAGCTCGTGCTCAACCGGATGAGACAGTATCCTGAATAACTCCTTGTCGTCC
The DNA here is from genome assembly GCA_964586225.1 of uncultured Fimbriimonadaceae bacterium. Taxonomy (GTDB): domain Bacteria; phylum Armatimonadota; class Fimbriimonadia; order Fimbriimonadales; family Fimbriimonadaceae; genus JANJUB01. Next base: position 40,875 of record CAZPHD010000016.1, read on the forward strand.
TCAGAGGATGGTTGGAATCCACGAAGATGTCTAAAATAGTTCTTTGTGAGCGCAGTCGTTGCTAGCTTTTGGCTGTCATCCTTGATAGCCCGTCTCGCTTTTGCCTCACGTTCAAACTTCACGACATCAAAGTGTTCTGAATCGTCTTTATCGAGAAACGAGCTTTCGCTAATCACGATCCTGCCATGAGCATCGACGATCTTCACGCTGGCAAAAATCGTCAGGTCGCCCGCCTCGGAAGACGCCAAGAACGTGAGCAGAATCTTGGCGGGTGGCCCCTCGAGACGGCGATTATACGGAGCCAACGCCGTGTTCTGATACTCAGTCACCCTTCTGTCATTTTTCGAGATCAGGGATGCGATCGCCTCTCTATTCGGCGTGAACGCTCGCTGCATTGCAGTGGGATTCGTCGAATAAACGACCCGGCCATCGTCCGGGATGTCCAGGAGCGCCGGAAGACCCACCTGAGCAATGAGCTTCGCAACAGCCACCGACGTGGGTTCTGGCAGTCGGGCCTTGTACTGCTCGTCCGTTTCCTCTGGACTTCTTGGTTTGGGGTTGAGTCTGCGATCTAGTATCTCGCCCAGGACCTGGAGGTTTCGTGCCCGGCGCGCCCGGCGCGCCGACTCTCGAGCGTCGTTGTCTGGCACAAGGATCCAACGATCGGACGATCGCTCCCAAGTCCCCTCCGTAGCCTGGGCGATGCGAGTGAGAACCTGATCTAGGGTGACACCCTCCACGTGGACTGCAACCACTTCGGGCCGCATCTGTTCCGACACAACTAACGATGCACCCGACTCCTTGGCCAAGAGCGGAACCAATACCTCCAGCAGTGCACCTGCATTGGTAAGGGTCACCGGTGTCGCCGGAAGTTGGGGTAGCGTCGCACAAAGAAGAAAGACAGCCTGGAGGAGCATCAGATTTCCCTACGGCGGCGGCACGCGCCGGCGGGTGGAGCCCAGGTAGCCCAACTCACCCATGCCTATCTTGTTCATCGCTTCCCGAGCCTTCTCCAGCCGCGCTTTTACTTCGGCGGGCAGGGATTCCATTGTGTACTTCGGCCCGTCCTGAGGCACGCTCTCATCAAACAGCGCCGTGCGGGTGGAAGCGGCAGGGGCGAGTTGCACGCGCAGGTCGATCATCTTGCGCTGCCCGATGCGGAACTCCTTCAGATCGGGAAGGTACATCGCCGCTTCGGCCCCGCCCGCCTCGCGCATCATTTGGAACATCGCCAGCTCTTCGGGACCGGCGAGGCCCATCATCATCATGGAGAGCGACGACGACGAACCGGTGGGCTCGAACACGACGTCGCTGGCGATCTTGGCGTGGATGAAGCCCGGTCCGACGAGGCCGTTGGGCGCAATCTCGGTCGGCTCCTGGCGATAGTCGCTGTCGTCGGACAAGCCACCCAAGCCGCGCATCATCATGCCCATCATGCCGCCGAACATTTCATCCTCGGCTGGCTCGTCGCCGTCCAGCAGGATCGCGGGTTCCGCACCATAGACGAGGCGATTGGTATATCCGAGTTGCACTGGTGTGAGAGTGCCCAGGTTGAGCTGCCCACCCGAGTCGAGCCCCTGTCGCTGGAGCGAGGTTAGCGATCCATAGAGGGCCAGCCCTTGCCATGCTTTGGGATCGTAGGCGGAGCGGAGGACGCCAGGGGCAACGATCATGATCGGCAGGAGCGCGACCTGGCTATCAAACGTCAGGGCCGGGGATTTGGTCGCAAACTCGGCGAGTGCGATCAGGGGAATCGATCGACCTTTCGCCGATGCGAGCAAGCGGGCGAGAGCCGTGCGATCGGTGCGGGTTGATCGACACAGATCACCGTTCGCCGGACAAATCGTGATGACGCCATCGGCTTCTGTCACCTCGATGTTGTCGTCTTCGCTGACGGCCGCGAAAAGTCTATTCACAGTGGTGGTTTCGCTGACCAGGGACGAGCTCTCGATGGCGGAGTCGGGCAAGTTGGCCACAAGCACTGCTTTCTTGTGCTTGGCAACCTGGACAAGATAGTCGCCGAGCATGTAGGCGAGGGGTTCATGTTCGTGGGGCCGGCTGACCATGGCGCGAAGCTCATCGCTGAACGAGAAGTTCCCGCCCATCATGGCCTCCATTCCGCGGGTGAGCTTTGCAAACTCCTTGCCTGCCGCGGAGAGGACAAGCTTGGGGCTGTCATCTTTGGGCGCGGGCTTGGGGTCGGCTTCATTCTCTTCCTCTTCTTGCCACTTCTCCCAGTCGAAGTCTTCGCCAGAGAGGCTGGTGCTCTCCCGCAACACGACTTTGCCATCTCGGCTGTAAAGTTTGAGGCTAAGGGAGAGTGCCGAGTAGCCGAACATCTCCGATCCGCGCTCGGCAACAAGGAGGATCTTGGCGGGCGGTTCGTTGATCGCGACGAGGCGCTCGCGCTCCATGTAGCGACGGAGATAGGGGTTTCGCGCGAGTTGTTCGTCGGTGGGATTCTCGCGGGGGCTTTGATTGCTCTGGGAGACCTGCTTGTTGTGCTCGGCGATGATGGTCTGCAGGGCGGCGACGTTAGGCGAAAACGCGCGTTGCATGCGGGTGGGTTGGGTGGAGAAGACCACGCGTTGCCCGTCACCAATATCGACGAGCACCCCAAGATCGATCTGCTTGACAATGTGCATCATCGCGGTCGACTCGGGGGGAATCGCTCGATCCATGTAGTCTTCTTCGCTCTCGTTCTTGCCTCTCGGCTCGGGTTTGAGATATTCGTCGATGTCCTTGGCGAACATCTTCATCCGCTCAGCGCGACGCTGGCGGCGGGCGAGTTCGCGGATATTGTTGTCGGGCACGAGCGTCCAGCTATTACCGGAGGCGGCCCACGTGCCTTCGGAGGCGGTCGCGATATGCTTCATGACCTTGTCGAGGGGCACGCCGTCGGCATGAATGACGAGAACGTCGTTCCGCATGGCGTCGGCAACGGCAAGCGAGACCCCCGCTTCTTTCGACAGCAGAGGGATCAAGCCGCCTAGCGGTTGGCCAGGGTTCGAGAACGTCACGGGCGATGTGGGCAGGCTGCCTTGTGACGTGAGGATGAGGCCAAGTAGCCAAGCGGTTGTCATAGGGAGGTCCTAGTTGTGAAACGTAGCCCGGACCATGTCAACCTCCAACGGCGGATTCGAGAAGGTCGGCTCGGCCTTGCTCCGCAGGCGGATTTCGATTTGTCCACTACTGTTAACGTAGTTTCCGGCCGGAAGGTTGTTCAGCGAGAACATTTGCTCGGTTGAACTGAGCATCACCGATCCCACCTGGATGTAAAGCCCGGTCGAGTGATTCTTGAGAAGGACGTTGACGCGACCTACGCCCTTGGCTTCAATGGCCAGGTCGACTAGGTTCTTGGTCGAGCGGGTGGTTTCGGCGAACACGAACACGTCATGGAGAAGGGACTGGGTGACGACCAGCCGCTTGTTGTCGGAGAATCGCAGGTCGGACAGAGTGCCATTGGGTACGCCAAGCGCGACGTTGAATCCGGTGAGCGGTGCGCCCTTGCCGATCGCCTCCGTGGGGTCAAGCACAAACAATCCTGAGTTGATGTCGGAAAGCACGATGTTGCCGCTGCCAAAGCCGGCATAGACTCCCCAATCGCCGTCGTAGGAGTTCGCATTGGTGCTGTTCGGATAGGTGTCGAAGAAGCCAACTTCGCTCAGTCCGGGCAGGCTGCGCGCGTCGTAGACTCGGACGCCTGCTTTATAAGCGGCAAGGAACAAGAAGCCGTCGCGCAGGTGCGAGTTGTGATCAATCGTGTTGATCCCAGACTGAAAGCGATTGACGACAGTAGGCGTGTTGAGGTTCTCGACATCGACGACGATGGTGGTACAGGAACCGGTGAGATCACGATTCTCATCGAACTCATCGTTGATCATCAGGTACTTGCCGTCGGGGCTCAGAGCGCCGCTATGACAGTAGAAGTTGACTTGCGCATCGGGGTAGTAGTTGAGCGTGCCCTTCTGGACCATGGCGCCGGGTGTCGTGATGTCGACAATGTAGACTCCAGACACGCCGCAGCAAAGATAGGCGATTTGCTTGCCGGCGTTGGGTCCGCTGGTAAAGTTCCGAACCACCATGTCGTGAACGTACTTCGTGGTCCACCGACCGACCTCGACAAGCGACGTGGGGTTGCTGGCGTCGAGCACGAGGAATCCTCGGTTTGAGCCATTCACAAAGAGGCGATTCGTAGCGGGATCGGCTTGGATGGTGTGGACGTTGTCGAGGCCGTTGCCGGTGTAGGTGGCCACGAGCGTGGCAACGCCTAGGTCAATGTTGCGCAAGTCGATGACCTGAATGCCACCACCGCCTTCGGTGACCGAGTAGCAATAGTCGCCGAGAACGACGTTCTCGTGCCAGAGGCTGCTGGGACCGGGGATATGGGCGCGAATCACCGGCGAGGCAGGGTTGGTGACTTCGATGATGGCAGTGCCATTGCGGACGCCCATCGTCGCGTATTCTCGGCCCGAAGCCGAGGTGTAGCCGTAGATCGCGGCACCGGTGCTGGGCGCCCCGGGAAAATCGGCAAGCGGGATACGGCTGAGCAAGCGCACGCCATCACGCTGATACTGGGCGACGCTCATAGACGCCGCGGCTAAACCTAGGACAAGCAAGACCCTTTTCATACGTTGTGAAACCCCTGGAGACGCACTGTAGTATAGCGACGGTTTCTCGGATTTCGAACGTGCGCGGCGATCCGCAACAAAATCTTGAGTGAAGAAGTCAAGATGATACATGCGACGAATTCCCATCGTGTTGGCCATGCTCTGCGCATCGGTCGCCGCTCAAGCTCAGATTTCCGTGTTCGTAAATGGTCAGGCCGTGCAGTTCACCGGCACCGGCCCCCAGCGCATTGATGGTCGAATCATGGTCCCCTTGCGTGGGGTGATGGAGAAGATTGGGGCCGAAGTTAAGTGGGATGGTCCGACGCGAACGGTATCGGCCACACGAGGTAGCACGAGCCTGCAGATGCGCCTGGGTGAGCGGACAGCGGTCGTGAATGGCAATCTGGTCACTCTTGAGGTTCCTGCCCAGCAGATTAGTGGCGTCACCATGGTTCCTCTCCGGTTCATGGGCGAGGCACTGGGCGCGGAAGTCGCCTATAACGGAGCCACCCAAACGATCAACATCACCGTTGCCGACAGCGGCACCGGGACGGGAACAGGAACAGGAACGGGGACCGGATCCGGGGTCACCGTCGCCATTTCGAACTTCCAGGTCGTGCGCGATGATTGGATCCGCCCGGGCGGTACAGTTCAAGTAACTCTGACGGGTACTCCGGGCGGCGTCGCCACGGCCAGCATCGGAGGCGTGAACGACACGATCACCCTCACGGAGGGTCAGGCGGGAGTCTATCGAGGCACCTGGACCGCGCCGACTTCGGGGGTGGTGCTCCAGGGAACTACGCTCATCGGCAGCCTTCGCGTGGGCACCAGCGAAAAGCTCATTCAAGCCGCTGGACAGATCAATATCGACACTGCCGCGCCGACCTTCCGGGCTGTTACGCCGGAGAATGGCGCCAGAGTGACGATTGCTCAGCCCGATATCTCGGGCATTTTCGAGGACATCGGCTCGGGCATCGAGCGTGCGAGCGTGGAGATCCTCGTGAATGGCCAGAATGTCACCAGTAAGGCGACGGTCACCGACAACTTCTTCATTTATCGTCCCGCGGCCAACCTCGCGAATGGCGCGGTGAGTCTCGAAGTTCGAGCCAGCGACAAGGCGGGCAATACGCAAACCTATCGCTCGTCGTTTATCGTTGAGACAGGCGCGGGTTCGGTCGTCAAGTCGTTCCAACACACCGCTCGCTATTACGCTCAAGTCGGCAAGCCGATTGGCTTCAAGATTGAAACGGAAGCGGGCGCGAAGGTGACGGTATCGGCAGGCACGATCATCAAGGATCTCGTTCTTCGGGAAAGCCCGGCCGGTGTGTACCAGGGCAGCTATGTGGTTAAGCCGACCGACAAGTTCGAGAACACGCTCGTGACGGCCAAGGTGACGTTGAAGTCGGGCGCGACCTTCGAGATTGAAGCTCCGACGCGAATCCCCAAGGTTCTCGAAGCCACGGCAGCGTTCGGTCCCGCCACGATCACGTCAATCCAGAACGGCGCCACCGCGCCCAACCCGATGGTGCTCGCTGGCAAGGGCCTCGCCAACACCAAGGTCCAAATAAAGATCACCTACTCGACGACGGTTCTCGGTGCGCTTCGCGTGAATGGCTCGATCACCGAGTCGACGGTTGACGTGAATGACAAGGGCGTGTGGCAATCCGGATCGATTCGGATGTCGCTACCGGTGAACGGCTCGAACACCGAATACACCGTGACCGTCACCGCGATCAACTCCGACGGCACCAAGGCGACTCCGACAACGATCAAGCTCAAGGGCTGATGTCGGAGTTTCTTGCGGAGGCGGAAGCGTGGCTGCTGGGTGAAGTTCACCCAGCAGCCCATGTTCTGGATCACGATCCGGGTGCCTTGGGTGGGGCGCTGGCCGAGATGGCGCGTCGAGGCTGGATGGCTCTGCGGCGACCTTCTGCCTTTGGGGGACCAGGATTGCCTGAAGCCGAGTTTCGACAGTTCCAAGAACTTGTCGCGCGAGCCTCGGGAGCCCTGGCGTTTCTGCAGACGCAGCATCAAAGCGCAGTCTCTTTGATTGCGAAGGGATCGAATGACGACCTCAAGCGATCAGTCTTGCCGCACATGCATGGCCAGGATCGCTTGATGGGGATTGGCTTCAGCCAACTTAGACGTTCGGGACCACCGATGTGCCGGGCGACCGAGTGCAATGGGGGTTACCGTATTGACGGCACTGTGCCTTGGATTACGGGCTGGAGCATCTATCCCGAGTTCGTGATCGGGGCCGCGCTGCCGAGTGGGGAGGCCGTGTTCGGTATTGTCCCGCTCGTGGACTCCGAAGAGGACGGGGCGACAGCGCGATTCTCCCCGCCCATGAAGCTCGCGGCGATGGAATCGGCACAAACGGTGTCAGGTGAGTTCATGAACTGGTTCTTGCCCGCGGAGATGGTGACTGATGTGCGCCCTGCGGGGTGGATTCAGAACAACGACCAGATCAATGTGACGCTTCAGGGCCACTTTGCGGTGGGCTGTGCCCAAGCTGGACTCGACATAGTCGCCGAGAACGCCTCAAAGAAACAGTTAGATTTCATTCGCCAAACTTGTACACTTCTAAATGAGGAGCTAACGGCTTGCCGCGAGGCGTTAGCCAGCAGCACCCCAGAGTTGGCGGACGACGAGCGCCTACGGCGACGGGCATGGGCGATTGATTTGGCGGTTCGATGCGCGCATGCCGCAGTGGTGAGTTCAAGCGGAGCCGCCAACGCTTTCGATCATCCCGCCCAGCGCGTCTATCGCGAGGCGCTCGTTTTTAGTGTGTCCGCCCAGACTTCGGCGATCATGGACGCAACCCTAGCACGACTTGTTCGCCCAAAGCCTCAACCCTGAACGCAAGAATCGCGTAACCTTAAAGCGATGCCAAACCTCGAGCCGGAAATCCTATCCGACGTGCTGCGACGCGCGCAAGAGATTCAGTCGTCACAGGCACTCCAGCATGACGAACTTGAGGAGTATCTCGTCGCGGCCGAGGAGGCCGGCATCTCGCGCGAGGCTACGCAACAGGCGCTCCGCGAACGCCTTGGCTTCCCTACCCATGTCCCCGCGCCCGGCGAGTATGTGTTTGCGCGGTCGGCGGATCGGCACTTCTATATGGCGAAGTTGGAAGCGGTCAACGGTCAGTCGGCGAACGTGAAGTTCCTCAACGGCGGTCACGCCACCGTGTCGATCTCGGACCTCCGTGACATCGCGCTTTCGCCGGGTCAGCGACTGAACTACTTTTCGCCCAGCATGAGCATGTGGGTAACCCAGCCGGTCGTGCGCTTCAACCGCGACACGCTGACCGTAACCTTCAACTACTGGGGCACCGAGGAGACGGTTTCGGTGGAAAAAGTGCGGCTGCTGAACAACACTCCGCTTTCGATCTCCGACCAGGCGAAGCTGCGTGCGGGCATGATCTGGTCGGCTCTGGGTGGCGGCGTGGTGGGTTTGGTGATCGGGTTGTTGCTGCGGCGGTGATACCGGTGTCCGCTTGTATCACCCCGGCACGCCAAACAGTCGCATCTCGATCTCACCGTCCTGGCAGATCCACATCGGGAACTCACCCGTCGTGCACGCCGCGCCAAACTCGCCTGTGTTCGACATCGCAAGCACCACGCACATCATTTCGGTCGACTTGGGCTGGCGGCGGATCATGTGTCGAATGGTCGCGTCACAGGCATCCTGAGGCGACATTCCATTCCGCATATGCTCCACCGTCCTGAACGATGCGGCAGCTTTCCAGAGCTCTTCGCCCCAGCCCGTCGCCCCGGCACAGCCGACTTCGTCATCGGCGTAAATGCCCGCACCCACAATCGGAGAATCACCAATGCGCCCCGGCAGCTTCCAAGCCAGACCGCTCGTCGAAGACGCGGCCACAACATGACCCGGTGCCTCCCAGCCCAGCACCGTGATCGTATCGCCGTGGTGCTCCTTGTCGCTGAGGGCGTGGACATATTCCTCGGTTCCTTCACGCGGCTTGGCCCGCCACTCGTCGTACCACCGCACATTGTCCGCCGTCATCAGGTTCCGCGGCTCAAAGCCCTTGCTCAGGGCAAAGCGGCGCGCCTGCTCCCCGGCGAGCATGACATGGGGCGTCTCTTCGAGCACCTTGCGGGCGACTGAGATGACCGGCACAATCCCGCGAACGCCGCATACTGCACCCGCCTCAAGATCGCGCCCATCCATCATCGACGCATCGAGCTCAACCTCGCCATCGGCATTCGGCAGCGAGCCCAGCCCGATGGCTACAAGCGTCGGATCCAGTTCAGCCGCGATGAGGCCCGCTTCGAGCGCATCGCGAAGCGATCCGCCCGAGTTACGACGTCCCCACGCGGCATGGATCGCCACATCCCCCGGCTCACGCCAAGTTGCGAGAAGCGTTGTCTTGGCCATCAGTTCGCCAGCAACTGCCTTAACACGTATTGGAGGATGCCGCCGTTGCGGTAATACTCCAGCTCTTTCGGGGTGTCGATCCGGACAAGTACGTCGAACGATTTAACGTCGCCGTTCGCGTCGGTAGCGCGCATGCGAAGTGTCTTGCCCTCGCGGAAGTGAAGGTCCACATTGTAGGCCAGTTCCAGCAACGAAAACTCCTCGGTGCCGTTGAGCCCGAGCGTCGCCGCGTTCTCACCGGGCATAAACTGGAGCGGCAACACGCCCATCCCGATAAGATTCGAACGGTGGATGCGCTCAAAGCTCTCAGCGAGCACAGCCTTGACGCCCAGCAGATACGTTCCCTTTGCCGCCCAATCCCGGCTGGAGCCCGTGCCGTACTCCTTGCCGGCGATCACCAGCAGCTTCGTCTCGCGCTTGGCGTACCGCTCGGCAGCCTCGAAAATGCTGACCACTTCGCCCGTCGGGTGGTGGACCGTGAAGCCACCTTCGGTTCCCGGCGCGAGCTGGTTCCGCAGGCGGATGTTCGCAAACGTGCCGCGCACCATAACCTCGTCGTGACCGCGTCGCGAGCCGTAGCTGTTGAAGTCCTTGGGGAGCACCCCGCGCGATTGCAACCACTCGCCGGCGGGCGAGTTCGCCTTGATCGCGCCCGCGGGAGAGATGTGGTCGGTGGTGATGCTGTCACCCAACAGCGCGAGCACCTTCATCGAGTTCAGATCTTGCACCTCGCGCGGCGCATAGGCGGTCATGTCGCGGAAGTACGGCGGGTTCTTGATGTAGGTTGACTCATCTTCCCACTCGAATCGACTTCCGCCGCCCCCGTCAATCTCGGCCCACTTTTCATCCCCCTCGAAGACATCCTCGTATGACGAGACGAACAGCTCTCGACTGACCGCGGCTTCGATCACCGACGCAACATCTTCTTGCGAAGGCCAGATGTCGCGAAGGAACACGTCGTTTCCGGCGCCGTCTTTCCCGATCGGATCGTTCTGGAGGTTGATCTCCATCGTCCCGGCCAGCGCGTAGGCCACGACCAGCGGCGGCGACATCAGGTAGTTCGCCTTAACCTCTTGCTGGACACGCCCCTCGAAGTTGCGGTTGCCGCTGAGGACCGAGCAGACGACGAGTTCTTCGTCTTGGACCTGCTTGCTCACCCAGTCGGGCAAAGGTCCGGAGTTGCCGATGCAGGTCGTGCAGCCGTAGCCGACGACGTGGAAGCCGACCTTCTCGAGATCGTCCAGGAGGTTGGCCTTCTTGAGATACTCAGTCACGACTCGCGAACCCGGAGCCAGCGACGTCTTCACCCACGGCTTGGGCTGCAGGCCCAGTCGAGCCGCGTTGCGCGCAAGAAGACCCGCCGCGACCATCACCGAGGGGTTGCTGGTGTTGGTGCAGCTCGTGATCGCGGCAATAACGACGGAGCCATTGGAGAGCTTCTCTGGCTCAGGCGTAACCGCATCGAGCGCTGGAAATGCGCTGTGGAGCGACTCGCGGGCGAGCCCCAGCTGCACACGATCTTGCGGCCGCTTCGGCCCGGCGACCGCCGGTTCGACCGTCGCCAGATCGAGTTCCAAGACGTCGGTGTATTCCGCTTCCGGCGTGTTCTCGTCGAAGTACATGCCCTGCTCCCGCAAAAACTCCTCGACCAGCTGAATCTGCTCTTCAGATCGTCCGGTCAGCCGCATGTAGCGCAAAGTGATCGCGTCGATCGGGAAGATGCCGCAGGTTGCGCCGTATTCGGGAGCCATATTGGCGATGGTCGCACGGTCGGCCAGCGGCAGGGTGTGCAATCCGGCGCCGAAGAACTCGACGAATTTGCCGACGACGCCCTTCTGCCGGAGCATCTCGGTGACGCGCAGAACAAGGTCGGTTGAGGTCGCGCCCTCGCGGAGCTTGCCCGTGAGGCGGAAACCGATGACTTGAGGAATCAGCATGCTGATCGGCTGGCCGAGCATCGCCGCCTCGGCCTCGATTCCGCCCACGCCCCAACCCAGCACGCCAAGGCCATTGACCATCGTCGTGTGGCTGTCCGTGCCGACCAGGGTGTAGGGATACGCGACGCCTTCATCGTTCACAAACACGACGCGCGATAGATACTCAAGGTTGACTTGGTGGCAGATGCCCGTGTTCGGCGGCACCACCTTGAAGTTCTTGAGCGCAGACTGGCCCCACTTGAGGAACTGGTAGCGCTCGCGGTTGCGCTCAAACTCCAGGTCGCGGTTGATGAGAAGGGCGGCTTCGCTACCGTAGGCATCGACCTGGACAGAGTGGTCGATCACAAGCTCGACAGGCTGGAGCGGGTTGATCTTGTTGGGGTCGCCGCCAAGGTCGGCCATCGCATCGCGCATGGCGGCAAGGTCGACGACGCAAGGGACGCCGGTGAAGTCCTGGAGCAGGACCCGGGCGGGCATGAAGGCAATTTCGTGACTGGGTTCTGCCTTGGCATCCCAGTTCAGGAGGGCTTCGACATCGGCCTTGGCGACCGTGCCGTTGCCTTCGCATCGGAGGAGATTCTCGAGGAGGATTCGGAGGGAGAAGGGGAGCCGGTCGAGCCGATGCCCCTGTTCGACGAGCGTTCGCAGGCGGTAGACGGTGTGTTCTTTTCCGGCCAGCGAGAGGGTCGCGCGCGCTTGGAAGGAGTTCATAGGTGTGAACTCAGGATACCGCCAATGGGCGGGGCCAGTCGATGTCGCTTTCGAGGGATGGCGACGGCCCTGCGGCTACGTCGGACCTCACTTCCTCCCAAGATCCTCGGCTCGCGGCGCCGTCGGCTTCGTCACGACCACGGCAAAGCTTTCCCCGGCGTTGGCGACAAACCAGTAGATCCAGCGACTTGGCCGAACCTGGGCCAACAAGTCATCTAGCCAGACTGGATGCTCATCCGCTAGCATGTCCTGCGATTGCGATGCCGATCGAAGCTCCACGTAGTGGACCGATCGCTTCATCGTCTCCACGGAGTGCCAGATTTTGGGCCGGCAATCGGCAGGAAACGTGAGTCGGCGCAACCTGCGATACGGCTCCTCAAAGTCCAGCACGAGGCTTCCGTCGGGCTCGTAGCGATCGCTGACCAAGATCGCGTCGGGCCAGTCGTCGAGATCGAACTTCATCCTACATCGTCACGAGTTCGCGCAGGTCTTCGTCGCCCACTTCGCTCTTCGTGTCCGCCATCACCAGGAAGTGGTTGTAGAGCTCCTCAAACCGCTCCTCGGTGAAGCTGAATCCAAGCTCTGCAAGGCGGTGCCGCAGGCCGTGGCGACCCGAGCGCGCTGTCAGAATGATCTCCGACTTCTCCGCGCCAACCAACTCTGGCGCGATGATCTCGTAGGTTGAGCGCTCCTTGAGCACGCCGTCCTGGTGGATGCCGCTACTGTGAGCGTAGGCATTCGCGCCGACGACGGCCTTGTTGCGCTGGACCATCATGCCCGTGAGGCGCGAAACCATCCGCGAGATCGGCAGGAGCTTCTGCGTCTTGATATTGGTTTCGAGCCCGAACAGGTCGCGACGGATGTAGAGCGCCATCACGACTTCTTCCAGCGACGTGTTCCCCGCGCGCTCGCCGATGCCGTTCACCGTTACCTCGACCTGCCGCGCGCCGCCGAGGACGCCGCCGAGCGTGTTCGCAGTTGCCATGCCCAGGTCGTTGTGGCAGTGGCACGAGAAGATCGCTTTGTCCGAGTTCGGCACGTTCTCGATAATGCCCTTGATGAGCGCCTTGTACTCTTCGGGATAGGTGTAGCCCGTGGTGTCGGGCACGTTGATTGTGGTCGCCCCCGCGTTGATGACGGCCTCGACGACCTGATAAACGTAGTCTGGCTCGGCCCGGCCCGAATCTTCCATGAAGTATTCGATGTTGTCGGTGTACTTGCGAGCGTGCTTGACGGCGTTGACGCCGGTCTCCAGCGCCTGCTCGCGGGTCATGCGCAACTTGTTCTCGAGATGGTTCTGGCTGACGCCCAGGCCGGTGTGGATGCGCGGATTCTCCGCTCCCTTCAGCGCCTCGCCAGCGACGTCGATATCCTTCTCGCGGGCTCGAGTCAGACCACAGATTTGGACGCCGCGAAGCTCTCTGGCGAGCGTCTGGACGGCCTCAAAGTCACCGGGCGACGAGATCGGGAATCCCGCCTCGATGATATCCACGCCGAGGTCCACGAGGGCATGCCCGATCTCCAATTTTTGGGGCATGGAGAGGCGAACTCCGGGGCTCTGCTCGCCATCGCGCAGAGTCGTGTCGAAGACCAGGACGCGGTTGCTCATAGGTTGATTATACGCCCGTGCTATGCTCTGGCATGGCGTATGGCTGGGAAGGCGAGAAGGTGCGGCTGGTGCCGATGGATATGGATCGGCACCTAGAAAACTATCTTGTGTGGCTCAACGACCCCGAGGTCACCGAGTGGTTGCTCATCGGCGACTTTCCGCTGTCGAGACTCGCCGAGCGAGAGTGGATTGAGCGTGCCGAACGAGGTACAGAGTCGGAGATCCACTTCGCGATCGAAACCCTGGACGGATTGCATATCGGCACAAGCGGCATCCACGACATCTCGTGGCGACACCAGACAGGAATGACCGGCACGGTGATCGGGGCGAAGGACATGTGGGGCAAGGGGCTGGGGACAGACGCGGCTCGGGTTCGCGCCCGGTATGCGTTTGAGGTCTTGGGCTTACGGCTCTTGACGAGCTCGGTCCTTGATGGGAATGAGCGGTCTTTGCGAATGCAACTAGCAGCGGGCTACGAGGTCATCGGCCGCGTTCCGGGGCGATATTGGAAGCGCGGCGCGTTTCGCGATGACGTGATGACGTGCGTCACGCGGGAGCGATGGGAGTCCATCCAAACTTCGTAGTCGCCCGTTGAATCGTGCCGGCGTAAAGCCGTCTGCAGAGTACGAGGCATCCCTGCGCTACGTGAGCAAGGTTAGAGTTCGCCGCAGTCGACGATCTCGATCTTCTTCGTCGTGGCCCCGCTCCGCGAGCCAAAGCTCTCGATCTTCTTCACCACATCCATGCCGTTTACAACCGAGCCGAAGACCACGTGCTTGCCATCCAGCCACTCGGTCTTGACCGTGCACAGAAAGAACTGGGAGCCATTCGTGTTCGGACCAGCGTTCGCCATGCTGAGGACGCCGGGGCCGGTGTGCTTTAAGGCGAAGTTCTCGTCCTCGAACTTCGCGCCATAAATCGACTTTCCGCCCGTGCCGTTGTGGTTCGTGAAGTCGCCGCCTTGGCACATGAACTCGGGGATGACGCGATGGAACGACGAACCCTTGAATCCGTAGCCGTGCTCGCCCGTGCAGAGCGCGCGGAAGTTCTCACTCGTCTTCGGAACCACGTCGGTGCGGAGCTCCATCTCGATTCGCCCGAGAGGCTCGCCGTCGGCGGCGACATCAAAGAAGACGACAGGTAGCTTGGGTTCGTTGGACATCGTAGGGATGGTACCCGCGGCACTAGTTTTCCAGGCGCGGGCCGACGTTACCGGTCAGGCGCAGAATGCTGTAGATCATCAGCGCCGCTTCAAGACCAACGCCAAGACCGTTGCCGCCGCTGAGGTTCGACAGGGTTGCCAATCCAAACACGATCGCGCCGAGCAAGAAGCCCCACCGCTTGCCCTGAAGCATGCCGAACCCGGCCACAACACCCAGGACGCTACTGCCGATGACGAGCATGAGCACGACACCGACGATCGCTCCTGCCGCCAACCCGGGAACCGCGCCCGCCGTTAGTCCGGCCGCCGCGAGCACCGAAGCTAGCCCGGCAACGAACGCCACGCAACAAATGTTGATCACGATCGCAACGAGGCCGGCCACCTTGTCCCAAACGAAGTCGCTGTTGTTCACATCGATCCTTACGTTTCACGCTGGCACAGGGATTCAAGGTCCCAGTCTCACGGCAACGACTTCACAAGCGTGGCCAGCTTAGCCAAGGTTGGCGCTACTAAAGGTGACATCGCCGGGGGCAAGGGTCAGGAGCAGAATCGCGGAGATCATGGCCGATTCTGGCACACGCCGTGGCATACTCAACATCGATGAGACATGAACTTCTCTATCGGCCCACGTTTTCGGCGGCCCGTGTGATGTTAGATCCCGGTGATGCGGTTCGTGCCGAGTCCGGGGCGATGGTCAGCATGTCGGCGACCATCACGATTGACTCGAAAGTGACCGGCGGACTCGGTAAAGCGTTTGGCCGGTTGCTCGGCGGCGAGAGCCTGTTTCAGACCACGTTTACCGCGACCCATGGCCCCGGCGAAGTGGTCTTGGCGCCCAGCTCTTTGGGAGACATTATCTCGCTCGAACTGACGGGTGGACCCGGCTACATGTTGACCAGCGGGTGCTTTCTGGCGAGCGACCTCAGCGTTCAGTTGGAGACTCGGGTGAGTGGTCGGGGCTTCTTTGCTGGAGAGGGGCTCTTCTTGATGCGTGTGTCTGGAGCGGGCACGGTACTGACGAGCGCTTTCGGGGCGATCCACGCATTGCAACTGGCACCTGGACAGACCTACGTCGTGGACACCGGACACATTGTGGCGTTCACCGAAACGATGAACTATCAGGTTCGCACGGTGACGCGGGGGTTGCTGGCATCCTTTACGTCGGGCGAGGGGTTTGTCGCTGAGTTCATGGGCCCCGGTATCCTGTATCTGCAGACGCGCGCGCCGCAGAGCTTTGGACCATGGATCAGTCAATACGTGCCACGGGGTTCGTAGCCCTGCTTCTCCTTGTCGGCGGGTGCGCCAAGCCCGTCGACAAGGTTGTCGTTCCGGCGGACTTCACGGTCGAAACCATCGGTCCTCCGGTTGAGAAGGTGTCGCTCCAGGATCACCGCGGGAAGTATGTCCTGCTTGATTTTTGGGCGACATGGTGCCCACCGTGTCGGGAGACGATGCCTCAGATCGAGGAGCTCTACCGGCAGTACAAGGGCAAGGTCGCCTTTATGGCGATTTCGGATGAGGCACGAGCCGACCTTCGGCCGTTCATGTCGACAACCAAGTTGACGTATCCGTTCTACGTGGACATCGACGGCAAAGCGCAGGAGTCACTCGAAGTGGATGCGATTCCGCGACTGGTTATCATTGACCCCGAGGGCAAAGTGGTGTTCGACGAGTCGGGAGCACCGCTTGATCTCGCTAGGATTCGCAAGGTTCTTGACCGAGCGAAGTAGGGATAGTTCGGATTGGTTCGGATTGGTTCGGATTGGTTCGGGTTTGTTCGAGGTGCTGCCTTGTTGAGCGCATCGAGATGGAGGGTTGGATCGCACGAGGTACTACCCCTCCCGCCCTTCGGGCACCCTCCCCTCGTGAGGGGAGGGATTCAACTCCGATACGACTAGCCCGAACCAATCCGAACAAACCCGAACCAACCCGAACCAATCCGAGCAACCCGAACCAACCCGAACAACTCCCCTAGAAGAACCCGTCGCTCGACTTCTCGGCCTCGACCAGATACTCACCGATGAACTTCTTCAGTGAATCGCGATCCGTGTCACCGCCCCCAGGGATGATCCGATAGAAGGTTGAGTTCAAGTCCTTGCCCAGTCGCAACTGCTCCTTGAACATCGCAAATGTCAGGGGTTGAGGTAGCGAGAACCACTCGTTTCTTGGACCTTTAAAGAACATCGCCGCGATCAAGTTTCCGCGTTCCGGGTGTTGAAGGCTCAGGAACGTCACTGGGATCTTCCCACGGGGCGTCTCGACGGTCTCAATATCCTGGCCCGTAATATTGAATCCCTGGCCCTGGAAGCACACCCGGTTATCGTGGAAGCAGTTCTTGTCGTTGCCTGAGATGAGCAAGACATCAAACGACTTCACGCCATCGCTGTAGACGCGACCCACGACACCAAACGGTTGAAGGAGCTCGTACGTTCGCTCATCGACCTTGTAGGAGCGCTGAGGATCGTCAAAGCTGGGTTCAAATCGGAACTTGCCCACCTGTTTGGGAGCCATGTTCTCCATGAACTTTTCGTCCTTTCGATCAAGCTCGGCCTTCGGCATTGCTTGGAGCACAACTCCGCACACGACGAGCAAGCCAGCAACGGCAAACGTTCGAACTTTCAGTCCTTCCATCCGAGAATCCTCGCAATCTTAAAGAGCACAACGAAGCAGATGATGAGAGTCACGTAGCCGCTGTAATCGTGGAAAGCGATGCCAGCCTCGCGACCTTGGGTTTCGCCAACGACGCCGATGAGGGCGATGCGCAACCCGTTGATGAGAATCGCCAAGAAGGGGATCATGGCGAGCATGAAGAGATTCGCCGCCCACTTGAGGCGAGCGATCAGAACAAAGAAAACGGTGAAGGCGGACAGCGCCAGCAGGAGCTTCAAACCCGAACACGGCACGTCGACGTTCAGCTGGAAGCTGTTCATGTACACGACCGTGGGATCGGATTGGTACACGTAGAAACCCATCGTCTTCAGCAGGTAGTAGGCCACCTTCGTGGAGATGATCTGCAGCGGGTTCGTCGTATTGTTGATGATCGCGTGCCAAAGCGGAAGGGCGAAGCCAAGATAGAGAATGGCTGGCGTCAGCGCCAACATCCACCGAAAACCCGCGACGATCCAAGCCGAGAACATCAGCGTGGCCAGAAGCCCGACTGACATCAAGCCTTCGATCTTTGAATACGTCGCCGGATACATGGCGTAGATTGTCAAGAACAGCAACGGAACTGCGACGTAGCCTGGCTTGACTGGTATCTCACGGATGCGCGGCCAGCTTCGGTAGACGATATAGACCGACATCAGGGGCACAATGAAGCCGTGCGAATAGTAGCCGTCTTCTCCATTCCATAGGTCGATCAGACGGGGCCACAAGGGCAGGAAGACCAGGGCAAGGCCAAGGGCAACCAGGAGTCCCGGAATGAACGCGGGCGATTGGTAGATCGACCGGAAGTCAAACCTGGGTTGATCGTCGGCGGTCTCTTCCAGGCGCGCGCCTACCGGATCATTCGGCATCGGTTCTGGGTTCTGTTGGGTGGTGGCGATATCCATTTCGCTTGTGTGTCCGCAGGAGCAGACCCTCTCAGTGTAACCGAGCTTGTTCAGAAAAACGCCGCTCGTCGCCGACAAGTTCCGCAAGAGGTGAGCCATTGCTCGGGGTAAGGTTCAAGAAATGGGGCGATACTGGCGCATTTACCGAACCTTCTTGGCCAGTTCGTTCGCCCGCGAACTTGAGTTTCGCGCCAACTTCTTTGCGAAAGTGATTCAGAACGTGGTCTGGTGCGGGTTCTTCGTGATGATCCTGCTGGTCGTTTATGGCCAGACCGACGATGTCGCGGGTTGGAATCGCTCCGACGGGATGGTGCTCGCCGCGGTGTGCTTTTTGATGAACGCGGTGACGATGGCGACGACGTTCTCACTCATGGAGATCCCACAGCTTGTTCGTATGGGGACGCTCGATTTCATCCTGACCAAGCCGGTGGATTCGCAGTTTTGGGTCTCGGGTCGGAAATTCAACTTCGACCAGATCGGAACGATCTTGGCGGGCGTGGCGATGCTGATCATCGGCATCGTGCCCGCGGATGGCTGGCCCTCGCTGCTCGATTGGAGTGGCTTTACCGTGCTGTTCGTGTGCTCTGTGTTGCTCTTCTACTCTTTCAATTTGGCGCTGATGACGCTCGGGATCTGGTGGGTTCGAGTGGACAATTTGTGGGTTCTTGGCGAGTCCGTGATGCAGGTGGCGCGATATCCGATCGACATCTACGGGGCGGCACTCGCGAGGTTCTTTGTCTATGTGGTGCCGCTGGCGTTTGTTGCCACGCTGCCTTCGCAGCAACTTGTACGCGGGTTTGATGGCGCGAGTGTCGCGTTGGGAGTGGCTTGGACTTTGGTGGCTATGCTCGCCGCGCGTTTGTTCTGGCGACGGGCGCTGCGGAGCTACTCGAGCGCGAGCAGCTAAGCGAACCTACTTCTCGTCTAGAAGCTGTGCCCAGACGCAAGACCTCGCCTCGTAAGCGCGCTCCACGCAAGCGGCGCGGCCAGTTTGTGGGGGACAAGCTTTTCGTGCTGGCTCATTTGGTGGCTTGCTGTTGCTTGCCTTCGTTGTCGCAGCTCGCGCCGTCGGAGTCCGAGATTGCGGCGACGATCGAAGATCACCCATGGTTCAAGGCTCTTGCGCAACCTGAAGTTCTGGCAAAGGTCGCGCTGATCGGCGGGCTGCTTCTCATCGTCCGAATGGTTTCGCTGATCGGAACCTGGAAGGGCCAACGGTGGGCGTTCTGGACGGTGCTTCTGCTCGACGCGCCGGGAGTGGTTTTCGCTGTGTACCAGGAAGAGTATGTCGCGGCCACCCCAGCGGCCCTGTCGATCGCCTATTGCGGGCTACGGCTCGCGGAAGCACTTGGCCCGCGGCTGTAGGGACGGCGAGTTGGCCTGTTCGCCTGTTGGCTTGTGCGCGTTCGGATCAGGAGTGTCCGCGACCAACGTCCGATTCCAATATTCCAACACGCCAACACACCAACATGCCATCAGGCCAACTACTACAAACAAATGCCCCGCCCGGAGGCGGGGCCGTCAGGGGCCTGACGAGTCGTTGTTAGGCTATTGGCCGCCGCCACCGCCACCACGGCCGCCGCGTCCACCCTGGCCTCCCGGTCCGCCAGGACCGCCGAAGCCCGGCTGCTGGAACTTGAACGGTTGGCCGAGCATCGAGTTCCAGGTGCTGCGCTGGTTGCTGGTGAGCACAGCGAGAAGCTTCTTGTTCATCTCCTCACGGCGCGCTTCCATCTGCTTGCGCATCTCTTCGAAGTTGCCCTGGCCCTGTCCGCCCTGACCTCGCTGACCTCCGCCAACTCCGCCCTGACCTTGGCCACCTTGACCTCGCTGGCCTCCGCCAACGCCGCCTTGACCTTGGCCGCCACCTTGGCCCTGACCGCCGCCGAAGCCGCCACGCTGGCCGCCTTGACCCTGTCCAGGACCGCCAGGGCCACCCATTTGAGGCCGATTCTCCTGAATGATCTTCCGGATCTGGTCAACCTGCTCCGGGCTCAGGCCAAGCTTGGCCGTCACCTTAGGATCGAGCATTGCGGACGGACCCTGCTGCTGAAGCGCCAACTGCTGGAATCGTGTGTATTGGCCCGAACCGAGGATCTTGGAG